>NZ_CP102279.1:485000-1160826 GCF_025150245.1 Dorea formicigenerans
GAATTGGCCCAAGCAACTGTTTAGCAAAAACACAGGTCTATGCAAAACCGAAAGGTGAAGTATATGGGCTGACGCCTGCCCGGTGCTGGAAGGTTAAGGGGAGAGGTTAGCGCAAGCGAAGCTTTGAACTTAAGCCCCAGTAAACGGCGGCCGTAACTATAACGGTCCTAAGGTAGCGAAATTCCTTGTCGGGTAAGTTCCGACCCGCACGAAAGGCGTAATGATTTGGGCACTGTCTCAACAATGCACCCGGTGAAATTGAAATACCAGTGAAGATGCTGGTTACCTGCGCCAGGACGGAAAGACCCCATGGAGCTTTACTCCAGCTTGATACTGGGATTCGGTATTGCATGTACAGGATAGGTGGGAGGCTAAGAAGCGGTAACGCCAGTTGCCGTGGAGCTGCTGTTGGGATACCACCCTTGCAGTACTGGGTTTCTAACCAGCGGCCTTAAACAGGTCGGGGGACAATGTCAGGTGGGGAGTTTGACTGGGGCGGTCGCCTCCGAAAGGGTATCGGAGGCGCTCAAAGGTTCCCTCAGAATGGTCGGAAACCATTCGAAGAGTGCAAAGGCAGAAGGGAGCTTGACTGCGACACCGACGGGTGGAGCAGGTACGAAAGTAGGACTTAGTGATCCGGTGGTATAAAGTGGGATTGCCATCGCTCAACGGATAAAAGCTACCCTGGGGATAACAGGCTTATCACTCCCAAGAGTTCACATCGACGGAGTGGTTTGGCACCTCGATGTCGGCTCATCGCATCCTGGGGCTGAAGTAGGTCCCAAGGGTTGGGCTGTTCGCCCATTAAAGCGGTACGCGAGCTGGGTTCAGAACGTCGTGAGACAGTTCGGTCCCTATCCGGCGTGGGCGTAGGATATTTGAGAGGAGCTGTCCTTAGTACGAGAGGACCGGGATGGACTGGCCGCTGGTTGATCTGTTGTTCCGCCAGGAGCATAGCAGAGTAGCCAAGCCGGGACGGGATAAACGCTGAAGGCATCTAAGCGTGAAGCCCCCCTCAAGATGAGATATCCCAACGAAAGTTGTAAGACCCCTTGAAGACGACGAGGTAGATAGGACAGAGGTGGAAGTGTGGTAACACATGGAGCTGACTGTTACTAATAGGTCGAGGGCATAACCAAGTAAGGTGGATAGGTAAGATGTTAAAAAGTTTCTTATATGCAGTTTTGAAGGTACATGTACCTAATATTCCTCGATAGCTCAGTGGTAGAGCATTCGGCTGTTAACCGAAGGGTCGTAGGTTCGAACCCTACTCGGGGAGCTAAAACCTGTAAGTATAATACTTACAGGTTTTTTTGTATAATAAGAAATTTACTTTCTTATTATATAAAACCCTATGCCAAGTTGTTAAAAACTTAGCATAATATTAACGTCTTTAAAGCTTCAAAAAACAACCACATTTATGTTAAAATAATTAAAAGATGCTGGGGCGAGTCCCAAGGTCGTTAAGCGAGTCTCAAGATCATTAAAATAGTGTTTGAAAAGGTATTTTATTAAAGGATACATATTAATTAATACATATTAAATATAGAAGAAAGGCGTTTATGGGATTACAATTATATCAAAAAAATTTACTGGAAAAACTAAAAGAGTCATTAGGAGCTGTGTTGCCGATCATAGGCATTGTGCTGGTGTTATGCTTTAGCATTGCGCCCATTCCAAACAGCGTCCTGATGACTTTTGTTGTTGGTGCGGTTCTCCTGATCATCGGAATGATGTTCTTTACACTTGGAGCAGAGATGGCGATGACTCCTATGGGAGAACGAATAGGAACGAAACTGACCAATACAAGAAAGATAAGTGTAGTGATAGTGCTGTGTTTTATCCTTGGCTTTATCATCACCATATCAGAACCGGATCTTCAAGTATTGGCTGAACAAGTTCCATCCATTCCCAATTACACGCTGATTATTGCAGTAGCAACAGGAGTTGGAATATTTCTTGTAGCCGCAGTACTTCGAATGTTATTTGGAATTCCACTGGCACATATGCTTTTAATTTTGTACCCGATCATATTCATTTTGGCAAGCATTGTTCCACAAGATTTTCTGACAGTGGCATTTGATTCGGGCGGAGTAACAACAGGACCTATGACAGTACCATTTATTATGGCGTTAGGAATCGGATTTTCAGCAGTTCGAAGTGATAAACATGCGGAAAATGATAGCTTTGGTCTGGTTGCATTGTGTTCAGTCGGACCAATTCTGGCAGTATTGCTGCTTGGCTTACTTTACCACCCAGGGGGAAGTGGATACGAACAGACAATGATTGTGAAGACCGATAATTCAGTAGAAATGTGGCAGCTTTTTCAAGAAGGGCTTCCTTATTATATAAAAGAAATGCTGATCTCTTTACTGCCAATTATTTTATTTTTCTTCATTTTTCAGATTGTATCATTACATCTTCACAAAAAGACGTTGGTAAAAATTATTATAGGAATCATTTATACATACATAGGTCTTGTACTTTTCCTAACAGGGGTAAATGTGGGATTTATGCCGGCAGGTAATTATCTGGGTCAAGTGATTGCGGGGCTTTCCTATCCATGGATCATCGTGCCGATTGGTATGCTGATCGGTTACTTTATCGTAAAAGCGGAACCAGCAGTATATGTATTAACGGAACAGGTAGAAGAACTGACTTCCGGAGCCATTTCCGCAAAAGCAATGGGAATGAGTCTGTCCATCGGAGTCGCATTCTCTCTGGGACTGGCAATGGTGCGGGTGCTTATCGGCATTTCGATTTTGTGGTTTCTGCTCCCAGGATACGCAGTAGCCCTTGGATTAACATTTTTCGTGCCCAAAATATTCACAGCAATCGCATTTGACTCAGGAGGCGTAGCATCCGGACCGATGACAGCAACATTTTTACTGCCATTTTCAATGGGAGCATGCGAGGCGCTAGGTGGAAATGTTGTGACAGATGCGTTTGGAGTGGTAGCTATGGTAGCAATGACGCCGCTTATAACAATTCAAATCCTTGGACTGATCTATCAGATTCAGGAACAGATGAAAGAAAAACAGGCAGCAAAAGATTACACAAGTATAAAAGTATGCATAGAAAATCTAGACAATGTAGACAATCAAGAAATCATTGAGTTGTAAACAGTCGAGTTGTAAACAGGGATAGAGATTTTTACAAGGCGCATATTAGTGAAGATGGAAAATGTTTAAGAAAATTAGAAAGTTCGGAGATAATTTATGAGTAGATTATATATGATAGTGACGATTACAGACCGGAACCGAAAGAAGAAATTTGAAGAATTTTATAAGAAAAATGAGCATATGGTTTTCTTTACAACATTGGGACGTGGAACCGCAAATAGTGAGATGTTGGACTATTTCGGATTGGAAGAATCAGAAAAGGTCGTAATTCTATCGGTGGTAACAGAAGAAACGTGGAAGAAACTAAGGCGGGAAATGATTGTAAAGATGCAGATCGATGTGCCGGGAACCGGAATTGCATTTATCGTGCCACTCAGCAGCATCGGCGGAGAAAAAACATTACATTTCCTGATACAGAGCGAGAAATTTGAACGGGAGGAGGAGTCCACTTTGAAAGAAACAGAATATGAATTATTAGTAGCAATTGCCAATCAGGGGTGCATCGACACCGTGATGGACGTGGCGAGAAGTGTAGGAGCCGGAGGCGGAACCGTGATCCATGCGAAAGGAACCGGCATGGAAACAGCAGAAAAATTTCTTGGCGTATCACTGGCGGCAGAAAAAGAAATCATATTGATCGTCACAAGAAAGAAACAGAAAAATGCAATCATGAAAGCCATGATGGAGCAGACAGGACTTGACAGCAAAGAAAAAACAATTATATTTTCCCTGCCGGTCACAAGCACAGTAGGACTTAGAATGTATATAGATGAAATGGATATGGATGAGGAAGAAAAAGACAGATAATTCGTGCGTAATGATATTCAATTTCAGTTATAATGAGAACAAAAATCAATAAGCCTGCTCAAGTGAGCAATAATTATCAATAAGGAAAAAGAAGTGGAAATGAAAAAACAAATGCGTTACAATTTAGTGAATTCAAAGTGATGATATAGTACTGAACCAAAAAGTACATATCACATATACTAACATCATATAAGAACCTAGAAGTAGAAAGAAAGGCAGGAGACAAAAGATGTCAAACATTTTAAAAGGCTTAAAAAAAGTAGATGGAAAGAAGACAGGAATCTTTGCAGCAGGAGTATTATTCGGAACTGCAGGAATCAAAGTTCTGTCCAGCAAGGACGCTAAAAAATTATACACAAACTGTACAGCAGCAGTTTTAAGAGCAAAAGAGTGTGTGCTTAAGACAGCAGCTACAATTCAGGAAAATGCAGAGGACGTATATGCAGAAGCACAGCAGATCAACGAAGACAGAGCAGCAAAAGAAGAGCAGGAGTACGCAGAGGCAGTAGCAGCAGAAGAGGCTGAAGAAGCAGAGGAAGCAGCAGAAGCTGATGAGACAGATTTTGCTGAAGAGACAGCCGAGTAAGAACGCAGATAAGACAGCAAAGTCAGACAGGTAAGTAAGACAGCTAAGTCAGACAGCAAAGTCAGACAGGTAAGTAAGACAGCTAAGTCAGACAGCAGGGTAGTTCAAGGAGAACTAGCATAAAAATTATTGTGATAATTATAAAAATGTAAGGAAAAATCAGGACACCTGTGGTTAAGACTGCAGGTGTCTTGACAAGTTGTAAGAGAATCAACAGCAAGCGAATCACAGCAAGAGAATCAACAGCAAGCGAACCACAGCAAGCGAACCACTGCGAGCGAATCACTGCGAGGTAAGCAGAGAAGGAAGAAAGCAGGGAAAGAAGGAAAATATACATGAAATTTGTAATCAAGCATGAGATTAAAGGCAGGATCCGTGCCCATGCTGTACAGTACAGAATGACATTTGAGCAGGCAGACCGGATGCAATATTATCTGGAATCCCAGGATATGATTACATCTGCAAAAGTACAGAACCGCACGGGAGACTTTACGATCTGTTACAAAGGCGACAGAGAGAAAGTAATCAAACTGCTTCAAACATTCCGTTATGAGGAAGTTGACATTCCGGAAAATTATGCACAGAATTCCGGACGCGAACTGAATCAGGAATATTGGGATAAGTTAGTTGAAACTGTAATCTATCATTATGGAAATAAATTATTTTTGCCATATTCGGTCAGAGCATGTATTACAGCAGTAAAATCTGTGAAATATCTTTGGATGGGTGTGCGTACACTGGCAAAAGGCAAGATTGAAGTACCGGTACTGGATGCGACCGCAATCGGAGTATCTATGTTCCGCGGAGATATCGCAACTGCAGGATCCGTCATGTTCCTGCTTGGAATCGGCGAAATACTGGAAGAGTGGACACACAAGAAATCCGTTGGTGACCTGGCAAGAAGCATGTCACTGAACATCAGCAAAGTATGGCTTGTCAGCGACGGTCAGGAAGTATTAGTACCATTTTCATCTGTAAAGAGCGGCGACCGGATACGCATCCACATGGGAAATGTAATTCCATTTGACGGAACAGTTGTGGAAGGCGAGGCAATGGTCAACCAGGCGTCTTTGACTGGAGAGTCCGTGGCAGTACGCAAGATAGAAAATGGAGAAGTGTATGCCGGAACGGTTGTAGAAGAAGGCGAGCTTACTATACGTGTAAGAGAGGCAAATGGATCAAGTAAATTTGAGAAGATCGTGACGATGATCGAAGAATCCGAGAAACTCAAATCCGGACTGGAAAGCAAGGCAGAACATTTGGCGGATAAACTCGTTCCATACACATTGGCGGGAACAGGTCTTACCTATCTTCTTACAAGAAATGTAACAAAAGCACTGGCTGTATTGATGGTAGATTTTTCATGCGCACTGAAACTGGCCATGCCGATTTCCGTATTGTCTGCAATCCGTGAGGCAAGCAGCTACAACGTCACAGTTAAAGGCGGAAAATATCTGGAAGCAATGGCAGAAGCAGACACCATCGTATTTGACAAGACAGGAACACTGACAAAAGCACAGCCGACAGTCGTAGATGTCGTACCATTCTGCGATAAGACACCAGACGAATTGCTGAGAATCGGCGCCTGCCTGGAAGAACATTTTCCACACTCCATGGCAAAAGCAGTTGTAAATGCAGCACAGGACAAAGGGCTTATCCATGAAGAGTTCCACTCAAAAGTAGAGTACATCGTGGCACACGGCATTTCCTCCAAAATCAATGATCAAAAAGTTGTCGTTGGAAGCTATCATTTCGTATTCGAAGATGAAGAGAGCCAGATCCCAGAAGGAATGGCAGAAAAATTCCAAGAACTGCCATCCGAATACTCACATTTGTACATGGCAATCGAAGGAAAACTGGCAGCAGTCATCTGCATCGAAGACCCGCTGAGAGAAGAAGCACCACAGATTATCAAAAATCTGAAGGCAACAGGCATCAGCAAAGTAGTCATGATGACCGGAGACAGCGACCGCACCGCAAAAGCAATCGCCAAACGAGTAGGCGTGGACGTATATTACTCGGAAGTATTGCCGGAAGACAAGGCAAACTTCGTAGAGCAGGAAAAAGCCGCCGGACGAAAAGTCATCATGATCGGAGACGGAATCAACGATTCACCGGCACTATCCGCAGCAGATATCGGAATCGCAATCAGCGACGGCGCAGAGATCGCCCGCGAAATCGCAGACGTGACTATGAGCGGCGACGACTTGAGCGAGATCGTAACACTGAAGCTGATCAGTAATAAATTAATGAAACGAATTCACAAAAATTACCGCAACATCGTAGGATTCAACACCGCCCTCATCATACTCGGCGTCACCGGAATCCTACAGCCAACCGTATCAGCACTACTTCATAACACATCAACCCTGTACATCAGCCTGAAAAGCATGGAGAACCTGCTGGAAGAAGAAACAGAAGCGAGAGAATGTATATAGGTAGAAAAGCGCCAGTTCAGAAAGAATTGGCGTTTTCTTCGTATGTTAAAAGTGCGTAAAAGAACAAATTGTACAAAAACATTCCACAATTCCAAAAAGGGACAGGTTAGAAAATCCGGAAACCCAAATAAAAAAGAAAAGTAAAAATACACACAATTCAAAAGGGACAGGTAGAAGTCTGTTTGGGGACGGGGTTTTTTCAAAAAAACCCCGTCCCCAAACAGAAATTGACACCCTTTGTCTATTGCAAATATTGTCAAAACATGGTAGTCTTAATCAGTAATAAAAGGTAGTCAAGAAATAAGACTAATTAAATACTATTTTTGCAGTGCATGAAATAGTGATAACGCAGATTGATAATTTTTCCACCTTGTGTACAAGTCAAAAGTATCAGGTGGTATTTGTGCTGTAAAAAATAAGTGAAATTTATATACAAATTTTATATCTGATTTTTGATTATCCGCATAAACACTATACTTTCAAGCATTTTGAAATATAGGAAAGCACTCATTTTACCACGAATTTACCACGATTGAATGAGCCTTGATATGACGTAAGAATTTGAAAAGGACACCGTATAGTTTGGTGTCCTTTTACATGAAAATCATTAGTCGCTATTGATTGTTATTATACATTTTGTTAATTGTTCTTATTTCTTTTACGTTTTTTACCGAATAAAACAGCTAATACACCGGTTGAACCAGCAAACATAGAAGTAAACAATCCTACGTTTGTCATATCACCTGTTTTTACAGGGTTCTTTTGTCCGCTAGGCTTTGTTGGAGTAGTTGGCTTGCTCGGTTTCTGTGGCTGTTGTGGACTTACAGGTTTATTTGTTGCTTTTTCTTTTACGGTAACTGTAATTGTTTTTTCAGTAATTGCACCATTTTTATCTACTACACGGAAAGTTACATGATAAGTGCCAGCCTTAGAAGTATCTACATCATTTGCAATAATGTTATCTTTTGTTAAAATAATCGTTCCGTCCTCTTTATCTGTTGCTGTCACATTTGCCAATGGATCGAACGTATCGCCTACATTCAATGTAACATCATTTGCTGAAATGATTGGAGCAGAGTTAAGGTCGCCTGTATTTTGTTTCACAGTTACAGTAATCGTTTTTTTAACAGAAGCTCCGTTTTTATCTGTTACTTTATAAGTCACATGGTAAGTACCAGCCTTAGAAGTATCTACATCATTTGCAACAATATTATCTTTTGTCAAAGTGATAGTTCCGTCCTCTTTATCTGTTGCTGTTACATTTGCCAATGGGTCGAAAGTATCGCCTACATTCAATGTAACATCATTTGCAGAAATAGTTGGTGCTGTATTATCTTCTCCTTGTGAGTTTAACGATAATTCTACTTTTAAAACAACGTTTCCGTCTTTATAAGTACCGCAATCATACTCATAAGTAACTGGTTTTTTTACATCATCTACCGTTATAATTCCTGTATCTTTATCTAAAGTTCCATTTGCAGTAACTTTTACTTTTGAAATATCTATTCCTTGTTCAACATCTTTTTTTAAGTCGATTTTATTCCCTTTAATATCAATATAACCGTTGCCTACAAAAGCATGATTATTTTCAAGAACTTTATTCTCTCCGACATTTAACCAGTATAAATCATCGCAAATTAATTTTTTAATTTTTGTGTTTTTACTTATATCAAGACCTCTTATCCCTTGTTCAAAAATTTCACCGCAACGTAGCATTTCAAGTTCTAAATTATTGCTTAAATCTAATTTTTTAATAGTTGTATCATGACAAAAAAGGCGTGTCAGTTTTGTGTTTTTTGTTACATCTAATTCAGCTATATTTGTCATATAACATGATAGTTGTTTCAAATTAGGGTTCTTACTTATATCAAGTGTTTTTACTTTTGTATCTCCTATATCTAAAGTGACTAATTGCGGATTATGTGTGACATCAAGTTCCATTAATCCTGTATTGCTACAAGATAGTTGTTCTAAGTTAGGATTGTTTGTTACATCTAAATTGGAAATAGAGGTACTATCTGCAAATAACGTATTCAATTTTTCATTCTTAGATACATCAAGACTGTTAATTGATGTATTATCGCAAAGGAAAGCTTCCAAATTCGGATAACGTGTTAAATCAACGCTTCCTACTTTTGAAGAACGACAATCTAATCTTTTTAAAGATGAGTTTTTAACCGGACTTAAGTCTGAAACAGAAGTCGTAGAAACATCTAAAGACTGCAAATTTGTTAGATATTGAATACCCTCTAATGAAGATATCGTTTTCATACCATGTAAGTTTAAGAATTGGGCTTTTGATATTTCATCAACAGATAACACACTATCGCCGTCTTTATCAAATTCTGCAATGATTTGTTCTCTAAATACTTTGTCTGGAAAATGTGTTTCATCAATAGCAATGCTTCCAGCTTTTACTTCTGTATTTTTGCTTGCTTCAACGGTCTTATCTTCGGTAACCACTTCTTTTTCTGGTGTTGCAGGTGTTTCCTGTTTTGTACTTTCTTCTTTTAAAGTTTCTGCATTTTCAGCAGTTTCTTCCTGTTCCTTGTCTGTTATATTCTCTTGTACTTCTGCGTTTTCTGTTTTCTGTTCCACAGGAACTTGCTCTGTCTTGTTTTCTTCTACAACGGCTTCCTGCACAACTTCTGTGTTTTCCTGTGCCATGACAGGAGTAGGAAGCCCTGTAAGTGCAGTTGTTGTTCCAATCATCAATGCGGAACTTACTGCAAGGACTTGTTTTTTCTTCATAGTTTGTTCACTCCTTATTTTTCATAAATTCTTTGCATAGAAAAACGCACAAACTCCCCTTTATAACTGGATAATCTGTGCGTTCTGTTTATTATTGATAGAATTGAAAAAAGGGCAGAATTTACTTGTCTGTCTGTCTGTCTGTCGCAAGCGTAACAATGTGTGAACATGACTGTCAACCCTTTCTTTCAAAAAAATTCAATCCTTGCTTCTATACAAAAAACATTATACTGGAAACAAACACCTCTTTCAATCTTTTTATGCGTGCAAGATAAAAAAATTGAGACATCACACTTTTCCTTTTTTCCTCTTGAGTACCCACAACAGAAAAGAAAAAGCCCTGTCAAGAGCTTGCCACCATTGGTGGTGCTTTGCACTCTTGATCGGGCTTTTTGTTTGCTGTATCTTCTCGCAAGAGGAAAAAGATTACTCGTCCTCATCATCAAAATGGTTATTTCTTAATACTTCCCGTAACAGTTCCATATCCTCTTTTGAGTTCGGATTTATCATTTTCACGACTTGATAAGGTGTCCTATATTTATGTCCCTCTATGCTTTCCCCAAACATATCCATACTGTATAAATCATCATAGCGGTCTAGTAATTTTTGAAACTTCAAATGCTGGATAAATTCTTTGATTGGGTAAAGGTCGGACGCTTCAATGCTTTTCCCGTTGATATAGTCTGTAATGTATTCCCGTAACTTTTCCAATTCATATTCCAGCCATTCTTCCTCGCTGTCAAAGAAGTTATCATAGTGTCCGTGTTTCAGTTCTGCATTTAGACGTTCTTCTGTTCTTAAAAACTGACAGACTTCTTTTTCAGACTGATTGACATACTTCCATTCTCCCGATAATAATTCATTCGGCGTTACGTCCAGCACTTCCATTATCTTTTCCAGCGTTTCATAAGCAGGATAGTTCAACCCTCTTTCAATCTTGGAAAGGCTCTGCATATTGATACCGATTTTGTCCGCAAGTTCCTGTTGTTTCATTCCCCTAAATTTTCTTATGGTCTGTATATTATTTCCTAAATGGCTTATTTTCATTGCACAACCCTCCATATCTCGTTATATCTTCACTGTTATAAGTCTATCATGCTTAATATGATTTGTAAAGACAAAAAAAGATATTGACAAATAAGCATATAAGAATTACTATGCTATTGTGAGTGAATAAGTACAATAGAATGAAATACAAAAACATTCAAAAAGAAATCCCCATCTGATTAAACCCGTAGATATGAATATTGGTTGAAATGGAACTTGTTAGAAAAGGCAAAACAGGACTTGCTGACAAAGTATTTCTGACACGGTGGCGGAAGCCTCTCAGGCTTACCGCCATGACATCTTGTGTCAAGGGGAAGAAATGCTTTGTCGGCTGGCGAGCCTGCGAGCCTTGACTGTGCCCCCGTTATCTAACAGGGGGGCACTATTTCACAAAAGACAAGTCAAAAACCATACAACCCCAAACCTGTGAGTAGTAATGAGAAGTTTTAAGAAGATAGTAATTTCACATTCTTTTGAATAGTGGTTTACAGGTATTTCAAGGCTGTTGTGGGATTGGAGGAATACAATGAACAATTTAGAATTTGCACTTGAAATGAAGAACAAACGTCTTGCAAGCGGTCTTTCACAAGGAGAACTTGCAAGTCTTACCCATGTATCAAGATATAGTATCAACCGCTTTGAGAACGGAAAAGCCAACGCAAGTAAAGAAACACAGAACATTATCCTGCGTTGTCTGAATTACTATGTCTGTGATAAGCCTTTTTATCTGCTCGTTGATTATCTGTCTGTCCGTTTTCCAACGACTGACGCATTAGAAGTTATCCGAAAGGTGCTTGGCATGAAAGCGGACTATTTTATCCATTATGACTATGGGTATTATGGCTATAAGGAGCATTATGCCTACGGGGAAATCAAGGTCATGGCTTCTGATGATGAACACATGGGTGTATTTTTAGAATTAAAAGGGGCAGGCTCACGCAACATGGAATATGTCTTACAGGCACAGAACAGGGATTGGTATTCATTTTTAAACCGCTGTCTTGACTGTGGCGGTGTTATCCGACGTTTTGACTTGGCAATCAATGATATGTGCGGTCTGCTGGATATTCCCGTTTTGTCTGAAAAATACAAAAATGGCGGTGCGGATTGTCGCTGTAAAAACTATGAAAATGTACAAGGTGGAAAACTAAGCGAAAAAAAACGTAATTTAGCAAGTACCCTTTATATCGGCTCAAAGGCAAGCACAAAATATTTCTGCCTGTATGAAAAACAAAAGGAGCAGGCAACCAAAAAGAAACATACGGATATTATCAACCGTTTTGAAATTCGTCTGCGTGATAAAAAGGCAGTACAGGCAGTTGAGGAATTGTTATTGACATATAACCCTCATGGGTTGGTGTTTTACCTTATTACTGATTTTGTGCAATTTCCCGATTATCCGCTGTGGGAGATATTCATTTCCCATGACAGTTTACCTTTTGAAATGAACCCCGTACCTGTCAATATGGAACGCACTCTGCAATGGCTGGAAAGACAGGTCATGCCGTCAATCGTGATGATAGAGGAAATCGACAGGCTGACAGGCTCAAACTACATGAAAATGATTGATGAATGTACCCACCTTTCCGAAAAACAGGAAATGCTTGTAGAACAGATGTGTACGGATATAGCAGATGTAATCGAAAGTGAGGGGGTGTTTTATGAGTAATGCACAGGATATTCCCGTATGGGAAAAATATACCCTTACCATTGAAGAAGCGTCAAAGTATTTCCGTATCGGAGAAAACAAGTTAAGACGCTTGGCAGAGGAAAACAAGGGCGCTGGCTGGCTCATTATGAATGGCAACCGCATACAGATTAAACGCCGACAGTTTGAACAGGTTATTGACAAATTGGACGCAATCTAATGCAAATGAGCCTTGTATGTGTTATGATGAACACAAGTCATATCAAGGCTCTTTCCAACAAGGAAAGGAGCAGACACCATGAAAGAAAAAAGACGGGATAGTAAAGGACGTATCCTGCATACTGGAGAGAGCCAACGAACAGACGGGAAATACTTATATAAATATGTAGACGCATTTGGAAACACAAAATATGTGTATGCTTGGAGATTGACACCCACAGACCCGACACCAAAGGAAAAACGGGAAAAACCCTCACTTCGTGAACTGGAACAGCAGATAAGACGGGATATTGAGGACGGTATCGACAGCACAGGCAAGAAAATGACGCTTTGCCAACTCTATGCCAAACAGAACTTACAGAGGGCAAATGTGAAGAAAAGCACACAAAAACAACGGGAACAACTCATGCGGTTATTGAAAGAGGACAAATTAGGTGCTAGGAGCATTGATACAATCAAGCCCTCTGACGCTAAAGAATGGGCGTTACGCATGAAAGACAAGGGCTTTTCCTATAACACCATTAACAACCATAAACGCTCGTTAAAAGCGTCATTCTATATCGCCATACAAGACGATTGTGTAAGGAAGAACCCTTTTGATTTTAAGTTAAGTGAAGTCCTAGAAAATGATACCAAAGAGAAAGTCGCATTGACAGAGGAACAGGAACAAGCCTTACTCTCATTTATCAAGACAGACAATGTGTATCACAAGCATTATGATGATGTGCTGATACTGTTAAAGACTGGACTTCGTATCTCGGAACTGTGCGGACTGACAGTAGCTGATATTGATTTCAAGAATGAAGTTGTAATTATCGACCACCAGTTACTAAAGAGCAAGGAACAGGGCTATTATATTGAAACGCCTAAGACGAAAAGCGGAATAAGACAAGTGCCATTAAGTAGAGAAACAATACAGGCATTTCAACGGGTTATGAAGAAACGCCCAAAGGCAGAACCATTTGTGATAGACGGACAGAGCAATTTCTTATTTGTCAATCATAAAGGCAAGCCCAAAGTTGCGATTGATTACAACGCCTTATTTGTCCGTATGGTAAAGAAATATAACAAGCACCACAAGGACAATCCCTTGCCACATATCACACCGCATACGCTACGCCATACATTCTGCACAAGACTGGCAAGCAAGAACATGAACCCAAAAGATTTACAGTATATCATGGGACATTCAAACATTAGTATCACAATGAACTGGTACGCTCATGCGTCCATAGATACCGCAAAATCAGAGGTTCAGCGTCTAATCGCATAGAAGTATTTACCACGATTTTAACCACGCTTGATAGCGAAAATATAAGAAGATAGACCTAGATATGTGAGGTTTACCACAAAAGCAAAATGCCCGTAGAGCCTATAAAATAAGGCTTTGCGGACATTTAAGGAGATATAAAAAGATAGTCAAAAAGACATATATAATTTATTATAATACATATACAGGAGTAGAGATGAAAAAGATAGATATGCACTGTCACATACTACCTGGTATAGATGATGGATCTGCAAATCCGAAAGAGACATTAGCGATGCTACGCATGGCATTGAATCAGGACTTTGTAGGTATGATCGTAACGCCACATGGCTCAGTCCGTAATGCATCCGTAGAACGAGTGCAGGAGATTCGAACATTGTGTAAGAAGTTCAGAATTCAGGCATATCAACGACTTGGAGTCAGGCTTCCGGTATTTCCGGGACAGGAAATTATGTATTCGGTAGATACAAGACAGTTACTAAAAGAAGGAAAGCTTCTGACGCTGGCAGACAGCAGATATGTATTATTGGAATTCCTCCCGGGGACAGCTTACTCTAAGATATTCAGCGCAGTGCGCCAGATGCAGATGGCAGGTTATGTCCCAATTTTGGCACATGTAGAAAGGTATCATGTGTTAAGAGAAGAAGGCAGACTGGAAGAGCTGGCTGATACAGGAGCAAGAATCCAGATGAATTACAGCTCTATAGATGGAGGATGGAATAATAATACAGCACAGTGGTGTAAGCGACAACTGAAAGATGGTCTGGTCCATTACCTGGGAACAGATATGCACAATAGCGGAGAACGCAGTCCACAGACAGAACACGTTGAGAAGTGGCTGAACAAGAATCTGTCTGAAGATTATGTATGGGCATTGATACAAGGCAATGCAAGAAGAATATTAGATGACCGCGGATCACACAAGCCTAAAACATAAATTGTTTCAAAATTTTTTACAATTCAAAAAGGGACAGGTTAGAAATAAAAGAAACCCTAGAAAATGGGAGGGTAAAAATACACACAATTCAAAGAGGGACAGGTAGAAGTCCAATTGGGGACGGGGTTTTTTTGAAAAACCCCCGTCCCCAACCGTCCCCCAAGAAAGGAAATCAGATTAATGGGAAAGAATTACGACAATGATGAGATGGAAATTGACTTACTGGAGCTCTTTTATGTGCTCAAGTCGAAGATACTGGCAATCCTGGGAGTGGGACTGTTGTTCGGCTGTATTGCGTGTGCATATGCCGGATTCTTAGTGAAGCCGCTGTACACATCTTCTTCCATGATGCTTGTACTGACCAAGGAGACGACGCTTAGTTCTCTGGCGGATCTACAGATGGGCTCACAGCTTACCAAGGACTATTCCATCTTGATCACAAGCCGTCCGGTGCTTACGGATGTTATCGACCAGTTAGATCTGGACATGGACTATAAGCAGCTGAAGAATATGATCACAGTTACGAACCAGGACGATACGCGTATTCTGCAGTTGTCTGTGGAGTATTCTGATGCCAAGCAGGCGAAGGAGATTGTAGACAAGCTGTCAGAGGTTGCTTCTGAGTATATCGGAGACAAGATGGAGGTTACACCGCCTAAGATCATTGAAAAAGGTGAGGTTCCGACTTCCAGATCGAATACAGGCGTGGCGAAGATGGCAGTGATGGGTGTGCTGGCAGGTATGATCCTGTGCGCAGGTGTGATTGTTATCCGCACGATCATGGACGATACGATTAAGTCTGAAGAAGATATAGAAAAATATCTGGGATTATCTACACTGAGTGTAATTCCGGACAGAAAGGATTATATTAATGGATCAGGAAAGAAGAAGTCAAAGAGAAATGATGCAGGAAAACGAAAAGCAAGCTAGAACTACATATACAAATGCGCAGGCAAAAGCGGCAATGTCCCGCCGTGACAATAAGGCATCTAAGCTTCGGGTGGAGCTGACGGATCCTCGTAAATCAAATTACTTTTACGAGGAGGCGTTAAAGACGCTGAGAACAAATATCCAGTTTGCAGGAGCGGATATTAAGACGATTCTTGTGACAAGCTGTTTTCCGAATGAGGGAAAGAGTGATGTTGTCTTCCAGCTCGCAAAGGAAATGGGTATGGCCGGTAAGAAGACGGTGCTTCTGGATGCGGATATCCGAAAATCTGTCCTTGTGCAGAGATATCTCGTGGATAGTGACGTGAAGGGACTGTCCCAGTACTTAAGCGGACAGGCACCGGTGCGCGATATTTTATATGGAACAAATTATGAAAATATGGACGTGATCTTTGCAGGACCGATGGCTCCGAATCCATCAGAACTTCTGAATGGCAAAGTATTTGCGAAGTTGATGATCGAATTGAAGCAGAGATATGATTACGTCCTAATCGATACACCTCCTATGGCAAATGTGGTGGATGCTGCTATTGTTGGCAAGGTGTGTGATGGAGCAATTCTGCTGATCGAGAGTGGATTTGTAGGATACCGTGCAGCGCAGAAAGCAATCAAGCAGTTGGAAAAGAGTGGAACACATATGCTTGGAGCTGTGCTGAATAAGGTTGATGCAAGAAAAGAAAAATATTATTCCTATTACAGTTATGGAAGTAAGTATGGTTATGGCTATGGCCAGAATCATGAAAATGCGTAGGAAAGGGATGTAAAGAACAGTATGAAGAAAAGAAAGACGAACCCGAAGGTTCAGAATACTCTGCTGTTGATTGCATGTATCGTATTATTCCTGATATTAGGTTCGCTTTTATTTTTCAATCATAAGAAAGAAGCTGCAAATAGCAGTGAGTTAAAGAAAGCGGCGCAGGAAGAGATTCAGAAGGAGAAATCAGATCAGACATGGACAGAGGACCAGAACAGCGAGAACCAGACAGACGAGAACCAGACAGACGAGAATCAGAACAGCGAAGATCAGACAGACGAGAACCAGACAGACGAGAATCAGGCAGGCGAGAATCAGACAGACGGGAACTAGAAAGGCGAGAATCATCAGGGAAACGCCACGGAAGATTCACAGCAGTTATTATCGCAGGCGCAGCTGTACTTGCAGTGGCAGGTCTGGGATATGCAGGTATCCAAAAAAAGAAAGCAGCAGAAGCGGCAAGTGCGAAAGCAACCGCGGAAGCAGATGATTCCAACACCGTCACCTGGCAGGGAAAGACTTACAAATACAATCAAAATCTCAGTAACTACTTATTACTTGGAGTAGACAAGCGTACACCGGCAGAGACAAGAGTCGGAAAAGCCGATGCAGGACAGGCAGATGCCTTATTCCTGTTGTCGCTGAACCGTAAGACAAAGGAAATGACACTGATCTCGATTCCGAGAGATACGATGACAGATGTGGAAAGCTTTGACCTGGAAGGGAAAAGCCTTGGAAAATCCAAAGACCACATCAGCCTCTCCTATGGATATGGAGACGGCGGTGCCGAGAGCTGCAAACTCACACAGGAAGCAGTGTCCAATCTCTTCTATGGACTTCCGATTCAGGGTTATCTTGCTATGAACTTAGACGGGATTCCAGAGCTTTCAAAAAGCGTAGGAGGTCTGACAGTGACTGTGCCAAATAACAGTCTGGAGTATAAATATCCGGAATTTGCCGAAGGTGCAGAAGTAACACTGACCGAAGAAAATACAGAAGTTTTCTTAAGAAGCAGAGATGTAGATGAAAGCCAGAGCGCCATCTACCGGATGGAACGTCAGAAAGCATTCTTAGATGCGTTTTCAAAAAAGGCAAAAGAATGCTATGAGCAAAATGCAAAATTTGCAGCAGATTTGTTCGTGGCAATCAAACCATATACCGTCACAAATATCAGCGAAGACCGTCTGATGAAGTTGTTCCAGACAGCAGACGAAGGAGACGGCTATACAGAATGGACTGTTCCGGGAGAAGGAACACAAGGTCTTTCCTACGATGAATACCACGTAGATGACGATGCTCTGTATGCAAAGATTATGGAGACGTTCTATCAAGAAATAAAATAGATGAAAAAACAAACAAATGAGCAATAAGACGTAAGGGGCTATAGAATCATGAAGAAACGATACGTCGTAGCAGGGATACTGGCAGCAGCCGGACTGATCTGCGGAGGAATTGCATATTACCAATATTATCAGGATGCCCATGCAGGGCAGGAATATGAAAAAATAAAAGAAAAAGTCGTGACAGAAGAACCAAAAAAACCAGAAGAGACACAAAAAAGTACCGTTGAGATACCAATCGACTTCCAGACATTACAGAACATGAATCCAGATATATATGCATGGATTAAAGTACCGGGAACCGTCATCGACTATCCAATCGTACAGAGCGGGACAGATAACAGCTATTATCTGAACCATAGTGTGGAACATGATGAGAACAAAGCCGGAGCAATCTTTACCGAGGATTACAATACGAAGACCTTCGAAGATTCGAACACCGTGGTCTACGGACACGGCATGGCAAATGGCTCCATGTTTGACGGTCTGCATCAATATATGGACCGGGATTTCTTTGATCAGAACAAAGAAGTCATCATCTACATGCCGGACAAGATTTTGCACTACCGGATCTTTGCAGCATACCTGTATGACAACCGGCATCTGCTGCAAAGCTTTAACTTTGATAACAAAGACATTTACCAGGCTTACCTGGATATGGTATTCGGTATCCGGGATATGAAGTCGAATATTGATACAGCAGCGAGTGTGACTGCAGATGACAAGATCATCACACTATCTACCTGCTATGCAGGTATGGACAACCGTAGATATCTGGTACAAGCCGTACTAGTATCTATAGAACAATAATTAGGAAAAGGAGGTAAGGACCAATGAAGAAGAAACTGATCAGCCTGGCTATGCTGGTAACAGTATTTGCAATGCAGGTTGTAGGTGTATCCGCTGCAAGTAAGACAGCAACAATGGCTGTAGTCGGAAATTCCAAAGGATATTATGAAGTAGATGCTATGGATCAGGAAGAACTGGACACAGTCGCAGCAGCTGACAAGACAACAGCAGATCTGATCAAAGACATCAATGCCGGAACTAAGACACTGGAAGATCTTGCAAAGGCAGAATCCAGTATTGCATCAGAGATTGAAGGAAAATCACTGGTAACAGCATTTATGGATCTTAGAAAGATCGGAGATGTAAGCAAAACTGCAGATGGAAAATACCAGGTAACATTATCTGTACCTGCACTTACAAAAGGAATGACAGACGTAAAAGTACTTCACTTCAGTACAGAGCGTAAAGTATGGGAGGTTATCACACCATCTAACGTAGACCTGGACAATAAAGAGATTACTTTTGAATTACAGGATCTGTCACCAATCGCAATTATTGCGAAAGTTGATGCTTCACAGGCAGTGACAAATACAACAGGAACATCACCAAAAACAGGTGTTGATTCCACAAACACAGTGCCATTCGCTGGCGCAGCAGTCGTTCTTTTAGGAGCGGCAGCAGTTGTAGCATTCAGAAAAAAGAATGCTTAATTGAAAATGTTAGGGCTTAGGGGAGCTGAAGTATGAAAATTATACGTCAGCTTCTCTTGGGCTTGAGAAATGAATGACATAAACGAGACAATGAAAATGAATACACACAAACAAATTGTTTGTATTATATAAATAGTTATAAGAACTGAGATTTAGTTATAGTGAGGATTTAGGAAATGAAAAAAATTCCATTTGCAGTTGTAAAAATGGTAAATATCGTGTTGCTGATGATTCCGTTCGTAATATGTTGGACATTATATTACGAACCGAGAACCACAACAGTCGGATCAAAGCAGGTTAGCGTACTTGTTATGATAATATTCTTTTTAATTTGTTATTATTTTGGACAAAGATTGGATTGCTTTCGCGTATCCATCTTACAGATTCGAGATGTTATATTTGGTGAAGTACTGGCAACCATGATTACGGATATTATTATGTATATCCTGATTTGGATGTTATCTATCCATTTACCGAATCTGATTCCGGGACTTATTACCTGGGGTGGGCAGTGCGTTATAGGAGTAATATGGGCATATGTTATGCATCAAAGTTATTTTTCTACACATCCTCCGCTTCGTACAATCGTGATATATGACGAACGAATGGGAATGGAAAATCTTATTCATACATATGGACTTGAAAAGAGATTTAATATCAAGACGGTTTATCCAGTGGAAAGTATTATGGATAAGCTGGAAGTAATGGAAGAATTTGATGCCGCATTTTTGTGTGGGATACATTCTCGCGAAAGAAATATCATATTAAAACATTGTATCAGTCATAAAATCAAACTTTTTATGATTCCGAGAATTGCAGATGTTATGATGCGTGGATCGGAACAGATACATATGTTACACTTACCAATTTTGAAAACTCAGAGATATAAGCCATCGATAGAATATCAAATCATTAAAAGAACGATGGATATTGTAGTATCGGGAATAGCAACAATTGTATTATCTCCATTATTCCTAATTACGGCAATTGCTGTGAAGTCAGATGGAGGTCCGGCATTTTATAAGCAAAAGAGACTTACAAAAGATGGAAAAGTATTTGAAATTTTAAAATTCCGCAGTATGCGAGTAGATGCTGAAAAATACAGTGGAGCAGTTCTGTCAGCAGGAGAAAATGATCCAAGAATTACAAAGGTTGGACGCATTATTCGTGCATGCAGATTAGATGAACTTCCACAGCTGCTAAATATCTTAAAAGGTGATATGAGTCTGGTGGGACCTCGTCCGGAGAGACCGGAACTTCAAAAAGAGATTGAAAAAGAAGTGCCGGAATTCGGACTTCGTCTTCAGGCAAAGGCAGGACTTACTGGTTATGCTCAGGTATATGGAAAGTATAATACTACTTTCTATGACAAGTTATTGATGGATCTTATGTATATCTCCAAACCAAGCATCTTGGAAGACCTTACGATTATGCTTGCGACAGTGAAGATACTGACAAGCAAGGAGAGTACAGAAGGTGTTGGAGAAGAGAAAAATGCACTAGAACTTAGAGATGAAAAAAAGCGCAGTTAATATATAGTTGTAAAATGTGAGTGATTATAAATATGGATAATTATATGGGATATTCAGTTCTGATGTCGGTTTATTATAAAGAAAAGCCTGAATATTTAAAACAATCAATAGAAAGCATACAAATGCAAACTCTTCCTACAGATAATTTTGTATTGGTTTGCGATGGACCGCTGACTCAAGAGTTAAATGATGTGATTGCGGAAAAGGAACAAGAAATGCAACATGTTTTGAATGTTATTAGGCTGAAAAAAAATGGTGGTCTTGGGAATGCGTTGAACGAAGGAATAAAATATTGTCAAAATGAATTGGTTGCAAGAATGGATAGTGATGATATTGCGTACCCGAATCGATGCGAAAAGCAGGTTGATGTTTTTAATACAAGACCAGAGGTGAGTGTTTGTTCTGGGATTGTGGAGGAATTTTCAACGTCTTATGAAATCGTAGATTCAAAAAGGATTCCGCCAGAAAAACAGGAAGAGATTATTGAATTTGCTAAAAAACGTAATCCATTTAATCATCCGTGCGTAATGTATAAAAAATCAGCAGTTGAGGCGGTTGGTTCATATCAGGATTTTTATTTACTTGAGGATTATTATCTTTGGCTTAGATTATTAATGGCTGGATATCAGGGATATAATATTCAAGAACCATTACTTCATATGAGAGCTGGCAAAGATATGTATTTAAGAAGAGCAGGCTGGAGATATGCAGTAGCACAAGCAAAATTATTTAAATTTATGAAAGAACATAAATTCATTGGAAGTTTTCAATATATTAAAAGTTGCATAGTTCGTGGAGGCTCAGCAATGGCTCCAAATTGGTTGAGAAGGTTTATGTTTGAAAGACTATTAAGAAAAAAGGTATGAGAGAATTATGATGAAAAAAGATAGAAATCAATTTGTAGATATCATGCGTGGCATTGCCATGTTACTAGTTGTTTTGGGACATACTATGACTGGATGTACAGTGGATTCACAACAAAGTCTTCTTTTTAATATAGTTTGGTCACTTCAAATGCCATTATTTATTTTGATAAGTGGGTATGTTACAAAATATAGTTGCACAATTTGGAATGTAAAAGGATTATTTAAATATATAAAACGGCGAACAGTAGCATATATGCTTCCGTGGTTTGTATGGAGCTTTTTGATTCGTGGAATTGTATTTGGGCAAAAAGGGTTTTTAGATATTAAATCACTTATATGGAATATGGATTCAGGATATTGGTTTCTTGCAACTATTTGGAGCATTAGCATGATTTTTGGGGTGGCTTCTTACGTTGCAGAATTAGTAGGGAAAGATAATAATCTGAAAAAACAGATGACATTGTTAATCGTATATATATTAGGAATGGTTGTATTAGCTTCCATAGGTATTTTATTAGGAATGTCTTTTTTTGCAATAAAATTAACGTTATATTATATGCCGTTTTATTATTTGGAATATTTATATGGACAATATGATGCAAGAATATTAGATTGTGAAAAAGGAAAAAGAATAGTGGAGTTTGTAATAGCAAGCAGCTTTATTATATGGTTATTTGTTATTCTTAGAATTTCAATTTATGAAATGCCAGATAATGGTTTTGCAATTATTATGAGGGCAGGCATTTCTTTAGCAGGTTGCATAGCAATAAGTGGACTTAGCAAAGGATTATTTACAAATAAATCTGATTTTTTCAGGGGGGGGGCTCAGCTGGATCGGTGCACATTCTCTGGAAATTTATTGTACGCACTACCTATTATTATGCCTGGTAAAAACAAAAAACAATTATCACATATGCAGCTTGATGGGGAAAAATCTAATTTTAATAAATTATGTGATGACAGTGATATTAACAATACTGGTTGTAAAAGTCATAAACAGCAACAGATGTTTTGCATTTTTATTGATGGGAAAGAAAAAATAAAAATTTTTTTCTTTGGGCTGGGAAAAGAAGTTTGGAAATATACATGATTCATGGATTACTTCTTAATATTCTAAAGCCTCATAGGGAAGTTGCATTTAGTAGTATTGAAGGATATTTTTTAACTTTTGGTAATTTTATTATAACGATTGGATTATGTGCAATTGTTATAGAATTACTTAAGCAAAATGTATTTTTAAAGAAACTTTTAAGTATTAAATAACGAAAATAAAGGAGAAAAAACAATATGCATTCTAGAGTGCTAATTGTCGGAACAGTACCGTATAATACGAAATCTACATCAAGAGCCTTTGATGCGTATTTTCATTATTGGGAAAAGAATAATATTGCACAAATTTTCTCTAATACAAAGAAACCGTGTAAAGGACATTGTGAAACACTTTTTCAAATTACTGATCAACGAATTTTGAAAAGATGGTTAGGAAAAAGAATAGATACAGGTTTAATATTTCAGTATGAAGAGCTTGATAATGAATGGAAAGATAATGATTTGGAAGTTGGTGATGCTAAAGTAGAGGCAGCTTATAAATTTGGAAGAAAACACACGCCTTTTACACATTTGTTGCGTGGCGTGCTTTGGCGAAAAAAATTTTGGTGTACAGAAAAGTTGAATAAATGGCTTGAAGAGTTTGATCCTCAATGTGTTTTTCTGGCATTCTCGGATGATTATTTTATACCGGAGATAGCAATGTATGTTGCAGAAAAATTCGATATCCCGATTGTTTCTTGTATAGGCGATGATTATTATTTTAATGTAGAAAAAACGCTGAATCCGATTTATCATCTATACAAATCAACGTATAAACGATTAATTGATAAAGTTTTATCATGGCCAGGAAGTGCAATCTATATTAGTGACAAGATAAAAGAAAAATACAATTCGGAATTTAAACTTGATGGAGAAACAGTATATTTGACTTCAACGGTTCCAAGAAAAGAATTTAAGTTGATTAATAAAGAAAAACCGGTGATAACATATTTTGGAAATATTGGAATGGGAAGAAACAATTCGCTAAATGATATTGGGTATGCTCTTGGAAAAATAAATCCAAGCTACAAATTAGAAGTTTATTCGAATGAAAAAGATGAAAGAATTTATTCTGTATTTGATAAAAATGTAAATATTGAATATAAAGGATCTGTTCCTTATACACAGGTACAGCAACGTATGGCTGAAAGCGATATTACTGTAATTGTTGAAGGATTTGAAGAAAAAGATATTAACCTTTCTAGATATTCTTTATCTACAAAGGCAGCAGATGCATTAGCCAGTGGAGCGGCAATTCTTACGTATGGTTCGATGGAAAGTGGCATTATTGACTATATGAAGTCAACAAATGCATCGATGGTTTGTACAGATAAAAGTGAATTGATAACATCAATAAAAAAACTGATAGAAGATCCAAAACTCCAACGCGATTATTATGAGCAAGCAATAGTGATGACTAAAGAACATCATAATCTCCAGGCAAGTTGTAAATCATCAGAACAAGTCATTGAAAAAGCAATAAGACATATGAAAAAAATGGAGAATAGTTAGTTATGGACAATAATTTTTCAATTATTATTTCAACGTGTGATAAATTTTCTGATTTGTGGGACGCACATGTACAACTGTTGAACCAGAATTGGGCTGATAGAAATGTGGAAACATTTTTACTAACAGATAAGCCTACAGATAGAAAATTTAAAAATATTACAGTGGTTGCAGCCGGAGAAGGCACAGAAATTACAGAGCGTCTTCAAACTGTAATGCCAATGATTAAAACAGAATATGTGCTTTTTACCTTAGATGACTATTTTTTGACTGAAAAAATTTCAACAGAGGCTATTAAGGAAGACATTTCGATAATGGAGAAACAGAGAATAGATTATTTGCGATTATTTGTCATGACTAGGAAGAGTCTTAAGAATAGAAAAGCAAAAGAAGTAGAGCCTGGAATTTTTGTGCTAGATAATAATGCAGGTGACTATATCGTGAGCCTGTATGCAGGCATATGGAAAAAGAACTTTATGGAGAAAACACTGAAAAAAAAGATGAATGCCTGGCAGTACGAAGTGGCTTTAACTCAAATGGCACGTGAATTGAGTGCGCGGTGTGCAGATAGCCGTCGTGGGGAATTCCCTATCCTTGATGTAATTAGAAAAGGGAAAGTACTTACAAAGGCTGAAAAATATTTTCAGAGCAATCCTGTTTACAAAGGAAATAGAGAAATAATGAAAGTTCGCGATGAATGGATGCTTACGTTCCGTACATGGTTACGAGAGTGGTTGCCAAAGCCATTATTTAAAACTGCTAAAGCAATTATGCGACGAAGGGGTTATACATTTTTTAGTGATGGACAATAGAGGAAATTGTAATGCGGATAGTACAAATTAACGGAGGTGCTAAAGGAAGCACTGGAAAAATAATGATGGGAATTGCAGATATTGCAAAATTACAAGGACATGAAGTAATGTGCGCATCACCTATTACTTCGACAAATCGTGATGCGGGAAAAAATTGTGGGTATTATAGAATTGGAAATTATTATAGTAGACGTTTTAACGTTGCACTTGCACGGATGACAGGATTTAATGGCTGTTTTGCATGGATAGAAACTTATAGACTATTAAAGAAAATTGATAAATTCAGTCCTGATATTATTCATTTACATAATTTGCATGATTCGTACATCAATTTACCAATGCTATTTAATTATATAAAAAAAATTGACATTCCAGTAGTATGGACTCTCCATGATTGCTGGGCTTTTACTGGACAATGTCCACATTTTACTTTGGCAAAATGTGATAAATGGAAAACAGGGTGCTATGATTGCCCACAATATAGAGAATATCCAGCATCACTTTATGATAACACAAAAAAAATGTGGAAATTAAAGAAAAAATGGTTCACAGGGGTAAAGCATATGACGATTGTTACTCCATCAAAATGGTTGGCTGAATTAGCGAAAGAATCATATTTAAAAAAGTATCCAATAAAAGTAATTAACAATGGCATTAATTTAAAGATATTTAAACCAACAACTGGAAATTTTAAAGAACGTTATAAAATATCTGAAGATAAAAATATTATTTTGAGTGTATCTTTTGAATGGGGATATCGAAAAGGACTTGATTGTATTATAAGATTGGCAGAAATGTTGGGAGAAAATTATCAAGTTGTTGTAGTTGGAACAGATGATAAGGTAGATAAACAACTCCCTAACAATATATTATCAATTCATAGAACTCAAAATCAAAAAGAATTAGCAGAAATTTATAGTGTTGCTAACGTGTTTGTTAATCCAACGAGGGAAGAAGTATTAGGAATGGTCAATATTGAATCGCTAGCTTGTGGAACTCCTGTTGTGATGTTTCAAACAGGAGGAAGCCCTGAGTGTGTTGATGAAAAAAGTGGAATAGTTATAGAAAAAAATAAAACAGAAGCAATGTTCAAAACAATTATTCAAATATGCGAACAAAAATTATTCGATGAAAAAGATTGTGTAACGAGAGCAAAAAAGTTTGATGAATCAAAAAAATATCATGAATATATAGAATTATATTTAAGCAGTGTAGAGAGGTAGATAATGCAATTAGAAAAAGGAATTGTTGGTAAAATAGTATGGGGATTATTATTTTTATTTTCACTCAATCTATTTAATCAGAGCAGTTTGATCTTAATGTTATTATTTGGATTTATAGTGATAATGGATAAAGGAAAAATATATTATTGTTCGAAAGATAGTATGTTTTATTTATTAATAATTTTTGCTGTAACATTTTTCCTTTTTGCAGCACAAAATGGAATAAGCACTGGAATATCAGCTTTTGGATGCCCGATGTCATATTATATTGGAAAACGTATGATAACTAAACAAAATGAATTACAAATAAAATCAATAGCGATACTATTGGTTACAGGAATGACTTGTCATGCTTTTGTTAATTTCTTTTATGAATTGATACGTTTTGGTGGAATAAATTCGAGTGGTACTCATTACGATTTTTTTAGTTTAGGTGCCGTAACATCTGCAACGGGTGCTGCAACGTATTTGACTTTGTTTGCTGGTGTTATCTTTTATATAATTTTAGAAAGTGATTCGTTAAAAAAATGGATAATAGGATTAATAATGATTGTCATTGCATTTGCGTATGATATGATTTTGGGAGGTAGATCCTTTTTCGCTTTAACAGCGGCGGCATTTGTGATTAGTATGATTATATATGTACTATATCAAGAAACAACAAAAGAAAAACTTGTAGCTTTTCGAAAAATGTTATTAGTGTTTATTGTATTATTTGTTGTTGGAATGATAGTTTATACAGTTTATAAGGAAGAAATAACAAATATATTTGAATCAACATATTTATTTCATAGAATATCATATGCCAATATAGCAGAATCACAGGATTTATTTTCCTTTTTTAAAACGACTGATAGAGGTGATGTAAGAAATCAATATATCAAATTGATGTGGGACTATCCTTTCGGAGGAAGAAAAATTCTTGCTAAAGTAGGGTTATATGCTCATGAACTTTGGCTTGACATATTTGATTCTGCTGGAATTGTTCCGTATATATTAATGTGGGTGATTTCTATACAAATTACGGTAAATAATATTCAGTATGTGTTATGCCGTCAGACAACTTTGAAAAACCGCGTGCTAATTGTTGGAATAACCGTAGCTGTAACTGTGCAGTTCTTTTTTGAGCCAATTTTGACCGGTTGTCGAGCACTTTTATTTTCTTATTTTTTGATTTGTGGGATGGTAAAAAGACAAATGAAATTTTTTAAGGAGGAAGTATGAAAATCATATATGTTTCTAATTTTATGAATCATCATCAATTGCCTTTTTCGATGGCTTTGTTGAATCAAAAAGACATTGAGTATACATTTATTAGTTTAGAATCTATTCCAGAAGAACGACTTAATATGGGATATGAAGACATGAACCATAAGTATTCTTTTGTACTTTGTGCTTATGACTCTGCAAAAAATATGAAGATCGCAGAAAAATTAATAGATGAAGCAGATGTGGCAATATATGGCTCATGCCCAGATAAAATGATTTTAAGGCGAACGAAAAGAGGTAAATTAAGTTTCAAATTTAGTGAAAGGTATTTTAAAGAAGGAACGGGTATTTTGAGATTACCACATAACTGGGCTAGTGCATGGAAACATTTAAAGCCATTTGAAAAAGGTCCTTTATATTTTTGCTGTAGTAGTGCATATACGGCTGCTGATCTAAATCGATATACAAATTTTAGGAACAGGGCTTTTAAATGGGGATATTTTCCAGAAACGAAAAAATATAATATTGAAACATTGATGAGCCAAAAATCATCGTGTAAGACAGGGAATAATCAACCAGCAGTTTCTATTTTGTGGGTAGGAAGACTTATAAAATGGAAACATCCAGAAGCAGCGATAGAATTAGCAGTAGCTTTGAAGAAAAAGGGGTATTCATTTAAAATTACAATAATTGGTAATGGTGAATTAGAAGAACAACTCAGGATAATGATTGAAGAAAAAAAAGTATCAGATTATGTGGAGTTAATTGGTGCAATTGCTTCATCAAAAGTTCGAACCTATATGGAAAAAGCAGACATATTTCTTTTTACAAGTGATTTCAATGAGGGTTGGGGAGCAGTTTTGAATGAAGCAATGAATAGTGCATGTGCGGTTGTTGCAAGTCATGCGATAGGGGCTGTTCCATTTTTGGTAAGAGATGGAGAAAATGGATTTATATATGAGAATGGAAACCGAAAGCATTTTGAAGAAAAAGTATGTCTATTGTTAGACAACCCTGAACTTCGAAAAAGAATGGGAAGAAAAGCATACAAAACAATTGTAGATTTGTGGAATTCAGAGATTGCGGCAAATCGTTTTGTTGAATTAGTAAGAGAATTAAAGAATGAAAATTCAGGGGATAATATGTTTGATGATGGTCCATGCAGCAAAGCAGAAATATTAGATAATAGGTGGTATCATATAGATGAAAATTAAGGAAAAATTGCATTTGAAAGGAATCCATCGAGTAATCAATTTATTTTTTATTAATTATGTATTTAGAGGAACAAAACCATTTGTTTGTGAGATTAAACGCAAATTACTTAGTGGAATAGGTTGTACGGTTGGTGAAGGTACGACTATTGTTGGACCTATTGAATGTAAAGGAACTATTTTGATTGGAAAAAACTGCTGGATTGGAAAAAACTGCAAAATAAATGGTAATGGAACAGTAAAAGTAGGTGACAATTGTGATTTGGGACCAGAAGTTACTTTTCAGACTGGAGGACATGTAATCGGCGATGCTAATCGGAGAGCAGGACTTGGTGAAATATACCATCAAACTGTTGAAGACGGGACTTGGATAGGAGGAAGAAGCACAATATGTAATAATGTTACGATAGGAAAAGGGTGTGTTATAGCAGCATGTGCTTGTGTTGTGAATGATATACCTGAGAATACATTGGTTGGTGGAGTACCAGCAAAAAGCATTAGGAGATTGGACTAAAAATGAAGATAAAGAACTTGTTAAATAGTAAGGTAACACGAAACGCAAGTTGGATTATAGCAGGACGAGTATATCATATGGTATTAGCATTTGTTGTAGGACTTCTTACAGCTAGATACTTAGGTCCAAATAATTATGGACTTATTAATTATGCGGCAACATATACCTCATTTTTTGCATCATTTTGTACTTTAGGAATTAATTCTGTAATTGTGAAAAATTTTGTGGATCATCCAGATGAAGAAGGAGAAACAGTAGGTTCTGCCATTATTTTGAGAACTATATCTAGTGTCCTTTCGGTTGTGATGATGATGTGTATTACATTTATAGCTGATAATGGGGAGAAAACTACTAATATTGTTGTATTCCTTTGCGGTATAGGGGTTATTTTTCAAGTAATGGATACACTAGATTATTGGTTCCAATCAAGACTTGAATCTAAGTATTCGGCATTTGCTACAGTGATTTCATATACTGTAGTTTCAATTTATAAGGTTTGGTTGCTTGTGACAGGAAAAAGCGTTGAATGGTTTGCTGTGTCAACATCAATTGATTATTTAGTAGTTGCAATTATTCTACTTATTGTCTATAAAAAACGTAACGGGCCGAGATTTAGCTGTTCTATGAGAAAGGCCAAAGAGCTTTTCAAGAGTAGTTATCATTTTATATTAGCAGGTTTAATGGTGTCAATTTATGGCAGTACTGATAAATTTATGCTTAAACAATTGTTGAATGAAGCAGAAGTAGGGTATTATTCAACAGCAGTTTCATTGTGCAATACATGGGTTTTCTTATTGACAGCAATTATTGATTCATTATATCCAGTGATTTTGCAATCGTTTAACAATAAAGAATTGTTTGAACGCAAAAATAAACAGTTATATTCTATAGTTTTTTATATTTCAGTAAGTGTTTCGATTTTGTTTTCGGTTTTAGCAACCCCTGTTGTTAGGATCTTATATGGGAAAGCATATATAGCAGCAGCGGCACCATTGAGAATTATTACATGGTATACGGCATTTTCATATTTAGGGGTGGCAAGAAACGCATGGATTGTATCATATAACAAGCAGAACTATCTGAAATATCTTTATATTGGAGCAGCAATAACGAATGTAGTATTAAACGTTATTATGATTCCGTTATGGGGAGCATCGGGAGCAGCATTTGCTTCTTTATTGACACAGATTAGTACGATTTTAGTTTTTCCAGCACTTATAAAAGATTTGCGACCTAATGTAAAATTAATGGTGGACGCGATTCTGTTAAAAAAAGTATTTTAATAAAATTTATTAGGAGGAAATAAAAATGTCAGCATTTGATAACGCAACTTTAATGATTACAGGAGGAACAGGATCTTTTGGTTCTACTGTTCTGAAACATTTTTTGGATTCTGATTTGAAGGAGATTCGTATTTTTTCACGAGATGAGAAAAAACAGGATGATATGCGCCATGAGTTACAGGCAAAGCATCCAGAGCAGGCTAAGAAGGTAAAATTTTATATTGGAGATGTACGTAACCCGCAGTCAGTAAAAGACGCTATGCCGGGAGTTGATTATATTTTCCATGCAGCAGCTTTGAAGCAGGTACCATCTTGTGAATTTTTCCCGATGCAGGCAGTACAGACCAATGTAATCGGAACAGATAATGTATTACATGCAGCGATTGATGCAGGAGTAAAGAGAGTTGTCTGCTTATCCACTGATAAAGCAGCATATCCAATCAATGCAATGGGAATTTCAAAAGCTATGATGGAGCATGTCATTTATGCCAATGCCCGTGTAGCAGCAGAGCGTGGTGGGACAACCATTTGCTGTACACGTTATGGTAATGTAATGTGCAGTCGTGGTAGTGTTATTCCGCTTTTTATTGATCAGATTAAATCTGGGAACCCGATTACCATTACAGATCCGAATATGACTCGTTTCTTAATGAATTTGGATGAGGCAGTAGATTTGGTTATGTTTGCATTCCAGCATGCGAATCCGGGAGATCTGTTTATCCAGAAAGCAGATGCATCTACAATCGGAGATTTGGCAAAAGCAGTTCAGCAGTTATTTGGTGACACAGGTACTAATATTATTGGAACTCGTCATGGAGAGAAACTGTTTGAGACTCTTATGACAAGAGAAGAGCGTTTAAGAAGTGAAGACATGGGACATTATTTCCGTGTGGCAGCAGATAACCGCGACTTGAATTATGACAAGTTTGTAGTAAAAGGTGAGGTACATACTATGTCAGATGAGTCCTACACAAGTCATAATACAGAACGTTTAGACGTAGAAGGAACAGTGAAGAAGATTTTAACGACAGATTATGTTCAGGAGGCACTGAAAGAACTTCAGCGTTAATAGAATGGCAGAGAGAGAAAGACTTTTATTGGTCGGCTCTGGTGGATTTGGACGAGTAGTATCAGAGCTTGCCAGAGAGACATATGATTGCGCATTTGTAGATGATGGATTTGAAGTTGGAACAGTAATCTGTGATATTCCAGTTGCAGGACACATTTCTGATTTAGAGAAACTTTACGAGTCATATCATTTACTGGTTGTTACAATCGGGAATAATAAATTAAGACAACACATTTACCAGCAGGCTATGGAGATTGGATATACATTTCCGAATCTTATTTCTCCGAGCGCATATGTCAGCCCTTATTCCAAGATGGGGTGGGGTTGTGTATTATTGAATAATTCTCTGATTCAGAATGGAGCAACAGTAGGGAATGGTGTATTGCTGAATCCAGGGGTAGAAGTTCATCATGATAGCTCTGTAGAAGATTATGCTTTAATTTATACCAACTCTGTTGTAAGAACTTATGCAAAGGTTGGAAAAAGAGTCCGGATAGGAAGCAACGTGACTGTCAGCAACGAAGTGATCGTTGGTGATGATGCAGATATTCAGAATGGAGAGACATTATTTTAATTAAAGAGATATTGCACCAGATTCAGTATAGTGCAAGCATGAATATAACTGAAAAAGAACTGATGTTTCTAATATTGGTAAGTTGTATTGTCTGGAAATTAAGAAAAAAGAAACCGTGTATTAGTGTGATATATAGTATTTTTTTGATTATATATATTACGCTAATACGACGAGCTCCGGGATATATTGAACCGGTTCGATTTCATATAGGTGAATGGAAAGAAGCCGGATTTTGGGTAGGAGGAATATTAAATATTCTGTTATATGTCCCGTTTGGATATACTTGCTATAGATATATAACTGGAATGCGAAAGGTAGAAAAGGAACAGTATGTCATGAGGAATATCGTGCTGGCAGGGGCGTGTTTGTCGATAGCATGTGAAATGACACAGTATATTACAAAACGAGGCTGTGCAGATATCAATGATGTGCTGTTTAATATTTTAGGTATTATTGTAGGAGTGGCGTTGGCTTTTAAAGTAAGAGGAAGCAAGTATTAGAATTTGTTTTCTCTTAGTTTGTGGAGGCAGCACACAGGCAAAAAGCAAGGATTGTACAAAAAAGAGAAAAAGTAACTATAAGGATAATGAAATTAGTCATACGGTAAAGGCTCCTTTCTGTAAAAGGCTTTTAATATATTTATATGCAGAAGGATGAAAAATAATGATAACTAAAGGGGGTCAGACCCCATAAAAAAACTATAAACAAGAGTGAAGTTATATTGATGGGAGAGATATTGAAATGGTTGAACATAATTTTAAATGGAAAAATGATGGCCGCACGAAAGTGATGATTGGTTGCGGAACACGTCCGGAGATTATCCGTCTTGCTGCGGTAATCAAAAGATGTAGAGAATATTTTGATTGTTGTGTTGTATATTACAATCAGAACTGGGACAGAAATTTGAGTACTGTATTCTGGGAAGACTTCGAACTGAAGAATACGTTTGGTGAGTTCGGACCAGATATCCTGGTTCCGGTTGTTGGAGAGAATCTTGGAGTGACTTGTGGTAATATTTTAGGAAGATCTTTTGAACTTCTTTCTGAGCTGCAGCCAGATGGATATCTTGTGTTGGGAGATACAAACTCTTGTTTATCAGCAATTTCTGCAAAGAGATTACATATCCCGCTTTTCCATATGGAAGCAGGAAACAGATGTAAAGATGAGTGTCTTCCGGAGGAAACAAATAGACGTATTGTAGATGTTATTTCCGATGTGAATTTATGTTATTCAGAGTTTGCGCGTAAATACCTTGCAGATACAGGACTTCCAAAAGAGAGAACATATATGACCGGTTCTCCTATGGCAGAAGTGCTTCACATGAATCTGGAAAAGATTCAGAAGAGCGATGTTTTGGACAGACTTGGACTTGAAAAGGATAAATACATTTTGCTTTCTGCGCATCGTGAGGAAAATATTGATTCAGAGAAGAATTTTTTAAGTCTTTTTACTGCCATCAATGCGCTTGCACAGAAGTATGACATGCCGATTCTCTATTCTTGTCATCCAAGATCCAAGAATCGTCTGGAAAAGAGTGGATTCAAGCTTGATCCAAGAGTAAGAGTTAATGAACCGCTTGGTTTTAATGATTATAATAAGCTTCAGATGAATGCATTAGCAATTGTATCTGATTCAGGTACATTGCCGGAAGAAAGCTCATTTTATCTTTCAATCGGACATCCGATTGCTGCTGTATGTATCCGTACATCAACAGAGAGACCGGAAGCATTGGAAGCTGGAGATTTCATCTTAGCTGGTATTACAACAAAAGAACTGTTAAATGCTACAGATATGGCGATTGAGATGAAGCAGAAAGGTGTGCTTGGTAAACCTTGTCCGGATTATGTTGATGAAACAGTATCAATGAAAGTTGTCCGCATCATTCAGGGATATGTAAATGTAGTCAACAAGATGGTTTGGAGAAAAGATCAGTAAGATATAAATTTAATGACGGGCAGGTGCTTATGTTGAAACTGCACCGAGCTCGTCATTTTTAGAATTGGAGGTAGTGATATTATGAATATACTTGTTACCGGTGCAAAAGGAATGGTTGGAACTGCACTTGTTAATAATTTGAAGAACATCAGAGATGGGAAAAACAGAACGAGAAATATTGAAATTAACGAGATTTATGAATATGATTTAGACAGTACAGAAGCAGAACTGGATGAATACTGTGCGAAAGCAGATTTCGTATTTAACCTTGCAGGTGTAAACCGCCCGGAAAATTCAGAAGATTTTATGAAAGGCAATTTTGGATTTGCATCACAACTTCTTGATACATTAAAAAAACACAATAATAAGGCAGGAATTATGCTTTCTTCTTCAGTTCAGGCAACACTTGCAGGACGGTTTGGCAATAGTGAATATGGAAGAAGCAAGAAGGCCGGAGAAGAATTGTTCTTTGAATATGGAAAAGAGACAGGAACACCGGTATATGTATACCGTTTTGTAAATCTGATGGGACACAGCCGTCCAAAATACAACTCCGCAATCTCAACATTTTGCTGGGCTGTGGCAAATGACGAAGAATTTACAGTAAACGACAGAAGCACAGAGCTGGAAGTGCTGTATATTGATGACCTTGTAGAAGGAATGTTTGATCTTCTTGAAGGAAAAGAGCAGCATTGCGAATTTGATGGTGTTGAGACTGTATTAGATGAGAATGGTCGTTATTGCTGTGTACCAGTTACACATAAAGCTACATTAGGTGAAATCGTAGACCTATTAGAAGAATTCAAGTCACAGCCGATCTCCTTAATGATGCCAAAATGCCCGGACGGATCATTTGCAAAGAAACTTTTCAGCCTTTACTTAACCTATTTACCAACTGATAAATTCAAATATGCTATGAAGATGAATTGTGATGATAGAGGATCATTTACAGAATTGGTACATACAGTTGACTGCGGACAGGTAAGCATCAATATCAGCAAACCGGGAATCACAAAAGGACAGCACTGGCATAACTCCAAATGGGAACAGTTCATCGTAGTACATGGACATGGACTGATTCAGGAACGTAACATCAATACAGGAGAAACAGTAGAATTTGAAGTCTCAGGAGATAAGATTGAGGCAATTTATATGATCCCGGGATGGACGCACAATATCATCAATTTATCAGAGACAGAAGATTTGGTAACAGTAATGACCTGTAACGAGGTATTTGATCCAGGACATCCAGATACATTCTTTGAACCAGTGTAGACTGGAGGGGTCAGACCCCATTAAGAAAATCTTAAGGCCATGATATTATTCAGGAGGGTTTCGCTAGCTATGTTTTATTCAGAAAGAATTTGTGTGAGTATAGAATTTGAAGAGAAGGGGAAGAGTCATTGAAGGTAGCATTGAATGATAAATGTTGATGATGAACTTTTATGTATAGATGATGAATATTCAGAAAAAGAAATTTTTCTGGAATATGGTGTTGTAAGTTTAATGTTTTATGATCCTACGCCATATACCAAATTGATTGTTGCCATAAATAATGAAAGAGACAAGTATGATGGGGTGCAAGAGCGAAAGCATTTTATTCCTTTATTGTTGTTGACTTCTTAAATTAGCATAATACTGATCTATTTGCCTGTCTCTGGAATGTTCTGTATGTATACTGTCATTAGTTTACAGAAAGAAAAAGGTCCCAGACATAGGACCAAGATTTACATTGGAATAGAAAGTGATTGATGAAAGAACAATTCCCTTTTGAGCAGAATTGTGATTTCCATGTAACGGAAATGTGATAGGTTTCATCCTAGATTATTCAATTTTATATTGAATAATCTAGAAGTATTGTGAAGTAAGAGTAGAGGAATTGTCTATAATGGTTGATAAATAAGATAATAAAGGTTGGTAAGCTGTAATGGATAATTTTGAAATTGATTTAAGGATGATATATAAAGAATATGGATTAAAGATTAAAAACCCTCAATATGAAAATAAGACATGGAATATAAAGAAAGAGCTGATGATATGGTTAAATATATTCTATAGAAAACATCGAGAAAAGTTGAAAAAAATTATAAAAGAGGATGATATAGAAAAAATTATTTTAGATGGTTACGAAAGAAGCGCCTTTTTGAATAATTATGATGAAAGTAATGGCGTGCCTATAAATACAAAGGGGAATACGCCATTATTCTATATAATAGAATATATCAACATCCCAGAAATATTCGGAAAAGAAAATCTTGATGATTTAAAACAGGGATTGAATAAATTTTCAAAAAAACATGCATCGCTTCTATTTGGGGAACAATATGTAAAAAAAGACTTTAATTTTATTGAAATATTTGACGACTTTGATTTTAAAATTTTAATTGCGACTTTTAGAATTAAAGAAACAAGCATTCTTAAAAAATATATAGACGCTATAGAAATTCATGTGCAAGGATTAACAGCATCATTGGGAATCATAAACTTTAAATTATATTTAAATAAAAAAATGCAAAACATTCTTAATCAGGTTGCATTATGTAATCAAAAGTCATATAAAACGGTTGGATATTCTAAAGATAAAAAGTTATATCAATTTAGACAATTAGGGTGTAATGAAATTTCTAGTGAACGGTATAAAAATAAGATAAAAACAGTGATTGAGGATGAAATTAAATGGAGAGTTTTAGAAGAAATTAATAAGTTTGTTCCATTGCTTCTATATAGAACAAAGAGAAGTGATAGGGCAATAAGTGTATATAAGACCAATATAAATGGAAATGGATTTCACAATTTTTGGAAGAGTATTGGCATAGAGGTGAATGCCTGTGACTTTTTATTGGATTATACTGGGTGTATTAGTTGGGAAAATATATTTTCAAAAGATATTTATTATATATATACTCCTAAAAAAAACACATTAACAGATATATATGCCCACGATATTGAACAGGCATATATTGATAAATTACTTTGTTGTTTATCAATAACAGAAGCCGTTGATAAATTATCGACGCAATACGCTAAAGAAGCAGGTATTCTTACAAAGTACAACAGAAAAGTACGTGAGTGGTTAAAATTAAAAGAGACCATGGAAAATCAGTTAATACTATTCAAAAGATTTTTAAAAGAGATAGATTTTAATGAACAAAGGGGCTGTGGAGTAAAGTTCGCAGAAATACAAAATAGATGTATACATACGAAGGAGATTGAACAAATTCAGGGTGAAAATATTGAGAAAAGCAAAAGAACATTGGAATCTATTATGAATATTGTAAATGCTAACCTCGAAGCGTTTTCTTTTACATCAAATTACAAATTACAAAAAACAACATTGATTACGAATGCTTTTTCTGCTGTATTTGCTTTGATTGCAATTTTTATTTCTTTGTCGAATCAACCAGAAATAAAAGCATGTGGTAAAATATTGTATACCCAATATCAGATTCATAGATTAGCGTTTATTTTGATTTGCTGTATGTTGGTACTTATTTGGAAAGGCAAAACCATTCGTAAAACGATATCATATAAAGTTGATTTATTGAAACGAAGGTTTTAAATATATATGTTGTTGACTTCTTAAATTAGCATAATACTGATCTACTTGCCTGTCTCTGGAATGATCTGTATACTGTCATTAGTTTACAGAAAGAAAAAGGTTCCAGAGCACCCGCTGTGACAAGAAGGTGGCACGAAGGAATATATAAAAAGTATAATCTTTCTAATGTACATCTCATTGTAGGAAAGACAGAATCTGGAAAAACGAATGTTCTTCAGATGATCGAAATGCCCGAGTGGGAGAGAACTTATAATCATGAGGAAGGAGAAAAAAGTAAATGAAAATAATTAAACTGTTTACAAATAACTGGAAAACTATTATTCCGATAGTTATATCAATTATTTCTTTTGTATATACAGGGGTTATTAAAACAAATATGAATGATAAATACAATAAATTGAGTACATATATGAAATCTTTAAATTATGAGATAAAAATTGATTCGGGAGAAGGAAGAATTCAGTTCGGCGATGAGGAAATAAAGGGAGGCCAAATTGATGTGATTCCCAAGATTGGGGGAATAGAAGCGGTATATGCAGTTCATTATTATAAAAATAATGTTAAGGCAATTCTACCAGTAGAATTAGATGCGGATGCTGAAAAATATGATGCGCAAGGAATGTTTTATCGGTTGTCGGATTATACTATTGATAATGTTGCTTTAACGACAAATGTTTATTATGGAACATTGTATTTGGTAGTGAAGGATTTTGAAAATAATTATTTTACAAATATGATTATTTATGAAGTGGATAAAGATGATATGTCTATTTTTAAGACAAGAACATATTCAGAAATTGATTTACTTTATAATTATAACGAAGATATTAATGTTTTGCCGGAATTTGATGCAAACCAGATGAAAGAGTACCAAAGTCTGAAAAAGAAGCTTGATGAAATTCTATAATATAATTGAGGAGTGGATCCTAAAAGCACACATATATGTTTTCTAGTGTTCGATAATTATGGTTGATTTATAAGCACATATTTTTATGACATATTAAAAAAAGCAGATATGGATCCAATAGTATTACCACCTGTAAGGTTTAATTGAGCTTGGTTGTCAGGAAGCCTTCCGTTTAGTGTGGAATTGCTACAATATAAACCAGAAGTAATAGAAGCAATGGAAACAATGGAAACAATGGAAAATTAAGGGTCACTGGATGGGGCAGAGTAGACTGAAGGGGTCAGCCCCCATTAAGAAAAGCTTAAGGTCATGATATTATTCCTGAGAAGGTGGAACTGAATAATCAGAAGAAGTTAAGCCACCCTAGCAGGTGGCTTGAATGGATTAAGCGGGATGATCATTAAGAATTTTTTGTGGCAGTTCACTTATACATGAAGAAAGAGAGGAGCCAAGTCCAATGGCTATGGTTGGCCAGCCAAGATCTAAAGCAGTTTGTCCAAAGAGAAAACCTAGTAATATGTAGCCGATAAGTGCAAGTACACCTTGGAGTATTGAGTCACGTATCGTATTGTAGCAATCGGCAGTAAAATTATTTGTAGCCGTAGATTTTTCTGTGCTATTGAGTATATATTTCTGACTTATATAAATTGATATAAAACATGCTGCCATCCCAAGAAGAAAATTATTCTCTTGAATTTTTTCAGAGGTGGCCAGCATGAAAAAGAGGTAGATTGTAATAGCGCATGCAGTTTTTATACCGAGCATGATACATTGATCACACCAGGCCTTTAATTTCTCAGATTCTATGTCTTCTGGGGTAACAATAGAATCTAAAGGAATACTCATAAAGTGACTGGAGAATGATATAATGGCTTCCAAAAATAAGGATAGTATTAGGGCAAATACAATACAAATTCCAAGGTATACAATTCGTGGGTAAGACGAGTGATGGAATACGATGGACCAGATCACTTCTAAAAAATGTGAAAGCACTTTATTATCATATGCAGTTGCATTGGAGGTGTCGGCATTGTCTGTGAGTGCGGCAATTTCTGCTTCAGCATTGGCACGATATTGGTTTTCAAAATCAGTTTTTTTGTTGCTATATTCAGTGGCGAGAGAACTTTCCATTGTGTTGAAATTCTGAGTGGCGGATTCAGCTTGAGCAAGTAATGCATCAAGTTTATTTTTCGACTTTTTGTAACTTGTATTACCGCTGTTAAAATTAGCAATTTCAGCGTTTGTTGTCTCCATTGCCTGGCGATAAGGTTCAAGACGTGCTGCTTGTTCAGCGTCTAATGCTGCTTTTCCGTCTTGAATATCTGTTTTTAATTGATTTTCAATACGAGCTTTTTCTGTTTGAAATGCATTTTCGTTATAGGATGCCTTATCAAGTGTTGTAACAGAAAAAATCACAGTGCACACGAATGAAATAGCAATAGGGATACTGACAATTATTCGGACCTTTTTCATATATTTGGCGCTGTTGCTGTCTGGTTTATGCTTCCAACGTCCAAGTAAATAATGCAAGTAGAGTTTGCTGTATTCGAGGAGTAATACCAAGGCTAATGCGATAAGAAATGAGGGGATGAACTCTTGGTATTCAGAAGTAAATAATTCTTTGAGTACTGCAAATTCAATTATCGCGGATAAAAGCGCAGCAAAGACACCAACTAAAATAAAAAGAAAAGTGGCAAAAGGAATAAAAATATTGTTGATTAAAATTTTTACAAATTTCATAACTGTAACCTCCAAATTCGACATTCTTTTGTAAGTATTATAGAAAATACTGTAAAAACTGACAAAATTTATTTATAATTATTTTATAAGAAAGCTGATAAAAATAAGTGAAAATAAGTGTTGACAAGAAATGAGGAATGCAAATGAATGACAACAAGATAACTATTGCTGAATTAGACAAAGAGATGAATGACAGAATTATACGCAATGTAAAGTATATGTTTAAGGTCAGAAAAGAAGTTGGGAAAAGTCTTAACGATTTAGGAACATATTGCGAGGAGAAATACAATATTAGTGTTAATACAGGAAATTTGTCTTCACTTTTAAATAAAAAAAGAAATGGGAACATACAGTTAGCATTATTATATTATATATGTGAATATTTAAATGTTGACATGCAGGAGATGATGTGGAAAGAGATGGATGAGGTATCAAAAGTATTTTCAGAATTTTCTGTTACAACAGATAAATTTATAATTGCAGCAAGGGATATGAAAAAATATTTAGGAAGATATTTTTGCTATTTTTATGCACCAGAGAAGCCATCGAGGCATGATAATGACGGAAAGATACTAACAGGGACATTAGAGCTGGAAGAAGGAAATGAAGAATGGGGAGGAGATTTATGCAATGCGACACTTTCTATAGATACAGGGTTAAAGGAGAAAGAGACAGGAGCTAGAGCTGAAAAGAAATATTATGGACAGATGATTGTTTCGAGAAAACTTTCGATAGCTTATGTAGTATTAACGGACAGAAGATTAGGGGAGTTAATGTTTATTTCCTTCCCTTATAATCAGCAGTTAAATCATAAAGACAATATTGGATCAATTGCTTTTGTATGTGGTTGTAGCTCGAATGAAAATTCAAAAATGCCGGTTGTGTATCGAATGTTGTTTACAAGAATTGATTTAAATGAGAATGATGAACTTGATAAGTTAAAGGCAAATCTTTTAATGAACACATCTATAATAAGAATTGAGAAAGACAAGCTGGATCATTTGTTAAATGAATGGGGAGATGGGGACGTTATTAAAAGGCTAATGAATCAAATTACGGAATTAGATTTAGGAATTGAATTGAAAGAATTTTATGAGATAACAGAACACAGTATAAGGCAGATAAATGAAAAAAAGTTAAAAGATATGACGAAAGATGAGCTAATTCTTCAAATTAGAGAGGAAGCAACAGCGGATAAATATAATAAAATAAGTGGGAGTCTGGCAGAGAGAATAGTAAACGCATTATTAAAGATACAAAAAGAACGGGAAGAATAAAAGTTGAAGGGGTCAGACCCCATTAAGAAAATCTTAAGATGTAAAAAGGTATTGTGATTTCATATCGGTGATGATATGATTCGGTCAACACTGCAATGGAATTCGTCAGAAGTAATTGAAAATCTCTAAACCGCTAAACTCCAGCATAGCTGGGGAGGGTTAGGGATAAGTAGAGGTGTGTATGCTGAAAGTAAAAAACTCTTACTTCCGAAGCAAGGATAATTTAGAAAAGGAATGATAAAATTAGTGAAGGACACAATTGTAACAGCTATATCGGATATAGTGATTGGATTAATAACTGAAAGTGTATCAGACGGAAAGATGACCATAAAAGAAAACATAAAGTTTTGGTCATTTAAGAAGAAAATAAAGAAGTGGTTAAGAGAATTTATCAAGAAAAATGATGGAACAATTTTAACTTCTGGGAAGTTTGAAGATTTTTTGAAGTATTATAAACCTATTGAAAAGATATATGAACATCTGTTGCAGTCGAATGGAGACATTACCACAAAAGAAGAACTTATAAATGGCTTAGTTGGACAATTGAAAGTGTTTTTCAATGATGATGAAAGGGAAATTAATGTAATAGATGAATCAGTTGTCAGAGAATTGCTGGTGAAAATATATACAGAATACGAGGAATATTTGACCAGTGGATTATCGGTAAGTGAGCAATATTTGAAAGCTTCTATATTAAAAAATCAAAAAAGCGAGAGTAAGAGACAACTTGAATATAGTAATAATAATATTAGAGAAATTATAGAACATACATCCCAAATTAAAAATCCAGAAGAGGTTATGAAAGTATATGATATTTTAAGTCAGGAAATTAGGAAAGGGAATATAGAACATGTTCATGATTTGCTTCCGTTTTTGAGGAATAAAAATGCGGATATTGATATGGCAATGCAAATAAAATTATCGTTACTCTCTGATTATCAGTGTTTAGATATGGAGGCTTTGGAAGCATGGAAGAAAATTAAAAGCAACTATATTTCAGATGATATAACAAGGATTTTGATTTTATATTGGTTTGATAAAAAAGAAAAAATGACACAATTAGAAAAACTGATTAAAAATTCTGACCTGAAAGAGATTGCAGGAATTATTTCCAGAGATGAAAAAGAAAAGTTCATGAAGCTTGAAAAGAAGAATAGACATCATGTGGATAATTATGAGTTTTCTCTTACTGGACAATATAGCAATGAAAAATGGCTTGTTAATCGAGTGTGCGCATTGTGGCTGGCAGAAAAACCAATAATTAATATTCATGAGCTGATTCAGCAATTATTTGGAAATAATCTGAGTTATATAGAGGAAATATATGTATTAGAAAAAGAGCAGGACACTATTGTTAATACAATTTCATTAGAAAATGTAAAAGAGGATGGACGGGTAAAAGAAATTGGAAAGATTTTGTCTGGAATGAAGCAAAAAATTGCTCATAACAACAATAAGATAAAATTATTGTATTATAGAACTTTTTTGAAAAACCAAGTGGTTCTTGAAGAAAAAAATATAGAGTTGTTGAATGAAATTCCAGATGTAATAAAGAAGGATTCTGCGATTGAAACTATGATGATTCAGTATAAGATAGATTTGGGTTGCATAGATGAGGAAGCAGTTGTGGAATTTTGTGAAAGAGCGGGAACGTATTGGTTATATTGTAATTTACTGAGAAAAAAATGTAATAATTGGAATCAGGTAAAAGAATCTATTGAGAGTCATAATGGTATTCTGGAGAAGGATATATATCTGTTTTTATTATATGTTCAATCAATTCGGGTATGTGATGGTAAGGAAGCGGCAATTACGGAATGGAAGAAATATCAATCAGTTTACAAGGATTATGTAGAGTATTGGTTAGAAATTTTCAAAGTTCATGAGACAGAGCGAAAAATGCTTCCGGAATTATTTGAAAAATGGAAGGATGGACAGTTAGAATGGCTTGATCCGGAAGCAGAAGTTGATTTTGCAAAAGTATTGATTGATTGTCAATATTATAAAGAAGCAATGCAAATAGTAGAGAAAAAAGAAGCATTAGGACAAGTATCACCAGACATATTGAGATTAAAAGCTAAACTTTTGATGGAAGATAATCAGGCAGTAACGGCATTAGATATATTATTAAACATATTTGATAATTTTCAGAGCGATTTGTTTGTAGTAGATGCTACTATTGTTTTGTCATTAAATTTACAAAGAAATATACCACAAAAGGTAATAGACGCGGCAATAAAAATTGGAACAGCAAGATTATTGACACTTGTTGCGGGTATTTATAGCAGGGAAAATAAAAAAGCAGAAGCAAAGAAATTAATGTTAAAGGCGTTACTGAGAAACAAAGATAATGAGATTGGAATATTTGGAAATTATCTTATGCTTCAGATAAGTGATTCGGATAATACAGAAAGAAAAATAGATGGAATTGAAAATGATACTGCAGTTGTGTTACAGGGGGTGGATGGAGAAAAATTAATATATTGCATATATGAAGAAAACATATTGCCAGATGTACCATATATATGGCAGGGAGCAACACACATATACCGAGATCAAGCAATTACAATAGGACTTTTGAGAAAGAAAACAGGCGATCTTGTTATGATAGAAGGAAGAGAATATCATATATCAGAGATAATGCCTGTGGATGGTTACTTAATTAGGCTATGTTTAGAAAAATTGGTGAAAGCAAATGCAGTAAAAACAATATCTATCGAAACTAGGGATGGAAAATTAGATGTAGAAAATTTCAGCAGAGAACTTATGAAATACATTCCTGGAGATGAAAAGGAATTTAATTGGTTAGATAATTATAAAGATTTTTCCAGTTTTCCATTACCATTTGCGATACTTCAGAAAACTGTACGAGTCAATACGGTTCAGTTAATTATGACCTTAGTACAAAGTGAAGATATTATTGTAAGAGAGCGTTATGATGAGGACTTAATTCGAGGACAACAGTTTGTATTGTCTTTTGCAGCTGTGATTATGTTGTATATGATTGGAGTTAAGCCGGAATTCTTAAAAGAAAGACAGGTATTTGTTCCAGAATCAATGAGAAATACGATATTAACTATGTGTACAGACATAATTAATGAAAATGATAAGGAACATGTATCCAGCCTTGGTGTGAGAGAAAAACGTCTTTACATGAATGTAGTATCTGAAAGTGAAAAAGTGCAGATCCTTGGGGAGGCAGCAGCCTTAAAAAATTTTGTGAGTCAGTTAAATACTTGGAGCAATAATCGAGAGTTTTGTGACGTGCAGGATGAAGAACGGGACTGGTTAGATGTATTTGGAATTTCTGATTATGACGCGTTAGCACTGGCTCAGGGAAAGAAAGCCGTTATAGTTACCGGAGAAGTAACGATACAGTCATTAATAATACAGGAGATAAAATTAAATATTTCTGGAACGGGAATACTAAATTTTTTAGTTGCTCTTAAGATGGATGTTTATGTATTACTAGATTGTATAGAACAAATGATTAAATACAGATTTGAGATTACAATGACTGAAAAATGTCTGCGTTATATTATTGATGAATACAGTAAATTGGAAAATCAAGAATTAAAAGAAGATTTTATGTGTAAATGGATTGATTGTTTGACGTTGGTTGAGTCAATGGGGGATGAGTATAAGGAAGTTTATGCACAAAATATGATGAGAGTGTGTCAGGATATCATAAGAGAGGAATATGAAGTGTTGAATCCAGTGTGGAGGAATTATTTTTCTCTTTGCGTGAAATATAAGTGCGGATTGGAGACAAAGTAGAAACGGATAAAGACTGAAGGGGTCAGACCCCATTAAGAAAATCTTAAGTTGTTAAAAGGTATTGCAACTTTATATCATTAATGATATAATCCGATAAAACTGATAGTAGGAAGCGGATCGGATGAAAGAGAACAGAGAAGAATATCAGAATGAAAAGGAAAAAAGAGAGAAAAGGTTGCTGGCATATGCGGATATGATTCAATCAGCAGTGCAGCAGGATTCTTCCGAAGTGATACGACAATTGGTGGAGGAAAGAAAGAGACAGAGACTAACGCAGCAGGAATTATCGGATATAACCGGTGTGAGAACATCGAATATAGCAAGGTTTGAGGGAGGGACAAGAATCCCGACATTGTTGATGCTGGAAAAGTATGCGAATGCATTGGGAAAACACATAGAAGTAAGTATACGTGATAAAGAGTAATGCGGATGTGGACGCATTACTTTAAAGATAATCATGAATGATAACATCATAAAAGGAGAACGCAAAATAGCAAGAAAATTAAGAGAATGGTATCCGGGTGCAATCTATCATTTGATGCACCGAGGAGTAAGGAGAACAGAGATTTTTTCAGATGAAACAGATTATCAGGTGTTTTTAGAGATATTAAAGGTGGCATTAGATAAGTATCAATGTAAGATACATGCATATTGTATGATGACGAATCATATACATCTTCTACTGGAAACTAGTGAAGATGAGATTGGAAGGTTCATGAAGTGTTTGTCTGAGAGATATGCAATGTATTTTAATCATAAGTACCAGTATCGAGGACATTTGTTTGAAAGTAGATATAAGTCATGTCTTGTGAAGGAAGATTCTTATTTCTTACAGACAAGCAGGTATATTCATCTGAACCCGGTGAAAGCCAGAATAGTGGTAAAACCAGAGGATTACCGATGGAGCAGCTATCAGACAATGATTGCATTAAAAGATGACAGAATAACAGAAAGGAATCGGACGCTTGCATATTTTAAAGACAATAGCATATTGCGGTATCGAGATTTTGTAGAGGATATTGGACATAAATATGTGGTACAAGAGCACGAAATCAAAAAGAGTATGGAGGAGTTACCATTTGATTAATAAATCGGTATATCTTTAAATCGAGCCGTAAAAATACTGGAAGTTAACATATATGAAAAAGTGTTTGGAATCATCTTGACAAACATGTTGAATACGACATATTATAATTACAAAGAAGAAGGAGCATACTAATGTACGAGATCATTTTATATGATACAGAAGATGAAAGATGCCCTGTGCAGGAACTATTAGATTCCCTGGAGCCTAAGTTGCTGGCAAAAACATTGCGGACAATTGATTTACTGGAAATGAACGGACCATTGCTTCGTGAGCCATATTCAAAACCATTGGAGAATGGGATATTTGAGCTTCGTGCCAAGCAGGGATCAGATATTACAAGAGTATTGTATTTCTTTATCGTAGGCAAGAAGGCGGTACTGACCAATGGATTTATAAAAAAATCGCAGAAGACACCAAAGGCAGAAAAAGAACTGGCAAAGAAGTATAAAGCAGATTATGAACGGAGGTATGGCAATGAGTAGCTATAAAGATTATAAAAAAAGAGCATTGCAGAATCCGGAGGTAAAGGCAGAATATGATGCACTGCAACCGGAATATGATATTATCCAGGCGATGATTGATGCAAGAGTGCAGCAGAATATGACACAAAAAGATTTGTCAGCTAAAACCGGAATTACGCAGGCAGATATAAGCCGGATCGAGAACGGAACAAGAAATCCCAGTCTGAGTATGGTAAAAAAACTTGCACATGGATTAGGGATGCAATTAAAACTGGAATTTGTTCCGATGCCAACAAAAAATAAAATGTGAAGAGTATGAGAAAATAGAAACAGCAGGATTCTTCAGAAGTGATACGTCAATTGGTGGTAAAAGGTAAATTCCACCGCATTTTAAATTTTGATATTTTAACGAGAGGTTTTTAGGCAAAATTTCTCGTTTTCTGTTATAATTGTTCCAATTTGACGAAATTTTCTAGATTTCATGGCATGCTAAATGGGCTACTGGAATTCGGGGTGCTAGACTAAATTCCACCAGCCATATTTGAAAAATGTGAAACGTTTACATCCAGTCTGCATTACTATGAGAAGATAGAGCCTATTTTTGCAGAAATAGTTCCACTTGAACACGATTTGTTCGAATGTTTAAAAATAGATGAAGAATTTGAGCGAGAAGCTAAATGCGAGTCCTTTAAGGTGTATTTTGGAAAATATACGGAGTTGACAAAAATGCTTAAAAATGAAATGCTTCTTCATCAAGCCTATATTCCAAAAACAGTATTCGAAGAATCTACTACATTTGTAGTACAAATGCAAGATGATTTCGATTACTGGTTTGATATGGCAAAATGTTTATTTGCAGGAGAATATGGTAAAATTGATTATGAAAAAGGCGAGAAAACAGTTGAAATGTTACTGGTAAAGCTTGCAAAGATGGAAGTATCTATAAAAAATAGATTGAAGGAGCTTTGTGATTTTTCTTAAAAAGAAAGTTGAAGAGGTCAGACCCCAATGTGGTCAACCTAGTGTCAACTTAAGATAACTGCCTGGCCAAAGTAATGGCTGATGGTGTGAAATTGAGAAAAAGGAAAGTAGATTTGAAAAGAAGTCGCACTTTAATAAAGCTTCGCGGAAAAGCCATATGAAAAGCTATTGATTATTAGAATGCCACTTTTTTGTTGTTAAAATGTGTCCTTCCTATTGCTTTGTTCTTTTTTCGTCGGAATGTTCTTCCGGGCATAATCTGATATCTGCATCGGAGAGATGTCAAGATTCAATTGCTATACAAGAGAGATAAAAGAATATAGGGACAGGAGATGAGGCAGAAGATGAAAATTTTCTGTCTTATTTTGTCGAATGGCGTCAGTTTTTGACAGGTGAGGTGTATTATATATAAGGGAATAAATGGTATGATTTAAAAATGGTTATATACAAGATGAAATAGATGGGCATAGAGCACTTGGAGAACCACATTTAGTGCATGCAGATAGGAATGGAAATAATAAAATTTATGTTTTAACATGGAGTGATATTTTTGATGAGTTTTCTTTAAGACATGATTATCTGATGTGTAAATTAGAATTGGAAAAAGAAATTTGGTTAAAGAAACATGATTCTATTGAGAATGTAGTAGAAGATATAAAGGAGAATTCGGCCACTTTAGATAGTGCGCTTATTCCCAAGCGTGCACAGAATTAAATGATGAAGGAAAATTCATTAAAACGCCGATTGAATAAAGAGGCAGAAATTAACAAAACGAGAATTACATGATATAACCGGTGTGAGAACAGAAAAAAGGATTGACCAGTCGATAAACTGATCAATCCATTTCCATTTTGTTAGGAACCCTCACGAAGAACCCTCGTACACGGTAAATAGCTAGTACCGTGTTTTTGCCCTAAAACCATGAGATAACCCCTTTGTAAAACTAGAAGTTTTTTAAAGGAGCAATCTTATGGATAAAACCACACATTAGGTCCGTATTGAACATTAGACCAAGAAATTTTAAATGAAACCCGTGACTCAGAAAACATGTAAATATAAAACGTAAAAAAATTACATTTTAAAATATATTCTCTGAAAAAATATTGCATAGATTGTTAAAAATAGAATATAATGTGTATATGATTTAAGCTAGGAGGAAGGAATATATGCTTAAAAGTGTTGAACTTAGAAATTTTAAGTCTTTTCATAATAAAGTAAAGATTGATTTTGAGAAGACCAATTATAAGACATTATTGAACACAAATGTAAGTGGTAATCTTTTAAAAGGAGCATTATTTGTAGGTAAAAATGCATCTGGAAAGTCAAACGTTTTGAAAGCAATTCGATTTTTACTTGAATGTTTATTGGCCAAAAATGAAGTGAATTGGGTGGAATATATATGTTTATTTTCTGATACTCCGGTAATGGAATTAAAATATGTTTTTGAAATTGATAAATCTGAAATAATTTATGATATTTCTTATCAATGGGTAGATGTATTTTTGAGAGAAAAGTTGACTGTAGATGGTATTGAATTGTTGTCAAGGGAGGGAAGTACAGCAAATACAATACTGACAGAGGTAAAGAATTATACAGATATACCAAAACAGTTATTATTTTTGAGAGATATATTTTTTAATACAAGATTTCGAGGACAAGTAAAATTACAGAAATGGTTTGAGTTTTTGTCTAATTCTGTATATATGGATATGTGTTTAAAAAGTGCTACGCAGTATAAGGGAGTGGATTTATCACTAAGATCTTATATGGAAGAGTCTGGAACAAAACTCATTAATGATTTCTTTGAGCAATATCATTTTGAACAAAGGATTGAGTATAATAAAAAAGCAACTGGAAATATCGTGACTTTAGAGTCTCCGGAGAATCAGATATATTTTAGGCGAAATGGGATAAACGAACCAATCCCGTATGAAATGGAATCATTGGGAAATCAAACTCTAGTACAATTATTGCCTGCATTTTTTTATTGTATATCTAATAGCGGAATGTTGTTACTGGACGAATTTTCAAGTGGGTTTCACAATAATCTGGAAGAACTGCTTGTAAGATATTTTATGAAGAATGCCGGAGAATCACAATTTATTTTTGTGTCACATTCAACCAATTTACTTTCTAATAGTTTATTGAGACCGGATCAGATTTATTCTGTTGATTTTGATAAAGGAGGAAGTGTGGTAAAAAGATTTTCGAGTGAAAAACCAAGAGAAGCACAGAATATAGAAAAAATGTACCTGGGTGGTGTGTTCAATGGAATCCCGCGATATGAACGTTAGGATTAATAAGGAAAAATCAATTGGCAAAGTCTTATATATTGTTGAAGGTAATAAGACAGAGGCACTAATCTTGTATTATATTTTTTGTAAGATTTATGATTATCAATTTGAGAGCATTTTAAGAGGTAAAGGTTATCATAAGTATAATTCAAAAGAAAATATAATGTCTCAAGTATTTGTTATAAATACAGAAGAAAGCAATATTAAAACGATAGATAAAGATAATGATTTCCTGAATAATTTATATATAACATTATTTGAACAGTATGATTTTAATGTAGATAATGCGGCAATTTATTATTTGTTTGACCGTGATTACCAGTCTAATACAGATGTTTTATTTATCAATAAGATGATTAGTACGTTGGGGAATGCAAGAGATAATGGAGGGTATGACAGACAAGGACTGTTGCTGTTGAGTTATCCGGCAATTGAAAGCTTTACGTTGAGTAATTTTGAGCATCATGTTTTTGAAGAGAGAAAAGAGACGGGAAAAGAACTTAAACAGTATCTTCATAGTAGACATATAAACCATCAAAATATAACCGAAGAGAGTTTAATGTGTGCTGTTAGAGAATTGTGGGAAGCATTACAAAAAATAGGAAAATTAAAATTAGATTTGGATGATTTCAGGGAAGTTAACAAGAAAATATTTGATTTTGAAGAGAAAGAAATGGAATCAAATAAGGCATATAGAATACTGAGCTTGTTGTGTGTTTCATTGCTTGATTTAGGGTTATTAGAGATAGAAGAGGAAACTTAAGAGAATTTTCCATTTTATTCAAAAAGAATGAGAAATATTGATTTGCCCCTTGATTAGTTTTTAAGGACTGGTTGTTTTTTGTTTTTGCTGTGATATAATCTCATCTTTGACAGTTGATTAGTTAAAAAAGTGCCACAATCCCTGTAAATTGATATGCTCCCCATATGGTAGACAATGGAAATATCCAAAAATCTATCATATGCATGACTATATGGAACTTATATTTGAAAAGATGTGTAAGGAGTATCTGATGCGTTATGCAGACAACCTGCCGTTTGATTTGGCTGATGTCGGTCAGTGGTGGGGAACTGATCCGCGTGAGAAGAAGCAGATACAGATAGATATTGTAGGTGTTCCGGTACAGGAATCAAATCAGAAAATAGCAGAGTATTTGATGGGGTCTTGTAAATTCAAAAATGAGAAAATTGGGTTGAATGAATTAGAATTATTAGAACGATATGCGATGGCCTTTGCAAAGGGAGAAAAATATTATTATATTATTTTTTCACTGGGAGGATTTACCGAGGAATTGCTTGCAGTGGCACATGAACGAAACGTAATGTTGCTAACTTTGGAGGATCTTTATAATTACTTCAATCGCATGTTATAAAAAGAAATGTAAGGTTATGATGAAAAGCGAAGAATAAAATATGGAATATAATGAAAAGAATCTGCCGTTGGCAAAATGGTTGATCGATAAGACAAATACAAAGGACTATCGCATAGGGAATCTCTTAGGAATGAAGCACCCAAAGGTGGATGGGGATCTTTTGAAAATAGTGGGTGGCAGAGATGAACTGGTCAGACAGGCAAAAGTTTTAGAAAGAATTCCAGCATTAGGCGGAGAAGAATATCTGCATTTTGACTGGAGAGAAATGAATACAGATATCACGAAGATTGATTATCGGGTAGAAGTAATTCCTGGATTATGTGACTTAATTGGGGTCATTGATCCTAGAGAACGCCAGTTACAGGCAATAACAAGAGTGTGCAAACTGCAGGAGGATGTATCCGGAAGCTGTCTGTTCGCTTATTGTAATCATGTGCTGGAACAGTTGAATAAAGGGAATACGAAAGAGTTATCCAAAGCGGAGGACGAAGAATTCCTTAAGTGTCTGAAAGCGCTAGCTGATCTGAAAGAACCGGAATGGAAGCGCGTGTTCAGCTCCAAAGTATTTGAAAAGAAAAATGATATCACGCCATCTAAAGTTTTCGAACGCATTTATCAAGGTGTAGTTATCGAAGCTTTGAAATACTCGCCGCAATATGAAGAAGGCATGTCAGATGATGAGATACTGGCAGCACATGGAATATTAAGTTATTCTCAGACATTAGAATGGAAAGGTGCCGTGGAGTATTGCATGACAGATCGAAATGGCACAGCGATAGAGAAGAAAATCGACACTTCCTTGAATTATTATGGAACGGTACTTAATGCACAGACATTAGAGCATGCCGTACCAAGCTTACGAAATAGTGTTGAAAAAATCATTGTGATTGAGAATAAAGCGAATTATGAAAGCATGGAATATGATCCAAAAGTTTTATATATCTTTTGTCATGGCTACTTTTCGCCAAAGGAAGTTCGCTTTTTGCAAATGTTAATGAAGACAGCACCGGAAGAAATCCAGTGTTATCATTGGGGAGATATGGATTACGGTGGAATACAGATTTTTTTGTATAATGAAAAGAATATTTTTCCAAATCTGATTCCATGGAAGATGGATGTTCCCTCTTATAAGGCAGCGTTGGAAAAGGAAAAAGGAATTAAGCTATGCAGCAAAAAGCAGAAAAAGTTAGAAGCATTGAATGCCGGTAAATTAGAAGTACTGAAACAGTGTATATTGGAAAATAAGATGGAAATCGAGCAGGAGATGTTAATATAAAAATGTCTCGATCTCATCGACAGTCATCATATTATATACACTCTGGCAAAGCAAATTCAATTACAAAGATAGCTTTGAATCAGCTTCATCTCTTGCGCCAGCGCAGCTTCTATGGTATACTTACACGGATTGTAGAATTGACTATATAATGACAAATAAGAGAAATCCGGTTGTAAAAAAGCTTTTTTAGATACCGGATTTCGTATCGGGGCTCACGAGGGAGTCTTGAAGTGTACATATACAAGAGACGCAGTGAAAGGAGTTATAGTATGTGTGGGATTGTAGGATTTACAGGTGATATGCAGGCAGCACCAATTCTGTTGGATGGTCTTTCTAAGCTGGAGTACCGAGGATATGATTCAGCAGGAATCGCAGTAAGAGATGGAGAGAAAGAGACAGAAGTCATAAAGGCAAAAGGTCGTCTGAAAGTTCTGGCTGAGAAGACGAATGGCGGAGAATCCGTACCTGGAACATGTGGTATCGGACATACAAGATGGGCGACTCATGGAGAGCCATCTGAGACAAATGCACATCCGCACATCAGTGATGATGGCAATGTTGTAGCAGTTCACAATGGTATTATAGAGAACTATCAGGAACTGAAAGATAAGCTGATCCGTAAAGGTTATTCTTTTTACTCAGCAACAGATACAGAAGTTGCTGTAAAATTAGTTGACTATTATTATAAGAAATATCTCGGTACACCGGTTGATGCAATCAATCATGCATTGATCCGTATTCGTGGTTCTTATGCACTGGCAATGATGTTTAAGGATTATCCGGGAGAGATTTATGTGGCAAGAAAAGACAGCCCGATGATACTTGGTGTAGATGGTGAGAATTCTTACATCGCATCTGATGTTCCGGCTATTCTGAAATATACAAGAAATGTGTATTACATCGGAAATCTTGAGATGGCTCGCGTAAGAAAAGGAGAGATTACATTTTATAATCTGGACGGAGACGAAATTCAGAAAGAGTTGAAGACGGTCGAGTGGGATGCAGAAGCAGCTGAAAAGGCTGGATTTGAGCATTTCATGATGAAAGAGATCCATGAGCAGCCAAAAGCAGTTTCTGACACTTTGAATTCTGTCCTGAAAAATGGAGCGATTGATTTATCGGAAGTAGGATTATCCGAAGAGGAGATGAAAGAGATCAGCCAGATTTATATCGTAGCATGCGGATCTGCTTATCATGTAGGTATGGCAGCACAGTATGTCATTGAAGACCTGGCAAGAATTCCGGTACGTGTGGAACTGGCAAGCGAATTCCGTTATCGTAATCCAATCTTAGATCCAAAAGGTCTAGTCATTATCATCAGCCAGTCCGGAGAGACTGCAGACAGCCTTGCAGCACTCCGCGAATCTAAGGAGATGGGAATTAAGACACTTGGTATTGTAAATGTGATCGGATCTTCTATCGCAAGAGAAGCAGACAACGTATTCTATACACTGGCAGGACCGGAGATTTCTGTAGCTACAACAAAAGCTTACAGCACACAGCTGATCGCAACTTATGCACTTGCAATTCAATTTGCAAAGGTTCGTGGACAGATTACGGAAGAACAGTATACAGGATATATTGAAGAGCTGCAGACAATTCCGGATAAGATCAGTAAGATTATTGCAGATAAAGAGAGAATCCAGTGGTTCGCAGCAAAACAGGCTAATGCAAAAGACGCATTTTTCGTAGGAAGAGGAATTGATTATGCAATCAGTCTGGAAGGAAGCCTGAAGATGAAAGAAATCAGTTATATCCATTCTGAGGCATATGCAGCAGGAGAATTGAAACACGGAACCATTTCTCTGATCGAAGATGGAACATTGGTAATCGGAGTGCTGACACAGCCAGATCTCTATGAGAAGACAGTCAGCAATATGGTAGAATGTAAGAGCCGTGGAGCGTACCTTATGGGATTGACTACATTTGGTCATTACAATATTGAGGATACAGCAGATTTCACTGTTTATATTCCAAAGACAGATCCACATTTTGCAACATCACTTGCAGTTATTCCATTACAGTTGATGGGATATTATGTGAGCGTGGCAAAGGGATTAGACGTAGATAAGCCGAGAAACCTTGCAAAGAGTGTAACAGTGGAATAAGAATAATAGAATAAGAATGTTAATTGAGGACATAGTGTTTATTTAAAATGCTATGTCCTCTTTATAAAAAATGAAGCCTCCCACTTAAGGAGCCTTCATTTTTTATGAGTGTCTGACAAATTTCAATTATGATATCTGTTCAGATACAAAATGTTCAATTTGAAAATGATCCGATACTGGGATTACTCAGTCTCTTCACTGTCTTCGTCATCAGCAATTGCAATATGTGATTCAGTTACAGTAACAACAGTTGTCTCAGGATCTGTAACCAAGTGGACATCTTTATCCTGTGCAAGTGACAGATCTTTTACTTTAATCGTATCGCCGATACGGAGTTTTGCTACATCAATCTCAACTTTGTCAACAAGTGCAGATGGAAGTGCTTTATAAGAAACTTCCTCTAACTGTTGCTGCAATACACCAGATTCAAGTTTGTCATGGTTTACAAGAACAATCTCTGCAACAGAATGTACAACTTCATCTTTGACAAGAGCCTGGAAATCCATCTCATCTACTCTGCCTTTTAATGGGTTATAATCAACCTCTTTGATCAATACATTGTGGGATTCGCCGTCAATATCCAACATGATCTGGCTTCCTTTATTGCTCGTCTTAAGCAGGCGGTCAACTGCGGCAGCATCCATTTTTACTGGAATGGACTCTTTCATCTCTTTGCCGAATACGTTACCGGTAACATAGCCCTCTCTTCTTAATTTTTTTGCCTTTACGGCAAGTGTTCTTTTTTCAGCTTTTAAAGTATTCATTTATCTTTTCCTCCAAGTCTGAATAATTTTATGAGTTCTATTTGTTACAACTGTAGTATAGCACCTGCACAATATTATGATTAACCAAAAAATATAAAAAACAGAGAAAAAGATTATGCAAAATAGACAAAGCACTAAGACCTGATGTTTCATGTATAACGGATGAAACAGATGAATAATGTTACCAGGTCGTTACCAGGTGACGTTAACGGGCAAGAAAGCATATATTGACAAATATTCATTTTTTAGTATAATTAATACAATGCTCTCGAAAGTGAGAGCGTTCTTTGATTATAGAAAAGGAGAGAGAACATGACAACAACAGTATCTATATTAATTGCATTTGGCGTCTATCTTTTGGGAATGATCGGAATTGGGATCTGGAGCATGAGACAGACGAAGGGGGCAGACGATTTCTTCCTCGGAGGACGAGGACTTTCCGCTCCGGTAGCTGCGATGTCTGCACAGGCATCTGACATGAGCGGCTGGTTGCTGATGGGACTTCCGGGCTCTGTATATGCACTTGGAACCGGGCAGGCATGGATCGCCGTAGGACTTGGACTTGGAACGATTGCTAACTGGCTTATTATCGCAAGACCACTTCGTGCATATACAATTGTAGCGGGAAATTCTATGACGCTTCCGGAATTTTTCGGAAACCGTTATCACGATGAAAAGAAGATTTTACTTGGTATTTCTTCAGTTATTATCGTCATTTTCTTTCTGGTATATACAGCTTCCGCGCTGGCAAGCGGAGGTAAGCTTTTTAACACTGTATTTGGATTGGATTACCATATAGCTTTATTTCTGGGTGCAGCAGTTATTCTGATCTACACATTTATGGGAGGATTTCTTGCAGTGTGTTCTACAGATTTCTTCCAAGGATTACTGATGTTGATTGCAATTCTTGCAGTACCGGTGCTGGCATGGGGATTTGTAGGTGGTGATTTTCATAACATGCTTGCAAATACAGGAGTGAATCCGGACAATTACTTAAGCTTTACATATAATGGAGATCATCCGATCACAGCGGTAGAGATTATTTCTAATATGGCATGGGGACTTGGATATTGTGGTATGCCACATATCCTGATTCGTTTTATGGCAATCCGCAGTGAGAAAGAACTGAAGAAATCTTCGGCAATTGCAATTGTGTGGGTTGTACTTTCCCTTGGATTTACGATTGCGATCGGACTGCTCGGACGTGCTTTTCTCTATCCGGAGATTCTCGGAGTAACAGAGGGGGCACCATCAGCAGAGTCAGTATTTATTGAGATGATCCAGAAGGTTTTCATTGAAAAGATTCCGATTCCATTTATTGCAGGATTGTTTATCTGTGGAATTCTGGCAGCTGTAATGTCAACTGCAGATTCACAGCTTCTGGTATGTTCTTCTTCCGTATCTAAAGACATTTACCAGAACATTCTGAATCCGGAAGCTTCTGATAAGAAGGTATTAAATGTAGCACGTATGACAACATTTGGCGTAGCTGTAGTAGCATTTTTCATCGCATGGGATCCGAACAGTTCTATCATGGACCTGGTATCTGATGCATGGGCAGGACTTGGAGCAGCATTTGGTCCGCTTGTCGTTATGAGCCTCTTCTGGCGCAGAACGAATCTTTCGGGAGCTGTGGCAGGACTGGTGTCCGGAGCAGCGACTGTGCTGATCTGGGATTATCTTCCAATTGTAAATGGACAGACAATCGGAAATGCAACAGGTATTTATTCTTTGTTAGTCGGATTTGTTATCAGCCTGTGTTTTATCGTAATCGTCAGTATGGTTACAAAAGCACCGGACGAGACAATTCTTGCGCAGTTTGATGAATATAAAAAATACGAAGAAAAAGATATGTAAGAATAGAAGTGTAAATAATAAGAAATGTAAGTATAAGGTCGCTATATGGCTAATGTTAACTTCATGACATTGGCTGTATGGCGCCTTTTTCGTTGCCAAGCATACGACAAAAAGGTCCGGTGGACCTTTTTTAGTTACATAGCAGGAAGTGTTAAATTATCTATATTTGATATAATATTAACTCAATTTGATGAAAAAAGTTTGTTTTTTAACTATCAATCGTATTATTTATAGAAAATTGTGAAAAATAGTAAAATAACATTGAATTGAGTGTAAAAATGTGATATGGTACGTTATACAAGAAAAGGCTTACTGAAAGGAGAAGAAAATATGGGATTTTTAACAGGTAAGACAGCGATCATCACAGGAGCGGGACGCGCGGTATTAAGTGATGGCAGATGTGGATCTATCGGATATGGAATCGCAACTGCATATGCAAAAGAGGGGGCAAATCTTGTTATTACAGGACGTAATGTGCAGAAACTGACAGATGCAAAAGAAGAATTAGAGAGACTGTACGGAATAAAAGTACTTCCGGTACAGGCAGACGTATCTGCAGGCGCAGACAATAAAGCAGTTGTTGACAATGTTGTGAAACAGGCAATCGATACATTTGGGCGAATTGATGTGCTGATCAACAATGCACAGGCTTCTGCATCCGGAGTTACACTGGCAGATCATACGCAGGAACAGTTCGATCTGGCAATGTATTCAGGATTGTATGCAGTATTTTATTATATGCAGGCATGCTATCCATACTTGAAAGAGACAAAAGGAAGCGTCATCAACTTTGCTTCCGGTGCAGGACTTTTCGGTAATTATGGTCAGTGTGCATATGCGGCAGCAAAAGAAGGAATCCGTGGACTTACAAGAGTTGCAGCAACTGAGTGGGGACCGGACGGAATCAATGTCAACATCGTATGCCCACTTGCATGGACTGCACAGCTTGAGAAATTCGAGCAGGCTTATCCGGACGCATTTAAGGCAAATGTAAAGATGCCGCCGGCAGGTCACTATGCAGACGCAGAGAAAGAGATCGGAAGAGTGTGTGTACAGCTTGCATCTCCTGACTTCAAATATATGAGTGGTGAGACACTGACACTGGAAGGTGGAATGGGTCAGAGACCATAAATAAGAATTTATCAATAAAAAGATGCATGATCGCAGAAAAAGATTCTGCAGTCGTGCATCTTTTTTCTTTATAAGTATCCCCCGTCAAATGTGATGATCTGTCCGGTGAGATATTCTGGCGCGCAGATTAGTTTCCATACCATTTCAGCAACTTCTTCAGGGGTGGCGAAGCGTCCGGCAGGGATATCTTCCGCAAGTTCTGCCCGTTCTGCTTCGTCTAATTGTTTATTCATTTCGGTATCGATGACACCACATGCAAGAGCATTGACTGGAATTTTACTTCTTGCCAGTTCTTTGGCAAGTGCCTGGGTGAGCCCGCCGACACCGGCTTTGGAAGCAGAGTAAGCCGCTTCACAGGATGCACCGTTTACGCCCCACATGGAGGAAATGTTGATGATCCTTCCGCTTCCGTGTGACAGCATAGGAGGAATGGCAGCGCGGCAGCAGTAGAAGACGGAGGAGAGATTACTGGAAAGCACCTTGTCCCAGTCTTCATCAGTCATATCCATGAGAAGCCCGATGTGGGAAATCCCGGCATTGTTTACCAGTACATCCAGATGGTCACAGGTCTTGGCAATCGTATGGAAGATTTTCCGCACAGTATTAGGATTTCCAATGTCACCTGGCACCAGTGTACATGTGCCAATCTTTTCAATTTCTTGTCTGGTTTCTTCCAGTGCGTCAAAAGAGCGGGAACAGTTCAGGAAGATATGATAGCCCTCAGCCGCGAGTCGAAGGGCGATCGCACGTCCGATGCCACGGGAAGAGCCGGTAACAAATGCATATTTTTGTGTATATTCAGACATAATGACCTCCAGGAAAAATGTTTTTATGCATTACAGTTGAGGCAAAAATCCACAACATCATCTTATAAATACATATTTATATTTATTATATACTGGAATGATTGATATTTGAAGAACGAGATGCTATTATTTAAATAATAGTTGATAAGCACGCTTGTAATATAGGACTTATCAATAAGACAGGTGACTGGCAGCGAATATGGGGATAAAATTTTGAACGAATTAGAAAAGAAAGGGCAGATGGTCGCTCGTGCGATTGCATTTGCTACAAAGGCACACGAGGGGCAGTTCCGAAAAGGGACGAAAAGACCGTATATTGTTCATCCATTGGAGGTGGGTGAGATTGTCGCAACACTGACTTTTGATGAGGAGATTATCAGTGCAGCGCTTTTGCATGATACAATCGAGGATTGCCAGGGAATTACACGGGAAGTACTGGCGCAGGAGTTTTCTGAGCGTGTGGCAGCGCTGGTGGCTCAAGAGAGCGAAGACAAGTCAAAAACATGGTTTGAGCGCAAGAGTCATACGATTGAGCATTTAAAATATGCACCGTATGAAGTGCGTATGATTGGTCTGGCAGACAAGCTTTCTAATATCCGTGATATCGACAGGGATTATCCGGTCATGGGAGAAGAGTTGTGGAATCGTTTCCGAATGAAAGAAAAGAACACGATTGGCTGGTATTACAAAGGATTGCGGGAATCTCTGCGCGAAGGATTTGAGCAGGAAGAAGCATTTCGCGAGTACAGTTATCTGGTAGATAAGAATTTTGGGATAGATGAGTCACCTCACATCTGATATAGCTGTGTAAAAAGGAGACGCTTCAGATTTATAATAGAATCTGAAGCGTCTCCTTTTTGTTGTTGCCAAGTTAATTGAGGAACCGGGCGACCACAATGTTTGATTAAGTGCTGTTCACACTTAAAATTTGGGTTGGGTAAAATTAATAATACAATAAAAATTTGATTAAATTATATTGCAAAATTATGATAATATCAAGACATTTTTGCAAAATAAAAAATTTTTTACATGCTCTTGGAAATTTCTTCACAAGTTTTCATGGCTTCGATTACGGAGCTGCGGAAGCCTTTTTCTTCCAGGACACGGACAGCTTCAATAGTTGTTCCTGCCGGGGAACATACCATATCTTTTAACTCACCTGGATGCTTTCCGGTTTCCAGAACCATTTTCGCACTTCCAAGAACTGCCTGGGCAGCGAACTGGTAAGCCTGAGCTCTTGGCATACCACCGGAAACGGCTGCATCAGCCATAGCTTCGATAAACATAAATACATAAGCCGGGGAGCTTCCGCTAACAGAAACGACGGTGTCCATCAGGCGCTCTGGAATGATCTCAACGCGTCCGAAACTCTCCAGAAGTGTGAGGACATAAGCAATCTCTTCTTTTGTCATATATTCATTCGGGCATGCGGCTGTCATACCAGCTCCCACAAGCGCCGGAGTATTTGGCATTGTACGGACAATTTTTACATTTTTACCAAACTGTTCCTTTAACCACGCCAAAGTTTTGCCTGGTGCGATTGTGATAATGATCTGATCTTCACGAACATCATCTTTGATTTCGGCAATTACCTCTGCATAGAACTGCGGTTTTACAGATAGAATGACAATATCAGAACGATTGATAACTTCATGGTTGTCAGCAGTTACCTGAATTTTGAACTGCTCTTTTACACGCTCGCGTCCAGCTTCCATGACATCTGCTCCGATAATATCATTTGCAGGGATGATCTGATTCTTTATAATACCGCCCATAATAGCAGACGCCATATTTCCAGTGCCGATAAAACCTAATTTCATAGTGATTCCTTCTTTCTTATTATTTGCCTTTCCCATGTTCGTTCATTTCCGGGTGGAAAATGTGTAGTTTAGCCGTATTGCTAAGATTCGTTTGGTAATCATTTTCCAGGCATCTTAGGAAAATAATAGCATTCTGGAAAAATGAAGTCAATCCGAAGTTAAAGGAATCGCTCTTGCGCGTTTTGGCAGGGATGACATTGTGAGACTCGCTCTTGTAGGAAGTGACAGAGTTGGATATAATATACAAGAAATAATTTTTGCATTTGCATTTTTGAAATTAAGTGAAAATATATAGAAATTTGGTTAGGAAGTGACTGAATATGAAAAAAGAACTGGATTATTTTACAATAGAAGGGTGCTACGGAGGCAATCAGGACTGGTTCACGAATCTGGTTATGCATATGGGTGGCTGTGCTGCAGCGACCGCATGCGACAGTTGCATTTATTTCGGACTTCAGAATGAAAAGATGAAGCCGCTTTATCCATTCAATATAGAATGCCTTACAAAAGAAGATTATAAGGCATTCAGCCAGATCATGAAACCTTACCTCAAACCACGTGCTGGCGGTGTACGGAAGCTTAGCTGGTTCGTGGAAGGTCTTGGACGATATATTCAAGATGTAAATGAAGCGAAACACACTGATATTTACATCAGGATGGAAGAATTCTGTGGTGATCATACATGGCAGGAAGCAGCTATATTTATTAAAGAACAACTAGATCAGGACATTCCTGTACCGTACCTGCTTTTGCGCCATCAGAACGAAGCCTACAAAGACTATATCTGGCATTGGTTCCTGCTCACAGGATACGAAGAAAAAGATGAAAAAATGTACATCAAAACAGCAACTTATGGGGAAAGCGACACCTTCGAACTTGAAGACTTCTGGAACACCGGCTGCGAAGAAAAAGGAGGCCTCATACGCCTTACACCACACTACAATTAATTAGGTAACGTGTTTGACCATCCGGCTTTCAGATATAGAATAAAAAGTAACAATAGAATATATCAGTACCAGGAAATATTGACGATACACCTAACCTACGCTACAATATTACTCAGGATTTTCGAAAATTACCGGGAACAGAATGACTGCAAATTTAGATTCGCTTTTCGGGTAATTTCCAACAATCTGAGAAAAATTAAAATAAAAATATAGAAGAAAGAGGTATACAATATGGCAAACCCAATCGTAACATTTGAAATGGAAAACGGTGACATTATGAAAGCAGAATTATATCCGGAAATTGCTCCGAACACAGTGAACAACTTTATTTCACTGGTTCAGAACGGATTCTATGACGGACTCATCTTCCACAGAGTGATTCGTGGATTCATGATCCAGGGCGGATGCCCGGATGGAACAGGCATGGGCGGTCCGGGATACACGATCAAAGGCGAGTTCTCACAGAATGGTTTTGCAAATGATTTAAGACACACAGAGGGTGTTCTTTCTATGGCAAGAGCAATGCATCCGGATTCAGCAGGTTCCCAGTTCTTTATTATGCACAAGAATTCCCCGCATCTGGACGGAGCTTACGCTGCATTTGGTAAGATTACAGAAGGAATGGATATTGTAAATAAAATTGCTGAGACAGCAACCGATTACAGTGACAGACCACTGGAAGAGCAGAAGATGAAAAAAGTTACGGTAGACACAATGGGAGTAGAATACCCGGCTCCGGAGAGAGTTTAAGATAAAAGTAAACAGTTAAATTAGAGGAGGCACAAAAAGCCCATGGATATGATACAGACAGACAAGCTGGTATTTGAATATGACAAACGGGATGAAGATGGCAATATTATCGGCAAGTCCCGGGCAATCGATGAGGTGGATATCGATGTGAAAGAAGGGCAGTTTATTGCAATTCTTGGTCATAACGGTTCGGGAAAGTCCACATTTGCAAAACATATAAATGCGCTTCTTGTGCCAACTGATGGAACGATGTGGGTAGACGGACGTGACACGAAAGATCCGAACGAGCTGTGGAATGTAAGACAGAGTGCGGGCATGGTTTTTCAGAATCCAGACAATCAGATTATCGGAACGGTCGTGGAGGAAGATGTTGGATTTGGCCCGGAGAATCTGGGCGTACCAACCGATGAAATCTGGAAACGTGTAGAAGACAGTTTGAAATCTGTTGGAATGATTTCTTACCGGCATCATTCACCAAATAAGCTTTCCGGTGGACAGAAGCAGCGTGTAGCAATTGCCGGGGTCATCGCTATGGAGCCGAAATGCATCGTTCTTGATGAGCCGACAGCTATGCTGGACCCGATGGGGAGAAAAGAAGTTTTAAAAACAGTGCAGAAGTTAAGAGAGCAGAAGAAAGTTACGGTTATACTGATTACACATTATATGGAAGAAGTGGTCGATGCAGACAAGATTTATGTTATGGATCACGGGCATGTAGTGATGGAAGGAACACCGAAAGAAATCTTCTCTCAGGTCGATACATTGAAGCACTACAGATTAGATGTTCCGCAGGTGACGATTCTTGCGGACGAGCTTAAGAAACGAGGACTTGACATTCCGGATGGAATTTTGACGAAGGAAGAACTGGTGGAGGCATTATGTCAATTAAAATAGAACATTTGAATTATGTATACAGTGAAGGCACAGCCTACGAAAAACATGCGTTAAAAGACATTTGCCTGGAGATTCCACATGGAGAATTTGTGGGGATCATCGGACATACAGGTTCCGGAAAGTCTACGCTGATCCAGCATCTGAATGGACTGATCAAAGGAACAAGCGGAGCCATCTATTATAATGGAGAGAACATTTACCAGGATGGGTACGATATGCGGGCACTCAGAAGCCAGGTGGGACTTGTGTTTCAATATCCGGAGCATCAGTTATTTGAAATAGATGTGCTGACAGATGTGTGTTTTGGACCGAAGAATCAGGGATTGTCACAGCAAGAGTGTGAGGCACGGGCGCTGGAGGCATTGAAGCTTGTAGGATTAAAAGAAAAATATTATAAATCATCACCATTTGAACTCTCAGGAGGGCAGAAGCGAAGAGTTGCAATTGCCGGGGTACTGGCAATGCGTCCGAAGGTGCTTGTACTGGACGAGCCGACTGCGGGATTAGATCCGAAGGGGCGCGACGAGATTCTGGATCAGATTGCATATCTGCACAAGGAATCGGATCTGACGGTTATTCTGGTTTCCCATAGTATGGAGGATATCGCCAGATATGCGGATCGGTTGATTGTGATGAACAGTGGTGAAGTGATGTATAACGATACCCCGAAAAATGTGTTCGCACATTATCAGGAACTGGAGAAGGTCGGACTTGCAGCACCGCAGGTGACATACATTATGCATGATCTGAAGATGAAAGGATTCCCGGTAGGTGTGACTGCTACAACTGTAGGAGAGGCAGCAGATGAGATTATGCACGCATTAGGAAGACAATAGCAAAAAAAGATAAAAGGCTTGTAAATAGATATTGGAGATATAAAAAATGATTCGAGACATTACAATAGGACAATATTATCCGGCAAAAAGTATATTGCACAGACTGGATCCAAGAGTGAAGGTTGTATCCACACTTTTATTCTTGATTTCATTATTCCTGTTTCGGAGTATTCCAGGATACATCATTGCGACCGCATTTCTTGTGATGGTAGTACGTTTGTCAAAAGTACCGTTTGGTTATATTGTGAAAGGTCTGAAGCCGATTATCATGATTTTGATGTTGACGGTATTATTTCAGTTGTTCCTGACAAGAGGCGGTGCCACATTAGTTCACTGGTGGATCTTTACAATCACAGAAGAAGGACTGGTAAATGCGGTGTATATGGCGATCCGATTGATTTATCTGATTATTGGATCATCATTAATGACATTTACAACGACGCCGAATGAGCTGACAGATGCTATTGAGAAGCTGCTTGGACCGTTGAACAAAATTCATATTCCGGTTCACGAGATTGCTATGACAATGTCTATAGCACTTCGCTTTATCCCAATTCTTCTGGAGGAGACGGACAAGATTATGAAGGCACAGATTGCCAGGGGTGCAGATTTTGAAAGTGGAAATATGCTTCAAAGAGCAAAAGCTATGATTCCAATCCTTGTACCGCTTTTTGTATCTGCGTTCCGCCATGCAAATGACCTTGCCATGGCGATGGAGGCAAGATGCTACCACGGAGGAGAAGGACGTACGAAGATGAAACCGCTTCGTTATGTGAGCCGTGACCGTGTGGCCTATGCAATTGTGATTCTTTATGTGGCAGCAGTATTCGTGATTGGAAGATATGTACCGTTTCATATCTGGATTTTTTAACAGGAGGTTTTGAAGAGTGAGAAGAATTCGGATAGTAGTTGCCTATGACGGTACCAATTACTGTGGCTGGCAGATTCAGCCGAACGGTATTACAATAGAAGAAATCCTAAATAGACAGATCAGTAAACTGACCGGAGAAGATATCCGGATCATAGGTGCAAGCCGGACAGATTCCGGAGTACATGCACTTGGAAATGTAGCCGTTTTTGATACAGAATCCCGGATTCCGGGAGACCGGTTCGCATACGCACTGAATCAGAAGATGCCGGAAGATATTGTGATCGTAAGATCTGACGAAGTGCAGATAGATTGGCATCCGAGATATCAGAACGAGATATCCAAAACATATGAATATCACATTTATAACGCGAAGGTGAGAAATCCGCTGAAAAACCGGTACAGCACCTTCGTTTCTTTCGATTTAGATGTGGAAAAGATGAGACAAGGTGCGAAATACATTTTAGGGGAGCATGATTTTGCAAGCTTCTGCAATGTACGGACTAATGCGAAAGATACCGTGCGTACAGTGCATGAAATAACAATTAAAGAGATTCCAATGGATAAGTTCCAGGCTTCGAATTGGGGACAGGAAAATTCAAATTTAGAAAATGAAAAAGAAATCGTTATTCGTGTAACGGGAAACGGCTTCCTATATAATATGGTTCGTATCATTGCCGGAACGTTGATCCGTGTGGGGCGTGGATTCTATGAACCAGAGAAAATCAGAGATATTCTGGAGGCGAAGGAACATACTTCCGAGGGAATAACAGCACCGCCGAATGGACTGGTGCTTGTATCAATAGATTATCCACTGTAAACGCTTTCAACAGAAGAATATAAGAAAAATGTAAGAAAAAAATAAGAAATTTGTATTTTTTCTTTGAATTATTAAGAACTCTGTGATAAACTATCTAGGATATATAATTCTATGGAGGGATTGGACAATGGACAATTACATGTATCTGGTTCCGGTTGCGGCTGTAGTAGCTTTGTTATTTGCTGCATACCTTGCAAATAAAGTAAGCAAAATGGACGCTGGAACTGACAGAATGAAAGAGATTGCAGATGCAATCGCTGAAGGTGCTCGTGCATTCTTAGGTGCAGAGTACAAGATTCTTGTTATCTTCGTTGCAGTACTTTTCGTACTGATCGGAGTAGGAATTCAAAACTGGATTGAAGCTATTTGTTTCGTAGTTGGAGCGCTGTTCTCAACAATCGCAGGATACTGCGGAATGACAGTTGCTACAAAAGCTAACGTTAGAACAGCTAACGCTGCAAAAGAGCACGGAATGAACAAAGCTCTTTCAATTGCATTCTCAGGCGGAGCCGTTATGGGAATGTGCGTAGCAGGACTTGGCGCACTTGGTGTCAGCCTTGTTTACATTTTTACTAAGAACACAGACGTATTATTTGGATTCAGTCTTGGTGCTTCATCTATCGCGCTTTTCGCACGTGTAGGTGGAGGAATCTATACAAAGGCAGCTGACGTTGGAGCTGACCTTGTAGGTAAAGTTGAGGCTGGTATTCCAGAGGATGACCCGCGTAACCCGGCAGTTATCGCTGACAACGTTGGAGATAATGTAGGTGACGTAGCAGGAATGGGTGCTGACCTGTTCGAGTCATATGTTGGATCATTAGTATCTGCTCTGACACTTGGTGTTGCTGTGGCAGCTGTAGAAGGAGTATTATTCCCACTGGCTATTTCCGGATGTGGACTGATCGCTTCTATCATTGCTACATTCTTTGTAAAAGGTGATGAGAACTCTAACCCGCAGAAAGCTCTTACAAGAGGAAGCTATGTATCTGCAGCATTAGTTATCATCGTATCTCTGGCACTTAGCTGGACATTATTTGGAAACATGAACGCAGCAATCGCAGTCATCGCTGGTCTGATTGTCGGTGTTATCATTGGTAATATTACAGAGTACTACACATCTGCAGATTACAAACCGGTTCAGGGAATCGGAGAGCAGTCTGAGACAGGTGCAGCTACAACAATCATCAGTGGACTTGCAGTTGGTATGAAATCAACAGCTATCCCACTTCTTCTGATCTGTGTAGCTATCTTTATTTCATATCAGACATTTGGACTTTACGGAATTGCTCTTGCAGCCGTAGGTATGCTTTCAACAACAGGTATCACTGTTGCAGTTGATGCTTATGGACCGATCGCTGACAATGCCGGTGGTATTGCAGAGATGTCTGGTCTTGAGGAGTCAGTTCGTGACATCACAGACAAACTTGACTCTGTTGGTAACACAACAGCAGCTATGGGTAAAGGATTCGCTATCGGATCTGCAGCTCTTACAGCACTTGCACTGTTCGTATCATACGCACAGGCAGTTAAACTTGATTCCATCAGTATCCTTGATTACAAAGTAATCATCGGTATCTTCATCGGTGGTATGCTTACATTCCTGTTCTCCGCATTTACAATGGAGTCAGTATCTAAAGCAGCTTACAAGATGATCGAGGAAGTTAGACGTCAGTTCCGTGAGAAACCGGGCATCATGAAAGGTGAGGAGAAACCGGACTACAAGTCATGTGTAGGAATTTCTACAACAGCAGCTCTTCACGAGATGCTTCTCCCAGGAGTTATGGCAGTAGCAGCTCCATTGGTTGTAGGTATCGTTCTTGGCGTTGAGGCTCTTGGCGGACTTCTTGCAGGAGCTCTTGTAACAGGAGTTCTTATGGCAATCTTCATGTCCAACGCAGGTGGAGCATGGGATAACGCTAAGAAGTACATCGAGACAGGACATCACGGTGGAAAAGGAAGCGAGGCTCACAAAGCAGCCGTTGTTGGTGATACAGTAGGAGATCCGTTCAAGGATACTTCAGGACCGTCAATCAACATCCTGATCAAACTTATGACAGTAGTATCTCTCGTATTCGCACCATTATTCTTATCAATTGGTGGATTACTGTAATACATATTATGAGATTAAAAACGAGACATTGAAAAATGTCTCGTTTTTTTACGCAATTAACAATATCGGTCTCTCTTTTTATGAAGTTGGTTCTCTAATGGAACGATGCTGACATATTCTGCGTTGTTCTCTTCGATGCATGTTCTGGCAGCTTCAATATCATCAGGATGTATCAGAAGCGCCATTCCACAGGCGGCTTTGCCATCTGTCGCCCGAGGGGCAGGTGCGATACGATTCGGGATATCGTGATCGCACAGAAGTTCGTGGAGCATCATCCCCTGGGTGTGATTATCAAAGAGTATGTAATAGCGGATATGTTCGTTTTTATCTTCCATTATTTGCTTAACATCTCCACAAATGCACCGATTCTTGTACGGAGCTGTTCAGCATCTGTATCGGTGTAATCTGTTTCCAGAGAGAGAACCGGAATGTTCTTTTCTTTTAATGCTTCAGCAACTGCGCGTTTCTCTGTATCATACAGGCAGCAGAACATGAGGCTGCAGTCGATGACTCCATCTACCTGGTATTCATCTACCATGCGGAGAATGTCATCGATACGTCCGGTGTTCGGTGTGAAGCAAGCACAGTTTGTCTTCATGTAACGTCTGGACAGATTCATGAACTGCTCGTCCAGTGTCTCGCCAGATTCATCAACAAGGTTTTCGAAGTATCTTGTTCCGGTACACATCTCTTCACAGACAACAGCAGCGCCGCTTGTCTCAATGATATTGTGTAATTTCCAGTTTGGAACTGCAAGAGGTGTTCCTGTAATCAGGATACGTTTTGTTCCTTCCGGAACGACAGATACACCATCTTTGATGCGCTGCTCCAGTTCGTCAGCCAGGCGGTTACACATCTGAGCACAACGTACCGGATCATCAAAGAAGGAAATCTGAGTCATAAGCAGAGCATCACGTCCGGAGATTGGCAGACATTTTGACTTTCTGCAATCATAAACTCTCTGCATTGCTTTTCGTTTTTCGTTACAGATTTTGATTGCCTCAGCAAGTTTTTCCGGTGTTACTTTGTTACCAGTGAAATCTTCTACAACTTTTGCAAAATCAGCAATTTCATCTTTCCATTTTACAATATCTTTTTCGCGTTTCATCTGAGGAACGTCCATAATATGCATCGGAACGTCTTTTCCAAGAATCTCATAAGCTTTCTTTTTGCCATCACATGTAGTTTCCCCGACATACATGTCTGCAATACGGAAGAATGGGCAGGTACGTCCAAGTCTTGCACCAACAGAAGCTTTTACAAGCGGGCACATATTTTTCGGCAGGACTTTTTCACCGTCCGGAACCCAGAACTGGGAACCACCACAGAGTCCGGTCACAATACCATTAGCAGCGATGACAACTTCATCTGGTACATATACGCAAAATGTTCCGAATACTTTGCGTCCTTTTTTCTGCTCCTCAATTAATTCAGCCGGGCGGATACCATGTACCTCAGCAATGACCATATCCCAGAAATCCATTGCTTTCGGTCGGTTCTCCTGTGTCATAAATACATCCCCAACTGCTGTTGGAAGAACCTGACAGAGATTGTCGTGATTATTGATATCCATTCCAAGGTCTTCCCACATTTTTACATAATCAGCCATGTTATTATTCCTCCTCTTTGACATTGACTCTTTGATTGTTAGAATCAAACATACATTGCGATTAATCCTATGTGATTATTGTAAGAAATAACGAATGAGTTAGTCAATGCATACGTAAGATTGTGCAAAATAACTATAAATAATGAACTTTTATAGAAAAAATAAATAGGTTAGCTTTGGCTTACATAGCCTTGAAACACAACATTTTTTGTGTTAATATAAAAAACGGAACATATTTTTGTATTTAATATCGAAGAGAGGTAATAAACGTGACAAAAGTAGACATTATATCTGGATTCCTTGGAGCCGGAAAGACTACATTTATTAAAGAACTGATTGAAAAAGTTTTCGCAGGCGAGAAGCTTGTGCTGATTGAAAATGAATTTGGTGAGATTGGTATTGACGGTGGATTTCTTCAGGATGCAGGAATCGAGATTACTGAAATGAACTCAGGCTGCATCTGCTGTACACTGGTTGGAGATTTTAGTGTAGCACTTAAAAAAGTACTGGATGAGTATCACCCGGATCACGTAATTATTGAGCCATCAGGAGTCGGCAAACTTTCTGATGTTGCAGCAGCGATTGAAAATGTAAAAGAAGATGCAGACATTGAAATAGAAGGAAGAATTACAGTTGTAGATGGAAAGAAAGCGAAAATGTATCTGGACAACTTTGGAGAGTTTTTCGAGAACCAGGTAGAGCATGCATCGACAATCGTAATCAGCAGAACTCAGAATATGACAGACGAGAAGATAGAGGCTTGTGTACATCTTTTAAGAGAGAAGAATGACAAGGCTACAATCATTTCCACACCGTGGGATCAGTTGAGCGGAGACGCAATCTGTCACGCTCTCGAGCACGGTGCAGAGATCGAAGGATTATTCGAGCATCATCATGACCATGACGAGGAGTGTACATGCGGTCATCACCATGAGCATCATCACGATCATGACGAGGAGTGTGGATGCGGCCATCACCATGAGCATCATCACGACCATGATGAGGAGTGTACATGCGGCCATCACCATGAGCATCATCACGATCATGACGAGGAGTGTGGATGCGGTCATCACCATGAGCATCATCACGACCATGATGAGGAGTGTAGTTGTGGATGCGGCCACCACCATCATCACCATGCGGATGAAGTGTTCACAAGCTGGGGTAAGGAAACTGCGCACAAGTACACAGAGGAAGAGCTGGATTACTTATTGAAAGCATTGTCTGAGACAGATGCTTATGGAACAATCCTTCGTTCCAAAGGAATTATCCAGATGACAGACGGTAACTGGAAGCAGTTTGATCTTGTTCCGCAGGAGTATGAGGTCAGAGATGGAAATGCTGATTATTCAGGACGTATGGTTGTAATTGGAACAGATCTCAAAGAAGACGAACTGGCTAAATTATTCCATGTACAATAGTAAAGATATAAAGGAGCAGCAAAAACAATGATGGAACCAACACCAGTATATATATGTACCGGATTTCTGGACAGTGGAAAGACGTTGCTTGTCAAAGATACTTTGATGGAGCAGGAATGGATCGAACCGGGACTTACACTTCTGATTCTTTGTGAAGAAGGTGAGGAAGAATATTCCAAGGAATATTTGGAAGAAAATGATATGGTGCTTTTAAAGATAGATAAATTTGAGCAGTTAAATGCAGCATTTTTTACAAACTGCGAGAAGAACTATCATCCGGCGCAGGTTGTCATTGAATACAATGGAATGTGGAAGCTGGAAGATTTGTTACAGCTTAAGTACCCACGCAAATGGCAGATTCAGGGAATTTATTCTACTGTTAATGGAACGACACTGGATATGTACCTGAAAAACATGAGAAATATGTTGATGGAGCAGCTTACCGAGTCAGAGCTTATCATTATCAACCGTTGCCCGGAAGGTGTGGATCGTTCCGGATTCAGACGTGCACTTAAGGTACAGAATCCAATGGCACAGTTGATATTTGAAGGAATGGACGGCAAGATCATTCAGCCGACAGCTGAAGACCTGCCATTTGATATTAAGGAAAATCCAATTAAAGTTGAAGATGAAGACTTTGGAATCTGGTATGTAGATGCATATGATCATCCAGACCAGTATATGGATAAAGAGATTGAGTTTGTCGCACAGGCATTTCGTCCGAAAGGAATGAAGAATGATATGTTCGTTCCTGTCAGAAAAATTATGACCTGCTGTGCAGATGATGTCCGTCTGTATGGATATCCGTGTAAGATTCCAAAAGTTACAAATATCCAGATGCAGAAATGGTATCGTGTTCGTGTAAGATATTCCTTTGAGCCGACAGAGCCATTTGCACCAGAGCAGCCGGTACTGTATCTGATGCACATTGAACCGGCCGAGGCACCGGAACAGGATTATGTATATCTTGGATAAATGTATTACACAATCTGCTTGACAAAGCATGTCAAATCAGTTAGCATAACAGCAGGGTAAAGAAAATATAACCAATATGCAAAGGCAATGAAGGGAAGAAGTAGTGGTGGATACACCCGTACAGAGAGCAGCCGGCAGGTGAGAGGCGCACGAAGGAAGAGACTACGAATACATCCCAAAGCTGCACACCGAAATCCAGAACCATGCAGAATGAGGAGACGTATAATCAAAAAGAACGTAAGAGAAATGTATTCTGAGGCAGGGACGAGTAGGCTGTGACGAGAAGCACCCGTTAACGTGCTTAAGCTGTGAATGCGGCTTAATGAGGCTGGCAGGCGTAAGCTGTCAGTAAAATAAGGTGGTACCACGATATATGTCGTCCTTGTCCGGTAGCGGACAAGGACGTTTTTATATAATAGGAAATTGCATTTCCTATTATATAAAAAAAGCCTCCGGCAGGATGCGCACTCGCGCGAATAAGAACCAACATATCGTCCTTATAAAAATATGAATGAGATAAAGGAGAGAAAATCATGGGAATTTATGAAGAGTTACAGGCGAGAGGTCTGATCGCTCAGGTAACAGATGAAGAAAGAATCAGAGATTTAGTAAACAATGGAAAAGCAACATTTTATATTGGATTTGATCCGACGGCGGACAGTCTTCACGTAGGACATTTTATGGCACTGTGTCTGATGAAGCGTCTGCAGGAAGCAGGCAATAAACCAATTGCTCTGATCGGTGGGGGAACAGGATACATCGGAGATCCATCTGGAAGAACAGATATGAGAAGTATGATGACTCCAGAGCAGATCCAGCATAACTGTGATTGCTTTAAAAAGCAGATGAGCCGTTTCATCGATTTCTCAGATGGAAAAGCACTTATGGTTAATAATGCAGACTGGCTTCTTGGGCTGAACTATATAGAAGTCCTTCGCGAAATTGGTCCGCATTTTTCTGTAAACCGTATGCTGACAGCAGAGTGTTACAAGCAGAGAATGGAAAAAGGACTTAGCTTCCTCGAGTTCAACTACATGATCATGCAGGCGTATGATTTCTATGAGTTGTTCCAAAAATACGGCTGTAATCTGGAATTTGGCGGAGATGATCAGTGGAGCAATATGCTTGCAGGTACAGAGTTGATTCGTCGTAAACTTGGAAAAGATGCTTCTGCTATGACAATTACACTGCTTCTGAACTCCGAAGGAAAGAAGATGGGCAAAACACAGAGCGGTGCGGTATGGCTTGATCCAAACAAGACTTCCCCATTTGAGTTTTACCAGTATTGGAGAAATGTAGGAGATGCTGACGTTCTCAAATGTATCCGTATGCTGACATTCCTTCCGTTAGAAGAGATTGACGCAATGGATAAATGGGAAGGAGCAGAGCTTAACAAAGCGAAAGAAATCCTTGCATTTGAGCTGACAAGTCTTGTTCATGGTGAAGAAGAGGCTAAAAAAGCACAGGAGGCTGCAAAGGCATTATTTAGTACAGGTGCTGCGGCAGATATGCCTAAGACAGAACTTACAGAGGCTGATCTTACAGATGGCAACATTGATATTATGACACTGCTTGTAAAATGCGGCCTGACAGCTTCCAAATCTGAAGCACGCCGTGCAGTACAGCAAGGTGGAGTGTCTGTAGATGGAGAGAAAATCACAGATATTGCCCACACATTTGCCGGAGAAGATTTTGGCGGAGAAGGAATCGTTCTGAAAAAAGGAAAGAAAAATTTCCGCAAGGTCATTGTAAAATAAAATATAATTATATAAAATGATGTTGGGGATTTTTGCCCCAACATTATAAAGGTAAATATTATCATAAGTAGAGGGTGGAACCTATGAAGTGTCCAAGATGTGACAAACCGATTAACGATGGAGAATCTTACTGCCCACATTGTGGGTACAAACTGGAAAAAAAGAAATCAAGGACATGGATCATGATAGGCGGCGTTGTGCTGGCTGGAGTCGTGCTTGGCTCTGTTGTCGCACAGACCGGTTACCATGCGTTCGAAAAACAGGTCAGTGAGACGCAAGGTGAGCTGACTGCAGATTCGAAAGATGCACTGCCGGATCAGAAGACAATAGAGGCAAATAAGAAGAAAAACGAGACAGAACGAAAGCAGGAAGAACAGCAGGAACAGGAAGATGAAAAAGAAGATGAGATTACAATTTCTGTAGACGAAGCAACTCCTGTGGATCTTGATTCTTATGTACAGATTCAGCCTGTATCTTCCAAGGCGAGTTCAGAACTTGATGATAACACAGCCGAGAAAGCAATTGACGGTCAGGAAGTGACGTCGTGGCAGGAAGATGTAGCAGGATACGGACATGGTGAAAATCTTACACTTAAATTTGAAAAAACATATACGGTAAAGTATCTTGCACTGAAACTTGGAAGCTGGAAAGATGATGCTGCGTATGAGCAGAATAACAGACCGAAAGAACTGGATATTCAGACCGACCATTTAATTCGGAAAGTTACATTTTCAGATGAAAAAAAAGAATACTGGGTCACATTTTCAGATACATGTAAAACCTCTGAACTTAAGCTGATTATTGAGCAGGTATACAGAGGTCTCAAGACGAGCTGGAATGACACTTGTATTGCAGAAGTGCAGGTTTATGGAACTGAAGAATAAAAGGAGTGAATGAAATATGGCATTTCATGAAGTACCAATTGAAAGTCTTGAATTTAACCCATTTAAGAAGATAAGTAAACAGTGGATGCTGATTACAGCAGGAGATGAGAAGAAGTCAAACACGATGACAGCAAGCTGGGGCGGCCTTGGTATTATGTGGGGAAAGAATGTTGCAACTGCATACATCCGCCCAAACCGTTATACAAAAGAATTTGTAGATCAGACGGATCACTTTACGTTATCATTTCTCCCGGAGGAGGAGCGCAAAGCGCTGAACTACTGTGGAACAGTCAGTGGACGTGATGTGGAGGATAAGTGGGCGGCAGCCGGACTTCATCCTTATCCGGTCGACGGAACAACAGGAGTGGAAGAAGCAGAGATGATTTTTGTATGTAAGAAGTTATATCATCAGGAAATGAAACCAGAGTGCTTTGATGCACCGGAAAACGATGAGAGATGGTATCCGGAGAAAGATTACCACATAATGTACATGGCAGAAATCGAGAAAGTACTGGTGAAATAATGAAAGTTTCAACAAAAGGAAGATATGCACTTCGGATCATGATCGATCTTGCAGAGCATAACACAGGCGGATATATTCGCTTAAAAGATATTTCGAAGCGACAGGGGATTACACTGAAATATATGGAGCAGATCATGCCGATCCTCACGAAATCAGGATATGTAAAGAGCTTTCGTGGAAATAACGGTGGTTATATGCTGGCAAAAAAACCAGAAGAATATACAGCTGGAGAGATTTTACGGGCAGCAGAAGGCAGTCTGGCTCCGGTAAGCTGCATTGAAGATGAGCCAAATGCATGCGGACATTATGAACAGTGTAGGACAGTGAAGTTTTGGGAAGGTCTTTGGGATGTGATCATAGAGTACACGGATCGATTTACTCTTGCAGATCTGATGAAAAATGAAGACATTGAAAACCCAATATGCAAAGAAGGTTAAAACGTAAGACAGGAGTGTAAGATATGACACTGACACAGTTAAGATACGTGATTACAATTGCAGATACCGGGTCTATGAATGAGGCATCAAAAGCACTTTTTATCTCGCAGCCAAGTTTGTCGCAGGCAGTCAAAGAGCTGGAGACAGAGATTGGAGTAGAGTTATTCAAGCGAAGCAACCGAGGGGTGTCGGTTACCCAGGAAGGAATCGAATTTCTGGGATACGCAAGACAAGTTGTAGAACAATATGAACTGATTGAGTCTCATTATATCGAACGTAAAAATGTAAAGAAAAAATTCGGAGTGTCTATGCAGCATTATACATTTGCAGTTAATGCATTTGTGGAAATGGTCAGACAGTTTGGCATGGATGAGTACGAGTTTGCGGTCCGTGAGACGAAAACATATGAAGTCATTGAAGATGTAAAGGAATTTCGCAGCGAGATAGGAATTATTTATATCAATGATTTTAATCAGAAGGTATTGACGAAGATGATTAAGGAGTCTGATCTGGAATTTCATCCAATTTTGGACTGTGGTGTCTATGTTTATCTTTGGAAAGGGCATCCTCTTGCAAATAAGGAAGAGATTTCCATAGAAGAACTGGAAGAATACCCGTGTCTTGCATTTGAGCAGGGGAATTATAATTCGTTCTATTTTGCAGAGGAAGTGTTAAGTACTTACGAATACAAGCGCCTGATCCGGGCGAATGACCGGGCGACCCTTTTAAATCTCATGGTAGGGTTGAATGCATACACACTTTGCTGTGGCATTATATGTGAGGGACTCAACGGTGAAGATTACTGTGCAGTGAAGCTGAAATCCAATGAGCATATGACGATTGGTTATCTGAAGCGAAAGGGTGTGGCACTTAGTCCTTTGGGACAGAAATATCTGGAAGAAATCCGAAAATACAAAGCTATGGGCATGGACATCCGTGGCGTGGAAGATATAAAAGCGGATCAAAAGCAGAGCTAGAAGTGAAGAAGAAAATATGAGAAAGATACAGGAAGCTGGCTATAGGAATTACTTATAGCCGGCTTTCTTTTTTACATATTAGACAGGTAGGAATTGTCATGCTATTATATACCTATCAAACAGATAGGAAATGTGTTTGATAGAAACAATGAAAATAGCAGAGCAATCTGCAAAAAACACACCCAAAAAACAAGTGAGATTGTTGGCAAGGTGAATAGAGATTTAGTAGAAGAAAAGGAGATAGGGATTATGAGTGAAAAAATTACAAGAGAGAACAGAAAATTTAAATTTGAGACATTGCAGTTACATGTAGGACAGGAGCAGCCGGACCCGGTTACAGATGCAAGAGCAGTTCCGATTTACCAGACATCATCTTATGTATTCCGCAACAGCGATCATGCAGCAGCAAGATTTGGTCTGGCAGATGCTGGTAACATTTACGGACGTCTGACAAACCCAACGGAAGATGTATTCGAAAAGAGAATCGCAGCACTGGAAGGTGGCGTTGCAGCACTTGCAGTTGCTTCCGGAGCTGCCGCAATTTCATACACAATCGAGAACCTGGCACAGAACGGTGATCACATCGTAGCAGCTAAAAATATTTATGGTGGATCCTTCAACTTATTAGAGCACACACTTCCACAGTATGGAATCACAACAACATTTGTTGACATTTTTAATGAGGAAGAGGTTGAGGCAGCATTCCAGGAAAATACAAAAGCATTATTCATTGAGACACTTGGAAATCCGAACTCAGATGTAGTAGATGTAGAAAAATATGCAAAAATTGCACATGCACATAAAGTACCGTTGGTAGTAGACAACACATTTGCAACACCTTATCTTGTAAGACCAATCGAGTACGGTGCTGACATCGTTGTACATTCCGCAACAAAATTCATCGGTGGACACGGAACAACAATCGGTGGAGTCATTGTAGACGGAGGAAAATTTGACTGGGAAGCATCGGGAAAATTCCCTTCACTGACAGAACCAAACCCAAGTTATCACGGAATCAGCTTCACAAAAGCAGTTGGAGCCGCAGCATTTGTTACAAAGATCCGTGCAATCCTGCTTCGTGATACAGGTGCAACAATTTCACCATTCCATTCATTCCTGTTCTTACAGGGACTTGAGACACTTTCACTTCGTGTAGAGCGTCATGTACAGAATGCACTGAAAGTTGTAGAATACTTGAACAACCATCCACAGGTAGAGCATGTAAATCACCCATCTGTATCCACAGATCCAGAGCAGCAGGAACTTTACAAGAAATACTTCCCGAACGGTGGAGGATCTATCTTCACATTCGAAATCAAAGGAGATGCGCAGAAAGCAAAAGACTTTATCGATAATTTGGAGCTCTTCTCACTCCTTGCAAATGTAGCCGATGTTAAATCACTTGTAATCCATCCGGCAACAACAACACATAGCCAGTGCACGGAAGAAGAACTGTTAGACCAGGGAATCAAACCAAACACTATCAGACTTTCTATCGGTACTGAAAATATTGACGACATTATCCAAGACCTTGATGAAGCATTCAAGGCAGTAAAATAACCCTATCTCACATGAATTGGGAACGTAGCTGATCAATGATTGACTACGTCCTCAATTCAATTTTATGCAGGGCAGAACTTATTAAAATTTCAAGTACATCGTACTATATGGTGGAATTTCTAATTTTCCGTCCATATGAATTTCTGTATTACTGATCAGGTCATGGACCGTTCCATTCAATTCCTGATGCCATGCAGTATAGGGTGAGTCAGATGCATTGACAGTGACCAGTATACGTTCTTTTTCTGAGCAACGCTCGAATACGAGTTGATGATTCTGGATCACTACATTTCGGTAAGAGCCATTGCAGAGTGCATCACTGTTTTGACGGATCTGGATTAATTTTTTAATGAATTTTGTGAGTTCATTTGGTTTTGGTGCATCAAAACATGGGCGAAGTGCATAATCATTGTCTGGTGCTTTCTCGCCTTTTTCGCCCCATTCACTTCCATAATAAAGGCATGGTATGCCTGGCATACCAAGAAGCAGACCGTATGCCAGTGGAATATGTGCCGGGTTAGTCAGGATGCTGGCGAGTCTTGTGACATCGTGGTTATCGGCAAAAGTCATAAGATGCTTTCCGCGGTAAATGCACCAATCCTCTGGTCCGAACTGGCGGTTCAGGGAATGTGCGATTTCAAAAAGATTCATGCAATTGAAGCTGGAATAAAGTCCTTTATAACATTCGTAATTCGTGCAACTGTGAAGCATTTCATCATTGACAATCTGGTTATAATCTCCGAAAAGAACTTCTCCAATCAAGGCAAAATCGGGCTTTAATTCCTGAGTGAACTGTCGCAGACGTTTCATAAATTCGCGGTCCAGGCAATATGCAACATCAAGCCTGAGTCCATCGATGTCAAAAGTATCAATCCAGAAGCGGACACAGTCCAAAAGATAATCGACCACTGTCGGATTTTGGAGATTTAATTTGACCAGTTCAAAATGTCCTTCCCATCCTTCATACCAGAACCCATCGTTATAACAACTGTTACCATCAAAACTAATGTGGAACCAATCCTTATATGGAGAGTCCCATTTCTTTTCCTGGACATCACGAAAGGCCCAAAAGCCACGGCCGACATGATTAAACACACCGTCCAGTACAATCTTGATATCGTGATCATGCAAATCCTTGCAGACATCTGAAAAATCTTCGTTCGTGCCAAGCCGGCAGTCGATTTTTCGAAAATCTCTTGTATCATATCCATGATTGTCGGAATCAAAGATTGGATTTAATAAAATGGAATCTACACCGAGGTCTTTTAGATAATCGGACCACTCCATGATCTTGCGGATGCGGGGAACCGTTACACCATCATTGTGCACTGGAGCACCACAGAACCCAATCGGATAAATTTGATAAAATACACTGTTATAAGTCCACATAACTATGCCTTCTTTCTTTATGTAATATTATTTCTTTTTTATAGTAATTTGGAACCAGATAAATAGAATCAAGCCCTTTAAAATAGAAGTGATGGAAATGCTCCACCAGATTCCGCTAAGTGCCAGTGGCGTTGCAGTCAGTGCAAGTGCCATCGGGATTCGAAGCAGATTCAAAGTAATTCCGGTAATGGAAGGCGGCATTGTCCTGCCATAACCACAAAATGCACCAGAGGTTGTAATCTCCAGGCTGCTAAATAATTGAGAAAAACCAAGGATCATCAAGTAGCTGATTCCCATCGGAATAACATCAGGTTCTGTGATGAAAATCTTAAAAATCGGAGTCGGAAAGCATACCAAAAGTATGGTGCAGAAAAGACCCCACGGAAGTACGATTTTCAGAGCGGACCGATATCCGGCATGGATTCTGTCTTCTTTTCCGGCACCGTGATTCTGAGCAATAAAGGAATTGACGGCAGAGGCAAAACCATCTGAAGTCATCCAGGAAATCGATTCAATCTGCGCGCCGACTTTTTGTACGGCAACTGCAGCATCACCATATCCGGCAACCAGTCTTGCTATGGTCATGGAAATGCCAGTAAATACAAGACTCTGCAGACAGGAAGGAAGCCCGAGCCGGAAAATTTCTGAAGCTTTCTTAGAATCTGGAGCTTGCAGTAAATGAATATGGTGAAACAGAATCTGGTCTTGGCTTGCAAAAAATAAAAAAAGTAGTGTAACAACCATTTGTGCAATGATCGTCGCAATGGCTGCTCCCGTAACTTTTAATGCAGGAAATGGACCGATCCCGAAAATCAGAAGCGGATCCAGAATGATGTTGATAACAAGTCCTACGCTGGTAGAAAGAAAGGCGGGATGACTATTTCCGATAGCAGTAAACAGTCCGGTAAATATCTGATTTAAGAATGAAAATATTACAAGCCCACATGTAATCATCAGGTAGCTGACAGCATCATTTATAACGGATCTGCTTGTCAAATGAAAGAAAGCAATCAAAGGTTTGGAAAAAATCGTACATACCAGTCCATACAAAACGCCGAGAAGAAGTGTCATCTGAAATGTAGTGGCGGCATAACGCCCTGCAAAGTCTGTGCGTCCGGCACCAACTGCATGACCAACGTGAACCTGACCTCCCATTCTTGCTAAAGTAACAAGTCCGTTAGAAAGCCACATATACATGCCGGCAGCACCGACAGAAGCGACGGCGGAACTTCCCAGGCGTCCGATCCAGATCATGTCGATCATATTATAAGCCATCTGAATCAGCGAAGTTGCCATGATAGGAAGAGCTAGTTTGGTAAGTGAAGATAAAATGGGACCATTTATCAGGTCAATTTTCTTTTGCATATCAATAATTCCCCCAAGAAAAAATAGCAATGACATTGCCGCAAAAAAATAATTCTTGCATCATAATTGGGGCTTTTGACCCCAACATCATTTTATCAATCATAAGTTATGATATTGAGTCAAAACCTCTCAACTATGATACCATGAATGCGAAAAGAAAGATATAGAAGTAATAGAAAGAAATATCAGAAAATAAAGAAAAAGATAGAATCAGAGACTGAAAACATGAGAAAAGGGGGGCAAAAAAGTTCGGAAAAAGTATTGAAAATGGTTGACACACACGGGTCAGTATAATATAATATGACAGTATGGCAAAAGAAGAAACAGCATGAGGCCAAAGCCCCGGAATCATGTTGATTTCGATAGAGAAGCAAAAAAAATAAACGTTAAAGAATTACAGGAGGGAATTCCATGAAGACTTATATGGCTAATCCAGATAAGATTGAAAGAAAATGGTATGTAGTTGACGCTACAGGATATACATTAGGACGCCTTGCATCAGAAGTTGCTAAGGTTTTAAGAGGTAAGAACAAACCTCAGTTCACACCACACGTTGACACAGGTGATTATGTAATCGTTGTTAACGCTGAGAAGATTAAGGTAACAGGTAAGAAGATGAACCAGAAGATTTATTACAATCACTCTGAGTATGTAGGAGGAATGAAAGAGACTACATTAGCAGAGATGATGGCTAAGAAACCAGAGAAGGTTATCGAACTCGCAGTTAAAGGAATGCTTCCAAAAGGACCTTTAGGAAGATCTATGATTAAGAAGCTTCATGTATATGCTGGACCGGATCATGAGCAGCAGGCTCAGAAGCCAGTTGAGCTTACATTTTAAGGAAAGGTTGAAAGGAGGACATTACAGTGGCTAAAGCAAAATTCTACGGAACAGGAAGAAGAAAAAAATCAGTTGCAAGAGTTTACCTTGTACCAGGAACAGGTAATATTACAATCAATAAAAGAGATATCGATGAGTATCTCGGACTTGAGACATTAAAAGTTGTTGTTCGTCAGCCATTAGTTGCTACAGAGACAGCAGACAAATTTGATGTAATCGTTAACGTAAAAGGTGGCGGATACACAGGACAGGCTGGAGCAATCCGTCATGGTATCGCCAGAGCACTTCTTGAGGCAGATTCTGAGTACAGACCAGTTCTCAAGAAAGCTGGATACCTTACACGTGACCCACGTATGAAAGAGCGTAAGAAATACGGTCTCAAAGCAGCTCGTCGCGCTCCGCAGTTCAGCAAGCGATAATCGACTGCTCAGACTATATCAAAATGGTTCAAAAAGCCCGGAAAATCAAGGTTTTCCGGGCTTTTGCTATATCTAAACGGGCTGATATGGTTTGACCAAATTTGGCAAAACGAGAGCCGATTTCATCCAATTTTTAGTGGTCCGCAAGTGGTTAACTGGCTAAAAAGAGGGCAAAAAGAGGGGGAAGTGGTTCCCAAAGTGGTTAACCGAGAGCCGCTTTTTGGGGTGCTTTTCAGCCCTCCTTCCCCTCGTTTTTTGGCTGTGGCAGTTTGGCATAGTTTGAGCTAATTTGAATAATTGAATATGAATTTGATGTAGCACACAGTATAAATGCTGGGTGCTTTTTTCATTTCAGGAACTCGTATTCCGGCGATAGAAAGAGCCGTCACTTCACTGTTAATTTTGAAGTGGCGGCTTTTTCTATTTCCAGAAACAACAGCAACAATCAGAAATGAGGTGAAGTCATGAACACACAAATCATCGCCATCGCCAACCAGAAAGGCGGCGTTGGCAAAACAACAACCTGTGCGAACTTGGGAATAGGTCTGGCACAGGCCGGAAAGAAAGTGCTTCTGATCGACGGGGACCCGCAAGGAAGCCTGACAATCAGCTTGGGAAATCCGCAACCGGACAAGCTGCCATTTACACTGTCGGATGCAATGGGCAAAATTCTGATGGATCAGCCTATACGCCCCGGAGAAGGTATTCTGCATCATGCAGAAGGCGTTGACCTGATGCCTGCGGATATTCAGCTTTCCGGTATGGAGGTTTCTTTGGTAAACGCCATGAGCCGTGAAACGATTTTACGGCAATATCTGGACACACTGAAGGGACAATATTCCCATATCCTCATCGACTGCCAGCCCTCCCTTGGTATGCTCACAGTTAATGCGCTGGCCGCTGCGAATAGGATCATTATTCCCGTTCAGGCAGAGTATCTGCCCGCCAAAGGACTGGAACAGCTTCTATCTACGGTCAGTAAGGTGAAACGGCAGATCAATCCAAAGCTCCAGATTGACGGTATCCTGCTGACGATGGTGGATAACCGCACCAACTTTGCAAAAGAGATTGCTGCTTTGCTGCGGGACACCTATGGAAGTAAAATCAAAATCTTTGGAACGGAGATTCCACACTCTGTCCGTGCAAAGGAAATCAGCGCAGAGGGAAAAAGTATTTTCGCCCATGACCCTGGCGGCAAGGTGGCAGAGGGGTATCGAAATCTGACGAAGGAGGTGTTGAAACTTGAAAAGCAGCGCGAAAAAAATAGAGCTGGCCTCGGTAGATGATCTGTTCTCCACCGAAGAAGGCCGTCAGGATGCAAAGCTGGAAAAGATTCAGGAGATTCCGCTGTCTGAACTGCATCCCTTTAAGAACCACCCATTCAAAGTCAAGGATGACGAAGCCATGATGGAGACCGCTGACAGTATCAAGCAGTATGGCGTTCTGGTTCCGGCGATTGCTCGACCGGACCCGGAGGGCGGTTATGAGCTGGTAGCCGGACACAGGCGGCACAGAGCCAGTGAGCTGGCAGACAAGGAGACCATGCCGGTCATTGTTCGGGATTTGGATGATGATGCCGCCACAATCATTATGGTTGACAGCAATCTGCAACGGGAAAGTCTGCTCCCAAGTGAAAGGGCTTTTGCTTACAAGATGAAGCTGGAGGCTATGAAAAGGCAGGCTGGCAGACCGAGTAAAGAAAATTGTTCCCAAGTTGGGAACGATTTTGGGAAGAAGTCCAGCGAGGTTTTGGCAGAGCAAGTAGGTCAGAGTAAAAACCAGATTTTTCGTTATATCCGTCTGACTGAACTGATTCCTGAATTGATGGATATGGTCGATGAGAAGAAAATCGCCCTGAACCCTGCCTATGAGCTGTCCTTTCTCAAAAAGGAGGAACAGGTAGACCTGTTGGACGCGATGGACAGCGAACAGGCTACCCCTTCTCTTTCTCAAGCCCAGCGGCTCAAGAAATACAGTCAGGAGGGGCATCTGACCCTCGATATGATGCGTGTCATCATGGGTGAGGAAAAGAAAAGCGATCTGGACCGAGTGACATTTACCTCTGACACCTTGCGGAAGTATTTCCCTAAAAGCTATACGCCCCAGCGGATGCAGGAAACCATCATCAAGCTGCTGGAGGCATGGCAGAAAAAGCGTCAGAGAGACCAGGAACGATGAAAGGAGCCGCCTATGATGGATATTTCAGCCCGTGAGCTGAAAGGACACAACATTCTCGCCGTAGAGAGGTTTTGGGATAACACACGCTGGATGATTGAGTTTTCCGTCCTGCGTCCCAGCACAGCTTACGGCAGCCCCGGAGAGGAAATGAGGCTGTTTTTGACCGAGGATGGGTATCAGGCTGCCCTGCAAAGCCAGCAGCGCCGGGAGATCAAGATCAAGCGTTATGCTCGTGTGATTGAGGGACATATCCTCGATTTCAAACCGGGAAAACGCCGCCGCTCATAAACCCATACAACGAAAGGAAAGGAATGACTATGTGTACGGTAAAGGAAATTCAAGAAGCAATCCGGGAAGATTGCAAATCTCAGCATGACATGGATTCAACGGATATTGACCGAGTGATGCAAACACTTCCTTTCGCCCAGGAGGAGCCATTTACAGAGGCGCGTCCTCGAAAGCCGCTGTTTTGGTTCTATGCAAGAAAATTTGAAAAGTGTTGAACACCGCAATTCTTTGGAATGAGGATTGCGGTTTTTTTGTACCAAAAATTCGGAAGGAGTGAGGTCGATGGCCGTTTTTCGCATTGAACGGACCCGTGATTATACCGTGATGAGCAATCATCATTTACGAAATGCCAATTTATCGCTAAAAGCAAAAGGATTGCTTTCCATGATGCTGTCTTTGCCAGAGGACTGGAATTACACCACCCGTGGTCTTGCAAAGATCTGTAAGGAGGGCGTGGATGCCATAGGCGCTGCGTTGCGGGAATTGGAGGCTGCCGGTTACATTGTGCGGCACAAACTGCGTGACAGCCAGGGACGCATCAGTGATACGGAGTATGTCATATACGAGCAGCCACAGCTTAGAAAACCGGATACGGATTCACCAGATACGGAAAACCCGTATATGGATAAACCGGATACGGAAAAGCCCGCAGAATTAAATATAGAGAAATCAAATACTCAAAAACAAAATATTTATGGATCAAGTACCGATTCCATTCCCTTCCGGGATTGTGCGGCAGATTGTCTGCCGGAATGGAAAGGAAGGGATGCGATGTCACTCACAGAGATAGAGAGTTATCGGGAATTGATTCAGGAGAATATCGGGTATGAATACCTGTGTCAGCAGTATGAAACTTATCGGGAGGATTTGGATGAGATTGTGGAGCTGATCGTGGAAACGGTCTGTGCAAAGCGAAAGACCACCCGTATTGCAGGAAGCGATTTTCCGCATGAAATCGTTCGTTCCAGGTTCTTGAAGCTGGATAATTCGCACATTGAGTTTGTCATGGACTGTTTGCAGAAGAACACCACGGAAATTCGCAACATGAAACAGTATCTTCTGACCGTTCTGTTCAATGCACCGACCACGATAAGCAATCATTACACCTCACAAGTAAATCACGATATGTATGGCGGCTGGTAAATGGTCGCTTTTTTTATTGCCCGGAAGTGCCGGGAGAAAGGAGTAAGCATGATGTCTGAGGGAAAGACCATAGGGCAGCTGATGGAAGAAATGCGGGTAAAGGCAGGAGCGCAGAATTATCACGGTCATGGATATATGGACCTCCAGCGTTTTGCGGAGGACACCCGGCACATGATTATTTTTGATGTGCTAACGAACGATTCCCCTGTTGGCTGGAAAGGCGAACGAACCCGCCTGTTTCTGTCGGATACCGGTTATGAAAAAGCACTGGATAGTCAGGAAAAGGGGCAGATTAAGATTTTGAGCCACGCAAAGGTACGTCAGGGCAATCTGCACTATGACCATTCTGACCAGTTACGCTAAGGAGGGCGGTATGAAGCGTTATCTTCTGCGGCGGCTGGTGGTTCCGCCTTAGCAAAAAAAGAGATTCCCTGCAAACTTCGTGGAAAGGAGGCGAGAAAATGCAGGAAGAAGTGGAAAACAGAACTTTGACGCTGGTTGTCAGTGGAACAAAGTTTACCGGCAGAATGTTTAAGGCTGCCATAAGCAAGTACATGGCACATCGAAAGGAAAAGAAGCTGGAAAAACAGAGAAGCCGTGATGCGCCGGTTGTTCCGCATGGAAAACAGACTGTGAAGCAGCTTGTCGGGCAGAATCAGGGAATATCCAACATTGAGATCACAGACCCCTCTATCAAGGAGTTTGAGAAAATCGCCCGGAAATATGGTGTGGATTATGCGGTGAAAAAGGACCGCAGCAGTTCTCCGTCAAAGTACCTGATTTTTTTCAAAGGCCGTGATGCAGATGCTCTGACAGCAGCTTTTACAGAGTACACCAACAAAAAGGTCAAAAAGGCAACGAAAACAGAGCGCCCGTCCGTACTGGCAAAACTTAACCAGTTCAAAGAGATGGTTAAAAATGCTGTAGTGGACCGCACTAAGCGAAAGGAGCTGGAACGATGAAAAAGACATGGGACATCAAAAAGCTCATTTTGCTGAATATGCCGTATATCCTGCTGGGGCTGTTTGCTACCAATTTTGGAGAGGCATGGCGAATGGCACAAGGGGCGGATGCTTCAGAAAAGTTTCTTTCGCTGGTTGCGGTTCTGCCTGGGGCGCTGCAAAGTTTCTGGCCAAGCCTGCATCCATTGGACTTGTTGGTAGGGCTGTGCTGCGGTGTTGGTCTGAGGCTGGCGGTGTATCTTAAAAGCAAGAACGCCAAGAAATATCGACATGGTTTGGAATATGGTTCGGCCCGCTGGGGAACCCGTGAGGATATTGCACCTTACGTTGATCCTGTATTTCAGAACAATGTGATTCTGACGAAAACGGAGAGCCTGACCATGAACAGCCGTCCCAAGGACCCAAAGACTGCCAGAAACAAAAATGTACTGGTGATTGGCGGCTCCGGTTCCGGTAAGACCCGCTTCTGGCTCAAACCGAATCTGATGCAGATGCACAGCAGCTACGTCGTGACTGACCCGAAGGGAACCATTTTGGTGGAGTGCGGAAAAATGCTCCAAAGGGGTGCGCCCAAGCTGGGGAAGGACGGAAAGCCCATGAAGGATAAGCACGGCAAGGTCATTTATGAGCCGTACCGAATCAAGGTCCTAAATACCATCAACTTCAAAAAATCCATGCATTATAATCCCTTTGCGTATATTCACAGCGAAAAGGATATTTTGAAGCTGGTAACAACGCTGATCGCCAATACCAAAGGCGAAGGCAAGGCCGGAGACGATTTCTGGGTAAGTGCGACTCGTTCGCAGACGGTAAAAAGTCTGCGCACGAGCAACGGTTTTCCGTTGTTCGGAGAACTGGTAGTTTGATAGGTGGAATGACGGGGTAACGCCCTGAAACGCCTACCCTTGATGGGCGTGCATTAGCTGTAATGGCTGGTGTACGAAGCCCCATGACAAAGGCTGAGAGTAACCGTAACCACTGCCTAAAGTGGTCGAAAGCGGTCTGGAGGCAGACTGTGTTACCTATAAGCCGAGAGTCTATAAGATACCTATGGTTAGAATGTTCGCTTTGGCGGGCGGACTGACGAACCTGCGAATGTACAGGTCTAAAAGAAGACCACGCAGAAATGTGTGGGTGCGTTAATGCGCAGTCGGTGTGGCTTAGTAGAAATTGATCCTACGAACGACCATGCTGTGTTACAGGCACAGGCAAGCCGACAGGTCTATAGCAGGAACCTACGGGTATGTATGAACAGATAGAACTATCGGAACGAGGAAAGGCAGCAGATTCCGCAAGGAATAGTCTGACGAAAAACAATAAGCAGACGAACTGCTGCTGAAAAGTAGTGGTCGAACCTATGATGTGCTTGCGTTATGTGAGCTACGGAGGAATGGCCACAAGTCGGTTGAGATAAGCAGGCATTATTCAATCCAACATAAGGATTCGAGTAAGACCAAAAGGGTCACTTTCGCAAAAAGGAGGTGATGCCTTATGCCAAAGAAAAACAAAACTCTATGTGTAGATGACTTACGTCATGCCGAGTATTACGGTATGCAGCCAGTTTTTGATGAACTCTATCATCGAAGTTTGGAGGGAGAAAATTTTACCGACCTTATGGATTTAATTCTGAGCCGGGACAACATTCTTCTGGCATATCGGAACATCAAAGCAAACGGAGGAAGCTACACAGCAGGAACAGACAACAAAAACATCAGTGACATCGGGTGTTTACCGCCCGAAACAGTTGCAGAGAAAGTGAGGTTTATTGTCACAGGAAGTCAGCACGGATACCGCCCAAAGCCGGTAAGACGCAAAGACATTCCGAAACCAAACGGAAAAACCAGACCGTTAGGTATTCCCTGTATCTGGGACAGGCTGGTACAGCAATGTATCAAACAGGTCATAGAGCCAATCTGCGAAGCGAAATTCAGCGACAACAGTTACGGCTTTCGCCCGAACCGTTCCGTGGAACACGCCGTGCAGAAAACTTACACCATGCTTCAACGCATGAACCTGCATTATGTGATTGAGTTTGATATAAAAGGATTTTTCGACAACGTAAATCACAGCAAGCTAATGCGGCAAATATGGGCAATGGGAATACACGACAAGCAGTTGATTTTTATTATCAAGCGGATTCTGAAAGCACCGATTAGAATGCCAGACGGCACTACACTCATTCCAGACAAAGGCACTCCGCAAGGCGGTATCATTTCACCGTTGCTTGCCAATATCGTGCTGAATGAACTGGACAAATGGGTTGAGAGCCAATGGCAGAACCACCCTCTTGTAAAGGAATACGGGTATGAGAGGAAAATCAGAAACTCGATTACTTTTGACCGGAGCAAGGCATTCCTCAAAATGAGGAAAACAGGGTTGAAAGAAATGTATATCGTGAGATATGCAGATGATTTCAGAATTTTCTGCCGGAATAAAGAGGACGCTTTGAGAACGAAAGAGGCTGTAACGGCATGGATAACCGAGAGGCTGAGGTTGGAGGTATCGCCAGAGAAAACAAGGATAGTCAATGTTAGAAAACGCCATTCAGAGTTTCTTGGGTTTAAGATACGAGTCAGACCGAAAAGCAGGAAGTACATCGTGCAATCTCATATCTGTGACAAAAAGTTGGAACTGGAAAGGCAAAAACTGGTGGAACAGGCGAAACGAATTGCCCGACCTTCAGAGGGAAAAAGACCTTTGGACGAAATACGGCTGTACAATTCAATGGTTCTGGGAATACAGAATTATTTTCAACTTGCCACCTGCATCAGCATTGATTGCAGGAAAATCCACAGACAGGTCATGACAGTTTTAACAAATCGGCTCAATACAGAAACCGGGTGCAGACTTGTTCGAGAGGGCGGCGCAATGACCGAGAGCGAAAAAGAACGGTTTGGAAAGTCGGCAATGATACGGTATGTATCTGGAATCGACCAACCTATCTACCCTATCGCATACATCAAGAACAAGATACCGATGGCAAAGAAAGCGGCGGTTTGCAGTTACACGGTAGAGGGACGGGCATTGATACACACGAACCTAAGTATGAACTCATCTGTTCTATCAGGTTTGAGGAATCAACCGTCTATGGGGCGAAGCACAGAACTTACTGACAGCAGGATTTCACTATTCTCGGCTCAACGTGGAAAATGTGCGCTAAGTGGGGAACTCTTTGAAAATGCGGCTGACATAGTATGCTGGCTGAAAACACCGGCAGAATTGGGCGGCAAGGAACGCTATCGAAATATGATTTTGTTCCATAATAGATTTCTTCCACTCCTGCAAGAGTGTCCTAAGAATGAGCTAAAAGAGATAGCCGACACGATCAAGGCAACAAAGGAACTGATGTTAAAAGTGAACAGTCTGCGCCAGCAGGCTGGTTTGTCCGCAATAGAAAACTAACATTTCATTTGGTGATTGATTAAATGCTTGTGAAAACAACCGATGGAACGCCGGATGCGGTGAAAGTCGCACGTCCGGTGTGGAGTGGGGGAAAATCCGGCGATAACTTCAAAGGATTACCTATCACTATAAGCGGAAACATTGCTGTATTGCGCGTTGATTGGATATATCCACTATGAAGCTCCGGTGGAGGAGCAAAACTTCTCCACCCTCATCGAGTTCATCAACGCCATGGAAGTCCGTGAGGATGACGAGGAGTTCAAAAACCCCGTAGACCTGATGTTTGATGCACTGGAATCGGAAAAGCCAAACCACTTCGCAGTGCGGCAGTATAAGAAATATAAGCTGGCAGCCGGTGTTGTATGCTCTAAAAGACTTCTTAATCAAGCAGTTGGGAAGTCTCTTAGAACACACAACCTAAAACCGAAGAAAGGAGCGCAAGTTATGAGAAAAAACGAGAAAATCACAGCTCTGTACGAACGATTGAGCCGTGATGACTTCGGCAAAGACGATGACCAACAGCGTGAGAGCAATTCCATTTCCAATCAAAAGGCTATGTTGGAGGAGTTCGCCGCACGGCAGGGCTTTACGAACATTGTCCATTTCACGGATGATGGTATTAGCGGCACTTGCTTTGATCGTCCCGGATTTTTGGCAATGATGAAAGAAGTGGAAGCCGGGAATGTGGAGTACCTGTGTATCAAGGACATGAGCCGCATGGGTCGTGACTATCTGAAAGTCGGTCAGATTATGGAAATCCTGCGTCAGCGTGGCGTGCGACTTATCGCCATCAATGACGGCGTGGATAGTGCCAGAGGTGACGATGATTTTACCCCTTTCCGCAACATTATGAACGAGTATTACGCCAGAGACACCAGCCGAAAAATCCGTTCCACTTTCCAGTCCAAAGGCAAGTCCGGCAAGCACCTCACAGGCACGGTCATTTACGGCTATCTCTGGAACGAAGCAAGAGACCAATGGTTGGTTGACCCCGAAGCCGCAGAGGTGGTCAAGCGTATCTTTGCCATGACGATTGAAGGCTACGGTCCGTATCAGATCGCCAGCAAACTGAAATCGGAAAAGGTGCTTATTCCGTCCGCTTACCTTGCCCAGCACGGCGAGGGCGTGAACAAAAACAAGACTTTCAAAGATGTGTACGGCTGGGGTTCTTCCACCATCTGCAACATTCTTGAAAAGCGTGAATATCTGGGACACACCATCAATTTCAAGACCCGAAAGCACTTCAAGGACAAGAAAAGCCATTATGTCCCGGAGGACGAATGGACGATTTTTGAGAATACGCACGAAGCCATTATTGACCAGCAGACCTTTGACCTTGTGCAGAAAATCCGTGGGAATGTCAGACGCTACCCGGACGGCTGGGGCGAAGCAGCTCCCCTCACGGGCTTACTCTATTGCGCCGATTGCGGCGGCAAGATGTATGTCCACCGCACCAACAACGGCAAGCGCATTTCTCAATACACCTGCTCACAGTACACCAAAGTTCCTTGCGGAACGCTCTGCAAGACCCAGCACCGTATCAATGAAGATGTGGTACTGTCCCTTGTCTCTGAAATGCTGAAATCCATTGCCGAGTATGCGAAGCATGACAGAGCCGAGTTTGTCCGTGTGGTGCAGGAAGCGCAGTCCAGCCAGCAGACCACAGAGGTCAGGAAACAGCGGACACGCCTTGCCACAGCAAAGCAGAGAGTTTCCGAGCTGGAAGTCCTGCTCTGCAAAATCTACGAGGACAACATTTTAGGAAAGCTGTCCGACAGCAGATACGCCACTCTGGACGCTCAATATGAAAAGGAGCAGACCGAGCTTACCGCCGAAATCTCTGTTCTGGAAAAGGCTGTCAAGAGCTATGAGAAGCACGAAAAGGACGCTGACCGTTTTATCGCTCTGATTGACAAGTACGAGAACTTCGACAAGCTGACCATTGCTATGCTCAACGAGTTTATCGAGAAAATCCTTGTGCATGAGCGTGACCGCAAAGGCAGTATACAGACCACACAGGAGGTCGAGATTTACTTCAATTTTGTCGGGCGTTTCGTTCCCCCAGCGTTTGGAGAAGTGGAGCTTACTCCGGAGGAATTAGAGGAAATCCGCAAGCGTGAGGAACGCAAGGACAGGCTTCATCAGAACTACTTGAAGCGGAAAGCCAGCGGAGCGCAGAAGCGATACGAGGACAAAATCAAGGGGAGAAAAAAGGCAGAAATCGAAGCCAAGAAAGCCGCTATTCGTGCGGAGGATATTGCAAAGGGAGTGTTCGTCCCTGTCAGCAGTTTACCGCAGAGAGAGCCGATGAAAGGAGTACAAACAGCATGAATATCACTTATACACAGAACGGCGATTATCTTATCCCGAACATCGTTATCCGCAAGACCAAGCCCCTCGGACACTACGGCAGACTTCGCAAGGCGTATCTGGAAATGCACCGTCCGATACTGTTCAATGAACTGGTGCTATCCGACAAGCTCTTTGAGCATTGCGCCGAGATTGACGAAGCGGCACGAAACCGCATGGAGCTGATCGTGCGGTCACTGGCAGAGCAAAACGGCGTGACCGAGCAACTAAAAGCCAAAAACCAAATGGAATGGGTGCGGCAGATGAACGCTTGCAAGGCACAGGCAGAGGAGATTGTGAAAGCGGAATTGATTTATGATTGAGCGAGGAAGTCCGGGCAGAAAACTGTTCGGACTTTTCTCATGTAGTCCAAAGTTGCGGTAGAATTGTTCACGAGTTTTATGGTACAATTTATGCGAATAAAAAAAACGGAAAATTAGAATCTAACAAGAGAATGTGGTTGTATGAAAAAATCCATATTAGTATTTTGGGCAATCGTGTGTCTGTTACCTATTCAAAGGAGGTTTAAGAATTTCAAATGAAACATATAAGAAATATATTGCTGTTGATTACGATTATTTTTGCTTTTGTTATGCAAGCTGAAGTATATCAAAATATGCTCTGGAACTTTAATGGTGCTTATTATTTATCGTCCAGATACACAACTACTAATGACGATATGGATTCATTTTTAGCCAATGCAGAAGATACAGCTGAGAAGCATGGTGTTCATATTTTTTCGACTTTTAATCAGAGAGTTTCTAATTATCAGACAAGACTTTATATTTATGGTGATGATACCGTTGTTCGGGATAGTCTTAAAAGCACAATGGATATTGAGGAAAAAACATATACGGCTTTGATAGGCGGAATCACCGTAATAGAATTTGAAGATTTTAGAGAAGCAAAAAACACAGGCAATGGACAGGAAATAATGGTCAGCTATATCGGTGACGATGATGACATTATTGCCACATATCAAGATTTGGCAAAAGAATATTCTATATCGCAGCCAGAGTTTTGGCAATCAACCGAAACTGATATGATGTTCATTGTTTGGGGCCTGGTTGCCATATTGATGATTGTACTTAATATGATTGAGGTGATACGCAGACAAAAGGAAGTAGTTGTACGAGCTTCTCTGGGCGAAAATGCTGCTGTGATTGCTCTAAAAGCTGTAGTGGCTGATATGATTTCATATGCTGCATTATTCGTCTTAGCAAAGTTGCTTGTTTCTCAATTTATATCGGGAGCGTATGAAGATCATCTCATTTTGGCAGTGTATTGTGCCGGAGCAGTTCTTTCCGTAATTCCTTATGCTGCTTTTGTCCGCTTTGATGTAAAAAAAGCCTTTGCCAATGCTTCAGATAAAAAAGGTATGTTTTATCTTCTGAACGGTCTTAAAGTATTTGCTACTGCTATGACAATTTTTACAATAACTACAAATCTCAGTAGCATTCAAGGTAATTTACTTACAAACACTACTCTTTTAGAAAATCATTATAATGATTATTATTTTGGAGTTATGCAGATTGAACCTCCTTTTGAAGAAAATGAGGAGGAATCCAAAGAGAGCAAATTTTGGAATGACCTTTACGAAAATGAATACAACACTATAAATCCGGTGGTCTGCATAGGCAGCCGGATAAGCGATACGGATAATTATATTTTTGTAAATCATAATGCCAGAGATATGCTACAAGGGTTTTCTGATATGCTTACTGAAGATGATGAAAAAGAGGATATCGTGGTCTTCGTGCCAAAGGGAAGAAATGCGGAATCATACAAAGATATCGCAAAAGAGGAAATTGACTCTCTTACCCAAAATGCAGAAGAACTGCGTGTTGTTTATAAAGAATATTCTGGCAGAGAGCAATTTTATTATCTCAATTCGAACAGAGAAGAGGCTATTGACGGATTGTCAAGAGCAACAAATCCGATTGTTATTTATCAGGCAAATGAGGCTGTTGCTTTGAATGGAAGTTATATCGAAACAGGAACATATAATGGTGAGGTAATCTACGGATGCGATGAAAGCACAATTCGTAATGCTGCGAAAAAATATGCAGAACAGCTTGGTTCACACTATTTTATGCTGACGAATGTCGGAGAGGATTACATTTATAGTCATAGTTTCCTTGTAAAATTGATTAGCTTTATAAGCTCTCTTTGCGTATTAGTATTGCTGTTAGATATAGCTATCATCGTATCTGAAGCGAAAATGGAATTTAGACTTAGCTCTATGGAAATCTCCCTCAAAAAGGTTTTAGGTTATAGCTTTTATGAAAGGCACAAAAGATTTATTTCCGTTAATCTCATAGAAAATATAGCCGTTGTGATATTGATTTGCATTGTTTCGATTTTTATATCTAACGCAAGTGTCGGGATTGCTTTACTAATTGGATCATTGCTCACCATTATTGAAATGGCAATCATTTTCACAAATATTATGTGGGTTGAAAAAACAAATATCTCAAAGTCATTGAAGGGAGGATGTTTATGATTATAATTCGTGGCTTAAATAAAGCATTTGGAGAGAAAATAATTTTCTCCAACTTTAATTTGGAAATTCCGGATGGAAGTTTTGTAGTAATCAGCGGGGATAGCGGCAGTGGAAAAAGCACTTTGCTCAATATGATTGGTGGTATCGAAAAGCCGGATAGCGGCAGTATCATAATCGAAGGGCTGAATATTACCCGGCTTAAAAATAAAAACAGTTTTTTTGCGGATACAGTGGGGTTTCTTTTTCAGAATTTTGCACTGCTTGAAAATAAGACAGTTAAAGAAAATTTAAGTTTGATTAAAAAATCAAGCCGAACTAAAGTATCACTTAAAGAAGCTCTTAATCGTGTGGGGTTATCAAAGGAAGTTAACAAAAAAGTTTATCAGCTTTCCGGTGGTGAACAACAGAGAGTTGCTTTAGCTCGTCTTATGATGAAAAAATGTTCTGTTGTTTTGGCAGATGAACCTACTGGCTCACTTGACAAGAAAAATAGAGATATTGTTATGAGGTTGTTGCACGAACTCAATGAAGAAGGTAAAACGGTTATCATTGTTACCCACGATCAGGGTATTATTGAAGATGAACCTTATGTTGTGAAAATCTGAGAGTACCTCTTAGAAATGTCTTGATCTACATTTTATATAATTTGGGTCAGAAGAAAATCCCTTTAGGAACTAAAGGGCGCACTTCTATACTCTCCTATCGGGAGTATGTGCGTCCTGCGGAGCTTCATTCCCAGTCAGCAGAAGAAAACTGCCCGACCGAGAATGTTTCGTCACTTCGTTCCGTCAAGGGAGCTACACTCCCTTGCGACGCTTGTGCGTCTATCCCTTGTGGACTTGCCGTCCGCAAACAGCATAAAATGCTGTTCGCCGCCAGCAAGTTTGGAAAAACAAATACTGAAAATCAGACCGTTGACTGGTCGCAATGTGCGAAAAGTTGACGGTCTTTTTTTATCCCAAAAATCAAAAAAAGGAGGTCAATCACAATGACAAAACCGAAAACCCTTGACCAGCTTCGAGCCGAAAAGGAACGAGCCGAGACGCAGCTTGCACAGGAACAGCACAAGTTGGAGCGTCTGGAGAACAGAAAGAAGTATCTGGAGAAAGGCGAACGCACCAAGCGCACCCACCGCCTTTGCAATCTGGGCGGCACGATTGAGAGCCTTGCCCCGGAGGTCAAAGATCTCACACGCACCGAAATGACAGAGCTGATGGAACACATCTTTTCCCTGTCCGAAGTCCAGCGAGCCGTCCGTCACATGGCGATTACCCACATCAGCCAAGCAAACAGAGAAAAGGAGTTGAAAGCCGATGGCACTATTTCATCTGAGCGTCACGCAGACTAAGCGAAGCGCAGGACAGTCCGCTATTGCTTCTGCCGCCTACCGTGCCGGGGAGCGATTGTATAGCGAGTATTACGGCGAATACAGCGACTACACCCGCAAGGGCGGCGTGATCTGCTCCGATATTCTCCTGCCGTCCCATGCACCGCCCGAATACGCAGACCGCCAGACCCTATGGAACGCCGTGGAAAAAGCCGAGCGTGGAAAGAACGCCCAGCTTGCATACAGCTTTGACATTGCCTTGCAGAATGAATTTTCCCTTGAGGAAAACATCGCTCTTGCAAGGCAATTTTTGTTGGAGAACTTTGTGAGCCGGGGCATGGTGGTTGACTTCGCCGTACACCAGCCAGACAGGGAGGACGGCGGCATACCAAACCCACACTTCCATGTGCTTTGCCCTATCCGTCCCATTAAGCAGGACGGCAAATGGGGGCTAAAGCAACGCCGGGTGTACGAGCTGGACGAGGACGGCAACCGTATCCGAGACCAGAACGGCGAGTTTATTTTCAACGCCGTTCCCACTACCGACTGGGGCAGTCCCGAAACGCTGGAATACTGGCGGCAGACATGGGCGGAGCTATGCAACGCCAAGTTTGCGGAAAAGGGGCTTGACGTTCGTATCGACCACCGAAGCTATGAGCGTCAGGGCGTGGAGCTTCTTCCCACCGTTCATGAGGGCGCAACCGTCCGGGCAATGGAGAAGAAAGGCATACGCACCGAGAAAGGCGAGTTCAACCGCTGGATCAGAGCGACCAATGCCGTTATCCGGGACATCAAGAAGAAAATCGCTCTCCTGTTTGATTGGATTGTCGAAGCAAAAGCAGAGCTTGCCAAGCCGCAGGCACCCGACCTTGTTTCTCTGCTGAACGCCTATTACACCCAGCGCAGAGCCGGGGCATATTCGCAGAAAGGCAAGGTCAGCAACCTAAAGGAGATGAACGAGACTTTCAATTATCTCCGGGCAAACGGCATTTACTCCCTTGAAGATTTGGAAAGCCGTGTCAGCGAACACAGTGCTGCCACAGAGAGCTTGAAGAAAACGCTGGACGAACAGACCGCCCGAATGAAAGCAATTAAGCAGCTCTATGACAGCTCTGCTGCTTTCCAGAGCTTGAAGCCTGTCTATGACGGCTTGCAGAAAATCAAGTTTGAGAAGCCCAGAGCCAAGTACAAGGCAGAGCATGAAGCGGAACTGATACAGTTCTACGCCGCCAGACGCAAGCTGACCGGAGAGTTCCCGGACGGCAAGGTGGATATGAAAAAGCTGACCGAAGAGTATGACGAGCTGGAACAGGCGCACAACACCACCTATGGCGAGTTTAAGACCGTCAGAGACGATTTACACCGTCTTTGGAAGGTCAAGTCATGTGTAGATACTGCCGCCCGATTTAACGAGCGCACGGAGGAACAAAAGCTCCAAAATCGACCCCAAACACGACAGAAAAAGGAGGAACTATCACGATGAATTACACCCAAGCGCAGATTGACCGGGCAAACGCCGTCAGTCTGGAAGATTTTCTCCGCACACAGGGAGAGACGCTTATCAAAAGCGGACGAGAATACCGCTGGAAAGAACATGACAGCCTGACCATTCGTGGAAACAAATGGTTTCGCCACAGCCAGAGCAAGGGCGGCTATCCCATTGATTTTGTCATGGAGTTTTACGGCAAGTCCTTTCCCGAAGCTGTCCAGCTCCTGACCGGCGAAAGCGGCGAGGGGCAGAGCGAAGCCAGCACAGCACCGCCCACAGCGTTTCACTTGCCCTTGCACAACAGAACAGCCGACAGAGCAATTCAATATCTTTGCGAAAGCCGAGGTCTCAACAAAACGCTTGTTGAGGATTTTCTTCTTTCCGGGGATATTTACGAGGACGCAAAGCGGCACAATGTTGTGTTTGTCGGCAGAGACCGAAGCGGCACACCGAGATACGCCCATGTGCGAGGGACGGCAGACACATTCAGACAGGATATTACCGGGTCTGACAAGTCCTATCCGTTCCGCTATGAGGGAAACGGCAACCAGCTTTTTGTTTTTGAAGCGCCGATTGACCTTTTGTCCTTTATCTGCCTTTATCCGCAGGATTGGCAGACAAGAAATTATCTTGCCCTGGGCGGCGTTTCGGGCAAAGCTCTTGACCGTTTTCTTTCTGAACGCAAGGACACCCAAAAAGTATTCCTCTGTCTTGACAGCGACACCGCAGGAAGTGAAGCTTGTACCCGACTGGCACAGTCCATTCCCTGCGAGATAGCCGTCATTCGCCTTGTCCCGGCAAGGAAAGACTGGAACGATGTTCTCCGCCAGCAAGGGGACATTCCGAGCCGCAAATTCATAGCCGAGACAATCACGCTGCGAGAGCTGCCCACCGCCCAGCCTGTCCCAATGCTCCGTATGGCTGATGTGGAGCTGACGAGCGTGGAATGGCTATGGTTTCCCTATATCCCATTTGGAAAGCTGACAATTATCCAGGGCAATCCCGGCGAGGGCAAGACCTACTTTGCCATGCGCCTTGCGGCGGCTTGCACCAATCGAAAGCCTTTGCCCGGTATGGAGACACTTGAACCTTTCAATATCATCTATCAGACCGCCGAGGACGGTCTGGGTGATACCGTCAAGCCCCGACTGATAGAAGCAGACGCAGACCTTGAAAGAGTGCTTGTCATTGACGATAGAGACACGCCGCTGACCCTTGCCGATGAGCGCATAGCAAGGGCAATCCGTGAGAACAACGCAAGGTTAGTTATCATTGACCCAGTGCAGGCGTTTCTGGGCGCAGATGTGGACATGAACCGGGCAAATGAAGTCCGTCCCATCTTCCGCAGTCTGGGAGACATTGCACAGGCTACTGGGTGCGCTATCGTGCTGATCGGACACCTCAACAAAGCCGCAGGAACGCAAAGCACCTACCGGGGATTGGGGTCTATCGACATTACGGCGGCAGTCCGCAGTCTGCTCTTTATCGGCAAGCTGAAGGACAGCCCCACAACAAGGGTACTTATCCATGAGAAAAGCTCCCTTGCGCCGCCCGGACAGTCCCTTGCCTTTTCTCTGGGAGACGAGAAAGGCTTTGAGTGGATAGGGGCTTATGACATTACCGCTGACGAGCTTCTTGCCGGGACGGACACCGCCAAGACCGAGAGCAAGACCGCACAGGCGCAAATGCTCATTCTGGAACTGCTTGCGGACGGAAAGCGTATGCCGAGCGCAGAACTGGAAAAGGCAGTCAATGAGCGTGGGATTTCCTCACGCACCATGAGAACGGCAAAGAGCCGTATCGGGGACAGACTTGTGACCGAGAAAGACGGCACAGCATGGGTCTGCTATCTCCGCAACTGACAACAGGAACACGGCAAGCATGGCAAAGACGGCAAGGTTTTTATAGATACCTTAATGTTGCCGCCTTGCCTTGTTCCCTCATACCGACACCGCCCGATGATGAATAGTCACCGGGCACTTTTTCATTTACAGGAGGATTTTGAATGAACAATACCGCAACCAACACCGCCACTTGCCCGACTGTCAGAAAGCAGATTGGCAAGACCACCTATATCGTCCGTGTCCATTTCAGCGAGACCGCCAAGGAGACGATGGAGGACAAAATCAAGCGTATGCTTCGTGAGGAAGTCCGCAAAATGTGACTTCTTTTTGAATTTGATGAAAAAGTCCTTGACTTTTCGTCTCTGGAAAAACCGCTAAGTCGATTTTGATTTCCTGCGGTGCGCGTCTGGCCGTATTTGATATTGCGGAGCTGCGCGAGGTTACATCCTACGATGAGTTGGAACTGGATACGCTGGGAGACAGAAAAACGGCTCTGTTCCTCATTATGAGTGATACGGATGACAGTTTTAACTTTCTCATTTCCATGTGCTACACCCAGTTATTCAACCTGCTTTGTGAAAAGGCCGACGATGTGTATGGCGGCAGGCTTCCAGTTCATGTGCGCTGTCTGATTGATGAGTGTGCCAACATCGGGCAGATTCCGAAGCTGGAAAAGCTGGTGGCCACCATCCGAAGCCGTGAAATCTCTGCCTGTCTGGTGTTGCAGGCACAGAGCCAGCTCAAGGCAATTTACAAAGATAATGCCGATACCATCATCGGCAATATGGATACTTCCATCTTCCTGGGTGGCAAAGAGCCAACAACGCTGAAAGAGCTGGCGGCTGTTCTGGGAAAGGAGACCATAGACACTTACAACACCGGAGAGAGCCGGGGACGGGAGACCTCCCACTCGCTCAACTATCAGAAATTGGGAAAAGAGCTGATGAGCCAGGACGAGCTGGCAGTTATGGATGGCGGCAAGTGCATCTTGCAGTTGCGCGGTGTGCGTCCGTTTCTTTCAGACAAGTATGACATTACCAGACACCCTAATTTCAAATACACAGCTGATGCAGACAAGCGAAATACCTTTGATATTGAAGCATTTTTGTCTGCCAGACTAAAACTCAAGCCTGATGAGGTCTGCGATGTATATGAAGTAGACACGGAGGGCGTGTAATACGGTTCCGCTGAGAAAGGAGTGATCGTATCTATTTGCCGCAACTGCCTCTGTTGAGGCCATTGGCGTACAAAGCGGGCAATCATCAACAAAATAATGAAAAAGGAGGACAGCCGGAATCAGGCTCTCATAGATAGAGGGCAGATTGTTCCGGCTTTTGTGCGCTTATGAAACAAACCTAACTAATCATTCAAATGATTCCGGCTAATATTATTTATTTATGGCATTTTTTGAACAGGCAATTACCGTTCTTCAGACTCTCGTTATCGCTCTGGGCGCTGGTCTTGGTATCTGGGGTGTCATCAACCTGTTGGAAGGTTACGGCAACGACAACCCTGGCGCCAAATCTCAGGGCATGAAGCAGTTCATGGCTAATTAAAGGGAACAAAAAGAAAGGGAATGCACAATCCAGACGGTATCAGCGGCAGGCTACAAGAATAAATTGTGATTTCACAAGATTGGTGTTATAATAAGAGAAAAGTTCCTGCCGGGGCAACCGCCCCGGTGGTATGGATAGAAAGGCAGGAAAACAATATGCACATCAGCTATAAACCACTCTGGCACACACTGTTAGAGCGTGATATGAGAAAAGAGGATTTAAGGCTTGCTGCTGGTATGACAACAAATATGATTGCCAACATGAGCAAAGAGGGAAAGCACATCAGCATGGATACATTAGCCCGTATCTGTGAAACTCTGAATTGTGAGATTACTGATGTGATTGAGTTAGTACCAGACGAGCCTGCTTCCACAGGAGGTAAGGAACATGAGCGAATTGAAACCAAGAATAACGGAAAACGGAATTGATTATATCCTTGTCGGAGATTACTACATTCCAGGCTTGAAACTGCCGGAGGAACACCGCCCTATCGGAAAGTACGGACGAATGCACCGGGAATATTTAAGAGAAGTCCACCCAGCCAGATTGAATACATTGATACTGACCGGAGAATTGTTGACATATCTTGCAGACCTGAATGAACAGGCACAAAAACGGTTAGACACTATCATGGAGCAGATGAAAGCTACCGAGGGCGTGACAGAGGAATTGAAGTGTACCCGACAAATGGAATGGGTGCAGCGTTGCAATAACATTCACAACAGGGCAGAAGAAATTGTTTTGTATGAGATGATTTATTCATAACGGGAGCAATTAAATCGGAGGTATATAAGATGATTGAAATTGTATTTGGTGAAAGTGCCTGTGGAAGTTTGAAAATTGCCCAAACTTACGGCAAGGGAAAGTATAGAGGAAGTGCTGTTTCAATATTTATGAGGCACGAAGACGGGAGTGTTCCATCTTCAGATGAAATGAAAAAGGCACAGCTTCAAGCACAGGAACAAGAACGCATTGCTTGGGAGAATGCTATTCCATTGGGAGGCAAGAGCAGTGATGTTTATTGTTTTGATATGGCTCTTAGTGTGGGAGATATTTCTGATAATGGAATTGGCGAACAGCGGAAAAATATTTTCAAGAAAATGCTGTCTGTCTGCTTTGTAGAGGATTTAGATTATCAGGTTGAAGAAAAAATACAGAAAATTAAAACTACATTGACCTCAGTGATTGAACGATATGTAGCTGGGGAAGAAATTCGCATTTGGTATAGCTATAATCCAGATGAGCTTTGTGGTATGTATTGGCTTATGAAACAACTTCAACCATTAAACTGCCAGACAACAATTTATTTGGTTAAGTTACCTACATGGGAATATGGAAAAGAAAATACTATGACATCCAAAATAGCATGGGGCGAGGTCTCTCCTGGCGAATGGGGAAACTATATAACTCTACAAGAGAAAGCTAATCCTGTATTTCTTTCAGCTTGTACTATGAAATGGAATCAACTTCAAAATGAAAATGCACCTTTGCGTGCAATGTTAAATGGTAAATTGCAAAGCGTTTCAGAAGATATATATGATAGTTTCATTCTTCGTGAAATTGCGGAACAGCCAGAGCAATTCAAAATGGCTATTGTCATAGGTAATGTTTTAGGAAAATATCAACTTGGAATTAGTGATGTATGGATTTCCAATCGCATTGATAAAATGCTTGAAGATGGTGTGTTGGAAATTATACAGGACGCACCAAAGGGAGAAACAAATTATCGCCGAATATTAAGAAAACGAATGAAATAATAACCACAGCACAAACCGCTGCTACATGGAATCCAACAAACCATGCAACAGCGGTTTTCCTTTACCGTTTTTTCCTCTGGCTGATAGGCGTTCCCATTTTCTTTGATTTTTTGAGAATACGAATGAACCAGCGAAATTCTTCTTCTGACAGGTTTTTATAGTTGATACCAAGCTGCTTGCAGTAAAGGATAACCAGTTTTTCATCTCGACTGCCCTTGAAATTTTCGACCGCTTCCAGATTTTCTTTCAGTTCATCGGCAACGGTAGTTTGGGGCGCACTCTCGCTGTCCTTTTTGTGGAATTCCCGAATATCCCGGATAATCAGGTTGAGGTCATCCAGAACCATGTGACTGAAATACTCATCATCACTGATATGTGCGGCTTGCAGCACCTTCAAATGCGGGTCATCTTCGCCGGGGCGATACCGTTCAATAATTTCATGCCGGACGGTATCAACAAGGGAGTTGAGATTTTGGATTTGCATGGTGGCAATCCCGTCCACATAAATCTCAATGTCCGCAAGAAACTTGATAAAGTCCTTATGGGTGGCAAGTTCGCAGAGCAGACGGTTGTTAATCCGACCGCTTTTCAGCAGTGCCACCATCTCATCGTTCAAATGCAGCTCCGTCAGTGGCGTGTTGATCTGCTCCCTGTTCTCTGTCCGGCACAGCAGATAATCGACGGAAACCCCATAGAAGTCTGCCAGCGTGATAAGGTTGCCATGATTGATTTCCTTATAATCCTCTTTTTCATAACTGCCAAGGGCTGATTTAGAAATGCCCGTCAGCTTTGATAGTTCTTCCAGATTTAAGCCTTTGTCTTTGCGGAGTTCCCAAAGGCGTTCCTGTATGCTTGTTGCAACTTTCATGGGCGCACGCTCCTTTCCGGTGGTTTTATTTCTGCCGTTTAACTGGATTATATCACACTTTCCGCAATCGTGGAAATTTCTGATTTTCCCCCTGATTCCTACTTTGTGGATATACGGCACAGGGCACAAAAATGTTCTATGATACAGGTAGTTCATCGATGGATTATTCCAATCGAATGACCAGCCTGTGTGGGATATGCTTCCCCGGCGATGTAGCGCCATGACTTTTGGCAGGGATATGGAGGAACCCTGACCGAAACGAGCGTACCAAAGGGAGCGATACGCCGCTGTGAGATTCAGGGGAGGAACGACACCGGGGAGAACTGGCGAACTGACACCGAAATGATACCGAAACACGACAATTTGATAGGGAGATAGTCTACCCTATCGCTGAGACTTCGGGAGATTTTAAGCGGCTCTATGGCTGTAATTTTGCCGAAAATCGCCCCGAAACCATACACGAAAACGGGAGGAAACGTAACATGCCGAGAATGAGCAAAAAGCGGAAGCATGAGCTTTCCTTTTACCTCAATGACCGGGGGCGTGTCACTTACAACGAATTATGCCGGAAATGCCAGCATGGGTGCAAGCAGAGCTTCCGGGCGGTTGTGATTGACTGCCCCCGTTATTTATCCAAACGAGCAAAGAAAAAGGAGGAACACACCGAATGAATTTTGAATTTATGACGATAGACACACCATTGCCGCCCTGTATGCCATTTCCCAGAGCGTTGACAGGATTTCCAGTCAGCAGCACCGCAAAGGTCATGTACTGCCGGATGTTGGACGCTATGCTTTTCAGAGGGCAGGCGGACGAGAACGGGATTCTTTTTGTCTGCTTCCCTATCACAGCCATTGCCGCAGTCCTGTCCCGCAGCCTCATGACGGTCAAGCGTTCTTTGAATGAACTGGAAACCGCCGGACTTATCATGCGGGTGCGTCAGGGCGTGGGAGAACCGAACAGGATTTATGTGCTGATACCGGGAAAGGAGGGCGCTACCCTTGCCTGATACCTCAAAGCTGGGAAAGCTCAACCGGGAGTTGGAGAAAAGCGAAAAGAAACTGCGGAAAGCCATCAATGATGAAAAGGCATTGCAGCACCAGTTGAAGCAGCTTACCCGAAAGGAACGGACGCACCGGCTCTGTACTCGTGGCGGTATGCTGGAAAGTTTTCTGCAAGAGCCGGAACGCCTGACGGACGATGATGTCATGCTGTTGCTGAAACTCATTTTTCACAGGCAGGACACGCAAGATATATTGAAAAAACTGCTGGAACGGGAGAAGCCGGAAACCCCTTAGTTTACTAAGGGCGCAATTATACACCACCCAGAGGTTGGTGCATTGCGTTCTCCGAAGGCTCCTTGCAGGAGGGCTGTGATTTTCCGCAGCCACGGTCTGCTCCAAATCAAACAGGGGACGCTACACTTCCCCTGCGCTGGCTGCCGCCAGCTACCCTTTTGTGGACTTGCCATCTGGGGACACCTTGCGTTGCAAGCTGTTCCCAGCCGATAAGTTTCATAAAATATAATGCAAATGGAAAGCTAACTTGACATAAAAGAACTATGTGATATAATGGAAGCATGGAAAGTTAACTTTCCATAAGAGAGGAGGATGACATGAAAAATCGCCTGGAAGAATTACGAAAGCAACGAGGCATAAAGCAAGAAGATTTAGCAAATGCATTGGAAGTATCACGACAGACCATCGGCTCTTTGGAAAACGGACGCTATAACCCATCTATTCAGTTGGCATTTAAGATTGCCAGATATTTCAACATGAGTATTGAAGAAATTTTTATTTACGAGGAGGATTGATTATGAAAAAAAGGTTGTTGATTTTAATGACAGTTACAGGAATGATTATTCTACTGGGAGGATTGCTAACATACGGTTTGGGAGTACATGAAATAATACCTGTGCCACGTCCCGACTTAATAGTAGTAGGTACATCTCTCATTGGAATTTTGCTGATTGTATCTGGTGTGTGCGACTTGTTCGTTAAGAAAACCAAAGAAATGGAAATAGAGGAAAATGACGAGAGAAATATTTCGCTTAGTAATGCTGCTATGGCAAGTGGCTTCAAGGTAATGAATGTTACGATTGCTGTTTCTATTTTTGCTTTGATTTTCACCGGATATATGACAGTAGTCCCATGTTTCACTATTATTGGGGCTTATGCTATTGGACAAATTGTATTTATTGTGCGACTTTGGTACTTGCACAAAACTATGTAAATGTATTACTAAATACCCGCCGCCCCCAGCGGCACAACAAGCAGGAAATCTGAAAAGGTATCCTGCTTTTTCTATGTCCAAAAACGGAAAGGAGGAACACAAAATGCCCTGTCCACACAACGAAATCTCTATTGTGCAGCGCAGCCACCGCCAGTCTGCGGTTGCCGCCGCTGCTTACCAGAGCGGCGAAAAGCTGTTCTGTGAATATGACCAGGAAGTAAAACACTACCCGGAAAAGCGTGGTATCGTCCACAATGAAATCCTGCTCCCGGCAAACGCTCCCCTGGAGTACACAGACCGCAACACCCTCTGGAACGCTGCCGAAGCTGTTGAGAAGCAATGGAACTCCCAGCTTGCAAGGCGGTGGGTGCTTTCCATTCCCAGAGAGATACCGCCCGACCAGTACGCCGCCCTTGTACGGGATTTCTGCCGCCAGCAGTTTGTTTCCAAAGGAATGTGCGTGGATTTTGCCATCCATGACAAAGGGAACGGAAACCCACACGCCCATGTCATGCTGACCATGCGGGCAATGGATGAGCGTGGGAAATGGCTTCCCAAGAGCCGCAAGGTCTATGAACTTGATAAGAACGGGGAACGAATCAAGCTCCCGTCCGGCAGGTGGAAAAGCCACAAGGAAGATACGGTTGACTGGAACGACCGCAAATATGGCGAAATCTGGCGGCATGAATGGGAGGTCATCCAAAACCGCTATCTGGAAGCCAACAACCGCCCGGAACGAGTAGATCTCCGTTCTTACGAAAGACAGGGGCTTGATATTATCCCTACCGTCCATGAAGGGGCTGCTGTCCGGCAGATGGAAAAGCGTGGGATTCAGACGAACATCGGCAACCTGAACCGAGAAATCAAAGCCGCCAATAGTTTGATGAAGTCCATCCGGCAGCTTATTAAAAATCTCAAAGGCTGGATTGCGGAGCTTAGCGAAAAGCGGAATGAACTGCTTGCCCAAAAAGCTGCGGAGGAAGCGGTCTTTCTTCCCAATCTGCTGATGAAGTATATGGAGATACGAAAGGCAGAACGGAGCAGCTGGACACGGGCGGGACAAAGCCGGGGGACTTCCAAAGACTTAAAGGCAGTCAGCGAAGCCCTGTCCTATCTCCAGAGAAAGGGACTTTCCACCGTGGAGGATTTGGAAAACTTTATAGAAACGTCCGGGAAATCTGCCGCCGACTACCGAAAGCAGATGAAGCCAAAGGAAACCCGCAGCAACGTGATTGACGCTATCCTTGCCGCCCGGACGGACTGTAAGGAATGTAAGCCCGTTTATGAGAAATACCAGAAGATATTTTTCAAGAAAACTAAGGAAAAATTCAAGCTGGAACACCCGGAGGTTGCCCGGTTTGAGAAAGCCAGTGCCTACCTTGCCAAGCACCCGGACGATAAGGACAGCACGAAAAAGGAGCTTTTGCAGGAACAGGCGAAGCTTGTGGACGAAATCGCAGACTTGAAAGTACCGTTGACCGAGGTGCAGGAAGATTTGAAGAAGCTGTGGGACATCCGCTACTGGGTACGGAAAGCCACACCCGGCACAGAGGAAAGCAAAGAGCCGCCCAAGAAGCAGCCCCTCAAAGAAGTCTTGCAGGATAAGGCTGACGAGAAGAGAGCACAGAAAAACGCCCCGGCGCAGACGAAACACAAACAACAGGATATGGAACTTTAACAGGCACTTGCCATTTTCAGATTGAGAATGATAAGTGCCTTTTCTTTTTTACAAGGAGGAATTGATTTGAATGTATTTGAAGCTGTGAAGCAGTCCGTTACGACAAGACAGGCTGCGGAGCATTACGGAATCCGGGTAAACAGAAACGGGATGGCTTGCTGCCCGTTCCACAACGATAAGACCCCCAGCATGAAGCTGGACAAGCGTTTCCACTGCTTCGGATGTGGTGCAGATGGGGATGTGATTGATTTTGTAGCTGCCCTGTACGGGCTGGGGAAAAAGGAAGCCGCCGCACAGTTGGCGAGTGACTTCGGGCTTGCCTATGAGGACTGGAAGCCACCGGGCAGGGCAAGGAAGCCCAAGCCCCGGCAGAAATCCCCGGAAGAACAGTTCCGGGAAGCAAAGGCACATTGCTTCCGTGTCCTTGCCGATTATCTACACCTCTTACGGGTATGGAAAACCGACTATGCCCCGCACTCCCCGGAGGAAGCGTTTCATCCCCGGTTCGTGGAAGCCTTGCAGAAGCAAGCCCATGTGGAATATCTGCTGGATGTGCTGCTGTTTGGGGATACGGAGGAAATCGCTTCACTGATTACGGAACATGGAAAGGATGTGATACAGCTTGAACAGCGAATGGCAGAGCTTGCCGCCGCAGACGCAGCAAGAACTAAAAAACACCATGAACGCCATGCAGCCGCCCCAGAGCGTTGAGGAAGTAAAGGCAACTCTGGAAACCACCGAGAAAGGCGGTGTCCGCCAGAGCATACGGAACTGCCTGACCGTATTCCAGCGTGACCCGGTGCTTGCCGGGGCAATCGCCTATAACATCCTGACCGACCGAAAGGACATCATAAAGCCCATCGGTTTTCACAGAGAAAGCACAGCCCTGACCGATACAGACATGAAGTATCTGCTTCTCTATCTGGAGGAAACCTACGGGCTGACCAGTGAGAAAAAGATTGAAACCGCCATCGGGATTGTGGCGAATGAGAATAAGTACCACCCCATCCGGGATTTTCTGAACAGCCTTGCATGGGACGGGACGGAGCGCATCCGCTTCTGTCTGCGGCACTTTCTGGGGGCGGATGTGGACGATTACACCTATGAAGCCCTAAAGCTGTTTCTTTTGGGGGCGATTACAAGGGCATTTAAGCCCGGAAGCAAGTTTGAAATCATGCTGTGTCTGGTAGGCGGTCAGGGGGCTGGCAAGTCCACCTTCTTCCGTCTGCTGGCAGTCCGGGACGAGTGGTTTTCCGATGATTTGCGGAAGCTGGACGATGATAACGTGTACCGCAAGCTGCAAGGTCACTGGATAATTGAAATGTCGGAAATGATGGCAACCGCCAATGCCAAGAGCATTGAGGAAATCAAGTCTTTTCTAAGCCGACAGAAAGAGGTTTATAAGATACCCTATGAAACCCACCCGGCAGACCGTCCCCGTCAGTGCGTGTTCGGCGGTACTTCCAACGCCCTTGACTTTCTCCCCCTTGACCGTTCCGGCAACCGCCGATTTATCCCGGTCATGGTGTACCCGGAGCAAGCCGAGGTTCACATTTTGGAGGACGAAGCCGCTTCCAGAGCCTATATCAGCCAGATGTGGGCGGAAGCAATGGAGATTTACCGAAGCGGCAGGTACAAGCTGTCATTCAGCCCAGCCATGCAGCGGTATCTCAAAGAACACCAGCGGGATTTTATGCCGGAGGACACCAAAGCCGGGATGATACAGGCTTACCTTGATAAGTACACCGGGGAAACGGTCTGTTCCAAGCAGCTCTACAAGGAAGCCTTAAATCACACCTTTGACGAGCCGAAGCAATGGGAAATCCGGGAAATCAACGAGATAATGAACCAGTGCATTACCGGGTGGAACTACTTTTCCAATCCAAGAATGTTTGCGGAATATGGCAGACAAAAGGGCTGGGAGCGTGAAATCCCGGCAACGGACACCGACAACCCGCCCGAAAAATCTATGGACGGTTTTGTGGAGGTCACGGAGCAGATGGAGCTTCCATTCTGAAAATGACAGCCCGTTGCCGACTTCGTTGCTATCCCGTTGCCGAGCCGGTTGCCGGGGAAAAACCCATAACTGCGGGCTTTTCTCCCCTATGACAACCAAAACAACAGAAAAATAAAAGAAAAGTATAAATAGTAACCACCGCCAGATTGAGATTGTTTGCAAGGTCTTTTGAAGCCCGTTGCCGGACTTCGTTGCCGACACCCTCTGTCTGGCTATTTTCATGTATGGAGGATAACTGCCTATGGCAAAAAACAAAACAGAGATTCATGTGACCACTGTATTTGACGGGGAGCTGGACGCCACCGATGTGTTCGTCAGCCTGATTTCCCAGAAATACGGCAAGACAAATACAAAAGAATATCTTGCTAAAAAGAAAGAATTGAAGTATAATGAAGATGAGGTTCAAAAGAGCCGGATACCGTCTGGATTGTGTGGGTAAATGGCTATGATGAACGAAATGGAATACAGAACAATCGGTTCGGCACTTGCCGGGGGCTATCGTGCAGCGGTCTATTGCAGACTGTCAAAGGACGATGACCTGCAAGGCGAAAGTGCCAGTATCGCAAACCAGCGTGATATGCTGGAAAAATACTGCGAAAAGCAGGGATGGGAGGTTGTGGCAGTCTATCAGGACGATGGCTTCACAGGTCTTAATATGGAGCGTCCTGATTTACAGAGAATGTTGAGATCCATTGAGCGCAGGCAAATCAACCTTGTTATCACGAAAGACCTCAGCCGACTGGGGCGTAACTATCTGCAAACCGGGCATTTGATTGAGGACTTTTTCCCAAGAAACGGGGTGCGCTATATCGCCATGAATGACGGTATCGACACCTTACGGGATAACAACGACATTGCCCCGTTCAAGAATATCCTGAACGAGATGTACAGCAAGGATATTTCCAAGAAAGTCCATTCCTCTTATCTTCTGAAAGCGCAGAAAGGACAGTTTACCGGGTGTCTTGCCCCGTTTGGGTATCGGAAAGACCCGGAGGACAAAAACCATCTGCTCATTGACGAGGAAACCGCCCCGATTGTGCGGCTGATTTTCGGATATGCCCTAAACGGTCATGGTCCGAACTATATCCGCAGACGGCTGGAGGAAGAAAAAATCCCCTGCCCCACATGGTGGAACCGGGAACGGGGGCTTCGCAATACCCGCACCAAATGGGAAAAGAAAGACCCGGAAAACGGGCGGTATATGTGGGACTTCTCCGTTATCAAAGACCTTTTGATGAATCCCGTCTACACCGGGGCGATTGCTTCCCAGAAAAAAGACTACCGCTTCAAAATCGGCACGATTGGGGAAAAGAAACCGGAGGACTGGGTTGTGGTTGAGGGACAGCACGAACCGCTGATTGACCGCATGAGCTTTGATATTGTGCAGAACAAGCTGAAATCCCGCCAGCGTCCGGGGCAGACCAATGAAATCAGCCTGTTTGCCGGACTGATAAAATGCGGCGAGTGTGGGAAGTCGCTGACGATACGCTACACAAACGCAAAACATCCCCAGCGGATTTACTCCTGCAAGACCTACAATGCCTTTGGAAAGAACCACTGCACCCAGCACCGGATTGATTATGACACCCTTTACAGTCATGTGCTGCGGAAAATCCGGGAATGTGCCAGAGCTGCCCTGATGGACGGAGAAGCGGTTGCCGACCGCCTGACCAATACCTGTGAAGCCGAGCAGCGGGAACAGCGGGAAGCAATGGAACGCTCCCTTACAAGGGACGAGGAACGGATTGAGGTTCTGGACAAAATGGTAATGCGGCTTTATGAGGATATGATTGCAGGGCGTATCAGTGAGCAGAACTTCAACACCATGCTGGAAAAGACGCAGACCGAGCAGACGGAGCTTAAAACAAAAGTGTCCGAGGGCAGAAAGCGGCTGTCCGATGAAGTCCAGCTTGCCAATGATGCAAAACAATGGGTGGAAGCCATTCAGGAATACGCCAACATCACAGAGCTGGATGCAGCCACCCTTAACCGCTTAATCAAAGAAATCGTCGTGCATGAGCGCATTGACGAAGATAAAACAAGACACATTTCTATCGAAATTCATTTTAATCTCAAACCCATCCCGGAGGTGGAACAGGTCACTGCCTGACCTGTCCCGCCTGGATGGTTCTCTTAAAAACACCATATAGATTTTTGTACGCCGCCGCCCGCCATCGAGCAGAATTTTACACCTAATTGGGGATAAAACAGCTCATGGCCGGCGCCGGTGTAGCCGTAGTCGGCATGGTCCTTGTACCTCTGCTCTCCGGGCTGTTCTCTGTCTAAGCGTTCCTGCATGAAATCCTTGCCGCTCCCGCAGTTCTGCGGGGGCGGCGGAAAGGAGGTTGACACCGTATGGATTTCTTACTTGAAGCCCTGACAAATTGGCTGAAAGAAATGCTGGTGGGCGGTATTATGAGCAACCTTTCGGGGATGTTTGACAGCGTAAACCAACAGGTCGCGGATATATCCGTACAGGTAGGACAGACCCCACAGGGATGGAATGGCAGTATTTTCAATATGATTGAGAATCTGTCAAACTCCATCATGGTGCCGATTGCAGGTGTGATCCTGGCTATCGTGATGACCGTAGACCTGATCCAGATGATTGCAGACAAGAACAACCTGCATGATGTGGATACCTGGATGATTTTCAAGTGGGTGTTCAAATCAGCTGCCGCCATCCTCATTGTCACAAACACATGGAATATCGTGATGGGCGTCTTTGATATGGCGCAGAGCGTGGTGGCGCAGGCGGCAGGGATTATCAATTCGGATGCGTCCATTGACATTTCCTCAGTTATGACCGATCTGGAACCGAGGCTGATGGAAATGGATTTGGGACCGCTGTTCGGACTGTGGTTCCAATCCCTCTTTATTGGCATTACCATGTGGGCGTTGTATATCTGTATCTTTATCGTTATTTATGGCCGTATGATCGAGATCTACCTTGTAACTTCGGTGGCTCCCGTTCCAATGGCTGCAATGATGGGCAAAGAATGGGGCGGTATGGGACAGAATTACCTCCGATCCCTGCTGGCACTGGGCTTTCAGGCGTTTCTCATTATCGTCTGCGTGGCAATTTATGCTGTGCTGGTGCAGAACATCGCTATGGAAGATGACATCATCATGGCAATCTGGAGCTGCGTGGGCTACACTGTACTGCTATGTTTTACGCTGTTCAAAACCGGCAGTCTCGCCAAATCAGTCTTTCAGGCGCACTAAAACGGAAGGAGGTTTCCACATTGGCTTATGTACCCGTACCCAAGGACTTAACAAAAGTCAAAACAAAGGTCATGTTCAATCTGACCAAGCGGCAGCTTATCTGCTTCACGGGCGGAGCGCTTATTGGCGTACCGCTTTTCTTTTTGCTCAGAAAACCTACCGGAAACAGTGTAGCGGCTATGTGTATGATGCTGGTTATGCTGCCCTTCTTTATGCTGGCTATGTACGAAAAGCATGGACAGCCGCTGGAAAAGATCGTGGGCAACATTCTCAAAGTAGCTGTGATCCGTCCCAAGCAGCGTCCCTACCAGACCAACAACTTTTATGCCGTATTAAAGCGGCAGGAAATGCTCGATAAGGAGGTGTATGACATTGTTCACCGCAATAAAAAAATGGCTGCATCGGATGTTCGGAAAAACCGAGGAAAAAACTGTGCAGCCGGTAAAGACAAAGAAAAAACTGTCCCGCGCCGATAAGAAGCAGATCGAAGCGGCCATTGCCCGCGCTAACCGCACGGACAAAAAAGGAAAATCTGCGCAGGACAGTATCCCTTATGAACGGATGTGGCCGGACGGAATCTGCCGCGTATCGGACAGCCACTACACAAAGACCATCCAGTTTCAGGACATCAACTATCAGCTCTCCCAAAACGAAGATAAGACGGCAATCTTTGAGGGTTGGTGTGATTTCCTCAATTATTTTGATAGCTCGATTCATTTCCAGCTGTCTTTTTTGAACCTTGCGGCATCGGAGGAGACCTTTGCTAACTCCATTTCCATCCCGCCCCAGAGGGACGCCTTTGACAGTATCCGCGAGGAATACACCACAATGCTGCAAAATCAGCTGGCCAGAGGTAACAACGGTCTCATCAAGACCAAATACCTGACCTTTGGTATCGACGCGGACAGCATCAAAGCCGCCAAGCCCCGTCTGGAGCGTATTGAGACCGATATACTTAATAACTTCAAGCGTCTTGGTGTAGCTGCCAGAACGCTGGACGGTAAAGAAAGGCTTTTTCAGCTTCATGCGGTATTCCACATGGATGAACAACTCCCGTTTCAGTTTGAATGGGACTGGCTGGCTCCTTCCGGTCTGTCCACAAAGGATTTTATTGCACCAAGCTCCTTTGAGTTCCGCACCGGCAAGCAGTTCCGTATGGGTAAGAAATACGGGACTGTTTCTTTTTTGCAGATTCTCGCACCGGAACTGAATGACCGTTTGCTGGCTGATTTTCTGGATATGGAAAGCTCGCTCATTGTGAGTATGCACATTCAGTCGGTGGATCAGGTGAAAGCCATCAAAACGGTAAAGCGGAAGATTACCGACCTGGACCGCAGCAAGATCGAGGAACAGAAAAAAGCAGTCCGTGCCGGATACGACATGGACATCATTCCATCTGACCTTGCTACCTACGGCAGTGAAGCAAAAAAACTCTTGCAGGATTTGCAGAGCCGCAACGAGAGAATGTTCCTTTTGACCTTTCTGGTGCTGAACACAGCGGACAATCCCCGTCAGCTTGGCAACAACATCTTTCAGGCAGGCTCTATTGCCCAGAAGTATAACTGTCAGCTGACCAGGCTGGACTTCCAGCAGGAAGAAGGGCTGATGAGCTGTCTGCCTCTGGGTATCAATCAGATTGAGATTCAGCGAGGACTGACCACCAGTTCCACAGCTATCTTTGTGCCCTTTACTACGCAGGAACTGTTCCAGAACGGGAAAGAAGCTCTGTACTACGGCATCAATGCTCTGTCCAACAACCTCATCATGGTGGATCGAAAGCTGCTGAAAAATCCAAACGGCTTGATTTTGGGTACGCCAGGTTCCGGTAAGTCCTTCAGCGCAAAACGAGAAATTGCCAACTGCTTTTTGCTTACCAGTGATGATGTCATTATCTGTGACCCGGAAGCGGAGTACGCACCTCTTGTTGAGCGTCTGCATGGGCAGGTCATCAAGATCTCACCTACTTCAACCAACTATATCAATCCGATGGATCTGAATCTGGACTATTCGGATGATGAAAGCCCGCTGTCACTCAAGTCTGACTTTATCCTCAGCTTGTGTGAGCTGATCGTGGGCGGTAAGGAGGGCTTGCAGCCGGTGCAGAAAACCATTATTGACCGTTGTGTACGGCTGGTTTACAACGAATATCTCAATGACCCAAAGCCGGAGAATATGCCGATTTTGGAGGACCTTTATAACTTGCTGCGGGAGCAGGAAGAAAAAGAAGCTCAGTACATTGCAACGGCATTGGAAATCTATGTAACGGGTTCTTTGAATGTGTTCAATCATCAGAGCAATGTGGACATTGATAACCGGATTGTCTGCTATGACATCAAGGAACTGGGCAAGCAGCTCAAGAAAATCGGTATGCTGGTGGTACAGGATCAGGTGTGGAACCGCGTTACCATCAACCGTGCCGCTCACAAGTCTACCCGCTACTACATCGACGAGATGCACCTGCTTTTGAAGGAGGAGCAGACCGCCGCCTATACGGTGGAAATTTGGAAGCGATTCAGAAAATGGGGCGGTATTCCGACAGGTATCACCCAGAATGTCAAAGACCTTTTGAGCAGCCGCGAGGTGGAAAATATCTTTGAAAATTCTGACTTCGTGTATATGCTCAACCAGGCAGGCGGAGACCGTCAGATCCTCGCCAAGCAGCTGGGTATTTCCACACACCAATTATCTTATGTGACCCACTCCGGTGAGGGCGAGGGCCTGCTGTTCTATGGCTCCACGATCCTGCCGTTTGTAGACCACTTCCCGAAGAACACCGAACTTTACCGCATTATGACCACCAAACCTCAAGAATTGAAAAAGGAGGATGAATGATTATGAACCCCAACATTTTGAATAAAAACCCGCTGATGTTTTTTGACAGGGCGGTAAATGCCCAGCGCAGCCAGCTGCTTACGGTCATGGCCGATGCGGTAAGTGAGTGCCGCACGGCGGCAGATCAGGCAGCCGAACTGAATGAGACCGGTCAGGTGGGGCTGCTCCGTCTGGCAGAGGTCTGGAGCACCATCCGTGCCAAAGAAGGTATGGGGGGACTGGTTCTGGAAGGAACCGAAGCGAAGATTCTGTCCGATGTGGTGGCACAGTTTTATGCCTACCTGTCCGGCTGTATGTTCAACGATCCGGTGGGAATGGCCATTTATGCAGAGCTGCACTACATGATGTCCTCCCTCATGCTGGGAGAATGGTTTGAATAAGGAACCGCGCCTGCGCTTTACTGATGAGGAACGGTCTGACCCTGCACTGGAAAAGCCAATCCGTAAAGCGGAGAAAGCTGCGGCCAGAGCAGATAAGGCGCAGGCCAATATTCCGAAGAAAAAGGTCAGGCAGACGGTCATTGACCCGAATACCGGAAAAAAGACCTCGAAGCTGACCTTTGAGGACAAGAAAAAGCCACCTTCCAAAGTTTCTCAAGGAGTCAGGGAAGCTCCCGTCCATCTGGTTGCGGGCAAGCTCCACAAAGAGATCCGGGAAACAGAGCAGGACAATGTGGGCGTGGAAAGCGCCCACAAGTCCGAGGAAGCGGTGGAGACTGGCGCTTATCTGGTGCGGGAGGGCTATCGCAGCCACAAGCTGAAGCCGTACCGCAAAGCAGCACAGGCAGAGCGTCAACTGGAAAAGGCAAATGTAAATGTTCTGTACCAGAAATCTTTGCAGGAAAATCCCCAGTTTGCCAGCAATCCGTTTTCCCGCTGGCAGCAAAAGCAGGCCATTAAAAAGCAGTATGCCGCCGCCAAACACGCCGGTCAGACTGCCGGAAATACCGCCCAGGCTGCATCCAAAACCGGAAAAGCCGTAAGGACGGTAAAAGAAAAGGCACAGCAGGCAGGGGCGTTCGTCATGCGCCACAAGAAGGGTTTCCTGATGGCAGGGGTTTTGTTCCTCGTTACCTGTATGCTGATGAATACCATGTCCTCCTGCTCCATGATGGCGCAGAGCATCGGTTCCGTTCTCTCCGGCACCACTTATCCGTCGGATGACCCGGAAATGCTGGCAGTGGAGGCAGATTATGCAGCCAGAGAAGTCCAGTTGCAGGAGGAAATCGACAACATTGAAAGCAGCCACCCAGGGTATGACGAGTATCGCTATGACCTTGGTATGATCGGCCATGACCCTCATGAGCTGGCAGCATTTCTGTCTGCCGTCTTGCAAGGTTACACCCAGCAGAGCGCTCAGGCAGAGCTGGCGCGTGTGTTTGCAGCACAGTATCAGCTGACGCTTACTGAGGAAGTGGAGATTCGCTACCGCACGGAGACCTCCACCGACCCGGAGACCGGCGAGACCACCTCAGAAGAAGTCCCCTATGAGTATTACATTTTGAATGTGAAACTCACCAGCAAGCCCATTTCCGCTGTGGCGTCGGAGTTACTGACCCCGGAGCAGATGGAAATGTATCAGGTTTACCGGCAGACCATGGGCAATAAGCCGCTGTTGTTTGGCGGTGGTTCCCCTGACATGAGCAATTCCGAGGACTTGACCGGTGTGCAGTTCGTAAATGGAACCCGTCCCGGAAATCCGCAGTTGGTGGAGCTGGCCAAGCGTCAGGTCGGCAATGTGGGCGGCTATCCTTATTGGAGCTGGTATGGCTTTGACAGCCGCGTGGAGTGGTGCGCCTGCTTTGTATCCTGGTGTTATAACCAGGCTGGAAAAAGTGAACCGCGCTTTGCAGGCTGTGAGTGGCAGGGCGTTCCGTGGTTCCAGTCTCATGGACAATGGGGTGCAAGAGGCTATAACAATCTGGCTCCCGGAGATGCAATTTTCTTTGATTGGGATTTGGATGGGACAGCAGACCATGTGGGTATCGTGATCGGTACGGATGGCAGCCGTGTTTATACCGTGGAGGGAAATTCCGGCGATGCCTGCAAGATCAAAAGTTATGACCTGAATTATCAAAGTATTAAGGGCTACGGCCTGATGAACTGGTAACAGACTTTGTGGAAAGGAGTGAACGGTTATGGCAAAAAACAAAATTGAACGTATCGACCAGGAAATTGAGAAAACCCGTGAGAAGATTGCGGAATATCAGGAAAAGCTCAAGACCTTGGAAGCACAGAAAACGGAGGCAGAGAATCTGGAAATCGTTCAGATGGTTCGTGCGTTACGCATGACTCCAGCACAGCTGAACGCTATGCTTTCCGGTGGAATGAACCACGGCAGAGATACAGCACTGTCGGAATCAAATAATCAGGAGGCTACCGCTTATGAAGAATAAAAGAATTTGCAAAACACTTTCCGCCCTTTGCCTGACAATGGTTGTGGCATTTGGCTTTACAATCCCTGCTTTCGCACAGGGGTCAGAACAGGCTCCGGCGGCACCGGCAGAGGATTCTACCAATGACAGCAATGTGATTGTGGAAGAAACAGAACCGGCACCGGCACTTACACCGGAGGGGAATGCGGCATTGGTGGATGATTTTGGAGGCAATAAGCAGCTTATTACTGTTACGACCAAAGCTGGAAATTACTTTTACATCTTGATTGATAGGGCGAATGAGGACAAGGAGACTGCTGTTCACTTTCTGAATCAGGTGGACGATGCAGACCTTGCGGCGCTGATGGAAGATGGAAAAACCAAAGAGGAGATGCCTGCGGTATGCAGCTGTTCAACAAAATGTGAAGCAGGGGCGGTCAATACGGCCTGCCCGGTCTGCGCAACTGATAAGAGTAAATGTACGGGCAAAGCACCGGAACCTCCGGCAGAAACATCGGAGCCGGAAAAGGAGAAGCCTGCCGGATTGAACCCGGCTGCGCTGGTCCTTTTGCTGGCTCTGCTGGGAGGCGGTGGCGTATTTGCCTACTTGAAGCTCGTTAAGAACAAGCCTAAGACCAAGGGCAATGACAGTCTGGACGATTATGATTATGGCGAGGAAGATTCCGAGGAATGGGAAACCGAGGATGAGGAGTCGGACGAACCGGACGTTGACGGGGGCAGCACAGAAGAAGATGACGAGGACAGCGTGAAATGACACGATTCACAGACAGTCCCTATGAACGCATGATGACACGCAGGCCGGAGGGCGGGAAGGAAACTTCCCGTCCTCCTTCTTTACCCCACAGCCACCCCTGCTATGGTTGCGGGAATTATGGAAGACCCTGCGTAGGTATCTGTCACCGGGAAATGTCCCGATGGCTCAAAGAGAGGAGGAACCATCATGGCTCAACATAAATTGGTAATTGCCGAAAAACCATCAGTTGCCCAGAGTTTGGCGGCGGTGATCGGCGCAACCGTCCGTAAGGACGGGTATCTGGAGGGCAACGGTTGGCGTGTCAGCTGGTGCGTGGGCCACCTGGCCGGTCTTGCGGATGCAGACAGCTATGACCCAAAGTATGCCAAGTGGCGATATGATGATCTGCCTATCCTGCCGGAGTATTGGCAGATGGTGGTGGGAAAGGATAAGAAAAAGCAGTTTGATATTCTCAAAAAGCTGATGAATGCCCCGGATGTTTCGGAGGTGGTAAATGCCTGCGATGCCGGACGCGAGGGCGAGTTGATCTTCCGCAGCGTCTATGAGCTGGCAGGTTGCAAGAAGCCGATGAAAAGGCTCTGGATTTCTTCGATGGAGGACTCTGCCATAAGGGAAGGCTTTGCAAACCTGCGCCCCGGTGCGGATTATGACGGACTTCGGGATGCTGCCCTCTGCCGTGCCAAGGCCGACTGGCTGGTGGGGATCAATGCGACAAGGCTTTTTTCCGTGCTGTATCACCGAACCCTCAACATCGGGCGCGTGATGTCCCCGACGCTGGCGCTTATTGTTCAGCGAGAAGCTGAGATCGACACCTTTCAGTCGATTCCCTTTTATACCGTGGCGCTGGAGCTGCCCGGTCTTACCGTATCCGGGGAGCGCATGGCGAATAAGGCCGCTGCTGAGCAGTTGAAAGAAGCCTGCCAGGGGGCAGCTGTCACAATCAAAAAGGTGGAGTGCAAGGAAAAGTCCGAAAAGCCGCCTGCCCTCTATGACCTGACTACTCTGCAAAGAGATGCCAACCGCCTGCTTGGATTTACAGCCCAGCAGACCCTGGACTATCTGCAAAGCCTGTATGAAAAGAAGCTCTGCACCTATCCCCGTACTGACAGCCGCTATCTGACCGGTGATATGGCAGATAGCCTGCCGGTGCTGGTCAATCTGGTTGCCAACGCCATGCCGTTTCGCAAAGGGATCGCCATTACCTGTGATCCGCATACGGTCATCAACGATAAGAAAGTAACCGACCACCACGCAGTAATCCCTACCAGAAATCTCAAGGATGCAGACTTTTCTGCCCTTCCTGCGGGAGAAAAAGCGGTGCTGGAGTTGGTGGCCCTGCGCCTGCTGTGCGCCGTAGCCCAGCCCCATATCTATTCGGAAACCGTTGTGATTGCAGCGTGTGCCGATGGGGAGTTTACCGCCAAAGGAAAAACGGTGAAGCATCCCGGATGGAAAGCACTGGAGGACGCTTACCGTGCCAAAATGAAGGATGCAGAGCCGAAAAAAGATGGCGCAGAGAAAGCCCTGCCGGAGCTGACCGAAGGACAGACCCTTTTGGTTGCTGCGGCAATCGTCAAAGAAGGTAAAAGCAGTCCACCTCAGCACTTTACGGATGTGATATTTTGTGAGCGTAAGGAGTGGATAGGAATTGAAGAAAGGAGTTCAGCATGAGAAGAAAAAAAGATAGAAGCAATGGCATTACTGCTTTGTATGAAAGACTGTCTCGTGATGATGATAATGCTGGAGAGAGTAACAGTATCGTTCATCAAAAGCAAATGCTTGAAGATTATGCTATAAAACATGGCTTTACGAATCTTGTTCATTTTACCGATGATGGTTGGAGTGGAGCGACCTTTGACAGACCTTCATGGAACAGACTTGTTGAAGGTGTTAAAAACGGAGAAATCACTGCCTGTATCTGCAAGGATATGTCCAGAATTGGCAGAGATCATCTGCAAGTAGGTTTTTTCACTGACATTCTGTTTAGAGAAAAGGAAGTTCGATTTATAGCAATCAATAATGGTATTGACAGTGACCGTCAAGAAACCAGTGAGTTTGCCCCTTTTCTGAATATCATGAATGAGTGGTTTGTCAGGGACACAAGTAAGAAAATTAAAGCTGTACTGAAATCCAGAGGTTCTTCCGGCAACGCTCATACAAGTAATATCCCACCATACGGCTATTTGAAAGACCCCGAAAACCCCGACCATTGGATTATTGATGAAGAAGCTGCTGAAGTAGTCCGCAGAATTTATCGCATGACTATTGAGGGAAAAGGACCTTATCAGATAGCAAGAGAACTTTCAGAAGAAAAAATAGAAAGACCATCTTATTATCTTGGCAAAAAGGGACTTGGAAATCATGCAAGCAACTATGACAAAGAAAATCCGTATATGTGGCGAGGAAATCAGGTTACTACTCTGATTGCCCGACCAGAGTATATCGGAAAGACTGTCAATTTCAGGACATTCAAAAATTCCTATAAGGACAAAAAGACGAAAAGGGCAGATAAGGAAGATTGGGTGGTTTTTGATGATACACAAGAGCCTATTGTCGATGAAGAAACATGGCTGCTTGCTCAAAAGTTAAGACAGAATGTAAGAAAAGCAGATCCTATGGGCGAGCCTAATGTTCTGACCGGAAAGATTTACTGTGCTGATTGTGGTGCGCCGATGTATAATCACAGGCAGCGGAAAGGGCGAGAAAGAATATACTATACTGCCAAAGGCGAAAAAAGGACAAGTTATTCCAATCCGGCAGATTGTTATGAATGTTCCACATATAATCTTGCTTATCAGAAGTATGACCGACATTGTACTTGCCACCATATTTCAACAAAAGCACTTAAAAGCATCATTCTGAAAACCATACAGGAGACTTGCCATTATGTTTCTTTGAATGAGCGGGAGTTTGTTTATTCTCTGCAAGAAGAATCGGCGATGAAAGATATTGCTGCTTCTGAAACTGTAAAAAACCGCATTGAAAGAAATCAGAAGCGAGTTCACGAACTGGATATGCTTATCAGGAAAATCTATGAAGATAATGTGATTGGAAGATTGCCGGACAGGCTTTTTCAGAGTATGCTTACTGATTATGAAAATGAGCAGAACGAGCTGAACAAGATTATTGAGACTGACACCGCTGATATGCAACGGATTATAGGCGGTCAAAATAATGTGGAGCGTTTTCTAAAGCTGGTTAAAAAGTATGAGAACATTACAGAACTTACTCCTGCCATGATAAATGAATTTATCGACAAAATTCTGGTTCACGAGCCACAAGGAAAAGGTGCAGACCGCACCACAGAGGTGGAGATATATCTTAACTATGTCGGGCAATTTCAAGTACCTGTGGAGCAGCATGAACCAACAGAGGAAGAAAGGATTGCTGCTGAAAAAGAGGCGGAACGACTTCGCAGAAAACGAGAATCCAATCGTAAGTATATGAAAAAGATTCGTGAGAAATCAAAAGAATTTGCGGAGCATGAGCGTATAGCAGAAGAAAAAAGTTCTGATAGCAATGTGTGTGTTGAACAGAACGCCACAAGCAAATCAAATCGGCAAAAAGTGAAAGGAGAAAAAATAGCATGACAGAATTGAAATCACGAATCCATGACGAAAGCAACGGTCTGGACTATGTTCTTGTGGGTGATTACTATGTGCCGGACTTGAAGCTACCGGAGGAACACCGCCCTATCGGTATGTGGGGCAGACTGCACAGGACATATTTGGAGCAGTACCGCCCTGCAAGGTTCTCTGCCCTCTGTTTATCCGGCGAACTGCATACTTACCTTGCTGATCTGAACGAACAGGCAACGGAAAGGTGCAGCCTTATCATTGAGCAGATGAAACAAGCCGAGGGCGTGACCGAAACCATGAAAGCAGACAATCAGATGTTGTGGGTACAGTCCATGAACTCTATCCGTAACCGAGCCGAAGAAATCATCAGACAGGAAATGATTTACTGCTGATTTTATCAAGTCCAAAACCAACAAATTTGTATCGTAAACGAAGCGACAGGTATTTCCTTATGAAGTGTCTGTCGCTTTTCATTTATCAAACTTTAAGGAGGAAAACACAATGAAGATGAACCGGAATGAAATGGAAGCCCTTTATGCCTTTGGCTGTCCGAACCTGAAAGCAACTGTCGAGCGTTTGCGTATGGTAGCTGCCCTTGCACCCGATCCAGTGGCGAAAAAGCTGTTTTATATGCTTTCCGTCAAGCTGAGTGCTGAGGGTGTTGAAAGGTGGTATCGCTGCTTTTACTGCAAGCTGCGTGTGTTGAAAAACCATAGGGAGGGCTGCTATGACGAGACTGACGAAGATTGAGAAAGAAACAATCGTTCTCTTTAATGAGGGCGAGGACAAGGCAAATATCTACACCCACAACGCCGGATTGAAAAAGAGGTTGGCTGCTTTTGCTAAGAAGTACCCTGACCTTTGCCGACTGGAAAAATCCAATGTTCAAGGCGGTGTTTCTTATGAGCTGGCAAAGTCCCGTCTGTCTATCCGTTTCCTGCCGCCTTACAGTGAGGAACGCAGACAGAAAGCCAGTGAATATGCGAAAAAGCATGGGCTGAACAGCCAGCAGGGACAATGTGATAATCAGGGCTGATATGCGGTTAAAATGTCAGGTGCAGACCTGATGTTTTGACCGTTGCCTATCGTCTGCAAGGAAAGTATCGGGGACTATGGATTTTGCAGAAATGTGCGTTACAAGGCTTGAACAGGAACTCTGCACACAAAATTTTTTCTTCCATTCTTTAAGTTGATGAAGTATAATAAAATATGAAAAATTGAGGTTTTTAATGCTCGATTTCAAACAATCATTTTTATATATCTGGGACTATGGAGGGCAAAATGAATGATTTTTTACGAATGTGTTTTAATATAATTACACAAATAGGTCCCTATTTAGTTGTACTTCTTCTTTTGAAATATCTTGTAAATCTTCAACAAAAGAGAGCTAAAGAACGAGAGGAAGAACAGAAAAAGGGAATAATTAGAACGCATTATACAATAAAAACAGAGAAATTCCTTGTCGTGGCATTTATCGTAGGTACAATATTTTTTGCTTGTTGTACGGCTATGAGTCTTAGGGAAAAAGAAGATATGTTTGTCATTTGTATATTTGGAATATTTTTTTTAGTAGGCATAAGCGGAATAGTCAATATGGTAATGTGGAAACTGGAAGTGAACGGAGATGAAATCACATGGCGTTCAACTTTTGGCAGAAAGAGAACTTTTCACTTTGAAGACATTACCTATTGCGAGAGAAAGAAAGGTTCTATGCGTGTATATGTAAATGGAGAAAAATTATTTACCATTGATAGTAATATTGACAAAGAAGAATTTATGGAGGATATAGAGAGAAGAAGAATCCCTGTAAAATCTTACTGGGCAAATCAGCATAAGAAAAATCGTAAATGACATAGATTTTATAACAGTACGATGTTAGACAACTGAATATGACCGTCAAGGTCAGATAAAGAAACCGATGTATTGAGCGTAAAGCGTTCATGCGTCGGTTTTTCTTATTTCATGAGCTGACAGAATTCCGACTGTATATCGCCTGTGAGGAAAGTATCGGAGACTATGGATTTTGCGGAAATGTGCGTTATAGGTAAGTAAAAAACTACTTGATAGAGCGTGAATTGAATTGTTCATATCGGTATGATATAATTTACTGAAATGAAGCAAGAAGGTGGACTTTTGTATGAAAAAATTTTTGAAAATATTGCTAATCATTGTAGGAATAGTTTTTTTGATTTTTGCAGCGCTGATATGTATTGGACTGTTTGTTGATTATGATGACCATATTGAAAATGGTCGCTATACTTATGTTCCGGAAGATGACAATAAAGACAATGCATATGTCGAATTCAATTTGAGTGATTACGATAAAAAGGATTCTGAACTCATATATTATAGTTCTGTCGAAGAAGCTATTTTGAATTCTCCTTTGAATGCTGAAAATGAAGAATTTTCTGTTCCAGAAGATTTTCTTAATCATGTTGATGAAATATTGCATATATGGAATGGCAAACAGTATGATACGATTTTCTATCGAGCAGGAAGTGATAACAATCCCGTTCAAGGTTTTGTGATGGCACGCTGCAAAAAACAGGTGGATGAAGCAAGTGTACAATATGCGTTTATGAATGCTACACCGGTTACAACTAAAGCGGATAGCATTCTTATATCTGATATTACAGAACTAATTCATTCATCTTTAAAATTAAGTGATTTTCAACAGGACTTGAATCCAAATTATCCAGATACCAGATTTGTTTTTGGCTATGCACATGATAAGGAAATTTACTCATTAGAAGTAGAAGGTCAAAAGCCAGATGGTGTTATTGAAATCAATGTATATGACAGAACGATGTATCTATGGTATTATGATGATTTAAAGAGCGATAAGAGAGGAAACAATCTAAGTTATTCAGTAGATATGCCAGAGTAATTTTTCAAATTGTCTAATCTGCCACAACTGAATATGACCGTTAAGGTCAGATGAAGAAACCGATGTATTGAGCGTAAAGCGATCATGCGTCGGTTTTTCTTTTTGCAAAATAGTCCGGTGGACTGTTTTGTAAAACCGAAGGAACTGACAGAGCTTGGGACGGGGCGAAGTCAGTTTGTTCGGGCGGGAGTACAGAGGGTGCAACCCTTTGTGCATGGGTACAGGGAATGCAATACCCCTGTGCAGGTCAAGGGCGGCAGCCTTGCCCAGTTAAGTGGCGTTTCGCCACTTAGTACTGGGTATTACTTGACGCAGAAAGCCGCAAGGAATCAGCTTCGCTGCCCTTCTCCCCTGTCGGGGAAATCAAAAAGAAAAGGAGGAACTCATGTGAAATTAACAAGACACAATGGACGAGCCGGAAAGAATGGCGTTTATAATCCGAAGCACAATGACCGCAGTTTTGACATTGCCAACAGCGAACACATTGACGAAGAACGAGCCAAACTAAATCTCTATTGGGACTGTTACAATGGCTTCCGCAATTTCAAAAATCCCGAAAAGGAAAATGAGCTGTCTGCCACTTTTGAAGATGTGGAACAGCTTTTTTATCGTCAGCGGTATCATGATTTTGTAACAGGACAGAATGAAAGAAATGTGAAGAACCGACACCCTGAAAGAAATAAGGAAACTGGAGATTTACTCAAAAGCAAAAAGACCTGTCCAGAGGAAACGGTCTATCAGATTGGAACGCTTGACAATCATGTTCCGCCGGAATTGCTCATTGAGATCGTCACAGAATTTATGGAAATCGCAAATGAGCGTTTCGGCTCTCATGTCCATATCCTGAATTGGGCGCTGCACTTGGATGAAAGCACCCCTCATATTCACGAGCGTCATGTGTTCGACTGTGAAAATCAATATGGAGAGATTGCCCCACAACAGGAAAAGGCTTTGGAAGCATTGGGGTTTGAACTGCCGGAACCGGAGAAGCCAGTCGGAAGAAAAAACAACCGCAAGATGACTTTCGATTCAGCTTGCCGAGTGTTGCTGTTTGATGTGGCGAAAAAGCATGGCTTACAACTGGAAGAAGAACCGGAATATGGTGGTCGTGCATATCTGGAAAAACAGGACTATATTCTTTTCAAGCAAAAGGAGCAACTGGCAGCACAGGAGCAAAAGTTGGAAGAACTCACGATGAAGATTGAAGATGTGGAAGCTTTGGTGGACGAGGTTGCCGATATTGCCTATGACAAGGCGGTTGAGGTCGTTGCTGATACTGTAAAACTGGAAACGCACAAGGAGGATATTAAGCTGGTGGAGCAGTCTAAGGCGTGGGTTCTCTCCCCTGAGCGTAAGGCTTCAAAGAAAGAAGTTGAGTATGCAGTGAAACGATTGGATGGCGTGATTGCCAGAATCACAAATGCTATGAAATCAACTATTCAGAAAATCCAAACTACGCTGATGAAACCGGAGGTCAAAAAAGCCGGAACGGAGCAAATCAAGAAGAAAGCCAAAAGTTCCATTATAGAGCAGTTGAGCCGCAAGAAGAAGGAAATGGCAGAGCGTGAAGTCAGCCGGACAATTCCGGCGAAAAGCAAAAAACAGGATATGGAACTTTAAGGCACTTGCTATTTTCGTTTTGAAAATGACAGGTGCTTTTGCTTTAGGGAGCAGGAAAATATCTTCCATTCTTTAGGTTGATGAAGTATAATGATAGTAAGAAATTTTTTTGTAATGACCTTAATCCAATAAGTGATTTTGCAATTATCAAGTAAAGGATGTAATTATATGAAAAAGGTATTGTTGTTTTCCAGTGTGATTATTATACTCGGTTTAACAGGCTGCTCTAACAAGTATTTCAATGACTGGTTTAGCTCTGAACAAAATGAAACGGATAAAATATGTCAACAAGTTATTGAGGCATATAAGCAACAGGATTCAGAGAAACTCAAATCTCTATTTTCCGAAGAAAGCAAAAAGAACATTGAGAATTTAGACACTGAAATCTCTGCTTTTTTCGATTATATTGAGGGCAGTATCCAAAGTTTTGAGGGCGATTGTGCATCATCAAGTGAAAGCAACTATGGTAAAAGGAAAACGGAATTGGATGGTATGTATCTCATATTGACAGAGAAGGAAAGGTATTGTATGAATTTTTATATGTATAGTGAGGATGATGAAAATGCCCAAAATGTGGGGATATATAAAATTGAAATTGCATTGGAGAGCGAAGTGGCTGAGGATAATTTTATATGGGATAATCCCCCAAACGGTATTTTTGTTGGAGGACAAAATTGATTTTTGTTATGAGAGAACATTAAAGTATAAATTTCGGATGGTATAAGAAAAACTGACTACAATTAAATCTTCACAGCTTTACTAAGCAGGAGATCCGAAAAGGTCTCCTGCTTTTTTGCACCCCAAATTGAATATGGAACTCTAAAGCACTTGCTGTTTTCACTTTGAAAATGACAGGTGCTTTTTTCGTTTCAGGAAAGGAGTCACATGAATGTATTTGAAGTTGTAAAAGAAAATGTTACTGCCCGACAAGCCGCAGAAGCCTATGGCTTGAAAGTGGGTCGCACAGGTATGGCGTGTTGTCCGTTTCACTCGGATAAGTCCCCCAGTATGAAGCTGGATGAACGCTATTACTGTTTTGGCTGCGGAGCAACCGGAGATGCTGTTGATCTGACAGCGAAGCTATTCGGTATCGGGCTGAGGGAAGCTGCTGTCAAACTTGCTGAAGATTTTGGTCTTAACTATGACAGCCGACAAAAGCCCAGTGTCCGCCCTCGTATTCGTGAGCCGACACCGGAGCAGAAATATCAAAAAGAAGAAAATCATTGCTACAAGGTGCTGACAGATTATTTTCATCTTCTTAGAGAATGGGAAAAGAAATACGCTCCTAAACAGCCGGATGAGGAATGGAATCCCCTGTTTGCAGAAGCACTGCATAGGAAGAACTATATCGAATATCTGCTTGATATTCTTCTGTATGGTTCATTGGAGGAACGAAAAGCACTTGTGGCAGAACAGAGAAAGGAGGTGTTAAAACTTGAACAGCGAATTGCAGAACTGTCAGCAGACAGAACCATGTACAGTAGAAGAAATCCGAAACAGCTTAGAGCAGAGCGAGAAAGGTAAGGTTTATAATACTGCCGCAAATTATAAGCGTGTTCTGCAATATGACCCACTTTTGAAAGGGGCTATCCGAAAAAATCTTCTGACCGAAAGAATCGACATTGTGAAGTCCCTCGGCTGGTATCGTGACAGCCCGACATTGACAGATGTGGATGTGAAATATCTGCTCCTATATTTTGAAGAAAACTATGGATTGACCGTAGAGAAGAAAATCATAGACGCAGTTGCGGTTATTGCTAATGAAAACCGTTACCACCCTGTCTGTGATTTTCTCAATGCCCTGCAATGGGACGGAACGGAACGCATACGCTTCTGTCTGCACCGTTTTCTCGGTTCTGATACAGATGATTACACCTATGAAGCATTGAAGTTGTTTCTGCTGGGAGCTATCTCACGAGCCTTTAAGCCGGGGTGCAAATTTGAGGTAATGCTCTGCCTTGTGGGCGGTCAGGGAGCCGGAAAGTCCTCTTTCTTCCGTTTGCTTGCGGTCAATGATGATTGGTTCTCTGATGACTTGAAAAAGCTGGATGATGAAAATGTGTACCGCAAAATGCAGGGGCATTGGATTATTGAAATGTCGGAAATGATTGCAACCGCCAACGCTAAGAGCATTGAAGAAATCAAGTCCTTTCTGAGCCGCCAAAAGGAAACCTATAAGATACCCTATGAAACACATCCGGCAGACAGAAAACGACAATGTGTGTTTGGAGGTTCTTCTAATACCCTTGACTTTCTTCCCCTTGACAGAACAGGCAACCGCCGCTTCGTTCCGGTTATGGTCTATCCTGAAAGGGCTGAGGTTCATATTTTGGCAGATGAACAGGCTTCCAGAGAGTATATCAATCAGATGTGGGCAGAAGCTATGGAGATTTACAGAAGCGGCAATTTCCGTCTGAGATTCAGTCCGGCTATGAACGCTTATCTGAAAGCCCACCAAAAGGACTTTATGCCGGAGGACACAAAGGCAGGACAGATTTTAGACTATTTGGAACGCTATTCCGGCAGCATGGTCTGTTCCAAACAGCTTTATAAGGAAGCACTGGGGCATGATTATGACGAACCGAAACAATGGGAACTGCGAGAGATCAACGACATTATGAATAACGCTGTCACAGGCTGGAGGGCGTTCAGCAATCCTAGGTATTTTCCAGAGCCTTACCGCAGACAAAAAGGCTGGGAGCGTATCAGGAACGACAACGAGCCTGACAACAGCATGGATGGTTTTCAGGAAATCCCGACAGAGGAAATGGAACAGTTAGGACTTCCGGAAGAATGGTTGAAGCAAAAATAAAAGCCAATTGTCGCTTCGGTTGTCGAGCCGGTTGTCGGTCTGGTTGTCGGGCGAAAATCCCGAAAGCCTTGATATTGCGGCACTTTTCCCTCTCTGACAACCATGACAACCAATATTATAAAGAAAAAGGAAATAGTAAAAAGATAGTATCGCCCGATAAAGAAAAAAGGTTTTCTGATGTCCGTTGTCGGAACTTCGTTGTCAGACCTTTCCTTGTCGGGCTTTTTCATTCAAGGAGGAATATCGTATGACAAATATTGTGAACAGTACACTACCCACCCCAAATAACCATTCGGAGAAAAACAAACCGGATGGAGTTTTTGTGATTAAGCAAGGCAAAACAAATTATAAAGTCAAAGTGTTTTTTGACCATAGTAGCGGTTTGACTGCGGAGGACAGGTTGAAACGCATTATTCAGGCAGAAGCAGAGAGAGAATCTGCGTAAGTAATATGAAAAATATCCACGCACCCCCTTGACAAAAGCTTTCAGAGGATACCTTGTTGTCCGCAATGGAGACTGCCGGAAAAGAGAATATGCCGGAGGACGCCGAGCGAAAAGGTCTGGGGACACCGGCCACCCGTGCCGGTATTTTGGAAAAGCTGGTATCTGCCGGTTTTCTGGAACGAAAAAAGAACAGAAAAACGGTGCAGCTTCTTCCTTCCCACGATGCAGTTTCCCTTATCACAGTCTTGCCGGAACAGCTGCAATCGCCGCTTCTGACTGCCGAGTGGGAGTATCGCCTGGGCGAGATCGAGCGCAGGCAGCTTGCCCCGGAGGAGTTTTTAGACGGTATCAGTGCCATGCTGAAAGATCTGGTGGGGACTTATCAGGTCATCAAGGGAACTGAGTACCTGTTCACTCCGCCCCACGAGGTGGTGGGCAAATGCCCTCGCTGCGGTGGGGGAGTTGCAGAACTGCAAAAAGGCTTCTTCTGTCAGAATGATTCTTGCAGATTTGCAATCTGGAAAAACAACAAATGGTGGGCTGCCAAGAAAAAACAGCCGACCAAGGCCGTGGTGTCTGCGCTGCTGAACGATGGCCGTGTCCGTGTGACGGGGCTATATTCGGAGAAAACCGGCAAGACCTACGATGCCACTGTGGTTTTGGAGGACGATGGACAGTATGCTAACTTCAAGCTGGAATTTGACCAGCGGAAAGGAGGCAGCCGATGAAGCTCTCTTTAGTGGAACGGGAAACCATTCTCCTCTATAACCAGGCAGAACCAATGGCTGAGGTCTACACCCACGATCCCCGTCTGATGGAGAAGCTGGAACTGCTGGCAAAAAAGAACCCCGACCAGATCACCCGAAAGGACGCCCATAACTTTACCGTCCCCAAGCGGTGTGTATCAGTCCGGGAGCCATACAGCGCCGAGCGCCGCAAAGCTGCCAGTGAGCGTGCGAAAGCCGCCGGATACCAGCCCCCTGTGAAAAAGTCCGGCAGTTAAAGGCACATGGCAGAGAATGTATTTGAAGCAGTCAAGCAGTCGGTCAGCACCAGAGAAGCGGCAGAGTTTTATGGGATCGAGGTCAAACGAAATGGCATGGCCTGCTGTCCCTTCCACGATGATAAGAACCCCAGCATGAAGGTAGACCAGCGGTTCCACTGCTTTGGCTGCGGTGCAGATGGGGATGTGATCGACTTTACCGCAAAGCTCTTTAACCTCTCCCCAAAAGAAGCGGCGGAGAAACTGGCACAGGACTTTGGCCTGATCTATGACAGTCAGGCCCCGCCCCGCAGGAGATATGTCCGGCAAAAAACCGAGGCACAGAAGTTTCGGGAGAATCGACAGCGCTGTTATCGCGTGCTGTCCGATTACTACTATCTGCTGAAAAAATGGGAGGTCGACCGTTCTCCCAGGACACCGGAGGAAGAACCGCACCCCCGTTTTGTAGAAGCAATCCAGAAGAAAGCCTATGTAGAGTACCTGCTGGACCTTTTTCTTTATGAAAGTGAAGAAGAACAAAAGGCATGGATTGCAGAACACACAGCGGAAATCACACACTTGGAAAGGAGATTGAAAATCATGGCTGAGAATAAACCCACCAATCGAGAACGGCTAAGGGAAATCACAGATGGCATCGAGCAGGGTATCAAAGAACTGTTTGAGAGTGAAAAGTATATGCGCTATCTGTCCGTCATGTCCCGCTTCCACCGCTATTCGGTAAACAACACCATGCTCATCTATATGCAGAAGCCGGACGCCACATTGGTAGCCGGATACAATAAGTGGAAAGACCAGTTTGAGCGTCATGTAAAAAAGGGCGAGCATGGCATTACCATCATTGCCCCAACACCGTATAAGAAGAAAATCGAGGAGCAGAAGCTGGACCCAGATACCAAGGCTCCGATTCTGGATAAAGACGGAAAGATCGTCACAGAGGAAAAAGAAATTGAGATTCCCATGTTCCGCCCGGTCAAGGTCTTTGATGTGAGCCAGACCGACGGGAAACCTTTGCCGGAGCTTGCTTCCTCCCTTTCCGGCAATGTGCCAAATTATGAGGTGTTTATGGAGGCTCTGCGCCGCAGTGCGCCGGTGCCGATCACTTTTGAAGCAATGGCCGCCGATACGGACGGCTATTTTTCTGCCGATCATCAGAAAATCGCTATTCGTCAGGGCATGAGTGAGGTGCAGACAGTTTCGGCCACGGTTCATGAGATTGCCCACAGCAAGCTCCATGACCCTAAAAAATATGAAATGCTACCGTCATGGAAGGTTGTGCTGGAGAGTGAAGGTGGAACCAAGCATGATTTCAAGTTGGATTTTGCCACAGAAAAAGAAGCCGAACAGTTTGCTTCTGATATGGATTGGCGTTATGTGGACGAAAATCAGTTTGAATGGCGTCTTGCAGTTGAGGAAGATGCAACCGCAGAAAAACAGGCAATCAAAAACCGTCACACGGAAGAAGTGGAGGCTGAAAGCATCTCCTATGCAGTCTGCAAATATTTTGGCATCGAGACAGGAGAAAACAGCTTTGGCTATATTGCCAGTTGGAGTCAAGGCAAGGAGCTGAAAGAACTGAGAGCCAGTTTGGAGACCATCAACAAAACCTCCGGCACTTTGATCTCCGACATTGAGCGCCACTATAAGGAAATCTGCAAAGAGCGCGGAATCGACCCTCATGCAAAGGTAGAGCCGGAACCCGCCCCGATAGAGCAGACAGAAGATGCCGCTAAGGTATCTGATAGACAGCAGACCGGCGATCTGACCTACTATGTAGCAGAGTGCATGGAATTTCCAAACCTCGGAGAATACCACGATAACCTGTCTTTGGAGGAAGCAATCCGCATTTATCAGGAGATTCCGGCAGGACGAATGAACGGGATAAAGGGCATTGGTTTTGAGCTGAAAGACGGAAGCGACTATGAAGGACCTTTTCCGATTTTGACCGGCCAGACCATTGACCTGGACACCATCCAGGCAATCGACTATTACCGTGATAATCCTCTGGTGCAAAAAGCGGTAAAGGAATTGGCTGCGGCAATGCCGGAAATGGAAGTGCTGGGGGCGGACGCCAATCAGCAGGAGGCTTTGTTTCTGATCGACAATGCCACCTATCTTCATATCCAGCCCTGTGACAGCGGCTGGGACTATACCCTTTACGATGCCGCGTCCATGAAAGAGTTGGATGGTGGTCAGCTGGATATGCCGGAGATTTCCCGCATGAAGGCAGTTCTCCAGATTTGTGATGACAACGATTTGGGCAGAGACTCGGTAAAATACGCACCGTTGTCCATGATTGAGACCTTGCAGGAAGCTGCCTACCAGCAGATGCAGGCAGAGGCCAGTCAGATGGCTGCTTCTTCTCAGCTGCCGGAAGCACAAGAGCAGGCGCTGGATGAATACCCTATGCCTGATGAGCAGGTATCCACACCGGATATGCAGGAATACGGCTACTTCTATGATGGGATGCTCCCTGTCACCAGAGAACGGGCGCTGGAACTGGATGCCGCTGGTTTGACCGTCTATGTGCTGCATGAGGACAATACGGAGAGCATGGTGTTTGACCCGCAGGAAATCATGGATCATGGCGGTCTTTTTGGCGTGGACCGTGAGGAATGGGAGAAAAGCCCTCAGTTCCACGAAAAGGTCATGGAGCGTCAGGAACATCAGCAGGAACGCGAACAGGCATTTCTATCCCAGAACAGAGATTGCTTTGCTATCTATCAGGTGAGCCGTGACGATCCGCAGAATGTGCGCTTTATGAATCTGGATTGGTTAAAGTCCCATGACATTTCCATAGACCGCAGCAATTATGACCTCATTTACACAGCTCCGCTGAGGGAGTCTGGCACGGTACCGGAGCAGCTGGAAAAACTATATGAGCAGTTTAATCTGCAAAAGCCGGCGGATTTTCACAGTCCTTCTATGAGTGTCAGTGACATCGTTGCGATCAAGCAGGACGGTAAGGTATCCTGTCATTACTGTGACAGTGTTGGTTTTACCCAGATCCCCGGATTCCTGCCGGAAAATCCGCTGAAAAATGCGGAGATGGCCGTGGAGGACGATTACGGCATGATCGACGGTATCATCAACAATGGCGCAAAAGAGCCTACGGTGGCAGAGCTGGAACAGCAGGCCCGCAACGGTCAGCCCATTTTCCTCATGGATTTGGCTGCCGCTGCCCATCGGGAGGAACGGGAAAAGAAAAAGTCCGTCATGGAGCAGCTGAAAAGCCAGCCCAAGGCAGAACACAAAAAGATAGCGCCAAAAAAGAGTGCGGAAAGGGAGATTTGATATGGGAAACTTTACTTTTGAGGAAATGAACCTGATGTGCATTTACAATACCGGCAGCCGCACCGGACTGATCGACAGCCTGCGTGAGATGCGCGGCGAGCTGGCCCCGGAGGAAACCGAGCTGCGGGAGTTGACAGACAGCGCACTGGGCAAGCTCCAGGCCATGAGTGATGCCGAGTTTGCCGAGCTGGAGTTGTATCCGGATTTTGACCAGTAAACACCATAATCGCAGGGATGGGGTGGCAATATGCCACCCCACCTTTTTACCCCAAAACTGAAAGGAGGACAGAACACTATGCCAACCAAAGCTGAACTATATGCACAGATGGCGGAGAAGGTGACAACGCAGCTCACGGGGAGCTGGCAGGAATGGGCAGGGTTTCTCACCACTGCTTCCCGCCTTTACAAGTACCCGTTCCATGAGCAGTTGATGATCTACGCCCAGCGTCCGGACGCCACCGCCTGTGCAGAGTACGATTTGTGGAATGAAAAGATGGGCCGGTATGTAAGGCGCGGCTCCAAGGGAATTGCTCTGGTGGACGATTCCGGGGACAGGCCCCGCCTGCGCTATGTTTTTGATATTTCCGACACCGGAACCCGTGAACATTCCCGCACTCCCTGGCTGTGGCAGCTGGAGGAGCGCCATTTGGATTCGGTGCAGGCCATGCTTGAGCGCACCTATGATGTTTCCGGTGATGACCTTGCCGGACAGCTCACCGAGGTAGCCGGAAAACTGGCTGAGGAATACTGGACGGAGCATCAGCAGGACTTCTTCTATATCGTTGACGGTTCCTTTTTGGAGGAATATGATGAGTTTAACATCGGAGTACAGTTCAAGGCAGCAGCCACCGTCAGTATCACTTATGCTTTGATGTCCCGCTGTGGACTGGAACCGGAACGCTACTTCGACCACGAAGATTTCATGGCGATCTTTGATTTCAATACTCCGGCAACCATCGGAGCGCTGGGAACAGCGGTCAGCCAGATCAACCAGCAGGTGCTGCGGCAGATCGGCGTTACCGTCCGAAATGCAGAGCGCGAAGCCAACCAAGAAAGGAGCAAACAAGATGAACAATCCCATGACCTATATCCAGAACGGAGACTATCTGATTCCCGACCTGAAGCTGAGCCAGCAGCCGGAGAAACCCCTGGGCAAGTACGGCAGGATGAGGAAAACCTACCTGAAGGAACACCGTCCCATCCTCTACAACCAGATGTTGCTGAGCGAGAAGCTGTACCCGCACCTTCTGGAGATCGACGAGACCGCCCAGAGCAGACTGGAGCAGATGATGCCCCAGCTGACGAAGAAAGCGGGAGCCACCGAGGAACTGAAAGCCAGCGATCCCATGAAGTGGGTGGGGCTGATGAACACCTGCAAAGCTCAGGCCGAGGAAATCCTGATGGCGGAGCTTATCAACAGCTGACTCTAAACCTGTTCCTCTCCGAAGCGGAACAGATCCAATCCATAGATGAAGCAGAGAATGTAGCGCATACATCCTCTGCTTTTTCTTTTGCCCAAAATGACATCGACCATGTGCTGCGTTTGGGCGGCAATACAGACCGTCAAAGGGAGCGTGTGGTTGCAGCCTTTGAAAAGCAGAAAACCACCGCTGAGATTGCCGAGATACTGAAAACGCTGTACCACGGCGGCAATGGCCTTGGCAGTGTGAGCGCATGGTATGCCGAGGATGGTATCCATCTTTCCCACGGGAAGTCTGTCCGTTATGACAGGTCTGCCCAGGTCATTTCCTGGGAGAGCGCCGCAGAGCGTATCGGGGAGCTTTTGGAGAGCGGCCAGTTTGCCTCCAATGTGGAGCTTGCAGAAGTGGCAGGCTATGAACGATCCCTCCTTGCAGAAAAGCTCTGGTATCTGTATCACGATCTCAGTGAGGATGCCAGAGAAGCCGGATATTTGTCCTGCCTGTCAGAGATCAAAGGCAATGGTTTCCCGGAGGAGACCCGCCACCTGATGGAGCAGCTGAGTGAACCGGCTTTCCGCCAGACCCTCAAGGAAGAATACGCTGCCTTCTGGACTGCCTATCAGCAGGACCGTGACCTGTTGCGTTTTCACTATCATAGACCGAGGGAGATCTGGGAGAACCTGAAGGACCTTGACCTTCCACGCAGGACCTTTTCTTCAGAGCTTTCCCAAGTGCCAACCGTCCAGCACTTTATTACCGAGGATGAGATCGACGCCGCCATGACCGGCGGTAGCAGTTTTGCCGGAGGAAAAGGCCGTATCTATGCGTTCTTCATGGAAAACCATACGGATAAGGAAAAAGTGAGATTCCTCAAAGACGAGTATGGCATTGGCGGACGCTCTCATGCCCTGTCCGGCGCAACACACAGCGGCGAAGATCACGACGGGAAAGGGTTGCACTATAAAAAGCAGGACTGCCCGGATGTTCACTTGAACTGGGAAAAGGTTGCCAAGCGCATTACCTCTCTTGTCCAGAAAGGCCGCTATCTTACCGAACAGGAACAGGCGCAGTATGACAAAATCCAGGCTGAACAGGAACTGGCCGAAGAAGATGCTATTCAAGCCCAGCAGCCGGAGGTGGAGAAAGAAACGCCAAAGCCTACCCTTCGGGAGCAGTTTGAGCAGTATAAGACTGTGGTGACTGCCGCCATTTCCGAGGATGCCGCATACCGCAATGCCTGCGGGCATTCTGACCGTGAAAATGCTGTCATCGAGGGCAATGCCGCTGTGCGCCGTGCGGTCCTTGGTTCTAAGGATATGGAGCTGATTCGCCTCTATTCGGATGTGCCGGAGTTCCGACAGCGACTGCACCGGGAAGTGATCGACGAAACCTATCCAAAGCTCCATGAACTTCTGCGCCCTCTTTCTCAGGAAGATATTGATACTGCCATTTGTGCATGGAACGGCAATATCGAGAGTAAACATGCTGTCGTCCGTTATATGAAAGACCATGCAAGAGAGAAAGATACCGCTGCATGGCTGGCTCAGGAATACAGTGGCAGCAACATCCCGTTCGTTGTCCGTGCCGGAAGCCCGGAGGAAACGCAGCTGCCCTGGCCGAAGGTACAGCGCAGGCTTGCCCAGCTGATTCAGGAGGACCGGTTCTATACCGAAGAAGAACAGGAACGTTTTGACAACATCGACCCCATCGCCATCCGGGAAGCCCTGGAGGAAAGAGGGATTGTCAACGGACAGGTGGCAGACCCGGAAAAACTGGACAATGACCCATTTATCCAACAGGTGGTGTCGGATGTAGGGCAGATCGCAGATGCCGAGACAGAGCAGACTTCCAAAGTTTCCATTTCCGATGAGGAATATGACGCAGTTCGCCGCCCAATTCCGCAAAGAACCTCCTATGACCCAGCCGCCCCGGTCTATGCCGTGGGCGATACCGTGTATATCGAGGATGACGCCTATCAGATCACCGAGCTGCGGGAGGACACCGTACAGCTTCTGCCCACCGGGATGGTATATCCCATCTACCGGGCAGAGCGCAAAGAACAGTTCGAGCAGCTGCTTCGGGCAGACCGCCGCAATGCTTACTATACCGAATTTCTTCCTATTGACCCGGACAAGGCAGATCAGGACTTGCGGGATGTATTGGCTCATGGACTGATGGATGAAGCGGATAAAAAGCAGATTTTCACGCTGCTGCAATCCGGCAGGAGCAACAGCGAGATCGCCTACTGGCTGAGCAGAGCCTATTCCGGTGAGATCGAGACACTGAATCTGGAGACCGGCGATATTGCCGATTACCGTACCACGGCACAGGGCATAGAACTGGAAGTCATGGATGCAGAGGAAAAGCGTCTGGCTATGCTGTATTTCCGCTGGGATGAAGTTGCGCCTTTGCTGCGCGGGATGTATGCCCGTCAGCAGGACGGTTTTGGACAGGAACAGCCCCAACCGACTACCGAATCCCCGACCTTCCATTCCGAGACCATGGCCGTCTATCCGGGCGATAAGAACCATCTACCTTATGATGTGGTGGTGGAACAGCTGCATATCGAGGAGCCGGAGCCGCCAGCCCCTGTAACAGAGCCGGAGAAAACCTTTGAGGAAGTGTTGGATGAACACCCGGTTTCCATTCAGGTCAATGGCCAGTGGCAGACCTTTCCCAATGCCAAAGCTGCCGAGGAAGCATCTTATGAGGAATACAAGGCTAACCTGCGCCGCAATGCAAAAAACTTCCGCATTACCGATGAGCATTTGGGTGAAGGCGGTCCGAAAGCCAAGTTCCAGGCAAATGTCAATGCGATTCGTTTGCTGAAAGAGCTGGAAGCTGCCGGACAGCAGGCAAGCCCCGAACAGCAGGAGGTTCTTTCTCGATACGTGGGCTGGGGCGGTCTCTCTGATGCGTTTGACCTGGAGAAACCGGTATGGGCTTTAGAGTATGCCCAGCTAAAAGAACTGCTGACCCCGGAGGAATATGCCGCCGCCAGAAGCTCTACCCTCAACGCCCATTACACCAGCCCTACGGTCATTCAGGCCATCTATGAAGCGGTGGACCGTATGGGATTTGAGACCGGAAATATTCTGGAGCCGTCTATGGGTGTGGGCAATTTCTTTGGTATGCTGCCGGAGAAAATGCGAAACAGCCGTCTGTACGGCGTGGAGCTGGACCCTGTTTCCGGGCGCATCGCAAAGCAGCTCTATCCCAAGGCGGACATCACAGTAGGCGGCTTTGAGACCACCGATAGGCGTGACTTCTTTGACCTTGCCATCGGCAATGTACCTTTCGGTCAGTATCAGGTCAATGACAAAGCCTACAACAAGCTGAATTTCAGTATTCACAACTACTTTTTCGCCAAAGCACTGGACCAGGTGCGTCCCGGCGGCGTGGTGGCTTTTGTAACCTCCCGCTATACTATGGACGCCAAGGATTCCACCGTGCGCCGCTATCTTGCCCAGCGTGCCGAGCTGCTGGGGGCTATCCGTCTGCCGAATGACGCGTTCAAAAAGAATGCCGGTGCCGAGGTGGTATCAGACATCATCTTCCTCCAAAAGCGGGACCGCCCGCTGGACATCGTGCCGGAATGGACTCAAACCGGACAGACGGAGGACGGATTTGCCATCAACCGGTATTTTATCGACCACCCGGAAATGGTGCTGGGCAGACAGGAGCCGGTAAGCACTGCTCATGGTATGGACTACACCGTAAACCCTATCGAGGGACTGGAGCTTTCCGACCAGCTGCATGATGCGGTGAAGTATATTCATGGCACTTATCAGGAGGCAGAGCTGCCGGAGCTGGGCGAAGGCGAAGCTATTGACACCTCCATTCCTGCCGACCCCAATGTGAAGAACTATTCCTATGCCATTGTAGACGGGCAGGTGTACTACCGGGAAAACAGCCGTATGGTGCGTCCTGACCTCAACGCCACCGCCGAAGCCCGTGTAAAAGGTCTTGTGGGACTGCGTGATTGTGTGCAGGAACTGATCGACCTTCAGATGGATGCAGCGGTTCCGGACAGCACCATTCGGGAGAAGCAGTCGGAACTGAACCAGCTCTATGACAGCTTTTCTGCCAAATACGGTCTCATCAATGACCGTGCAAACCGACTGGCCTATGCAGATGATTCTTCCTATTACCTGCTCTGTGCGCTGGAAGTCATCGACGAGGACGGGAAACTGGAACGTAAGGCAGATATGTTCACCAAGCGGACCATCAAGCCCCATCAGGCGGTGGCTGTGGTGGATACGGCAAGTGAAGCACTGGCGGTGTCCATCTCGGAAAAAGCCTGCGTGGATATGGACTATATGAGCCAGCTTACCGGAAAAACAAAAGAAGCACTGGCTGGAGAACTGCAAGGCGTGATCTTCCGTGTACCGGGACAGTTGGAGCAGGACGGAACGCCTCATTATGTGACTGCTGATGAATACCTCTCCGGCAATGTACGCCGCAAACTGCGTCAGGCGCAGCGGGCCGCACAGCAGGACCCGGTTTATGCAGTCAATGTGGAAGCTCTTACCGCCGCCCAGCCCAAAGACCTGGATGCGTCGGAGATTGAGGTGCGTCTGGGCGCTACCTGGATTGACAAGGAATATATCCAGCAATTTATGTATGAGACCTTTAATACCCCGTTTTATCTCCAGCGCAGTATTGGGGTCAACTATTCGTCCTTTACCGCTGAATGGCAGATCAAGGGGAAATCTTCTGTATCCTACAACGATGTGGCAGCTTATACCACCTATGGGACCAGTCGTGCCAATGCCTACAAGATTTTAGAGGACAGCCTGAACCTGCGGGATGTCCGCATCTATGACACCATAGAGGATGCAGACGGAAAAGAGCGCCGGGTTCTGAACGCCAAGGAGACCACCCTGGCAGCTCAAAAACAGCAGGCGATCCGGGAAGCCTTTAGGGACTGGATCTGGAGAGACCCGGAGCGCCGCCAGACTTTGGTGCGCCAGTACAACGAAGAAATGAACTCTACCCGTCCCCGCGAGTATGATGGCAGCCATATCACTTTTGGGGGCATGAACCCGGCCATTACCCTGCGGGAACACCAGAAAAGCGCCATCGCCCATGTGCTGTATGGAGGAAATACCCTGTTGGCACATGAAGTGGGCGCAGGCAAAACTTTTGAGATGGTAGCTGCTTCGATGGAAGCCAAACGCCTGGGCTTATGCCAGAAATCTCTCTTTGTTGTTCCAAACCATCTGACCGAGCAGTGGGCGTCGGAGTTTCTGCGTCTCTATCCTTCCGCCAATATCTTAGTCACCACAAAAAAGGACTTTGAGACTCATAACCGAAAGAAGTTCTGCGCTCGTATTGCGACGGGTGATTATGATGCCATCATCATGGGACACAGCCAGTTTGAGCGTATCCCCATCAGCCGGGAGCGTCAGGAACGGCTTCTCTATGAACAGATCGACGAGATCACTGAGGGGATTGCAGAGGTACAGGCCAGTGGCGGAGAGCGTTTTACCGTCAAGCAGCTGGAGCGTACCAGAAAGTCTCTGGAAGCCAGACTGGAAAAGCTGCAAGCCGAGGGACGAAAAGACGATGTGGTAACCTTCGAGCAGCTGGGTGTGGATCGGCTGTTTGTGGACGAGGCCCATAACTATAAAAACCTGTTTCTATACACAAAAATGCGGAATGTAGCAGGTTTATCCACATCGGACGCGCAGAAATCCTCCGATATGTTTGCCAAGTGCCGCTATATGGATGAGATCACCGGAAACCGTGGCGTGATTTTTGCCACCGGCACCCCGGTCAGCAACTCCATGACCGAGCTTTACACCATGCAGCGTTATCTTCAGTATGAACGCCTGCAAGAACTGAACATGACCCACTTCGACTGTTGGGCTTCCCGATTTGGGGAGACCGTCACAGCATTGGAGCTGGCACCGGAAGGCACCGGCTACCGGGCAAGAACGAGATTCAGCAAGTTCTTTAACCTGCCGGAGCTGATGAACCTGTTCAAAGAAGTGGCCGACATTAAGACTGCCGATCAGCTGAACCTGCCCACCCCGGAGGTGGAATACCACAACATCGTGGCGCAGCCTACCGAACATCAGCAGGAAATGGTCAAGACCCTTTCGGAGCGCGCATCGCTGGTACACAGCGGAACCGTTGACCCGTCCCAGGACAATATGCTCAAGATTACCTCGGATGGCCGTAAGCTGGGCCTGGACCAGAGGATCGTCAACCAGATGCTGCCGGATGAACCTGGCACAAAGGTCAATCAGTGCGTGGACAACATCATGCAGATCTGGCGGGATGGCGAAGCTGACAAGCTGACCCAGCTGGTGTTCTGCGACATTTCTACACCGCAGGCAAAAGCTCTTGCAAGCAAAGCGGCGAAAACGCTGGATAATCCATTGCTTCACGCATTGGAAGGCGCTGTGCCTCTGCCGGAGCAGGAACCGGTCTTTACGGTATATGACGATATTCGTCAGAAACTCATTGCTCAGGGAATGCCTGCCGACCAGATCGCTTTTATCCATGAAGCCAACACCGAAGTGCGGAAAAAGGAGTTGTTCTCTAAAGTCCGTACCGGTCAGGTGCGTGTCCTTTTGGGCAGCACCGCCAAGATGGGCGCAGGCACCAATGTGCAGGACCGTCTGGTGGCACTTCATGACCTGGACTGTCCGTGGAGACCGGGAGATGTAGGACGGATTTTGCGGACATTCAAAATAAAAAAGAATGTGGAGGTAACAGACAATGGCAAAGACAATTTTTGAGGAAATGGGCGGCAAATACGAAAGGCAAGGCGATTATTTAATACCGTGCTTAACTGTACCCGCCGAAGAAGAACAGCCGATAGGCATCTGGGGACAGCGGCATTTGGATTATCTGAAGCATCACTGCAAAGTTACATACACCAATCTTCTTACAAGCGGCAGACTTAACGCTTACCTTGCCGACATTGACAGACAGGCACAGGAACGCTTTGAAAGGCTCATAGAGGGTATGAAACAGGCACAGGGCATAACGGAACAGCTAAAGGCAGAAAACGCCTTAGAATGGACAGGATGCCTCAATAACATAAGGGCTTGTGCGAGGGAGATTGTGGAAAAGGAAATTATTTTTGCATAAACAGATGATTAGTGGCAGGGGGAAATCCTGCCGCTTTTTCTGCTTTAGTTTGTCAGCTTGACAAATAAAGGGTTAAGGAATATAATTAGATTCAGTATTATACAAGGAGTTAATAAATATGCGGCAAGGTATTCTTAAATAAACTGTCAATTTGATAGTGGGAACAAAAAGTAGCAGTCCCGTTTCACTTTTAATATGGGGCTTAGTTTTTTGTACCCAGTTTAAGAATACTTTTATCATGTAATTTTATATGCCCGAAAACATATAAGTGTTTTGGGGCTATTGGAGTTATTTACCCAGTGATAGGAGTATTTATCACTGGGTATTTTTATGCCCTTTTTTGGGTGTTGATAGGAGGAAAATCACATGAAAATAATTAACTTAGGCATTCTGGCTCACGTTGACGCAGGAAAGACAACATTAACGGAGAGTTTATTGTATACCAGTGGTGCAATTGCAGAACCAGGGAGCGTAGATAAAGGCACAACAAGGACAGATACAATGAATTTGGAGCGTCAAAGGGGAATCACTATCCAGACAGCAGTGACATCTTTTCAGTGGGAGGATGTAAAAGTCAACATTATAGATACGCCAGGCCATATGGATTTTTTGGCGGAAGTATACCGTTCTTTATCCGTATTAGACGGAGCAGTATTATTAGTTTCTGCAAAGGATGGCATACAGGCACAGACCCGTATACTGTTTCATGCACTACAGACAATGAAGATTCCGACAATTTTTTTCATCAATAAAATTGACCAAGAGGGGATTGATTTGCCAATGGTATATCAAGAAATGAAAGCAAAGCTTTCTTCGGAAATTATAGTGAAGCAAAAGGTTGGGCAGCATCCCCATATAAATGTAACGGACAATGACGATATGGAACAGTGGGATGCGGTAATTATGGGAAACGATGAACTATTAGAGAAATATATGTCAGGGAAACCGTTTAAAATGTCAGAACTGGAACAGGAAGAAAACAGGAGATTCCAAAACGGAACGTTATTTCCCGTTTATCACGGAAGTGCTAAAAACAATCTGGGGATTCGGCAGCTTATAGAAGTGATTGCCAGTAAGTTTTATTCATCAACGCCTGAAGGTCAATCTGAACTATGCGGGCAGGTTTTTAAGATTGAATATTCAGAGAAAAGGCGGCGTTTTGTTTATGTGCGTATATATAGCGGAACATTGCATTTGAGGGATGTTATTAAAATATCTGAAAAAGAGAAAATAAAAATCACAGAGATGTGTGTTCCGACAAACGGTGAATTATATTCATCCGATACAGCCTGCTCTGGTGATATTGTAATTTTACCAAATGATGTTTTGCAGCTAAACAGTATTTTGGGGAACGAAATGCTGTTGCCGCAGAGAAAATTTATTGAAAATCCTCTCCCTATGCTCCAAACAACGATTGCAGTAAAGAAATCTGAACAGCGGGAAATATTGCTTGGGGCACTTACAGAAATTTCAGATGGCGACCCTCTTTTAAAATATTATGTGGATACTACAACGCATGAGATTATACTTTCTTTTTTGGGGAATGTGCAGATGGAAGTCATTTGTGCCATCCTTGAGGAAAAATACCATGTGGAGGCAGAAATAAAAGAGCCTACTGTTATATATATGGAAAGACCGCTTAGAAAAGCAGAATATACCATCCACATAGAAGTCCCGCCAAATCCTTTCTGGGCTTCTGTCGGGTTGTCCATAGAGCCGCTCCCTATTGGAAGCGGAGTGCAGTATGAAAGCAGAGTTTCACTTGGATATTTAAACCAATCGTTCCAAAATGCGGTTATGGAGGGGGTTCTTTATGGCTGCGAGCAGGGGCTGTATGGATGGAAAGTGACAGACTGTAAAATCTGTTTTGAATATGGATTGTATTATAGTCCTGTAAGTACCCCCGCAGACTTTCGGCTGCTTTCCCCTATCGTATTGGAGCAGGCTTTAAAAAAAGCAGGGACAGAACTATTAGAGCCATATCTCCACTTTGAAATTTATGCACCGCAGGAATATCTCTCACGGGCGTATCATGATGCCCCAAGGTATTGTGCAGATATTGTAAGTACTCAGGTAAAGAATGACGAGGTCATTCTGAAAGGAGAAATCCCTGCCAGATGTATTCAAGAATACAGGAACGATTTAACTTATTTCACAAATGGGCAGGGAGTCTGCTTGACAGAGTTAAAAGGATACCAGCCAGCTATTGGTAAATTTATTTGCCAACCCCGCCGCCCGAATAGCCGTATAGATAAGGTTCGGCATATGTTCCACAAGTTAGCTTAACAGCTTGCAAAAGTCATATAAAATGAGATTTGAAAGGATTAGAGACTAATTATGATGAAATGCGAATGGATATTGTGTCCTGTTTGTGGGAGCAAAACCCGTAATAAAATTAGGAAGGACACTGTTTTGGAGAATTATCCCCTTTATTGTCCAAAATGCAGACAAGAAAGCTTGATTAAAGTTGACAACTTGAAGATAACTGTCATCAAAGAGCCAGACGCTTAAGACGCAGAGCCGATGAAATTGTGGAACAATTCACGAATCATCGGCTCTTTTTGTTTCGTATTTGAAAGAACAAACTCACCAAATAAAAAAAACGATATTCGGGTGGGTTATTTTGTTATACCCTAAATTACCCTCTGAATTTGTTTTTAAATTTGGAGGGATTTTTTTATGTTCTTTTTTCGGGCGGTTATTCATCTGCTCATACGAAGTAAAATTTATCAATACATAGCATATCAGAGAATGGCAGGAAACCAGTTAAAAAAATTTCTGCCAGTGCAGCGGTACTTCTCACCTTGAAAGTGGAAGTACAATCTCCATACAACAGAATTTGTATTTCCCATAACCGTGAAGGTCACAGAGCCTTTGCGGTTTTTCTTTTGTCGTTTTTTGTTGGAAAGTGCCGCAGGGCTGTTTCTGGTGTGCGTTGCCGCTCCCCGCCTCTCCATCTGGATTTTTACATTTCAAAAATTCAGATTGGAGGTATTAGCGGTGAAATACGCACCAAGAAAAGTATATATCAAAGAAAGCGGCGGCTATGTGGAACTGTCCTATACGGATTTCTGCCGCCGCAGGCAAGCCGACAAGGGATATATGGACAAGCTGTTTATCCCCGTCCAAGGTTGTCTGCTTGAAGTCGTAAGGGAGCAATATGCGGACTTCTACCGTGACAGGGAGCGGTGGCGTTACCTGCAAAAATTAGATGCGAGGAACAGCCTGCTATCTCTGGACGGATTTACGGACAGCGAGGGGAATCCTCTGGACTTTATCGCTGATGAAGCGGCGGACATTGCGGAAACCGTTGTCAATGCTGTTATGGTGGACAGGCTGAAAGCCGCCCTGCCTTTGTTGTCGGATAGTGAGCAGGAGTTGATACAGGCAATCTTTTTTGACGGACTTTCCGAGCGTGAAGTCGGGGCGAGGTTAGGCATAACCCAGAGCGTTGTGAACAAACGCAAAGCCAGAATCCTAAGAAAACTAAGAAAGATAATAGAAAATTAAAATTTAAGGCGTTCAGCCCCCTTGTTTTTTCCTTTGGGAAAATGAGGGGGCTTTTCTCTGCCCTCTCAATCAATTCTGATTGGAGGAAGAAAGAATGGCATACAACCACGGACGGGAGGACAGGAAATGGCGTATCTGGAAAGAAGCGGAGGAAAAGCTGCTGCGTGAGTGCGGCGTTGATGAAGTGACCATTGAGCAGATACGCATAGCGGACAGGGCAGACTTCAATTCCAACAGGCGGTTTTACCGATGGACGAATGACGTTGCGGAATACCTTGAGGACATGGCAGACAGGGAGCGGCAAGCGGAGGTGAATACAGTTGCGGAGTTACTGGACGAGATTGAGAGCGAAAATCTCTATCAAGTATTAGTCACGGTGGACGGGCGTACCTTGAAAATCGTCCTGCTGAAAATGCAGGGGTATTCCACAAAGGAGATTGCCCCACTTGTGCATTTGACGACTGGTGCCATCTATGCGAGGTTAGACCATCTGCGGAAGAAGCTTCGGAAAATTTTGTAAGCGTCTAATACATCCCATTATTCTGCGGGCTACTGGGTGGGGAGTGGAATCTCCCCGCTTATTTTTGGCAGGAGGAAAACGGGATGGCATATAAAGCTAAGGCGTACACGCTTCGGGAGGAATCCACGGAAAGCGGTATAAGGTATTTTATCAGTTTTAAGGACGGGCAGGGGGAACACCACGAACTGGAAGTATCCGAGCAGTTATTCTTTGAATTTCGGCAGATGGAACGCAGGAACAGGAATCTTCTCCAATGGGACGAGCGGCACAGGGAGTTTTCGGAAGTATGGGACGAAACGCTGAACAGGCGGGCGTTAAAGCTGCCTAAGAGCATTGAGGAACAAATGATTGAAGCAGAACGGGCGGAACTGCTCTGTAAGGCGGTTGACAGACTGCCAGAGATACAAAGGCGACGTTTCCTGCTCTACTACGAGTATGAGTTCAATTTTTACCAAATCGCCGCTATGGAGCATTGCACCGCTTCTGCAATACAGAAATCCGTTGCTGTTGCAAAGAAGAAAGTAAAAGCGGAAATGAGGAAATATCTCCAACCATGACCGACACCGCCCGAAAAAGAAATCTGTTTTTTATTTGTGTGGGATTGGCGGTATTACATACTCTCACTTTTTTCGTGGGAGTAAATCTATTTTTAAGGAGGTCAACGCCTATGTGCAACAAAAACAAGATAACTGCCCGAAAGGAGGAAACCCATGCAGAAGTTACAGACAGTCAACGCCGAAACGCTCCTTTATGAGCCGCTTGAGAAGCCGTCCTTTGTGGTGGACAGCCTTATCCCCACAGGCTTGTCGCTGTTCTGCGGCTCACAGAAGATAGGCAAGAGCTGGCTCATGCTGAAGCTGTGCTTATGCGTGTCGCAGGGAATCCCCTTATGGGACATGACGACAATGGAGGGCGATGTGCTTTACCTCTGCCTTGAGGACACGTTCTGCCGCATACAGGACAGGCTGTTCCGTTTGACGGACGAAGCGAGCGGGCGGCTTCATTTTGCCGTGGCAAGCTGCAAGCTGTCAGACGGTCTTATCGTGCAGCTTGAGGATTATCTGAAAGACTATCCAGACAGCAGGCTCATTGTCATTGATACCTTGCAGAAAGTCCGTACAGCTTCAAAAGACAACGCCTATGCAAGCGACTATGGGGACATCTCCCTAATCAAAGATTTTGCCGACAGGCACTCTCTGGCGGTCATTGTCGTACACCACATCCGAAAGCAGAATGACAGCGATGTGTTCAACAAGGTGTCTGGGACGACAGGCTTAACGGGGAGTGCGGACGCTACCTTTGTTCTGGAAAAGGAGAAACGGGCATCTGACACCGCCAAGCTGTATGTAACGGGCAGGGACACGCCCTATCAGGAATACACGCTCCGTTTCCGTGATTGCAGTTGGGAACTTGTGGAGAGGAAAACGCAGGAGCAGCTTGCGAAAGAAACGATACCAGATGTCCTTTTTCGGTTGGTGGATTTTATGAGGGATAAGGAAGAATGGGCAGGCACGGCAACGGAGCTGTTAGCCGCTATGGGGGAAACGGAAACCATACCCACGGTGATTACGAAATGGCTGAATGAATATCACACCACATTTTTAAGCGAGAACCGTATCTGCTACCAGTACAGCCGCAGGAAAGACGGCAGGCAGATTGCCCTTGCAAGGAGGGCGGGTGACAGCGGTGACGGCGGTGACAGCGATATTGGGATACCCCCTGTTACTGTCATTGACGCTTAAAGCCATGTAAAGTTGGCGGCTCTGCCCTGCGGGTGACAGCGGTGACGGCAGTGACAGTGATTTTAGGATACCCTGCCGCTGTCATCCCTACGGGAGAACACCCCGCAAACGCAAAATGCAGGCGTGGGATTCACCCGCCCTTTTCGGGCGTGTAAAATCACCCCTGCGGTCAGAAAAATCTCTCCGATTTTTCCGACTGCGTTTACAGGGTGTAACACACTACACTTTGCCCTGCAAAGAGCCGTGTGCCAGACGTTCCCTCTGGACTCCCTTATGGCAGGTCTTACGCCCTGCTATCCTACGCCTTGCGGCTTCGGATAAAAGAACGGCGGCATGACGGTTACAGCTCTTGCGAGGGAGTATCCCAAAAACACCGTCACCATCGTCATGACCGTCATGCAGGGGATAAGGGTGACAGTTACGGCAATCGGCAGGGGGCATCCCAAAACTGCCGTCACCACCGTCACCGCTGTCACCCAAAGGGCAGTTACCCGCCGAAGAAAGGAAGATGATGGATTATGCCCTATGCAATCCTGCGTTTCCAGAAACGCAAAGCGGGCGGCGTTGCGGCTTGCGAACGCCACAACGAGCGGAAGAAAGAAGCCTACAAAAGCAACCCAGATATCGACATGGAACGCTCTAAAAATAACTATCATCTTGTCGCACCGCCAAAGTACACCTATAAGAAAGAGATTAACCGAAAGGTAGCCGAAGCAGGGTGCAGGACAAGGAAAGACAGCGTGATGATGGTGGAAACGCTCATCACGGCTTCACCAGAATTTATGAACCAGTTACCGCCCGAAGAACAGAAAGCGTATTTTACGATGGCTCTGGATTTCATTTCGGAGCGTGTCGGGGAGCAGAATATCCTCTCCGCAGTCGTCCACATGGACGAGAGAACGCCCCATATGCACCTCTGCTTTGTGCCGATTACACCAGACAATAAGCTGTCCGCCAAAACAATTTTAGGCAATCAAAAGAGCCTGTCGGAGTGGCAGACCGCCTACCATGAGCGGATGTCCTCACGTTGGAATCAGCTTGAGAGAGGTCAATCTTCGATGGAAACCAAGCGGAAACACGTCCCCACATGGCTCTATAAGTTGGGCGGCAGGCTTGATAAGCAGTATGGGGAAATCGTGTCTGCCCTGTCCGACATCAACGCCTTTAACGCAGGGAAAAAGCGTGACAAGGCTCTGGAACTGGTTGCCGCATGGCTGCCCGAAGTGGAGAAATTCTCTAAGGAAATCGGCAGACAGCAGGCGTATATCGACAGCTTAAAGGAGCAAATCGGGCAGGAAGCCGACTATGCAGGGCGTATGCGTGATGAAAAGTACGAGCAGGAATTAAAGGTGCAGAAAGCCAACCAGAGGATATTTGAATTGCAGAGAACCAACGAGCAGATGGGGCGGCTGCTCTCAAAGATACCGCCAGAAGTGTTGGAAGAATTACAGAGAACAGGCAGAAACAAATCAAGAGAAAGGTAAAAAGTGAATGAAGAAACAGGATTTTAAGGTGTTAAAGACCAAAGATTTATACCCGTTTCCCGACAATCCGTTTCATGTTGTGGAGGATGAAACGCTGTCAGAGTTAGCGGAAAGCATCAAGGAATTTGGCATTGTCACGCCGATAATCACACGCCCGAAAGAGGACGGGAACGGTTATGAAGTGATTGCGGGGCAGCGGCGTGTCCGTGCGTCCGAACTTGCAGGTATAAATACCGTGCCTGCATTTGTCCTGCCCTTAGACCGTGACCGAGCCATCATCACCCTTGTAGACAGTAATTTACAGCGTGAAAATATCCTGCCATCGGAGCGGGCGTTTGCCTACAGGATGAAATCCGAAGCCATGAAGCGGCAGGGTTTCCGCACAGACTTAACCTCGTCACAAGTTGTGACGAAGTTGCGGACGGACGACAAAGTGGCACAGGGCTTCGGCGTGGGCAGGATGACCGTCCAGCGTTTTATCCGCCTGACGGAACTGATACCGCCGATTTTGCAGATGGTGGACGAGGGGAAAATCGCCCTCACACCTGCGGTGGAACTGTCCTTTTTGAAGAAAGACGAGCAGGAAAATCTCTTTGCCACGATGGAGAGCGAAGAAGCAACGCCCTCACTCTCACAGGCACAGCGGATGAAAAGCATGAGCCAGAGCGGGCAGCTTGACATGGATATGATATTTTCCATTATGACGGAGGAAAAGGGAAACCAGAAAGAAACCTTGAAAATCAACACAAGCAAACTGAAAAAATACTTTCCGAAGGACACAACGCCGAAGCAGATGGAGGAAACCATCATCCGACTTCTGGAACGTGAGTTGCAGAGAAAACGGAGCAGGGACAGCCGCTAACCTTCTTTTTTCGGGAAGTAAATGCAGGAATTTGGAACAGAAGAAAGACAGAATTTTAAGGAGAATGAGGTAAGGAATGAAAGAAATCCAGTATGAGATTGTAAAGGAAATCGCCGTATTGTCTGCGAGTGACAGCGGCTACACAAAGGAAATCAATCTTATTTCATGGAACGGGAGAGAGCCGAAATATGACATCCGCAGCTTTTCCCCGAACCGTGAGAAGTGCGGAAAGGGTATCACGTTGAACGCTGATGAAGCAGCGGCACTCCTTGAAGCATTACAGAAAGAAGTAAACAGCGGGGATTGATGGTATCTGATTGACAGGGCGGGGCGTTTCCAGACGTTCTCCTGCCCTGTCTGGAAAGGAAGATTTAAGTATGGGCGAGGATAGGAAAACAACTGGAAGAAGAAAGCGTATTGTGCCAAAAGGGCAAGTACAAATGATTATCAGTCGAGAATATATCGGCACACAGACCGTTGCAGAAGCGTTTGTCCCGATTATCTCCGAGGATATTCGGAAGAAGATTGCCGAGGGCGACACCTTCGACAATGAGGGGCTGTCCGCTTAGAATGTACGCAATGGAACATGAAAACGTTAGGACAGATATGGAGGTTTTACAGTATGGCAGGAATAAGAACGGAGAACAAGATTTATGAAGTCGGCATTTACTGCCGCTTATCAAAGGACGATGGCACGGATAACGAGAGTGCGAGCATTGCGACACAAAAATCCATCCTCACGGATTATGTGAAAAGGCAGGGATGGCATTTAGCAAAAACGTATGTTGACGATGGCTACTCTGGAACAAATTTCCAAAGACCAAGTTTCCAGAATATGATTAAGGACATTGAAAACGGGCTGATAAACTGCGTGATTACAAAAGATTTATCCCGTCTGGGGAGGAACTATCTTGATTGTGGGTTATATCTGGAAGTCTTTTTCCCAGAGCATAACGTGAGGTATATAGCGGTCAATGACGGCGTGGACACCTTAAACAAATCCGCTATGGACATCACGCCTTTCCGCAACATCCTAAACGAAATGTATTCTGCCGATGTGTCAGTCAAGATAAAATCGGCGTACCGTGCGAGGTTTCAGCAGGGGAAATTCATGGGAACAACAGCCCCTTATGGCTATGTCAAAGACCCTGCCGACCACAACCATCTGCTGATAGATGACAAAGTTGCCCATGTGGTAAGGGAGATATTCGACCTTGCGTTAGCGGGCAACGGCATCGCCAAAATCCGCAAGCACATCAACAAACAGCATATCCTACGCCCTGCCGCTTATGCGGTGGAGCAAGGGGCAACAGGCTATGAGCGGTACTTTGAGGATAACGAGGAAAACCGTTATATTTGGAGCGAGAACAGCGTGAGGGGCATTTTAAGAAGCCCGATATATGCGGGCAACCTTGCAGGCTACAAGCGGATTGCAGCCAACATGAAAAGCAAGAAACGCCCCTCTAAGCTGCCCGAAGAATGGGAAGTGATACCAGACACCCATGAGGGGATAGTCACGCAGGAGGAATTTGACACCGTACAGCAGCTTATGACGAGCCGCAGGCGGGAGCAGAACGCAGGGGGATTTGAGAATATCTTTTCGGGCGTTATCAAGTGTGCGGACTGCGGCTATGCGATGCGGGCGGCGAGTGCCAACAGGAGGAAACGCCCCGACATCATCGACTGCGTACAATACACCTGCAATAATTATGGCAGATATGGCAATGTTATGTGTACCGCACACAGCATTGAAGCGAGGGACTTATTCAATGCCGTCCTTGCCGACATCAACCGCTTTGCGGATATGGCGGTCAATGATGAAAAGGCGGTCAGAGCCATAGAAAGGCGGCTCACGGAAACAGACCAGAGCAGGGCGAAATCATTAGAGAAAGAAAAGAAGAAGCTGAACAAACGCCTTGCGGAGCTTGACAGGCTGTTTTCCTCTCTCTATGAGGACAAGGTAATGGAGCGTATCACGGAGCGGAATTTTGAGATGATGTCGGGGAAATACCAGAAAGAGCAGCTTGAAATTGAAGCACGGCTGAAAGAGGTAACGGAAACGCTCAATGACAGCTATGAGAAATCGCAGGGCGTGAGGGACTTTCTATCCCTAATCCGCAACTATCAGGGGCTGAAAGAGTTGGACGCAACCATCATAAACGCACTCATAGACAAGATACTTGTTTCGGAACGTGAGAAACTTGCGGACGGGACAGTAAGGCAGGAAATCAAGATTTACTATAAATTCATCGGCTTTGTCGGTGAATTACATATCACACCCACAAAGCGGTGGACGGCGTTAAAGCCTAAAAATTGTACGGTGTGCGGTGTTGAATACGTCCCCAGCTCTGGAATATCAAAGTATTGTCCCGCTTGTGCTAAGAGGATACAGAGGGAGAAATCAAACGAGAGCAAACGCAGGAGTAGGGAGAGGAACCGAAGGGCATGTATTGAACTGTCCGCAAAAAATGACCGACTGATCTTGCCCAGCGCAAGGGCCGTATCGAGCGCCAGGGTAACCAGAATCCTCTTGTCCATGTGTACCGCTATGTGACCGAAGGAACCTTTGACGCATACCTCTGGCAGACGGTGGAGAATAAGCAAAAATTCATCAGTCAGATCATGACTTCTAAATCACCAGTGCGTTCCTGCGATGATGTGGACGAAACGGCGCTTTCCTTTGCCGAGATCAAAGCCCTGTGCGCCGGAGATCCCCGCATCAAGGAGCGTATGGATTTGGATGTGGAGGTATCCCGCCTGAAGCTGATGAAAGCCGATCACCAGAGCAAGCAATATCGTCTGGAGGACCAGCTGCTCAAATACTTCCCGGAGGAGATTGAAAAGCACAAAGGCTTTATCAAGGGCTTTGAATCCGATCTGGAGGTTTTGGCAGCGCACCCGCACCCGGAGGACGGTTTTGCTGGTATGGAAATCCGCGGCGATCTGCTGACCGATAAGGAGAACGCCGGCGCAGCCCTTTTGGATGCCTGCAAGGAGGTCAAAACCTCCGATCCGGTGCAGATCGGCAGCTACCGGGGCTATGCCATATCCGTGGAATTTTCCGCATGGAAACAGGAGTATACGCTCCTGCTGAAAGGACAGATGACCCACCGGGCAACCCTTGGTACAGACCCTCGCGGAAATCTTACCCGTATCGACAATGCCCTAGCCCAGATGCCCCAGCGCCTGGAGGCGGCAAAGGCCCAGCTGGATAACCTCTATCAGCAGCAGGCTGCCGCAAAGGAGGAAGTCGGAAAGCCATTCCTTTATGAAGAAGAACTGCGAAGCAAAAATGCCCGTCTGGTGGAGCTGGATACTTTGCTCAACATCGACGGAAAGGGTCATGCCCAGCCGGAAACTGTGGTTGCCAAGAGTGCGCGGCCCTCGGTGCTAGACAGCCTGAAGCGTCCGGCGACGCCCCGCAGTACAGACAAGAAACCAAAACAGCATGAGGAGGTGCGATAACATGAATACCAATAATCTGAATACGGCCCTTTATGAAAAGATGGCCACTGAGCAGGAAAAATATAGGGACTGGTTGAAAAGCCAGCCCCCGGAAGAAGTCTTAAACCATGCCTATGAGTACACCATCCGTGAGGACATCGTGATGGCAATGGAGGAACTGGAGTTGACCGACACCCAGGCTCAGGCACTTTTGGAATCTCCCTCTCCGTTGGCGGATGTGTACCGCTATTTTGAAAAGCTGGAGACCGGCTATATGGATGTGATCCGGGACAGCATTGAGAACCGTGCCGACGATGTGTGCAGAGCTAAAGAGGAACTGCGAACAACACCGATCTATCCCCATTCAGCTGCCTATGCGAGAGAACATGGGGAGCTGGAGCAGTACCGAGCTTCCAACAATGTAAATCGCCAATGCAAGAAGTCTATTGAAGCGGCGGTGCGGGAGCACTTCGACGGAATGTATCTCAGCCACGATGCGGCAAAGGGTGTGATCGAGACCTATGGCATGGAGCGTGTGTCTATGGTTCTGTCTAACACGGTCCAGCTTCAGGACTGGGATGGGCGCTACTCCCGACGCAACAAAGAATGGGCTAAGACCATTCCTAATGATAATCCCGAAACCGTCCGTTGTGGTTATACCTTAAACAGCCACCCTGCTGTTCTGGATGGTTTTATTGATCTGGTGCGTGAAGAACAGCAGCGCAGCCGTACCCAGAGAGAAAAGCTGGAACCGTCCCGTCCCTCAGTACGGGATAAGCTCAAACAGGAACTGCCCGCCCATAAGTCTGCCGCCCCGAAAAAACGGGAGCCGGAGCGATAACCATGGCAAAGCGCAAGCGGGATGTTCCGGTTTTGTTTTGGGTGTCCGCAGAAGAACTGGAACTGATCCATCAAAAGATGCAGCAATACGGGACAGAGAATTTGAGCGCTTATCTGCGGAAAATGGCGCTGGATGGGTATGTGGTCAAGCTGGAACTGCCGGAGCTGAAGGAGTTGGTCTCCCTGATGCGCCGAAGCAGCAACAACTTGAATCAGCTGACCCGCAAAGTGCATGAGACCGGGCGGGTTTATGATGCTGACTTGGAGGATATATCCCAGCGGCAAGAACAACTGTGGGAGGGTGTGAGTCAAATCCTTACTCAGCTTTCTAAACTTTCATAACAGGGATAGATACTCCATTTGCGGAGGGAGGAACGGCATTTCTTCGCCGCACCTTCCTCCGCTTTTTCTTTTTGGCGGTATCCTTGTTTTTTGCCTGTCCGTACCGGATAATATGGGTAGAATAAAAAGTGAAGCAAAGGAGTGAAAATAGATGCTGACCTTTGAAAAGGTGCTGGAGATTTTTGCGGATTACCTGACCGCAGACGAGACCATAGAAGTTTATATCAGCCGCCACGGATGTGTAAGAGTTGAATTTGACCAAGATTTTCACTATTGCTCTGGCGAGGTGTGCCATACTCCCAAGGAACTGTTCGACCTCTTAGCCGATGATTACCGGACTTATGTGGAGATTGAACTGACCAAAGGCAGACGGGAGTTGACGGAAGATGATGAGAGACAAGCAGATGCCTTGTGCAAACGGTATCTGGAGCGTTGGAGGGAGGAACTGGAATGAAGATTTTGAAATGCCTGCTGATGATTGTAACTGCACCGGCCATTTTGGTGTTGACAATTTTTGTCTGGCTTTGTACGGGGCTGATCTACATATCCGGTCTGGTGCTTGGTCTGCTCAGCACGATAATTGCTCTGCTTGGCGTGGCTGTGCTTATTACCTATTCCCCGCAGAATGGTGCAATTTTGCTGATTATGGCATTTTTGATTAGCCCGATGGGGCTGCCGCTGGCTGCGATCTGGCTGCTGGGAAAGGTGCAGAGTTTGAAATTTGCGATCCAGGATTGGGTGTATGGGTAAATGATGTGAATATAATTTGGAATGAAAAAGAAGCAGGACAATGGGAGATGAGACCCAATGCCCTGCTTCTCTGTTTATTCGGAACGAACTGTAATATATTTTTGATTGCGACTTTTAGGTTTATCGGGAATAGTCATTTCTAATTGCCCGGATTCTAAAAGCGGATTGATATGCTTCAAGGTGAAGTTTCTTAAATCTTTGAAGCCGCAAAATACTGCAAGCTCTTTCTTGGATTTTGGTGTTGTGCAAAAAGCCAAAATCTGTTTGGATACCGTTGATAGTTCAATAACTTGGTGGGTAACTTGGTGGATAACTTGGTGGGCGTCACCCTCTAAGTTGTAGTTTACATTTTTCAAGATGACTCTGAAATCTGTCGCTGTTGAGGAAAATTCGGGCTTATATGCCTCTGTGTATCCAGGCAGCTTTTCGGTTTCACTGACGATTTTGCGTAGGCCACTTCCACGGCGTTCCATGTACTTCATGCGGTGGAACAGGTCAGCAATCACAGGGTTTCGTCGCATCGAACGGATACTGTAAATATCGTATTCCTGAATTGAGCCGCCGCCAAACATACCGCCCGGAGATGTGATTTCCACCCGATCATCAAACATATCAATATGGATTTCGCTGCCAAGTACAATATAATCACGATGGATAAGCGCATTAACAAGAGCCTCTGTCACAGCTCGTTCAGCATAATCTGGCTTGTCTACACGATACTGTGCCTCTTTGACAAAACGGACTTTGGAATTATTGCGAATAAATTCACTGCCGCTTTTCAGTAGATAAATCAGATTCCCTTCGTATTCTTTATCGTCCAGTGCATCATCAAAGATAGAGCCTTTTTCCAAGCCATTCCACCGGGTACAGAACATACGGGAGTTATAAACTGTGTGCTGATCGGTCATGAGCTTTCCGGCATTGGTCAAGACCCCATTTTTGTCAGCCAAACCGAAGGAAACATAATCGGATGGCTCAAAGCGGAGGCCGGTTCGTTCCAGATAGGTTGCCTCCAGGAGTGTGAAGCTGTAATCCTTTTTCACAGCTTCTGTTGTTAAGGTGTCAAAGGACTGATTGGTTCCCTTTAAGATCAGTTCATTTACAATGTAATCCGGGGCAATTACGCTTTCATTTCCAACACGGATATATGCTTCCATCACTCCGTCTGCCTTGTAATAATATGGGGTGCTGCGGCCGGGAGAAACCTCCAGAGCTAATAGATTTTTACCATCTTCCTGTAATGGTTTTAAGATAAACTGAGGTAATGGTGTGATACGTTCTTTGATTAAGCGGCTGATCGCTTCAGCATCCTTTTGAACATCGGACAAGCCGATAGGCTCCCGGTCATCGGAGACTCCGAAAAACAGAGTGCCGCCGATTCCATTGGAAAAGGCACTGACACTTTTTAACCAGCTTTTTGGCTTTTTTGTTTCGAGAGCAACTTTGAAATCACATTCGGTTGCTTCAGCAATGAGCTGTTCTATCATAGAAATCCCTCCTTTGAGGTTGTAGAATATTCTTTTTTATTATACCCAGCGGAGAAAGTTATTGCAACGATAGAAGCAAAGAGTTCAGCGAAAACAAAAATATTTATGAGAGGAGGACCTTCTATTATGGCAACTACAAGAATCATGCCGCTTCATGTCGGCAAAGGCCGCACAGAGAGTCGGGCAATCAGTGACATCATCGACTATGTGGCCAATCCAAAGAAAACAGATAACGGCAGGCTCATTACCGGCTATGCGTGTGACAGCCGGACTGCGGATGCGGAGTTCCTTCTGGCAAAGCGGCAGTACATTGCCGCTACCGGACGAGTGCGTGGTACAGATGATGTGATTGCCTATCATGTGCGCCAGTCCTTCCGCCCTGGTGAGATTACCCAGGAAGAAGCAAACCGGCTGGGCGTAGAATTTGCAAAGCGTTTTACTAAAGGCAATCATGCCTTTGTGGTCTGCACTCACATAGACAAGTCGCACATTCATAATCACATTATCTGGTCATCGGTCAGCTTAGAATATGACCGGAAGTTCCGAAACTTTTGGGGCAGCACCAAGGCGGTTCGTCGGCTAAGTGACACCATCTGTATTGAGAATGGACTGTCCATTGTAGAGAATCCGAAACTTCACGGAAAGAGCTATAACAAATGGCTGGGCGATCAGGCAAAGCCATCTCACCGAGAGCTGCTTCGTGTGGCGATTGACAACGCATTATCACAAAGTCCTGCTGACTTTGAAGAACTGCTGAAGCTGTTGCGAGAATATGGTTGTGAAGTCTCAAAGCGCGGAAAATCGTATCGACTGAAACTCTCTGGTTGGGAGAAAGCCGCCCGCATGGACAGTCTGGGCAAAGGATATGGATTGGAAGATTTGCGGGCAGTTCTCTTAGGGAAGAAAGCACATACCCCGCGAAAGAAAACAGTCACACAGGCAGAGCCGCCGAAGGTCAATCTGCTGGTGGACATTCAGGCAAAATTGCAGGCTGGAAAAGGTGCTGGCTATGCGCGATGGGCTAAAGTTTTCAATCTGAAGCAAATGGCGCAGACCATGAATTACCTGTCAGAGAATAACCTGCTGGAGTATGCGGTTTTGGAAGAAAAGGCTGCGGCTGCCACGGCACATCACAATGAACTTTCGGCGCACATCAAAGCGGCTGAAAAGCGCATGGCAGAGATTGCTGTTCTGCGTACTCACATCGTAAATTATGCCAAGACCCGTGAGGTCTATGTGGCATACCGCAAGGCGGGCTACTCTAAGAAATTCCGGGAGGAACATGAGGAAGAAATTCTGCTCCACCAGGCTGCTAAGAATGCCTTTGATGAGATGGGCGTCAAGAAGCTGCCAAAGGTCAAAGAGTTACAGACAGAGTACGCAAAATTGCTGGAAGAAAAGAAAAAGACTTATTCCGAGTATCGGCGCTCCCGTGAAGAAATGAGGGAGCTTTTGACTGCAAAAGCGAATGTAGATCGAGTGCTGAAAATGGAGGTAGAACAGGATGTTGAAAAAGAAAAAGACCACGGCCAGCGGTAAGCTGGTCCTGGTCAAAAGCGTTCGCAGAACGCGCAGCCACAGAATGAAATTCTGTGTTCAAAGGGGCTTGGGGGCGCTGCCCTCAACAAGCAAGCGGAGAGGAAAATCACGGAGGGATTTTCTTCTCTGCGGGCCTGTGTGTATTAACACAGGCATTGCTTGCCTCTTTTCTCCGAAAATGAAAAGAACCAGTGAGAGAATCGTTAAATTTCACTCACTGGCTCAATTCGTTTCAAATTTTTTTGACAACTCTGTCAGTTCTTTCACCGTTTCCTGGGTGTGATGCAGCAGGGTGTCACGCATTTCTGGCGGACAGCTGGAATAAAGCATTTTCATCTGATTGACACCTTCATCCTCCAGAGAAACATCTGGATTTATAAGTGTATCTAAAGAGATATGCAGGACCTTGGCCAATGCTCTCAAAATCAAATAAGAAGGATTCATTTTCCCCTTTTCGATATTGGCGATTTGCTTTACAGAAACATGGCTCAAATCAGATAGCTCCTGTTGTGTTAGCTCTTTATTCTTTCGGGCTTCCCGCATTTTCTGCCCTAAAGCAGTTAAATCATCAATCGGCATAATCGTTCACCTCAATAACATTGTATCGTTCTGGTTTATGCAAAGGAATAACCTAATTATGCCTGATGAACGGTAAGATTATGCTGATTTTTGTAGAGTAATAGGTAGGGATAAACTTGTATTCTTCGAGAAGACGAAATATAATATTTTAGGAGGTGCAAAATGGACTACATAACATTAAAAGAGGCAAGCCAAAAATGGAATGTTACGCCGCGCCAGATAAATTATTTGTGTACATCTGGGCGCATCCCCGGTGCTGTAAAAATGGCGACGATTTGGCTTATTCCTAAAAATGCAGAGAAGCCAGTAGACAGGCGGAGAAAAGAAAACAAATCTCAGTGAGGTTTCTGTGACATTTGGGTGATACACTGAAAATGAAGGAGTGTGATACCATGCGAATTTTAGTAGTCGAGGATGATCGACTTTTGAATAATACTTTATGCTATAACTTGAATACTGCGGGCTATACGGTTGATTCTGCACTGACAAAATCAGTGGCCAGTAGTTTCTTGACAAAGCAGGACTATGACCTGATTGTGCTGGATGTAAATTTGCCGGACGGGAACGGTTTTGACTTCTGCCGGGAAATAAAAGAGCGTCGCCCTGATACCGTTATTATTTTTCTGACCGCAAATGATATGGAAAGCGATATGCTCAAAGGGTATGAACTGGGCGCAGAGGATTATGTGACAAAACCTTTCCCTATGAGCGTCTTTCAAAAGAAATTAGCGGTAGTGCTGGGTAGGCTGACAAAACAATATGGTGGTGATACTTATGAGGATGGCACACTGACCATCAATTTTTCAGAAATGAGTGCTACTCTATCAGGAAAGCCACTTACATTCACCCCACTGGAATATCGACTTTTGAAAATCCTGATGAAAAATCCGCAGATTGTTTTGACCCGGCAAGTCTTGTTGGAAAAGCTGTGGGACGCAGACGAAAATTTTGTGGATGAACACGCTCTGACTGCGGCGATCAGCCGGGTACGAAACAAAATCGAAACACCTGACCGTCAGTATATCAAAACGGTATATGGTATGGGCTATATGTGGATCGGAGGAGCGCTGAAATGAATGTGCGAAAACTTTCCGTCAACAAAGCCTGTATCTTTTTTGCTGTTCTCCTGCTGGTGGCAATGGGGACGGTTTCAGCAGCTTTGTATGGGCTGACCCCAAATATAACCGCTGTCTGGTATGTATTATTGTTCGGCATTTTTGTGCTGGTTTGCGCTGTTTGTTTTATGGTGCTGGTTCGCCGCAAACTGGCAATGTTCTCCGATGCTTTTTGCAGTTTAATGGATGATATGTTATCCGGGAATATGCAGCCGAAACAGACTGTGGAAGAAGAAAGTCTTTTCTATAAAATTGAATATCGGCTGAACCGTTTATATGAAGTCATGCAGGAAAACAAGAACGGCATTGCACAAGAGCGGGCTGACCTGCAAGAACTGATTTCCGACATCTCCCATCAGGTCAAGACCCCGATTGCGAACTTGAAAATGATTAACAGCACTCTGCTTGAAAATGAAGTCCCTGTGCAAAAACAAAAAGAGTTTCTAACGGCACAGGCCAGCCAGCTTGATAAACTGGATTTTCTCATGCAGGCTATGATTAAAACCTCTCGTTTGGAAACAGGTGTTATTTCTCTGGAAAAGAAAAGCCAGCCGCTTTATGACACGCTTGCCGCCGCATTGGGAGGTATTCTTCTGAACGCCGAGAAAAAACAGATCAATGTTCAAGTGGACTGCCCGGAGAACTTGGTCGTTTCCCATGACAGAAAATGGACAGGTGAAGCATTGTTCAATATTTTGGACAATGCGGTGAAATATACGCCGGAGGGCGGTCAAATCCGTGTTTCGGTTGAAAGTTGGGAAATGTATGTGAAAATCGACATTGCAGATACAGGCATTGGCATTTCAGAACAGCATCAGGGAGCAATTTTCAAGCGTTTCTATCGAGAGGACATCGTACATGATGTAGATGGAATTGGTATTGGTCTATATCTGGCTCGTGAGATCGTAACCTTGCAAGGCGGTTATATCCGGGTAACATCCGAGGTTGGGAGGGGTTCAACTTTTTCCGTCTTTCTGCCTCGACAATAAAATAAGTACGCTAAAAAACAAAATGTCACAGACCTATGACATTTGAGATTTAATTAAACAGAGGTATTTTGTTTCCCGTGACATTTCTGTGAGGTTTACCTTTTATGATAGAGCCATCAAAAAGAAAGGGTGGTGTTCTATATGAACATATTACAAACGACAGATTTGAAGAAATATTACGGCACCGAACCGAACATTACAAAAGCATTGGATGGCGTGACCCTATCCATTGAGGAAGGTGAATTTGTTGCCATTGTTGGTACTTCCGGCAGCGGTAAGTCTACTTTGCTGAACATGATGGGCGGGTTAGATACGCCAACTTCCGGCAGTATTAAAGTAAAAGGGAAAGAATTATCGAAACTCAAGGATGAACAGCTTACCATCTTCCGCAGACGTAACATCGGGTTTATCTTTCAGAATTACAATCTTGTTCCTGTGCTGAATGTCTATGAAAATATTGTCCTGCCGGTGGAGCTGGATGGTGATACCGTGGACAAGCGGTTTATGGATGAGGTAGTGAAAATGCTGGCTCTCGATGGGAAGCTGAACAGTATGCCTAACAATCTGTCCGGCGGCCAGCAGCAGCGTGTAGCGATTGCCCGCGCCCTTGTTTCCAAACCAGCTATTATACTTGCAGATGAACCGACAGGCAATTTGGATAGCCGGACAAGTAGTGATGTTCTTGGTTTGCTGAAAGTTACAAGTCAGAAGTTCCATCAAACGCTTGTAATGATTACCCATAACAATGAAATTGCCCAGCTTGCCGACCGAATTATCCGTATTGAGGACGGAAAAATCGCACAGTGACAGGGGGTGACATTGATGGATGATATTTTATTTGGGAACAATAATCAGGCAACAATCAATCGTCTTGCCAAAAGAAGCTACCGCGCTAATAAGCAGAGAAATGTTTTCGTTACCATCGCATTATTCTTGACCGCCTTTATGATTACATCTGTATTTAGTTTGGGGTGCAGTTATTTTGAAACCTATCAAATGCAGCAAATTCGTGCGATGGGCACGACTGCGGATGTGGCAATTACAAGTCTCTCAGAAGAACAATATGAAGAATTGAGCCGATCCAGCTTGGTATCCGTAGTTGGTGTCAGTCAGAGATTGGGCAGCATTGATACATCTGGAATGGACGATGCCCTGCTGAGTATTACTTGGATAGACGAAACAGAATGGCAAGAACACCGTGTACCAACAATTTCGGATATACACGGAGATTATCCGCAAGCAAAAAATGAAATTATGCTCCCTACATGGGCTTTGCGTGCAATGGGGATTGATGATCCACAGATAGGGATGAATATTTCCCTTTCCTATCAACTCGGAACAGATTATCAATATATCTCCGATGAATTTGTTTTGTCGGGCTATTATACAGATTATTCGGCTTCACGTGCAGGCAACCGTGGTGCCGCTTATGTTTCGGAGCTTTTTGCAACACAAACAGGGCTTCCCTTTGATAGTGTGTCTACCGCAATGATTTCTTTTTCTGATGACAGTAATGCCCTGCGATCCTGTGAAAAACTAAAACGGAAGATTTCGTTTACAGAAAGTCAGTCCTTTGAAATTGTACCTATTGCTCAGAGCAATTCCACCACCATTGTTCTTCCACTGGCTGCTATTATCGTCTTTATCATTATCAGCGGCTATTTGCTGATTTATAACATTCTGTATATCTCAATTTCAAGAGATACACAATTCTATGGACAGCTTAAAACGATAGGCACGACAAAAAGACAAATCAAGCGGATCGTGCGTTCTCAAATATTCAGAACGGCGGTGATCGGTATTCCCAGCGGCCTGATTGTCGGTGGTATTGTTTCGCTTGGACTTGTTCCGTTTGCCATGAATATGATGTACTCAAGCGATACAGACCTTGGGGAGATAGTGTCCTTTTCCCCCATTATTTTTGCGGGTGCCGCAATCTTCACATTTTTTACTGCAATCATCGGCAGCATGAAACCAGCGAAAATAGCTGCAAGTATTTCTCCTGTTGCGGCTTCACGCTATACGGAGGCAAATACAAGGAGTTACCGAGATCATAAGAGCCATAGAACAAAATTATCTCGGATGGCACGAGATAATATTTTTAGAAACCCTAAAAGCGCTTTCCTTACTTTTGCGTCCTTATTTTTAGGCTTAATATTGTTTTTGGTTTCTGCTGGTCTACTATCAAGCCTAAGTCCCGACAATTTTGTAAATCAATGGGGAGAAAGTGATTTCGCATTGACTTACAGCATTTCCGAAGAAGGAAACCTGCTCTCTGATGAAATGTTGCAGCAAATTGAAACAATGCAGGGAATTGAAAATCTGCGCGTCACTTATTCTGCTTCACCGTGGCCCACTATGGATGTCATTTACGACGAAAATGTATTCGGGAAATATATTGATTCCTTGGATGGCGTATCAGGTCTTGATTTTTCAAATGCGGAAACACGAAAAAACTATACAGATAATTTTTGGAGCGGCGTTTACGGAATAGATTCCAGATATATCGAAGAACTTAATAAAACGCTTGATAAGCCTATTGACTTAACCGCCTTTGAAAAGGGAGAGTTGGTGGTTTTGTCCGCTATGACGGATGATGAGGGAAACCTATTGATTCAGCCAGGGCAAGCAATCACCGTTGTCGGTGAGTCCGGGGAACAGGTCTTTACAGTGGCAACTGGCTTTCTGGACGCTGATTTTCAGAGTGGTCGAGGAAATGAGAGAGGTACTGCCCCTGATTTGTATATCAGTAAGCAGGCAATAGAGAAGTTGTCTGGAGAAACCAAAATCTTTCGGATTGCTTTTGATACGATTGATAGCAGTTATGACAAAGGGATTATGGAGCAGCTTCAATCCATTACTGCTTCGTCACCGGGCATTACGATTCTGTCACGATATGAAAAGCAGCAAGAAATGGCCGGATATTTGCTGACCTCAAGGATTATAGCCGCAGGGTTGTCCGCTGTATTTTTGCTGATAGGAATTATGAATTTCATTAACACAATGGTTGTTAGTGTAAATACTCGGAAACATGAATTTGCAACACTTGAAAGTATAGGAATGACGAAAAAGCAAATTAGAAATGTATTGCTTTGGGAAGGCGTGTATTATTGGAGTATTTCTTTCCTACTGCTTGCCACACTGGGAACAGCGATATATATTCCAATATACTCAGCCTTTAGAAGAATGGTTCCTTATGCAGCTTTTCACTATCCTGTAATTTCTCTGTTGGTTGTCGCAGCTATTGTTTTGCTGGTCTGCTTGGCAACCCCCGTCATAACTTTCATGCAAAATGTTAAGCAAAGCGTTGTAGAGAGACTGCGGCAGAATTAAATATTTGCGATGAAAACCGGGAGATTATTCTCCCGGTTTTTCAAATCTCACAGGTTCGTGAGATTTCAGCCCATTATTCTGTCGAAACAGCGTGTGTCAGTGACATTTCTGTGAGGATTGCTTGTTAAGATAAGCGCAAAAGGAACAAGCTGCCGCACGACGGCAAAAGAAAAAAAGCCGTCGTACAGCAGCCTATCAACACGCCCATTTGAAACGGCGGCTTTGATTTTCAGAGCCGCCGTTTCTTTGCGATTGCACAAACCAATGACGACTTGCAGGGACACGGTAGCCGATTGGAGGTTAATTTACCGTGTCCCGTTTGCTTTTTCAAAGCTCACATGATCTACATCAGTTAAAAAAAGCATTGCTCCTCCTCCGGGCAAGTATAATATTGTATCGGCATTATCGTTCTATGTAATTCGGTATAATAATGGCTGTTCTTGGCGCGCCAGTTTTCCCCCACGGAAATCTGGCGTTTTTTGTTGCCATTTTTTCGGAGATGACCCGGTTGTCTGCCGGTGTCGGTCTCCACCTCCATTCGATTCACCCGTCAATCACCCGTGAATCGAAATGGAGGTACATAATGAAGAAAATTAACCTTCGGGAACTTTATCCTGATGTTTATACAACAGACTTTTTTGTAGATGTGACAGAGGAAGTAATGGAGACTATTCGAGCAGCTGAACGTGCGGAGGCTGCGTATGAGCGAAAGATGTATCGTTATAAAGCACAGTATTCTCTGGATTGCGAGAATGGCATTGAAAATGCGGTGTTGTTGAAGCCGCAGACACCGGAGATGGTTCTGGAGGAAAAACAGTTTCAGGAGCAGGTCTATGCCGCTGTGATGAAGCTGCCGGAGAAACAGGCAAAGAGGATTTATGCCCGATACTATCTGGGAATGACGGTAAATAAAATTGCCGAAGTAGAAGGTGTAGACCCAAGCCGTGTCCGAGACAGTATCCGCCGTGGATTAAAGCAGCTTGTAAAATATTTTTGATAAAATTTCATTTGATACGCCTGTTTTTTGCCTTTTTTGTCAGTGTTAATAAGAAGGACAAGTTTTCCTCCTTCATCAGTACATTGACAATCGAATAGACAGCACAACAGGTACATAACCCATGTACGAGCGAATATGAAACGCCGCGAAGATGGAGCAGTCAGGGAGGTGATGAAAGAACTGCTTCGGAGCGATCTACGATTTCATAAAACGGATTGTGGCAGATTCGGCGCGATGACTGCATGGGGGCTTAAAGATACTTCCTCACGGCCCGCCAAAGACTTGGGGGGAACCCTGCGGCACACGATACGAACGGTGCTGCGGAGTTATGACAGCCGCGCCAGCGGAGACTTGTTGTGTTCCCATCGTCAGGGGGCGTGGCAAATGTGATGAAAGCTGAGTTATATAAATAGGAAGCGTTTGCAGCTTCCTGTTCAAAATCAGATACCATGCGCTGGCAGTTTCGGCTGCCAGCGTATTCATGTGGCTTTGAACAAACACGATGACAAACTTGACAGATTGGAGGAAATATGCTTTATGGAAAAACTTATTACACGAAAAGAAGCAGCAGAAATTTTAGGTATCAGCATTGCAACGCTGGACGCGGCCCGTAACAATGGTCTTATTTCTTATGTGCAATATGTGCAGAATGGCTGTGTGTACTTTACTTCAGCGGGCCTTCAGGAGTATATCGCAAAATGCACCCACAGAGCAAAGCCAACAGAAAAGAACGCAACTTATCGTAAACCTCGCAGAGCTGGAGTGTGAGCCGGTCCGTATCCTTGTCGAAATCATAATGGTCTGATAAAACATAGATACAGCGCTGGAGTCTATTCTTAGGAGGTGACGGAATTGGCCAAACGGCAAACAATAATTCCTCAATATGGCACAGTTATGAAAAGAGGTGTCCTATATTATAGGACCAGAATCAAAGACGCGAATGGTAAGCTCGTAGCTATCTACGCAAAAACACCTGAAGAACTATACAACAAAGAAACGCTTGCGTTGGAACAGATTGAGAATGCCACTTTTCATCGGAAAACGCCCACAGTTGCAGAGTATTGTGAAAAGTGGCTGCTGATGCAGTCGGTTCATGTACGAGCTACTACTTTGACGGATTACACCTCAAAGGTCAGGCGGCATATTATAGCGGAATTGGGAGATAAACGGATGGGTGAGGTTAGCCTGGATGATATTCAGCTTGCCCTTGTTCCGGTTTCCAAAAAATCTGCATCGGTTTATAAATCTGTGGTAATCCTTTACAAATCTATCTTTCGCGCAGCGATGGAAAGCAGGATTATTGACCACAACCCAACGATTTATCTGACAACAAAAGGTGGCGGTGTTCCACAAGAGGATCGTCAGGCTTTGACAGATGAACAGGTGGAGCGCCTTTTGGATGCTATCCGAGATTTGCCGCCTTATGTCTTTGTCATGATTGGTTTATATGCAGGGCTACGCCGGGAAGAAATTCTTGCTCTGCAATGGGATTCAGTATATCTGGATACAGATACTCCATATCTGACGGTAAGACGGGCATGGCACACCGAACATAACAGACCGGTGATTTCGGATGAATTGAAAACCAAGGCTGCGGAGAGAAATATCCCCCTTCCTGTTTGCTTGGCTGAGTGTTTGAAAGCAGCAAAGGAAACTTCGACTTCGGAGTATGTGGTTTCAAACCGGGATGGCGAACCGCTGTCCTACACGCAGTTTAAGCGACTTTGGCAGTATATTGTTACGAGGACGGTCAAGGAGCGGAGCTATTATCGGTATGAAGATGGAAAAAGAGTAAAGCATACTGTCACACCTGTCTTGGGAGAAAAGGCCGCTCATAACGGAAAAGTGGTTTACAGCCTGGACTTTGAGGTAACACCCCATCAGTTGCGGCATACTTATATCACTAACCTCATTCATGCGTCGGTAGATCCAAAAACGGTTCAATACCTGGCAGGCCATGAAAGTAGCAAGATTACTATGGACATCTATGCAAAGGTTAAGTATAACAGGCCGGATGAGCTGGTCAGATCAATGAGCTGCGCGTTTGCAAGCTGGGATGCAGCACAGTAATAACAAATAGGAAATGAAGCAGGAGCGAGGCAAGGATGTCTCGCTCTTTGTTTTACATCAGCCGTATCTTTGATTAAATCGAGGCTTTCTGATAAAAAGAGAGTGTAGATACGGAGACTACACATTATCAAGAAAGGAAGATCGAAGATGGCTAAAAAGAAAACGGAGGTTCCGAAGTATGGGACTATTACATTGAAAGGAATCCAGTATTACAGAACCCGGATTACGGATGCGGATGGCAAGGAGGTAAGTCTGTATGCTACCACTTGCGAGGAGTTGTATGAGAAGCAGTTAGAGGCCCGGAAGCAGGTGGAAGAAATTATCTTTCACCGGCAGCACCCAACAGTAGCCGAGTATGGCGAGAAGTGGCTGCTGATGCAGTCGGCAAAGGTGTCTGCGTCTACACTCAGAGGTTATACGAGGGACATGACAAACTATATCATCAAACCCCTGGGAGAGATGTATATGGAAGAAGTGACCGCTGACGATATTCGGCTGGCGCTTGTTCCATTGTCAAAGAAATCGGAAGGCTTATACAATAAGGTCAATATGCTGCTCAAATGTATTTTTTATGCGGCAGAGAGAAATCAAATCCTTGAACACAACCCCTGTGTGGGAATATCGGGCAAGGGTGGAAAGCCGACAAAAAAGAAGGAAGCACTGACAGATCAACAGGTGGCAGTGCTTCTGGATACAGTCAAGGGGCTTCCTCCATATTTGTTTATTATGCTCGGTTTGTATTCCGGTCTGCGCCGGGAAGAAATTCTTGCACTGCAATGGGATTGTGTATTTCTGGACGAGGATACACCTTATCTATCGGTGAGGCGGGCATGGCGTACAGAGCATAACAGACCCGTAATTTCTACGGTGCTAAAAACTCCTGCGGCAAAAAGGGATATTCCAATACCAAAGTGTTTGGTAGAGTGTCTGAGAGAAGCGAAAGAAAACTCCATATCAGATTATGTGATTGCAGATAGCAAAGGGGAACCGTTGGCTGCTTCACAGTTTCAAAGGGTATGGCAGTATGTAGTTGTCCGCTCTACTAAGCCCCGGAACTATTATAAGTATGTAAATGGGGAGAGTATCAAATATACGGTTACTCCAACGCTGGGTTTGACCCAGAAGAATCAACCCAAAATCAAATATACGCTGGACTTCGATGTGACACCCCATCAGCTGCGGCACACTTACATCACCAATCTTCTCTATGCAGGCGTTGATCCAAAGACAGTACAATACCTTGCCGGACATGAAAACAGCAAAACAACTATGGACATTTATGCAAAAGTGAAGTACAATAAACCAGAGGAATTGTTTGGGGTAGTAAATGGTGCATTTCATCAGGCTATCACTGAATGAAAAAGGCCGTTTTTTATGGTCCGTATACCGGATAACTGAGAAGCAGAAAGCCGAAAAAGCCCGGAATATCAAGGAAAAACAGCTCAAAAACTCGCGCAATACGGTCTCAAATCCGCTCGTCGCGCACCACAGTTCAGCAAACGTTAATTTCGGTTCACAAAGAGATAATCGTTTGGGACGAGAAAATGCATACAAAACCTCAGAAACCTTGTGTTTCTGGGGTTTTTCTTTACCCTCGAATCTTTATGGGATGTCCAGAAACGTGGTGGAAATTTGTGGATATGTAGCAAGTATGCAGCACGTATGCAGCAAAAATCACAGTAACTATGTGGTCAGATTTAAAGTGAATAGATAAAGATAAGAAAAGCAGGAAAGGGGAAAGTAATAGCAAGACTTTCTATGGAGCAGTTTACAAAGGATAAGAAAAGAACTGCGGTGGTACTGTTGTCTTTGGCAGCCAGTTTGTCTGTGTACCTTTGTATTGTGACCATGCTGGACAGTCAGGCAGCAAGAACCATAGTGTCAAATTATATGGATACGGATATGGTCATTCAAAATGATACGGCATGCAAAGAAAAATCAGAAGACAGCATTCCATATGGTAAGGAAAAGGACGAGTATCAGAATCATCCTGAGAATTTTGGATCCTCTCTGATTGGAATTGATGAACAGGAATTTGATTATTTAAATAACAGTCTTGAGCATCCGATCAATAAAGGGGACTTCCGTTCGGGAAAAGCATGCATTGTTTATCGAAATGGTTTGGATCTCGCAGATGCTGATATCATAGGAAAAAATGTGACATGTGCTTTGTATGAAGATCAACAAACGACAAAAACCTTTACCATAGAAGGAATTACGGACGAGAATTATTATACGGCACTCCTTGGATACCCACCGACGATTATAGCCTGTGATCAGGTGGTGAAAACATTTGCCAATCATCCAATTACACTTAAGACCAGCATAAAATATCACAAAGAATATGATAGAGATACAGAACAAGAAATCCTGGCGTTATTAGAAGAAAATGACAATGCAAAAGACTTTTCCTGGGAACCCAAAATTGAAGATGCAGATGAGATTGAAAAAGCACAGGGCAATATGCCGCAACTGGGAATCAGTTTGCTGGTTTGTACTATGGTTCCAGTGCTTACTTGGATTGTTTTGGAAAAGAATGGAACTGTTGTTGAGAGAATTAAGGGAGTTGAGTGATATTGAAGCAACGCACCATAATGGTGACACCATAATTTAAGGTGGTGCTTGATGTTGTTTTGGATTTAGGTGATACTATAATCACATCTGCAGATGATAAAATCAAAATGAAAGGAGCAGATTTGATATGGTCGAATTTGGCGAACAACTAAGAAGAGCAAGAGAAGGTAAGGTAAGGGAATGACTCAACAATCTCTTGCAGAGCAATTATACGTAACAAGGCAGTCTGTTTCCAGATGGGAATGTGGTGACAGATATCCTGATTTGCTTACAACAAAGAAAATATCTCAGATTCTGGATGTAAGTCTTGATGATCTACTGGCTGGAAAAGATATGGTAAAATTGGTAGAAAGAAATCCTGTAATAGAAAAAAAGAGTGCAAATTATATAATGATTGCTCTCTATGCGTTTATTGTATTCTCATTCTTAATTACAATAATTGATATGATAATTAGGTTTCCGTTGCAATCACAGGCAGTTGGTTACAGTGATATTCAGCTTATTGTGATTAATATATTGGGAATAATCATTCAGATTGTATTTTTTACTTATGGATTATATCAAGCTGTAAAGGGCACATTATCTCCAAAAAGGATGGGGGTTGTTATTGTAGCGTATTTTGGTGCAATGTGTATAACAGGATCTGAAAATATTATTAGATATGCAACATGGCAACTTGTTTGTGTTGGAATTGCTTTAATAATTCCAAGCATCATAGGTGCTATTGCATCCTTTTGCTATTTTATACGTTGTAAGAATGATAAGATATGGTCGCGTTTGATTTCGGTGGCAGCAATCTGGGGAATTATCCGAATTGTAATCAATAATTATCAGATGATTAGGTATGCAGAACAGTATTTGTCAATGAACACCACAGTAAGATTAGTATTACAAATGGCCATCTATGGATTGATTCTATATCAAACATTTATGTTGACCAAGAAGCGAAAGAATGCTATAGAGATTAGCAATACAGAAAATATAGAAAATATAGAAAAGCAAAAAAATTTGATTGACTAAAAACCGTAGTCACAATATAATATATGTAGGAGAGAAGCCTGCGTAAGCGAAGTAAAAGTAGACGGGACAGCCTACTTCCTGATTTGGGGCAAATAATAGCCATTGAAGATTAACCGGTGTATTCCGATCCGCTGTCCATATTAAGAGATTAGGCGTCTGTGAAATATCAGACGCTTTTCTTTTACATGAGAATAAGGAGGAGAGAGGTGTTACATAGCAACGATTTATTAACAATCGAAACTATGCCATCTTGGTCTGATATAAGCCTGGCTCTGTATAAAGAGTTTTCAGAACAATACTTGATTCCAACGATATTTCGATACTATCTAGAAAATGGAGAGATTATAGATGTTCGTTTTGAGGAATGGGCAATCTATCATATTCTTGGAATACAGCATATTACTTAACTGATGAGGAACAGCACAAAAACATAATTAAGGATTATGATATGTTGTTTGAATATAGAGAATAGCAAAAAACGGAGGAAAAAATCATGAAAAAACGTACCCTTACCGTACTAGTTGTTGCGTTAGTATGCACTTTCTTGACGGCGTGTAGTAAAGAAATAGACACTATGACGGAATCTGTAAACGAAAAGGAAAGTAGTGTAATAGAGAACCCTACAGTTTTAGAGGATACAACAGAAATTGTTTTTCCAGAACAGTTTGAAGCGTTGTCTGGGTATGATGAAGAAGCACTAGTTGACTATCTTAAAGAAAACAGTGACGGAAATTATCAAAAAATCGAATGTATTGATGGACAAGTTAATATGGTTGCGACTCAGGAAGAAATTGAGTATTGGAAAGGATATGTTGAAAAACATATAGATGATCAAAAGGCAGTATTAACAGGTATCAATCAGAAGTACGATGTATGTTGTAATGATTCATATAACACTATTAATATGTACTATGATCAAGAGCTTTCATTTAAAAAAGCTTTTTCATGCGTGGGAAAAACATCTATATATTGTGCCATGTATCAGATATTAGATGGTAATCCTGATTATTCAATTTATCTAAATATTTATAATGTCGATACAGGAAAATTAGTAGTTGGCGGAAATCTAATGAATGAAGAAGTTTCATATACAGATGAGGACTGGGAAAAAACTTTCTAGAGAAAAGGGGAGTAAACATGGGGAAAAAAACTTATCATACTCGATGCGGAACGATTCACTATTGGGCAAGCGTGTCAAACCCGGATACAATTACGCTTGTTCTTCTACCGGGATTGACGGCAGACCATAGATTGTTTGATAAGCAGATTCAGTATTTTGAGAACAGGTATAATGTTATCGTCTGGGATGCACCGGCACACGCTTCCTCATGGCCGTTTCGGTTTGATTTTGATTTGTTCGACAAGGCAAAATGGCTGGATGATATCTTAAACCAAGAAGGACTTACAAAGCCTGTTATTGTCGGGCAGTCTATGGGTGGATATGTGGGACAGGCTTATGCGCAGCTTTACCCAGACAAAATGACAGGCTTTGTCTCCATTGACTCTGCACCGCTGCAACGAAGCTATGTGACGGCAGTTGAGATCTGGCTTTTGAAACGGATGGAACCGGTATATGCTCATTATCCGTGGAAATGGCTCCTGAAATCAGGGTCGGAAGGCGTTGCCAAGACTGACTATGGTAGAAGCCTCATGCGTGAAATGATGCTGACTTATGACGGAAACCAGAAACGCTATGCACAAATTGCTGGACATGGCTATCGTATTTTGGCAGCGGCCATGGAAAAGAATCTGCCGTATGAAATCAAGTGTCCCGCATTATTGATGTGCGGCACACAAGATTACGCTGGTTCGTGTATACGGTACAACAAAGCATGGCATCGCAATACGAAAATTCCTTTGACGTGGATCGAAGGAGCAGGACACAATTCCAATACAGACAAACCCGAACAGGTGAATCGTTTGATAGAGGAATTTGTTGCTGATATTTTATAACAGACAACTTCCAGTTGACGAATTGAGAAAATCAGGATTTGAGGAGGAGATTGTTGTATGGATATAATAATTCCACTACTTATAGTATCGGTTCTTATCGGAATTCCAACATGGTTAATTGTTCAAACTGTGAACAAAGCTGATAAAAGCACGATTATTTACTCACCGGAAGAAGTGACGAGAAGACTTCGCAAAGGATTCTATTTGTCATTTTGGGGGATGGATTTGTTATTTGGAGCGATTCCTTCGTTTGTTCTTATACTTTGCGACCTCCCTACGGTTTTTCAATTTATTGTTCCAGCTGTAGCATTTGTCGTTGGATTTATCATGTTTTTTATCGGAAGAATTCAGGTCGGGCTAATGACCAGACACATTAATTTTTGCAACAGAGAGCGAACAGAATTTGAGGAATGGGTTTTGCAAGCTATGCTGGGCATCGAGGAAGTGGCCATGAGAAGAAATGGAATAAATGTCATAACAAAAGTAATTCCTGGTGTTACAGATGACATGCTTTCAGCCATGAACAGTACAGGTATCATCAGTGGTTATATGGAAGTCGGAAGAGTTTACACTGGAAAAAATATATTAAAAAATCACTGGCCAATAATTAGTATTATAGTGGCAATTCTAATCTCTATTGTAATTACTATAACAAGATAATTTTATAGGCAGAAAAAATTAGGAGAAGTGAGGAATATGCAGAAAAGAGACTTAATCCAAGCGAATGCTTCATTAGAAAATCTACGACAGAACTTGGACATGAAGGATTTTGCAAAAGAAATATTACTTGAGGAGAATTATAATAAATTTATAAGATCATACAAATTTACATTTTGGTTTCAATTAATCGGTGTATTAGCTGGATTTATAGTGCCATCAGTTGTTCTTCTTGTTATTTTTAAAGAATTTATTTACTGTGCTTTTGGTGCAACTATAGGAATTTTTTGGATGTGTGTATGGATGCTGCTAAGTATGGTAATTCCCCCGACAAGGATATATCGAAAATTTGCAAAGTGGTATAGGAAAAGCGATGTGTCTATACGCGACTTGGATGAGATATTTTATTGAAGGGGACAGAAAAATAGATGGAGATGAAAAAGGAATCTAATATATTGACTGAGGAAAAACCCAAATACATAATATCGCTAAAGAAGAGATATAGAATTCTTTATATCGTTATGTTTGCCTTATTTTTGGTGTGTACGATGTATTTTGGAGTGATATCACTTTGTGCAGGTACAGATACGATGATTTTTGGTATTGGAATCACAGTTATTTTCTTTATATTTTTATTCTGTTTTTTGTATGGTTTAACAAGAAAATGTGAAAGATACAAAGGCAAAGTTGTGTATTCATATTTCTTAACAAAGAGAGAATATAAATTGTCAGACATTGCATTCTCCAATGAAAAAACTGAAGAGTTTTATAAAGATTATGGAGATGGAAATGTAAGCAGCAGTTGGGATAAGGTCACGATTTTCTATAATAAACAAGGTGAAAAGCTCTTTAAATTTGGCTTAGCTTATGATAACGTTCAGCTATTAGTAAGAGATGTCAAAAATACACAGAGAAGTATTTCGAATCAGAAAAAGAAGAAGTAGACAATTTACAAGAAAAGGAAACAAGATCCATACAGACAGAGGTAGGCTGGTAGATACTTCATGGGAAATGCAAACAGAATTTTCCACTCCTGATTTAAAAGATGGATTCCAGATAGATGTATATGTGGATCCGAATCTAATTGAAGTTTTTGTAAATGATGGAGAATATATAATATCCAATTGTGTTTACAACCTAGGCACTGATATTCATCAACAGGGGAATGTGAAATATGAAATGTACACGTTGGAAGGAACAGATGTATCGGAGGTGTAAAAATGTATGATGTAATTGCTTTAGGAGAATTATTGGTCGATTTTACGAATAATGGAACAAGTGATCAGGGAAATATGCTTTTTGAAGCCAATCCCGGAGGCGCGCCATGCAATGTGCTTGCTATGTTGGCAAAGCTGGGAAAAAAAACAGCCTTTATAGGAAAGGTTGGAAACGATATGTTTGGTGCGATGCTAAAGGAAACGATCGAACGAGTGGGAATTTCATCAAAGGAACTAAAAGTAGATAAAAATGTGAACACAACGCTTGCATTTGTACATACATTTCCAGACGGAGACAGAGCATTTTCCTTTTATCGGAATCCAGGTGCAGATATGATGCTTACAGAAGACGAGGTAGATGACACGTTTGTTCAGTCTACAAAGATTTTTCATTTTGGTACTTTGTCCATGACACATGAAAATGTTCGGAATGCAACAAAAAAAGCTGTTAAAGCTGCAAAGAAGAATGGATCTCTGATTTCTTTTGATCCGAACTTGAGGGAGCCTCTTTGGGAATCCTTGGAAGAGGCAAAAAAGCAGATGGAATATGGATTTGAGCAATGTGACATTCTAAAGATATCCGATAATGAGATCCAGTTTATTACAGGAATAGAGGATTATGACCAAGGAGTCTTATATTTACAGAATAAATATGAGATACCATTGATTCTTCTTACTATGGGGAAAAAGGGGAGTAGAGCTTACTATAAAGACTTTAGGATAGAAGAAAAAGGATTTCAGGTATCAACGATAGAAACAACAGGAGCGGGAGATACTTTTTGCGGGTGTTCCTTGGCATATATTTTGGAACACGATATTAACAACTTGACAGAGGATCATTTGAGAGAAATGCTTATCTTTGCGAATGCAGGTGCGGCTCTAGTTACAACAAAAAAAGGTGCAATTTGTTCTATGCCTGAACGGAGAGAAATTGTAGATCTAATTGATGTTAGTAGAAATGCAATTCATCAGTTTTGATACGGAGGATGTGGAAGAAAATAATCTCACTGCAGAAAAGGCACAGTAGCTGTGTCTGAAATATGCTCGATTTTTCCGCTGTTTTCGGTTATGCAAACGTTAATTGTTTGGAACAACAGAATGCATATCAAACCCCAGGAACTTTGTGTTTCTGGGGTTTTTTAATAAAAGACAGGATAAAACAACTGTAGTTTTATCCTGTCTTTGAATGGAATTATTTGTTTGTGCTGTCTGCATCAATTACAGACTGAATCTGTTTCATCAAAGTATCATAGTTATCTTGATTATCAATTCCGCCGAGCATCGGATCACCTACAATATTACCATTTCTATCGACCAGTATTGTTGTAGGAAATGCCATGATATCGGACGCATATTTCCCTGCATCTGAAGAAGAGTCAATGGAAAGATTGCGATATTTAGCACCCTGGTTTTCGAGAATAGTCTTTGCTTCTTTTATAGCAGTTTTGTTTCCGTCGAAGGTTTCTGTGTTGATACCTACAACTTCTCCACCCATTGATTTGATTGCATCGTTTAATTCGTTAAGTTTAGATAATTCGGCAACACAAGGTTTGCAGCCGGTGAACCAGAAATTGATGACAGTTACTGCATTTTTGGAAAACAGGCTTTCATCAACAGAATTTCCATCATAATCCTGACCAGAGAAATTCTTGAAAGGAGATGCGTCGTTGGAACTGTTTTTCTGATCGGTGTTATCAGATCCTGTATTTTTCTTTTCAATCTCAGCGATTTGTTCCTCGATTTTTCGGATAGCTTCAATATCAGCGGTAAGTGTTTTCAGCTCGTCATCTGTAAAAGACTCCTTGTTTGATTCAACAGTGTCAGCCAGATAATCCGCATAATTTCCATTTGGGTCCGCAGCACTTTTACTCATCATGCCAAATGCCTTGTTCCATACATCTTCATGATCTGCGAAGATCTGATTTTCCTGCTGATATAAATCATTCAGTTTAGAGTTGGAATCGTCTGCAGATTCTGAGCCGGATTCAGTCTTGGTATTCTGAGATTTTTCTGTGCCTGCAGTTCCTTTCCCGCTACATGCTGTAAATAATAATGCTATGCAAAGTGTTAAAATAGAGAGAAATGTTCTTTTTGTTTTCATAAATAATTGCTCCTTAAAATAATAGTAATAAAATTAATAGTTACCGGTTGGTTATGGTTGATTGCTGCTGTTCTTTTTTGGGGCATGTTTTTCCCAGAAACTGATATTGGATCGCATCTTTTGGACAAGCCTTGATACAAGCCCCGCATCGTATACATTCTGGATGATTTGGAGTCTTGCACACATCAATATCCATTTTACATGCCTTTGAACATTTGTTGCATCCGACACATTTGCTGCTTTCAACTTTAATATTAAGAAAGCTGATCTTATTAAATAATGAATAGATTGCTCCAAGAGGACAGATCCATTTACAGAACGGCCTGTAAAACAAAATACTCAACACAACAACTGTAATTAAAATAAGGCATTTAAAAGAAAAAAGTGTTCCAAGTGCAGACCTTATAGCAGTATTTCCAAGTGACAGTGGTATGGCTCCTTCCAAAACACCTTGTGGACAAATGTATTTACAGAAGAATGGATCTCCCATCCCTACAGAGTTCGTTACAAACATTGGCAGAAGGATAACGAAAACAATGAGGATCATATATTTCAGGTATCTTAGCGGTTTCAGCCGGGCTGTGGAAAATTTTTTTCCAGGGATTTTATGAAGTAAATCCTGAAACCAGCCAAACGGGCATAAAAAACCACAGATAAATCTTCCGAGTGTCACACCGAGCAGAATGAAAAAACCGGTTATGTAGTATGAAAATTTAAATCTGGAGGATCCGATAACCGCCTGAAAGGCACCAATGGGGCAGGCTCCTGTCGCAGCAGGACAGGAATAGCAGTTTAATCCCGGCACACATACAGTTTTGATATTGCCTTGATATATTTTACCCTTAAATAAATTGGGAATATGAATATTGGTAAGTAATGTGGCAACTGCCTGTATCCATCCTCGTATTTTGGCAACTCTTTTTGATAATAATTTCGTTTTCTTATCCAATTCCGACACACTCCAGACATAATTTTATTGCTTTGCCGAGCACGACGTCTCCTTCACCTCTGAACGCACCATAGCAAATCATAGAGATACCCGTGATGAGTATTACAAATTGAGATATTTTTCTGCACTTCAAGATTTTGTTACTCCTTTCGTTTGTTGTATTTGTTGACCAGCTGACTTCAGTATTATACAATAGTTGGTGTGAAATTTTCGTTAAGAAGTAGGTGGAATGATTTTGAGATTATTAATAGTTGAAGATGAAAAACAAATATGTGATGCAATTGCGAAAAGTCTGTATGATGCCGGGTATGAGGTGGATACTTGTTATGATGGGGAAGAAGCGCTGGAATGCATTCTGACAGAGAATTATGATTTGGTTGTTCTGGATCTGAATCTGCCAGGCATGGATGGGATGGAAATCCTAAAGGAACTCAGACAGAGCAATGAGGAGACAAAGGTTCTTATATTATCGGCAAGAGGGCAGATTGCAGATAAGGTCGAAGGGCTGGATGCGGGTGCGAATGATTATATGGAAAAGCCGTTCCATCTACAGGAGCTTGAGGCTCGTATCAGAAGTCTGACAAGAAGAAAATTTGTACAAAAGGATGTATGCCTGGAAAGCGGCGATATTAAGTTTGACACGATAAAGCGTGAAGCATATGCAAAGGAAATAAAGATTTCCCTGACAAGAAAAGAAAAAGGTATTTTGGAATATCTGCTTCTTAATCTGGGCAGGCCGGTAAGCCAGGAGGAATTGATGGAGCATGTCTGGGATGCCTCCGTGGATAGCTTTAGTGGAGCTATCCGAGTACATATGTCTTCACTAAGAAGAAAGCTTAAAGCAGTGCTTGGACATGATGTAATCATGAACAAAGTGGGAGAAGGGTATAAAATACGAGAGGAGTCCGATCGATGAAAAAGATGTCACTGCAGTGGAGACTTACATGTATCACTACATTGTGTATTGCAATCATATGTGGGTGTCTGACGATGTTTGTCTATAAAAATGGTGTGTATTATATAGATTCTTTGCAGAAGGCTGTTAATGCGCAGGGCGATGATAGTGTAGACAATAGTGGAAATGATTCAGAAGAAATATATATTAGCATACCAGAGGATAAGTGGGATGAGTTCGCAAATGATTTTTCTGTTCAAGTGTACAATAATAAAGAAGACTACAGAAAAAACAGTTTGATAATTTCAGCTTTATTGGCGATTCTTGGCGGGGTAGCTACATATTTTATAAGTGGACACGCACTCAAACCACTCCGTGAGTTTTCTGATAAAATAGAAGAGGTGCAGGTACAAAATCTGGCAGACTCGCGAATCGAAGAAAGCAAGATTAAAGAACTGAATCAGCTTAGTGTTTCATATAACAAGATGCTTGAACGCCTTCAGGATGCATTTGAGGTACAGAGACAATTTACTGCAAATGCAGCACATGAGCTTCGCACCCCATTATCTTTAATGCAGGTACAGCTTGATCTATATCATTCCACCCAGCATCCAGGCAGTGATGCAGACACCTTACAGATGATAAAGATGGTGACGGAACAAAATGACAGGCTAAGCAAGATGGTAAAAACACTTCTCGATATGAGTGAGCTTCAGACGGTAGGCCGGGATGAACAAATTATCATGGATGACCTTGTTGATGAGGTGTTGGAGGATTTGGAACCTCTTGCACAGGAAAAGAATATAAAACTTATTGGGAAATGTAAGGATATAACGATGGTTGGAAGTGATATTCTTATTTACAGGCTGGTATATAATCTTGTTGAAAATGCTATAAAATATAATCATTCAGGTGGACAGGTTACAGTAACTGCATATAAGGAGCAAAAACACATTTACCTGTCAGTAGCGGATACAGGAAGTGGAATCCCGAAAGAGCTCAGGGAGCGTGTATTTGAACCATTCTTTCGCGTGGATAAGTCCAGAAGCCGAAAGCTTGGCGGTGTAGGACTGGGACTTGCACTGGTCCGTGAGATCGTGAGAGTGCATGATGGCAGTATTACAGTTAAGTCCAATCCGTCGGGAGGTACAATCCTTGAGGTGATTTTCAATCAGTAATAAAATGAACAATTATTGAGGTGATTTTTAATCAGTAATAAAATGAACGATTTTTGCAGATAAAGGAGAAAGTAAAAATGAGTATTTTAAATGTTGAACATCTTACCCATGGCTTTGGTGACAGGGCAATTTTCTCAGATGTTTCATTCCGTCTTTTAAAAGGAGAACATATCGGACTTGTAGGAGCTAACGGTGAAGGAAAGTCCACGTTTATGAATATTGTGACTGGAAAGCTGATGCCGGATGAAGGAAAAGTAGAATGGTCAAAGAATGTCCATGCAGGATATCTGGATCAGCACGCAGTACTGGAAAAGGGAATGACGATCGGCGGCGTATTAAAGTCAGCATTTGATCCACTTCTTCAAAAAGAGCAGCGCATGAATGAAATCTGTGACCAGCTTGGAGATGCAAATCCAGAGCAGATGGAGCAGTTGATGGAAGAACTGGGAACGATTCAAGATGAACTGACTTTACATGATTTCTACACCATCGATGCAAAAGTAGAAGAAGTAGCAAGAGCACTTGGACTTCTGGATCTCGGACTGGAACGCGATGTCACAGATTTAAGCGGAGGTCAGAGAACGAAAGTGTTGCTGGCAAAATTATTACTTGAAAAGCCGGATATTCTGCTTCTTGATGAGCCGACCAATTATCTGGACGAAGAGCACATTGCATGGCTGAAGCGCTATCTTTTGGATTATGAAAATGCATTTATCCTGATTTCACATGACATTCCATTCTTAAATGAAGTGGTTAACATCATTTACCATATGGAAAATCAGGAATTGAACCGTTATGTAGGAGATTATGAACATTTCCAGGAAGTCTACGCAGTAAAGAAAGCACAGCTTGAAGCTGCATATCGCCGTCAACAGCAGGAAATCAGTGAACTTAAAGACTTTGTTGCGCGCAACAAAGCACGCGTATCGACACGAAATATGGCCATGTCCCGCCAGAAGAAGCTGGACAAAATGGATGTCATCGAACTGGCAGCAGAAAAACCAAAGCCGGAATTTCATTTCCGCTATGGAAAGACACCAGGAAAATTTCTTTTTGAAACACATGATCTTGTGACAGGATATGATGAGCCATTGTCAAAACCATTAAACCTGAGCATGGAGCGTGGACAGAAGATTGCTCTTGTAGGAACCAATGGTATCGGAAAGACAACACTTTTAAAAAGTATTCTGGGACTCATTCCATCTCTGTCCGGAACATGCGAACTGGGAGAAAATCTGGAAATCGGATACTTTGAACAAGAAGTAAAAGGAGAGAACCGCACGACCTGTATCGAAGAAATCTGGCAGGAATTCCCTTCATTTAGCCAGTATGAAGTGCGTTCCGCTCTGGCAAAATGCGGACTTACAACAAAACATATCGAAAGTCAGGTGCGAGTATTAAGTGGAGGAGAACAGGCGAAAGTACGCCTCTGTAAACTCATTAACAGAGATACAAATATCCTGCTTCTGGACGAGCCGACCAACCATCTGGATGTAGATGCCAAAGACTCCCTGAAAAAAGCATTACAGGAATATCGCGGCAGTATACTCTTAATCTGTCATGAGCCGGAATTCTATCAAGACGTGGTGAATGAAGTGTGGGATATGAGTAAGTGGACAACGAAAGTGTTCTAAAAGGGACACCGATAATGAATGATGGGGACGTAGTACTTTTAAAGTTTACTACGTCCCCAATTGATTTACGCGAGCAACGAGCCAAAGTCCGTGCTTGCACGAGACCTTGGCGACTGCCGCGATAACTTGAGAAACTCGCGAAGCGTGTTTCTCATAGTTTATTTTGTCTTATATGTGAGCTGTTTTACATCTGGAATTGCCATTAATACCGGGTACAGTACGAAGGAGATAATCAGTCCGCCGACTCCCTGAATAATATTGGCTGGAATACTTGCTGCTGCAGATGATCCATAAAGGAAAAATTCACAGATAAAATATCCACCGGCTACCAGTACGATATCGATCACGCCACCGAGAAGCACTGCTACATAACGTGATTTGGAATCTTTTGCAATTTTCTGGTAAACAAGTCCTGAAAACAGAGCAATCAGTCCTTTGATTACAAATGTAATCGGAACGTATACAAAATATCCACCGAGGAGGTCTGACATTGCGGAACCGATACCGGCTGCCAACAGTCCATAACTTGGTCCAAGAACAACTCCTGACAGAATTACGATTGCGTCACCTGGATGTATATATCCGCCTGTGCCAGGTGTAGGAATACGGATAGACATGGTGGCAACACATGCAAGTGCAGCAAAAAGTGCTGTCATCACAATTTTTTTCAAATTTGAATTCATAGTAAAACCTCTTTCCTTATATGATTACTTATCTTTCGATTGAACCTACTGTACAACAATCATGGCTTGATATAAAGGTCCAATTCTGATAAAAAACAACAGGCCAGTTTGCGGTTTTGTGGGAGAACTGTAAACTGGTCTGTTGTTTTTAGATAGCATTTATTTTAGAAACATATGTAACAACTTATTATTTATCTTCTTGTAAGGCTGATATCGCATTGGCAGATCCAGCCAGGTCTTCTTATCCACAATACTCTTGTAATGTGTAAATGTATCAAATCCGGTCTTTCCGTGGTAACTGCCCATGCCGCTTTCGCCAAATCCGCCGAAAGGCATTTCGCTTGTGGCAAGGTGAATCAGTGTATCGTTGATGCAGCCTCCGCCGAACCCGATTCTTGCAATTACATTTTCTGCTACATGTGTATCTCCGGCGAAAATATAAAGTGCAAGCGGATGGGACATGGCACGGATATTATTCACGGCTTCGTTGATAGAATCGTAAGTCAGGATTGGAAGAACCGGTCCGAAGATTTCTTCCTGCATGACAGCGTCCGAAAAGGTGACGTTGTCCATGATTGTTGGCTCGATCTGTAAAGTGTGATGGTCGAAAGTGCCGCCATAGACCACTTTGTCGTAATCAATCAGTCCAAGCAGCCGGTCAAAATGTTTTAAATTGATAATTTTGCCATATTCTTTATGTGCCAGAGGCTGTTTACTATATTGTTTTTGAATCTGTTTTTTCAATTCTTTTATAAGTTTATCTTTGACTGTGCGGTCGCAGTAAATGTAATCAGGAGCAACACATGTCTGCCCGCAATTTAAAAATTTACCAAAAACAATACGTTTAGCAGCAAGTCTGATATCGGCACTTTTATGAACGATGCAAGGGCTTTTACCACCGAGCTCAAGGGTGATTGGAGTCAGATGGTTGGAAGCATGCCGCATCACTTCCTTCCCTACTTCCTGGCTTCCGGTAAAGAAGATGTAGTCAAAATGTTCATTTAGCAAGAAATTATTTTCCTCGCGCCCACCGGTGACAACGGCCACATATTTTTCATCGAAGCATTCCTGGATCATACGGCTGATCAGAGCAGTAGTATGTGCAGAATAGGCACTTGGCTTCAGGATTGCGGTATTTCCTGCTGCCAGCGCATCGATCAACGGCTCTATGGTGAGCATGAACGGATAATTCCATGGACTCATAATCAGTGTGACACCATACGGGGACGTTTTTTGATAGCTCCTGGAGTGAAACTGTGCCAGTGGAGTCCTGACTGTGCGCTCTTTCGAAAATTTGCGTGTATGTTTCAGCATGTAAGTCAGTTCGCTTAAGACGAGACCAGTCTCACACATGTAGCTTTCAAAAGCGCATTTTCCCAAATCTGCACGGATTGCGATATTAATTTCATTTTCATATTTTAAGATGCATGCTTTTAATTTTTGAAGTGCATGTATACGATATTCTACATCAAGCGTAGCATCGGAATGAAAAAAAGTTCGCTGTTTCTGAATCAGTTGTTTGATTTCAGCCTGTGTCATAAGAAAAGCCCTCCTATATAATTGAATTCATTTTTGAATTTGTAATTGATTCCCCAAATGCAGCTCTGGTTTACTGAGCTGCAAGTATCATATTTATATGATTATGATAGATGCATTTGTCTGATAATTCAAGAAACAAATTGAAAGAAATGTTGATTGTATCAGCTGGAAGTGATGTTATCGGACTGCATGATACAGGCATGGGTTAAAGCTACAGAGAATATTAAGAATATTCCAAAGAAGTTGTTAAGAAATGTATTCTAATATATCAGGTGTGAAGATAAAGGCTGGAAAAAGGAGAGGAAATGTTATGGATTATGTGAGGATTTTATATACTTATATAGTTGAGGATTTTATGTACAGTGGTTATCTGCTTCTTACGTTGCTGCTACCGTGTCTGATATATCAGGGACTAATGGAAATCAAAGCAAAGCAAAATTCCAGGCGTGTGCCTGCAAAATATTATTTTGGAGTTTATGTAATGCTCGTTTATCTGTGGGTGGTATTTAAAGTGACAGGGATAGGCCTGTTGGCAGACATTGTAAGACTTAAAGATGCCATCAGTGGTGGATATAACCGGAATCCACTGGCAGGATTGGGCATGGGGTTTGTGTTAAATATAATCATGTTTCTGCCGCTTGGGCTGTTGATACCATGTATATGGAAGAAATGCAGAAGCATAACAAATGTCACGGTTACAGGATTTTTATTGTCGTTAACAATTGAAATTTCTCAGATATTTAACGCGCGTGCAACAGATATTGATGATCTGCTTGCAAATACGATCGGCGCGTGTGCAGGATATCTGATCTGGAGAGGTATTTATGTGTTAGTTTGTGGAAAACAGAAAGAAAAAGGTGATGGACATGTGGAAAATCCAATAGAGGCTGATGGAAGAAAATGGGAACCAATGATATATCTGGCGCTGGCTTTTTCCGGAGCGTTCTTTCTGTATAATCCATATGTGCAATAATGAATTGCAGAAGTGCAGAAGACACTAAAAAAGGTCCACCGGACCTTTTTGTCGTATGCTTGGCAACAAAAAAAGATGCAGTTTTAAAGCTGCATCATTCCTGACATAATACACCCGCCGCAGGCACCTTGTTTTTTCAGGCTGTTCCATTGTTGCGGGTCAAATTTTATTCCGCCGATTCCGTAGACAGGAATCGTGACTGCATCACAGACATTTTTCAAAAAATCAAGTCCACGTGGCGGCAGGCCTTTCTTACAATCTGTTGTGAAAATGTGTCCGGCTGTCACATAGGTCGCACCGAGCCGTTCTGCTTCCATGGCATCCTCGACAGAATGAACAGATGTGCCGATTTTATGAAAGTCCGTAACATGAAAACTCTGCGAGATTGTCGAATTCTGACTTTGTAAATGCTTCTGCGACTCGGCAGACAACTCCCGTAACAGAGGCAGTGGCAAATGAATGGCATCATGTCCGAGTTCCAGCGCTGCTTTCCAGTAAGTATGTAAGATACATGGGACATCGTAAGCTTTACAGATATCCAGAATATTTTTTGCTAATGTTTTGTATTCGTCTTCTGGCAAATCCTTTTCTCTAAGAACGAGAGCGTCCGGGTGCCATTCGCAGACGCGTTTAATCTGGTCTTCAAAAGGTTGATTGCAGAGATGTCGGTTTGAAATGGCAAGGATTTGGAAATTTCTGCCAGGATTATTCATCTTCTTGAGAATAGAATTATTTATCATAGAATCATTACAGTTCATATTGGATTCCTACTTTCTGAAAACTTCTCACAGCTTATTACATAAGCTCTTCTTTGAAATTTACATTTCCCAGTATAAAAAGTCTGATATGGAATGTCAATGTATGCTTCAAAGAAACACGAAAATATTCATAATATATGTTATACTCTAGTTGCAATGTTCGACTTGAATTTGCGTGTGACAGAAAACTCGCAATCATTATTAGTGACAAAAGCTTGAAATGATAGAAAAGGATTACGGGAAATTACATGGAACAGTACTATTATAATAGGATGAATAAAATAGAACAGGCAGTTTATCATGCCTTGTATCAGGGATTTTTAAATATAGATGAAGAGATTCAGATCCCAAGACTGGAGGGTGAGGCACTCTATAATGTCTTTTTCAAGCTCCGGCTGGATCATCCGGAAATTTTCTGGGCAACAGGCTATAAGTATAAATATTACAACGATTCTCCCAATCTGATTTTTGTGCCGGAATATTTATTTGAAAAAGCAAAGATAAAAGAACATCAGAAAGCCATGACAGCCCGAGTAGAGAAAATCACAAGAGAAGCGAAAACATTTTCCCAGTGGGACAAGGAAAAATATATACACGACTTTTTATGTGAAAGTATACATTATGATAAGCTGAAAAAACCTTATTCCCATGAGATTATCGGACCTTTAGGGCATGGGGTAGGCGTATGTGAAGGAATTGCAAAATCCGTGAAGGTATTGTGTGATGCCCTTGGAATTTGGTGTATGATCGCAGTGTGTGGAAATAATCCGGAAAAAGGGATTAAGTACCGTCATACATGGAATATTGTAAAGATTGACGGACAGTATTATCACCTGGACGTAACATTTGACAATACGCTTGGCAATTATGAGAAAAAAGAAAATCAGAAACCGGAAAACAAAACTCCACGCAACACATCGGGAAAGAACAAAGCCAGAAAAGCAGAACAGATGGATTTCAGGTACGATTATTTTAACCTGGATGATAAAAACATTTTCCGGGATCACGAACCACTGTTGTATCCGGCTCCAGCATGCAACGAGGGCGGACACTTCTATTATAAAGAAAAGAAACTGTCATTTACAAAGATAGAAGATGTATACAAGCGGTCGCTTCAGGCAGCGAAAAAAGGACGCGTGCTGACCTTTCACTGGCGAGGCGGTTATCTGACCAAAGAAGTGCTAAAAGAACTTCTGGAAGAAATCGAGAGAGCCGGACGTGAGAAAAATAAACAGCCTCAGATCAGTCTGAACTGGGCACAGGCAGTCTTGAGGGTGGAGTATCAGGAACTGCCGGAAGGCATGATCAGAGAAACGAAAGTTGTGATGGAAGATGCCAATGAAGGAGAGAGATAATTGGAAACAGAGAAAAGCACAGAAAATGTGTGGAAAGCAGAGCAAAAGAATAAAGAAAATGTGGAAAATCAGGCGTACCAGATCAGTCAGGAGAGAGCTTTGGAGATGTTGGAAGAACTTTTGGAACAAGATCAGTTCGAATTACTTCTGCCAGAGTATAAACTGGTTTATATGATGAACGATGCAGTGGAAAGCTTTCTTGTATTTCACGGTGCGCGAATGACCGGAATTTATCAGGACGATTATGAAGGACCACTGGATGCATCAGTTACCTATGAAAATGGAGAATATGTGCTTGTGGTACATCAGGACGATTCCGTTGTAACGCTCTTTTACCAGTCGCTGTCAGTGGAAGTACATTTATACAATTATGGAGAAATCGGACATTTCTGGGTGGAAGGGTACGAATACTTAAGACAACTGGAATATCGCATTGCAATTTTACGGGACAAATTAGAATATCTGGGACCGGAATTCTGCACACCGACAGAACAGAAACTGGCAATGTTAGAACAGTTCCCGCCACTCAATTACTGCTGTTACCCGGCGGTGCCGGATCAATATATTGTACCAAAAGATAATCCGTGGCAGCCGTCAGAAGAGGCAATCACAGTCATGGAAGAATTCGCAGAAGAAGCAGACGATAAAAGCATGATAAAGTTATTAAAATATTACCGGAAACATCATGGTATGAGAATGAGTCGTTACATAGCTGTAAAATTACATCAGACAAAACATGTACGCTTCATAGAACTTCTGACAGAAAAACTCAAACAAGAAGCCGCAAACTATCCAAACCGGAGTTTCGGAAAAGAAGCTGATGAAAGACATCAGAAACTTATCAGTCAGGCAAAAAAAGAGCAGGCAGAACTTTATCAGCAGGGAATCAAGTCCGAGGTACTAAGAGAAGAGCCATTCGTCACCGCACAAGACGAACTCGACTATAAGGTTTATCTCATGATTTATAAGTGGCAGGGAAAAAACAGGGGCGTCAATGTCAGAAGAATAAATTAAATTTCCAAAATAAAAAGAGCCCTCCCACCGGAAGACTCTCAAAGGAAAAAGTATGAAAAAGAAAATTGTTATTTATATCTCAGCCTCTCTCTTGCTGATGTCTATATAATAATGAAAAAATGTTTTCGATTTGTGTTTAGATTGTTAAAAAAGTGTGAATCATGGAAAAGAAAAGTTTTGATGCAATTTTTATCTGTTATAGACAAGAAAAAAGGGAAAAAAGAGGTTAAAATGAAATTTGCAATTTGAAATCTTGCAAATTTCATTGTTATTTTCTTAACTATTGTCGGAAAATGAAGTTGTCATATTTTTATCTTGCATTTCTCAGAAAAATCCTGTAAACTAAATCAAAAGTGCATGTAATCCGTGTGGGGCAGATGAACTATCATGCGACTTTTCGGTCAAGTTGTAATTGCCCGTGGGATTAGAGAGAAAAAGGCTAATTGCAAACCAATAAAAAAAGAGAGGAAGAAGACAATGAAACAGTTCAAGAAAGTTCTGGTGGCGAACCGTGGGGAAATCGCCATTCGAGTATTCCGCGCACTCAATGAGCTCGGAATTGTGACAGTCAGCATTTATTCTAAGGAAGACAGATACGCTCTTTTCCGTTCCAAAGCAGACGAATCCTATCCCCTGAATCCTGATAAAGGACCAATCGATGCATATCTTGATATTGATACAATTATTAAGATCGCACTGAATGCAGGCGTAGATGCAATCCATCCTGGATATGGGTTCCTGTCAGAGAATCCGGAGTTTGTAGATGCATGTGAACAGAATGGCATTACATTTATTGGACCTTCCAGTGATATTATGAGAGCAATGGGAGATAAGATTTCTTCCAAACAGATTGCCATTGCAGCAGATGTACCAATCATTCCTGGAGTAGATCACGCGATGAAGTCTTATGAAGAGGCAGCGAAGATCGCAGACATGGTCGGATATCCGATTATGCTGAAAGCTTCCAACGGTGGTGGCGGACGTGGTATGCGTATTGTCAATGATCCGGCTGATCTGGAAAAAGAATTCAACGAGGCGAGAAATGAATCTAAAAAAGCTTTCGGTGATGATATGATTTTCGTTGAGAAATATCTGAAAGGACCAAAGCATATTGAGGTTCAGGTGATCGGAGATAATTACGGCAATGTTGTGCATCTGTTCGACCGTGACTGCTCTGTGCAGAGACGTCACCAGAAGGTCGTAGAGTATGCGCCGGCATTTACCATTCCAGACGAGACAAGAGAGAAGATTTTTGATGCAGCAATCCGTCTTTGTAAAAATGTTGGATATGTTAATGCAGGAACACTGGAGTTTCTGGTAGACAGAGATAACAATCCATACTTTATTGAAATGAATCCTCGTATTCAGGTAGAGCATACAGTCAGTGAGATGGTGACAGGAATTGATATCGTGCAGGCTCAGATCCTGGTTGCAGAAGGATATGCTCTTGATTCAGAGGAGATACATATTAAATCGCAGGAAGATGTTACATGTAACGGATATTCTATTCAGACTCGTGTTACTTCTGAAGATCCGGCAAATAACTTCCTGCCGGATACAGGTGAGATGACAGTATATCGTTCCGGTTCCGGTAATGGTATCCGTCTGGACGGTGGCTGTGCATATGTCGGAGCCGTTGTATCACCACACTATGACAGTCTGCTTGTAAAGATTATTTCTCATGACCGTACCTTTGCAGGTGCAGTGAGAAAATCCGAGCGTGCCCTTCAGGAGATGCGTATCCGTGGAGTTAAGACAAATATTCCGTTCCTGATCAATGTGCTGAACCACCCGACATTCCAGTCCGGTCAGTGTTACACAACATTTATCGAGGAGACACCGGAGTTATTCCGCCTGACACACAGCCTGAACCGTGCGACTAAGATCATTGAGTTTATCGGTGATCGTATCATCAATTCTGACATGGGTAAGAAGAAACAGTTCGACAACCGTATTCTGCCGACATTTGACCATGATAAACCGGTCTATGGTGCAAGAGATGAATTTTTAAAACTTGGTGCAGAAGGCTACATGCAGAAGATTTTAAAAGAAGAAAAGCTTTATGTTACAGATACAAGTATGCGTGATGCGCAGCAGTCACTGGTGGCAACACGTATGCGTAGCAAAGATCTGTGCGGTGCCGCTTATGCGACAAATGCATTTATGCAGAACGCATTTTCAGTAGAGGCATGGGGAGGTGCTACGTTTGATACAGCGTACCGATTCCTGAAGGAGTCACCGTGGAAACGTCTGACAACTTTAAGAGAGCGTATGCCGAACACATTGATCCAGATGTTGCTTCGTGCGTCCAATGCCGTTGGATACAGCAACTATCCGGACAACCTTGTAAAAGAGTTCATTCAGATCTCAGCAGAGAATGGAATCGATGTATTCCGTATTTTTGACAGTCTGAACTGGATCGAGACTATGAAACTGCCAATCGAGGAGGCACTTAAGACTGGAAAGATCGTTGAAGGTGCAATCTGCTACACAGGAGATATTACAAGTCCGAACGAGACAAAGTATACATTAGATTATTATGTGAAGATGGCGAAAGAACTGGAGTCTTTAGGATGCCATTCTATTGCGATCAAGGATATGGCAGGACTTCTGAAGCCGCTGGCAGCAAAAGAACTGATCAGCACACTGAAGAGAGAACTTCATGTACCATTACATTTGCATACACACGATTCCACGGGAAATGGTGTAAGTACTGTTATGATGGCGGCAGAAGCCGGCGTAGATATTGTCGACCTGGCAATTGAGTCTATGTCATCACTGACCAGTCAGCCGTCTATGAACGCAGTAGCAGAGGCACTTCGTGGAACAAGACGTGACACAGGCCTGAAGCCGGAGGAACTGACAGAATTAAGTCACTACTACAGCCGTGTGCGTGAAGTATATGCACCATTTGAAAGTGATATGAAATCTCCAAACACAGAGATTTACAAATATGAGATTCCAGGAGGACAGTACTCCAACTTGCTTGCACAGGTAACAAGTATGGGATCACCAGATGATTTTGAAGCAATCAAGGGACTTTACAAAGACGCCAATGATCTGCTTGGAAACATCGTAAAAGTAACTCCAACTTCCAAGGCAGTCGGTGATCTGGCTATCTTTATGTACAAGAATGGCCTGACAAAAGATAATATTCTGACAGAAGGTGCCGGATTATCCTATCCGGATTCCGTCGTATCTTATTTCCAGGGTATGATGGGACAGCCGTATGGTGGATTCCCGAAGGAACTGCAGAAGATTGTCCTGAAAGATATTAAACCACTGACAGAACGTCCAGGTGCACTTCTCCCGGCAGTTGATCTGGATCAGATTAAGAAGGATCTGTGCGAGAAATATCATTATGAGGATCGCTCAGAAGCAGATATGTGCAAGAAAGCAGTCAGCTATGCGCTGTATCCGAAGGTATATGAGGACTATTGCGAACACTTTGAGATTTACAATGATGTTACAAGATTGGAAAGTCACGTATACTTCTATGGCCTTAGAAAGGGTGAGGAGACTTACTTGAAGATTGGCGAAGGAAAGGAACTTCTGATCAAATATCTGGAAGCAAGCGAGCCGGACGAGGACGGATACCGTACATTGATGTTCCAGGTAAATGGATCTATCCGTAACGTTAAGATTCTGGATAAGAAACTGGAGATCAAGACAGATCGTAAGCTTAAGGCAAGCAAGTCCAATCCGAAACAGCTTGGAGCAAATATCCCAGGTATCGTAGGAAATGTTCTTGTCAAAGAGGGAGATCCGGTCAAAGTCAATACACCGCTTCTTACTCTGGAAGCTATGAAGATGGAGACAATCGTTGTATCTACGATCGAAGGTGTTGTAGACAAGATTTATGTAAAACCAGGTGAGACAGTGCATCAGGACGATCTGATGATGTCCTTCCAGTAAAAAGATTTTTGAAAAAAGCCTTGAAAAGGACTAATCAGAGGATTATAATCAAATACAGATAAGAGAGATTCTTCGGGGCAGGGTGTAATTCCCAACCGGCGGTAAAGTCCGCGACCCGCTGTGTAAGTGTATGCAGTGGCTGATCTGGTGAGATTCCGGAACCGACAGTAAAGTCTGGATGAGAGAAGAATTATGGTGAATGTATGTCAGTCCCCCGAAGCGTAAGCGTCGGGGGATTTTGTGTTGTCAAGCATACGACAAAAAGGTTCGGTGGACCTTTTTTAGTGATACATTCTAAAGAAGCATAGTTCCAAAAGAAGTATTCTTTCTTACTTAAAATAAAAGAGGGCAGTGCCTGAGGTTTTCATTTGCACAGCTCAGACACACCGCAGATAAAAAGGAGAGAAAGAAATGAGTACAAATGTAGCAACACAGAACAAGTCAAACACAGCAGGTATGTCAAAAGTAAGATTCATTACCCAGGTGGGAATGCTGGGGGCAATTGCAGTTATTTTAATGGCATTTGAAATACCGCTTCCATTTGCACCGGCATTTTACAAGATTGATTTCAGCGAAGTTCCGGCACTGATCGGCTGCTTTGCAATGGGACCGGCAGCAGGAGCAATGATCGAACTTATTAAAATCGTATTACATCTTCTGATCAGTGGAACATCTACAGCAGGTGTCGGTGATATTGCCAACTTTGCAATTGGTTGTGCCTTTATCCTTCCGGCAGCATGGATCTATAAAGCAAAACACTCCAGAAAAAGTGCAATGATCGGAATGGCAGCAGGAACTGTATTTATGGCATTTATCGGTTGCTTTTTAAATGCATATGTATTACTTCCGGCTTATGCAAAAGCATTTAGCATGCCAATCGATGCGCTGGTAGGAATGGGAACAGCAGTAAATGGTCATATTACGAATTTACTTACATTTGTCGTATTTGCAGTAGCACCATTTAACCTTTTGAAAGGTGCAATGGTATCTGTTGTGGTACTTCTGATTTACAAGAAGATCAGTCCAATTCTGAAAATGAGATAATATTCCTGAAATCCAACATCATTATATAGAAGGAAAATATTAAAAAATAGCAGGTGGATATATGGCACTCAATGTCAGGGTTTAAATATGACATTGAAAGCGATATGTTTACCTGTTATTTTTTATATCAGTTGGGAGATGACTCCGCCTCTATAGGTGGTGAGAAACAAGCTGGTATCAGTGGTGGGAGTCAATCCCCCAGCTGATATAGCCTCCGGCAGGGCGCACATTGTCCGGTGGACAATGGTTTTGCGCCGACCGAAACGGAGTGTAGACTTGCAGAGGTGCGCAGTAGAAGTATGTCATGCAATTGCATGACGCGCACCTCGCAGCAAGAATGCCGGGGCATTCTTGAAATTAAGAAATTGTATTTTCTATTATGAAAAAAAGATTGTACTGATAAAAAAACAGAGTGAAATCTAAAATTTTCATTGACAGACGGAAAAGAAGGAGATATTATAAGGTCAATACAAAAACAGAGTTGGAGGCTAGGAATTATGAAATTTAAAAAAGTTGTAAGTGCTGTATTAGTATCAGCACTGGCAGTCAGCATGATGGCAGGCTGTGGTTCTAAGAGCGGAAGCTCAGATTCAAAATCAGATGTATTTAAAATTGGTGGAATCGGACCGATGACAGGAGATGCAGCAGCATATGGTGAAGCAGTAGACAACGGTGCAAAGCTTGCTGTAGAAGAGATTAATAAAAATGGTGGAATCAATGGTAAGCAGGTTGAGTTCAAGACAGAAGATGATCAGGCAGATGCAGAGAAAGCTGTGAATGCTTACAATACTCTGAAAGACTGGGGTATGCAGATTCTTATGGGAACTGTAACATCTGGTTCTTGTACAGCAGTAGCATCTGAGACAGACAGTGATCACATGTTCCAGATCACACCTTCCGGAACAGCAGTAGAGAGCGTTCAGGATCACGACAACGTATTCCGTCTTTGCTTCTCAGATCCTGAACAGGGAACAAAATCTGCAGAGTACATTGCAAAGAACAAACTTGCAACAAAGATAGCAGTTATTTATAACAGCTCCGATGTATATTCTAATGGAATTTACACAAACTTCGCAGCAGAGGCTAAGAAAGAAGGCCTTGATGTTGTAGCAGCAGAAGCATTTACAGCAGATAATAAGACAGACTTTTCTGTACAGTTAAAGAAGGCACAGTCATCAGGAGCTGATCTTGTATTCCTTCCAATCTACTATCAGGAAGCATCTGCTATCTTACAGCAGGCAGCTAAGTTAGATTATCATCCGACATTCTTTGGATGTGATGGACTTGACGGAATCCTTGGTGTAGAGGGATTTGATAAATCTCTTGCAGAGGGAACGATGCTTCTGACACCTTATGCATCTGATGCACAGGATGAGAAGACTCAGACATTCACAAAAGCATATGAAGATAAATACGGCAATACACCAATTCAGTTTGCAGCAGATGCATATGATGCAATTTACGCTATCAAAGCTGCAGCAGAGGAAGCTGATGTAACACCGGATATGGATTACTCAGAGATGTGCGACAAATTGATGGACGCTATGACAAAGATCAAGATTGACGGTCTGACAGGTGTAGACGGAATCACATGGGAGAAGAACGGTGAGCCGAACAAGGCACCTAAGGGTGTTAAGATTGAAAATGGTGCATATGTATCCATGGACTAATTCAGCCCGATAAGTTAAAATAGTGATAAGCGGCTGCTACAGAATTGCTGTGGCAGCCTTTCTCACATATTGCATCATAGTTGGGGCTTTTGCCCCCAACATCATTATAATTGAGAGGTAAAAATTTTAGTTAAAGGAAGGAGAAGAAAAATGAGTTTTATATCTTATCTCATTAATGGTATCAGCCTTGGAAGTGTATATGCGATCATCGCTCTTGGCTATACCATGGTATACGGTATTGCTAAGATGTTGAACTTCGCCCACGGTGACGTTATTATGGTCGGAGCATATATCGTATTGACTTGTGTGACAGGCGCAGGTCTGAATCCAATTGTTGCAATCATTATTGCGACGATCGCCTGCACAATTTTTGGAGTTGTAATTGAAGGAGTTGCTTATCGCCCGCTTCGTAATGCGGCATCTCCACTGGCAGTTCTGATTACAGCAATCGGTGTCAGCTACCTGCTTCAGAACCTGGCACTTCTGATTTTTGGTTCTAATACGAAATCATTTCCAGAAGTCATCAAATTGCCGAACTTGAAACTGGCAGGTGGAAAGCTTACAATTACAGGAACAACCATCCTGACAATTGTACTATGTATTGTTATTATGGCAGGTCTGATGCTGTTTATTAATAAGACAAAAGCAGGTCAGGCAATGTTAGCCGTATCCGAGGACAAAGGTGCAGCACAGCTTATGGGAATTAATGTAAATAAGACTATTTCCATGACATTTGCAATCGGATCCGCACTTGCTGCAATCGCTGGTGTACTGCTTTGCTCTGCATACCCAAGCCTGACACCTTACACAGGTTCCATGCCTGGTATCAAGGCGTTCGTAGCAGCCGTATTTGGTGGAATCGGTTCTGTACCGGGAGCGCTGATAGGAGGAATTATTCTTGGAATCATTGAGATTCTCGGAAAAGCATACATTTCTTCACAGCTTGCAGATGCAATCGTATTTGCAGTTCTGATCGTGGTACTTCTTGTAAAACCTACTGGAATTCTTGGTAAGAATATCCAGGAGAAAGTGTAGGTGGCAGGAATGTTAAAGAATATGAATAAAACAACAAAAAACAACATGATTACATATCTTATGGTAATCGTAGTTTACGCAGTAATCCAGGTACTTGTTACAAGTGGAAGCCTGTCTAGCTTATTTACAGGATTACTTGTACCAATCTGTACTTACATCATTTTGGCAATTTCTCTGAACCTGGTCGTAGGTTTTCTTGGAGAACTGAGCCTTGGACATGCCGGATTCATGTGTATCGGAGCATTTACAAGTGCATTTTTCTCTAAATGCATGAAAGGTGTCATTGAGCCGGATCTTTTAAGATTCATGATTGCTCTTCTGATCGGAGCAGTGTGCGCAGGAATTTTCGGAATCCTAATTGGAATTCCGGTACTTCGTCTGAATGGAGATTACCTGGCAATTGTAACACTGGCGTTTGGCGAGATTATTAAAAATGTAATTAATGTCTTTTATATTGGCAAAGATTCTAAAGGATTCCATTTTTCAATGAAGGATTCCGTGTCTTTGAACATGGAGCCGGATGGAAAGATTCTTCTGAACGGACCACAGGGAATCAGCGGAACACCGAAAGACAGTACATTTACTATCGGATTTATATTAATTCTGATCACACTTGTCATTGTTCTGAATCTGATCAGCTCCAGAACCGGACGCGCGATCATGGCGATTCGTGATGACCGTATTGCAGCAGAATCCATAGGGATCAATATAACAAAATATAAACTGATTGCATTTTCTCTGTCTGCAGCAATTGCAGGAATGGCTGGAGTCCTTTACTCACATAATCTGTCATCGCTGATGGCAACACCACAGAACTTTGGTTACAACATGTCTATCATGATTCTTGTATTTGTTGTTCTGGGAGGAATTGGAAGTGTGAGAGGTTCTATTATTGCAGCAGCAATCCTGACACTGCTTCCGGAACTTCTGCGTGGACTGTCCAATTACCGTATGTTGATCTACGCAATTGTACTGATTGTCATGATGCTCTTTAACTGGGCTCCGAAAGCAATTGAGTGGAGAGAAAAACATTTGGCAAAATTCAAACAGAAAAAAGCAGTAAAGGAGGAAGCATAAGATGGCATTATTAGATGTAAAAAATCTGTCCATTTCCTTCGGAGGACTGCGTGCAGTAGACGGGTTTGAAATGCAGATCGAAAAAGGGGAACTTTACGGACTGATCGGACCGAACGGAGCCGGTAAAACAACGGTATTCAACCTTCTGACAGGTGTGTATAAGCCAAATGAGGGAATTATCAAACTGGATGGCGAGGATATTACCGGTAAGAAGACGATTGACATCAACAAAGCAGGTATTGCAAGAACATTTCAGAATATCCGTCTGTTTAAGCAGTTATCAGTACTTGATAATGTAAAAGTCGGACTTCACAATCACTATAAATATTCTACATTGGAAGGAATCTTACGGCTTCCAAAATACAAAAAAGTAGAGAAAGCCATGGATGAGAAGGCTATGGAAATCTTGAAGGTTTTTGATCTTGACGGTGAAGCAGATGTGCTGGCAACGAACCTTCCATATGGTAAGCAGAGAAAGCTGGAGATTGCCCGTGCTATGGCAACAGAGCCGAAGCTTCTTCTTCTGGACGAGCCTGCCGCAGGTATGAACCCGAATGAGACGGGAGAACTGATGGAGACAATCCAGTTCGTGAGAGAACATTTTGGAATGACAATACTTCTGATCGAGCATGACATGAAACTGGTATCCGGAATTTGCGAAGAACTGACAGTTCTGAATTTCGGTCAGGTACTGGCACAGGGAAAAACAGCAGATGTGTTGAATAACCCTGAAGTTATTTCTGCATATCTTGGAGATGAATAAGAGAACCGGAAACAAACGTAAAGAAAAGCCAGACAGGAGGAAATAAGAATATGGCAATGCTTGAAGTAAAGGATTTGGAAGTATATTACGGAATGATCCAGGCAATCAAAGGCATTTCGTTTGAAGTAAACCAAGGAGAAGTTGTGGCTCTTATCGGAGCAAATGGAGCCGGAAAGACAACCACACTTCATACAATTACAGGTCTTCTTCCGTCAAAGAAAGGAACTGTAACATTTGAGGGACAGGATATTACAAAAGTACCTGCTCACAAAATTGTATACATGGGAGTCGCACACGTACCGGAAGGACGTCGTGTATTTGCAGATCTGAGCGTATACCAGAATCTGAAAATGGGTGCATACACAAGAAAAGACAAAGAGGAGATTGAACAGACGCTTGCTATGGTCTATGAGAGATTCCCTCGTTTGAAAGAAAGAAAAGACCAGAGAGCCGGAACACTCTCCGGTGGCGAGCAGCAGATGCTGGCAATGGGACGGGCGCTTATGTCAAAACCGAAACTGATTGTCATGGACGAGCCTTCTATGGGACTATCACCAATCTTTGTAAACGAGATCTTTGACATTATCAAAGAAGTAAGAAAAACGGGAACGACAGTACTTCTCGTAGAGCAGAATGCGAAGAAAGCTTTGGAAATCGCAGACCGCGCCTATGTACTGGAGACAGGCAAGATCCTGCTTAGCGGAGATGCAAAAGAGCTGATGAACGACGATGCAGTTAAGAAGGCATATCTTGGTGAGTAGATGGCAAATGTGTAGAAGTTCAGGGAAGAGTAATGTTTTCTTCTATGAGTTTCAGATTGAGGCTTGTTAGAGCAAGACTTGCATAAATGAGATGTTACATTTAAAATGTAAGTAACAGAAAAAGATTGGGGGAATTGCTATGAAAAGAGTAGTAATAACAATCAACAGACAGTATGGAAGCGGTGGAAAGACCATCGGGTACATGCTGGCAGAAAAACTCGGAATTCCATGCTACAGCAGAGAAATCCTGCAGCGTGCCTCCGAGGAAAGTGGTATTAATGAGAGTATGTTCAATGCACGAGATGAACGCCTGAAAAGGTTACCGAAATTCCTGCTATCCACCAACGTATATAGCGGAGAACTCCTTCCACCGGAAAGCAAAGAATTTACATCAGATCAGAATCTCTTTAACTACGAAGCTGAGATCATTAAAAAATACGCAGCAGAAGGTTCTTGCGTATTGATCGGACGATGCGCTGACTTTGTCTTAAAAGACGATCCGGATATGATCAGCGTATACGTTCATGCAGATCACGATTTCCAGATGAAATCCGCATTAGAGCGTGTCAGCATGAGCGAAAAAGAGATGGAGAAATACATCGAACGAACCAACAAATACCGTTCAGACTTCTATCATTATCACACAGGAAGAAGCTGGGATGATGCAGAAAATTATGACCTGTGCATCAACAGCGGAAAACTTGGATTCGAGAAGACAGTAGAGTTGATTGAATCTTATATCAATATAAAATAGTAAGATGGGGACGTAGCACTTTGCAAAAGTGTAACGTCCCCATCAACGATTAAGGGTGTCCCCAATTTAGTGTTTCAGACTTTTTCTATAGATCCACACAGAAGCTATTGCGCTGATAAGTTCTGTGATCCAGAATGCATTCCATACTCCGACAGCACCCCTGATACGGCTTAAAATAAATGCCGCCGGCATAATGATAACTACATAACGCATCAGAGAAATGAGCAGTGATTGTACCCCTTTTCCGAGGCCTTCCAGTGCGCCGGAAGCAGTAACGGAGATACTGGAAACAATAAATCCGGAGCTGATAATGCGAAGTGCAAGACCGCCCGCCTGAATTGTTTCAGGATTCGTAGTGAACATTCCGATAAGATCATTTGCAAAAAACAGACACAGAAGTGTTCCGCCTGCCATGATTCCACCACACATAAGCAGTGCCAGACGGAAAATTTTTCTTACTCGATCCATTTCTCCGGCACCATAGTTGTAACCAATGACTGGACGCATTCCCTGGACAATTCCACTTGCCGGAAGATAAAGGAACGTCTGCAATTTGTAGTAAATCCCAAGCACTACGACGTAAATGTCGGAGTAGGCGGAGAGAACACCATTAAGAAATGATACTAAAAATGAAGGCAGAGCCAGGTTTAAAATGGCTGGTATGCCAATTGTGTAGAGCCTAAAATCCAAGGATCGCTGAAGGGGCAGACAAGATTTTTTTAGCTTTACCGGAAGTGGCTTCTTCACATAATAGATTAGATAAACAATTACAGTAATAATCTGTCCGATGCCGGTTGCAAGCGCAGCACCTTTAATTCCGAGTTTTGGGAAGAATCCAATTCCGAAAATCAGTAGCGGATCCAGTATGATATTGGAAATACAGCCGCATAAAAGTGCAAACATCGTCTCATTCATTCGTCCTACAGCCTGAAATATTTTCTCAAAAGCCAAACTGATCATAATCACTGGCGCGAACAAAAATACAATTCTGGAATATTCTAATCCAAGTTTTATAACATTTTCATCTTTCGTAAATGCTCCTAAAAATGTTGGCATAATTGCAATGCTGATGATCAGAGCAAGAAATCCATGTATCACTGAAAGAATCATTCCGTGAGTTGCGGAAGCATTTGCATTTTCTTTATTGCCAGCTCCAAGATGGAATGCGATCATAGCGTTGATTCCAACGCCAAATCCAATGGCAGTTGCATTCACAAAGTTCTGTACCGGAAAAACCAGTGACAGGGCAGCCATTGCCTGCTCATTGATCTGAGCTACGAAAAAACTATCTACAATATTATAAAGCGAGTTCACCAACATTGAAATGACCATGGGAAGTGCCATAGAAGTCAAAAGTGGCAGAATCGGCTTTTCTTTCATAAATGTATCATTCATAAAGATTTCCTCCTTAAAAATGTGTTAAGCAAATTATTTCGGACATACAAAAAGCCGTACAATTATAAAAAGCCTATAATTGTGCGGCGAAAAAAAGTTGAACTGAAAAAGTCCACACTGTAGTTTTTAGAATATGTAATTTATAAATGTTATCACTAATCTGATAAATGGAATCAGATTAGCGAAATAAGAATATCATAAAGATTTTTATACGTCAACCTGTCATTTTTATAGGACACCTAAATCTGTAAACTATAACTATAAGAAAGCAAAGAAACAATGGAAACTATATAAATTACAGATTATGTTCAAGGAGGAAGCAGAAGATGAAAGGTTATGCAACATCAGAAGGTTACATGGGATTAGTGCAAGGAAGATATATGTTATTCGCAAGTGAAGTAGATTATAGAGAATATATGGAGGATTAGATAAAATCCTTTTGAAATTGGGCGGAAGATTACATGTGTAATATAGAAGACGAGGTACTACTATTGTGATACAATGGGAATAGATTATAATGTGAAAAGAGGTATTTCCATGGACTTTAAGTATTGTAAATTAGAAATCTTCCTTCCGCCATCTCACCTGGAAGTTTTACAGAAAGCTCTCCAGGAGGTTGATGCGGGACACATCGGCAATTATGATTCCTGTATGTCTGTGAGTCCGGTGACGGGCTACTGGCGTCCGCTTGACGGCTGTAATCCATATATAGGGACGAACGGAGAAATCAGTTGTGAGCCGGAGCTGAAAGTAGAGGTTACAGTATACACAGAAAATGTTGATAAGACAATCGAAGTGGTAAAAGCAGTTCACCCGTATGAAGAGCCTGTTATTAATGTGATACCACTTTGGAGGACAAGCTTTTAGTTATGGATATCATTGAACGGGACATTTATGCCCTGATTGCCTCTGGCGATGGAATTAAAGCACGGGAGATTGCTAAGAAACTGAATAAAGACAGAAGCACAGTGAATCATTATCTTTATAATTCGCCTTATATGAAGGATTTGTGCTACCGTAATGAGAATTATGAGTGGTACGGACTAATCAGGCAGAGCAGACCACACGTGGGGCTGGGTGATTATAGTGGATATTATGGAACAGTAGCTGAGTTTCTGGAACTTACTGAGGATGAATGGTTTCAGATGTTGACGGAAGGCTGCAGGAAGATTGGACGGAATCTTAACGATACAAGAGGACTATTCCATTCATTTCGGGATTCTTATGAGGTGATGAAGAATCTGTTTGCAGATCTTAGTGATGCAGATGTAAAGTTTGATGACTGGGAAATTCTATTTGAATTGCGAATTAAGAAATCCAGATACATAAGAATTTATGCGGACGTGCTGGTGATTACAGAGAATTATGTATTTTCGCTGGAGTTTAAGATGAATGATAAAATACTGGAAGAAGAAATGTCTCAGGCTGCCAAGTACAGCCCTTATCTGGAAGTGTTATTTGGACCGCAGTATGAAGTAATACCAGTACTTGTATTAACAAAGGCGGAGGATTTGTATCAATATGCAGAATTGCCGGGAACAACAGCCGAACTTCCGGTGTGTTCCGGGGATATGTTATTTAATATATTTGATGAATACTTAGGATTTTTGGAGGGAGAATAGATGGTAAGAGAAGTTGTGCATGACGTTTTATTTTTAGGGCAGAAGTCTGAGCCTGCGACGCAGGCGGATAAGCAGGTTGCCATAGATTTATTGGATACTTTGAAAGCTCATGAGGAGGGCTGTGTCGGTATGGCAGCTAACATGATTGGTGTCAAGAAGCGGATTATTGCAGTGAATATGGGATTTATGAATGTTGCCATGTTCAATCCGAGAATTGTGAAGAAAAGTGGTTCTTATCAGACAGAAGAAGGATGTTTGTCACTGATTGGCGTGCGTCCATGTACTAGATATCAGGAGATTGAACTCGAGTATCAGGACATGAACTGGAAAAAACAGCGTCAGAAATATACTGGTTGGATTGCACAGATCATTCAGCATGAGGTGGATCATTGTAATGGAATTATAATTTAATTTACGTATATTTTACTGAATCATGAAGCAAAATCAATATTCTCTTGTTATATTAAATGATGCAAGGTCAACAACTTGCAGAATAAGGTTGAAAATGCAGAGCAGGAGAGATGTTGATGATTAAATCGTATGTGATTGATACTAATATATTGATTCAGGCGCCGTATGCATGTCAGTGTTTTGAAGAAAACCGGGTTATTTTACCATTGGTCGTACTGGAAGAATTGGATGGACTCAAGAAAGCAGAAGGTGAAAAAGGGGCAAACGCCAGACGGGCCATACGTTTCTTAGAAAAGCTTCGAATGAAAGGTGACTTGCTAAAGGGAGTAGAGTTGGAAAATGGTGGTTTTTTAAGAGTCGAGGCTAATTGTGTCGGAGTGGAACTCCCTGAAAGTTTGCCGGAAGATAAAGCGGATAACAGGATTTTGAAAGTCTGCAAAGGGATTTCTGATGAGGAAAAACCAGTAGTACTTGTGACAAAGGATCTGGTGCTTCGAATAAAAGCTCAGATTATGGGGATTGAGGCGCAGGATTTTAGTACAGAGCAGGTAATTGCAGAGGAAGAACAGTATAGTGGCAGACAACAATGCTTTGTAGCGGAGGATAAGTTCAAAGATTTTAAGAAAAAAGGAGTTTCTGTCAAAGAATTATATTTGTCAGATGAAATGGGAAATAAAATTCAACCGGAACTTGTGGAAAATGAATTTATTATTTTAAAAGCAGATCAGTCGTTGAAGAAAACACATCTTGGAAGAGTGGAAGGTAAGAAAGTTGTGCCTTTAAAATACAAAAAGAGTTTACCATATGGAGTGAAGCCGAGAAATTCAGGTCAGTATTTCCTTCAGGAAGCACTTATGAAACCGGCTGATGAGGCACCGCTTGTGATTGTAAAAGGTATGGCAGGCACGGCTAAGACATTTTATTCTCTCGCAGTTGGTCTGGAGAAGATCTTGAATAATCCGACGGGGGAATATCGCAGAATTCTGATTTGCAGACCGAATGCACAGTTTGATTCGGATATTGGATTTTTGCCGGGAGATGAGCAGGAGAAGATATCACCGCTAATGCGCCCAATCATGGATAATCTGGAGCAGTTAATTGATTCTGATGAGGAAGCCCGTTATCAAGATGAACAGGAACTTCAAGGAAAAATAGAAGAAATATTTGCCAGAGGAATCATACAGGCTGAAGCAATGAATTTTATAAGAGGACGTTCATTTGTAAATACATATTTAATCATCGATGAAGCTCAGAATATGACACCAAATCAGGTGAAAGGAATTATTACAAGAGCCGGAAAAGGAACGAAAATTGTGCTGCTTGGAGACCCGAATCAGATTGACCGCCCATTTCTTGATGAGAGAACGAATGGTCTTAGTTATGCATCGGAGTATATGAAAGGAAGTCCGCTTTGCTATCAGATTACGATGTCAACAGAAGAATGTGAGCGATCGGAACTGGCGATGGATGCAATACAAAGATTATAAAAAAAAGAAAGGAAAGAAATTTACTTGGATAAAATAACTTATAAATCAATCAAAAAGATGCCGGAGGTGAATGCGTATATTGAACAGGGAAATAGAGTTTTAGGAATCTTAGGATATACAGAACATTCCAGAGGACATGCAGTAAAAGTTGCCGAGACAGCAGGAGAAATTTTGGAAAAATTAGGATATAACGAACATACAGTAGAACTTGCCCAAATTGCAGGATATATGCATGATATGGGAAATTGTGTCAACCGTGTAGATCATGCACATAGTTCTGCCCTGATGGCATTTCAGCTACTTCGGGAATGGAAGTTTCCAGATGAAGATATCGCGGCAATTGTCAGTGCAATCGGTCAGCATGATGAACAAACTGGGACTGCAGTAGATGCTGTTTCTGCGGCATTGATCCTGGCAGATAAGACAGATGTCAGAAGAAACCGTGTAAGGAATCCAATCAAAGAGAATTTTGATATGCACGATCGTGTTAATTATGCGGCAGTTGCCTCCAGTCTTCAGGTTAATGTTGAGAAGAAAGTGATCTTATTGGAAATTGAACTTGATGAAGAAATATGCTCCATTTTAGATTATTTTGAAATATTCCTACAGCGCATGCTGATGTGTAAAAGAGCAGCAGAAATACTAGGATTAAAATTTAAAATGAAAGCCAATGGAAATAAAATCTGTTGATTATAAAGAATAAAAAAGTATAAATAAAATGCAAATAAAAAGAAGTGCCACTGTGGGATGTGACACTTCTTTTCGTTGCCGAAGCATCTGGAAGAACCTGCCAGTGACAGGTTCTTCCGGTAAGAGGGGAAATTACATTTATGAGAAAATTCTATCTCACAGGAAAACACTCTCAATGGGAGAGAAAATTATCCTTCAATGGAGATGAATTTTTTCTCTGGTTCAGCTGGTTTTGCTTCTTTCTTTGGAATGAAGAGTTTCAAGATACCGTGTTTGAACTCAGCCTTGATATCCTCTTCTGTAACATCTTCTCCAACATAGAACGTTCTCTGGCAGGCACCGGCGTAACGCTCACGACGAAGATAACGTCCTGTATCTTTCTCCTGTTCGTCCTGATCCAAACCTTTTGCTGCACTGATGGTCATGTAACCGTCTTTCAATTCAGCGGTGATTTCATCTTTCTTAAAGCCCGGAAGATCCATCTCTAACTCATAACCGTCTTTTTTCTCTTTGATATCAGTTTTCATAAGGTTGTGAGCATGATGTCCGTAAAGTTTTTTCTCTGCACGACGCTCTGCTTTGTCATCGTAAAATGGAAAGTTAAAGAAATCATCAAATAAATTATCATTAAAAATGCTAGGTAACATAAGTCATTCCTCCTAAAAATATATACTAAAATCGTTATAATCAAATTATTCATCTATGTGATCCGCAGGCGGTTCTTTTGAACCGCCACGGTTACAAAGAAGGTGTAACAAATCTAAAACTTGTATACAGTTTTGCTGTGAAATTATCCTTCAATGGAAATGAATTTCTTCTCCGGTACAGCCTTTGCTTCCTTCTTAGGAATTGTCATCTTCAAAGTACCATTCTCGAAGCTGGCCTTAATATCTTCCTCTGTAACAGCATCTCCAACATAGAAGCTACGGTTGCAGGAACCACTGTAACGCTCACGGCGGATATATTTGCCATCTTCATCTTTCTCATCTTTGTTCTGATTAGATGTAGCATGGATTGTTAAGTAACCATCTTTCAACTCTGCTGTGACATCTTCTTTTTTAACACCTGGAAGATTCATCGTCAGTTCATAATCATTATCATTCTCTTTAATGTCTGTGTTCATGAGGCTTGTATTGCTGTAATCCCATGAATTCCAACCATCATCAAACCAATTGTCCAATAAGTTTTCTCCAAAAATACTAGGTAACATCATAAGTCATATCTCCTTTCAAAAGACATTCATAAAATATATTTAAGCACTGTCGGAGAAATCCGATGTGTTGTGTGCCAGAACCTTGCGGATTAGGAACTTTTTCCTTCTTTTTGTTCCCCTTCCTTTGTTCTAACTGTAATATAGCACCTATTATTAGCACTGTCAAGAGGTGAGTGCTAATTATTTTGTGAAAAATCTGTGAACTGTTTTTTTGTACAAAAATAAGAGGTTGTGGCACTGAATTTTCAATGCTGTAACCTCTTATTTTCAATGTTAATATTTCTTTTGCTGATTTTTCCAATAATCCGCATCATTACGGAAGTTTCGTTCTGCGCCTGTTTTTCCCCATCCCGCGGCAGTACGGGCATCATACTCTGCTTTTAATTGATTGGTACGGGCATCATAACGAGCTTTCGCACGCTGATCCGCTTCACGCTCTTGCCGTTCTCTTTCGGCTCTTTCCTGGTCCCATTTGTTATTTGAGTTATAAGAAACAGTAGAACCGGTATACGAACCGGAATTAACCAGGCGTTCATGTCTCATTATTCGAAACGCAATTCGACCTGCTGATAAGAAAAACCAGGCAATAGGTATTCCCAAAACAAAACCTGCAAGAAAATATGCTACCGTGTTTAACCCTGAAACCACCTGATTTTCACTGACAGTAGACACAAAGAAGCAGCCTATAAAAATTGCGCCTATTGTCACCAACTTCCTTTTCCATAAATATCCTGCAATACATTGCAAGCCCACAAAGTATAAAAAGAGTGTTCCTCCTACAATGATTCCTATAGTTAACAGCCAATTTGAACGAAAGCTAAATGTAAATCCCTTCATCAAAAGAAGAATTAATACAAGCGATCCCAATCCTTTTGCTGCTTTTCCAACAGATTCTTTTGTGTCCATGTTTTCAAATCCCTTTCGTTTTCAGATGAATTTCATTATACAGTATTTTATTCGACAGAGCAATGTGATTATACTGAATACACCGCAGAAATACACTGCTTTCTACACTAGATAAAAGGTGTGATTTGTGATAAAATGAATCAATACGGCAAAAGATAAATCAAGAATAGCCGGGATTAATTTAAAGCCAGGGCATAGAGGCCTTGGGCGTGAGAAAGGGAAAGCCTGATCTGCAATAAGAGCAGATCAGAGGTAAAAGAGAGATGGAAACAAAAAAGAACAAAAGAAGCACCTTTTCGGGGAAGATAGGTTTCGTACTGTCTGCGGCGGGTGCATCAGTAGGATTGGGAAATATTTGGAGATTCCCGTATCTTGCAGCAAAGTATGGTGGAGGAATTTTTCTTCTTATTTATATTTTGCTCGCATTGACATTCGGTTACACAATGATTGTTGCCGAATCAGCTTTGGGACGTATGACAAGAAAAAGTCCTGTAGGAGCATTTAAAGCATTTGGAAAGAAAGCGGGGTGGCTCTCCTTTGGAGGCTGGATCAATGCAATCATTCCAGTGCTGATCGTACCATATTATTCCGTGATCGGAGGCTGGGTCATTAAGTATCTGATTGAGTATGTGAAGGGAAATGGTACAAAACTGGCGGCAGATGGATATTTTTCTGAATTTATTTCAAATGGAGCATCGACAGAAATCTGTTTTGTAATTTTCTGTATGTTCACATTGTCGATCATCTATGCAGGTGTGAGAAATGGAATCGAAAGAGTTTCAAAGTTCATGATGCCAATTTTGGTCGTTCTGTCTGTCATTATTGCGATTTATTCGGTGACAAGACCAGGAGCTATTGAAGGAGTGAAATATTTCCTCGTGCCGAATCTGAAGAACTTTTCATGGATGACGGTTGTGGCGGCTATGGGACAGATGTTCTATTCCCTGTCTATTGCTATGGGTATTCTGATTACATTTGGCTCTTATATGAAAAAAGACAGTTCCATTGAAGATTCTACAAGAAATGTAGAAGTATTCGATACAGCAATTGCAATTATGGCAGGACTTATGATTATTCCGGCAGTTTTTGCATTTTCCGGAGGAGATCCGGATACACTGCAGGCAGGTCCGGCATTGATGTTCATTACAATCCCGAAAGTATTTGCAAATATGGGATTTGGAACAGTTGTAGGAATTTTATTCTTCCTGTTGGTATTATTTGCAGCAGTGACAAGTTCTATTGCACTGACAGAAAGTGCAGTTTCAACCTTTGAAGATGAGATTGGCTGGAGCCGAAGAAAATCTACAGCCGTAATCGGAATTATAATGATTGCCCTTGGAACATTATCCTGTCTTGGATATGGACCGCTGGCATTTGTAAAAATCATTGGAATGCAGTTCCTGGATTTCTTTGATTTCCTGACAAATTCAGTGATGATGCCAATCGCAGCCATGATGACAAGTATATTTGTGTCAAAAGTAGTTGGCATAGACCGCATAGAAGAGGAAATCAGACATGGGGAAGCAGCATTCCGCAGAAAGAAAATATTTGTAGTCATGATCAAATATCTTTGCCCGATTTTTGCTATGATTATTCTGGCAAGTTCCGTGGCAAACGCATTTGGCTGGATTTCTATGTAGATATGTAATTTATATACCATAAAATAATCCCTGGCAGGTACACTTGCGATAGTACCTGCTGTGGGATTATTTTTTTCAGGATATGTGGGGCTTATATCAGCTGGGAGATGACTCCAACCTCTATAGGTGGTGAGAAACAAGCTGGTATCAGTGGTGGGAGTCAATCCCCCAGCTGATATAGCCTCCGGCAGGGCGCACATTGTCCGGTGGACAATGGTTTTGCGCCGACCGAAACGGAGTGTAGACTTGCAGAGGTGCGCAGTAGAAGTATGTCACGCAATTGCATGACGCGCACCTCGCAGCAAGAATGCCGAGGCATTCTTGAATTTTTATGTGAGAAAATGAATGACATGGTAATGTGGAACGTGTTCCAAATAAATTACAAAAGCATATTATAGTGTGCTAAAATAAGTTTAACAAATCAAGAAAGTGCATAAGAAAAGGAGAACTTTACTATGGGAATTGATTGGGAAGAACAGTTAGGTGCAGAAGGCGCAGATATGGCACGTGCTTACGAGGATAGTTTACCGGAAGAGGATTGTGGAACAACAAGCCATTATGTTTCCGGGACAAGGTTTGAGGATGATGTTGTTGGCTCATATATTTATGAAACGATGGATAATTTTGACAGTACTCTAAGGGACTGGGGATTTTACGATAAAGATGCATGTGTGGGCGAGCCAAGTTTTGACGATCCGTGTTGGAAACTTGAAAGTAAGACTAGTGATGAACTGATAGAGGAATGTATAAAATTCAGTCAGGAGGCGAAGCATGTAAAGTGTGTTTTGAAGGATGCGGGACAAGATATAGATACACTGTTTGATTATTTGGACAGTCGTGCTTTGTGTGATCAGAATGTTTCAGCAGGGGAGAGAGAAGAAGATAGAAGAATAATTGAATCGAAACTGAGATATGAAGAGGAGTCTATGGGGGATGATGAATTGCGTGAAAAGTGTAGAGCTATGACTCGTGACGAACTCATAGATAAACATATAGATATCGAAGGGATTAAAGATGCAGCAGTATATATTTTGTTGTTTATCGAAGATGTTATAAAAGAACTGCGTACTGATTGGTGTGGTGAGTTTGAGGGTAAACAGGATCTGAAAGACTTGATGGAGAAATATAAGGAACCTTTACCTGAAACAAGGAAAATGGCCGAAAAACAAGCTATGATTGAAAAAGACGGATCGATTACCCCAGCTCCGGATGATTATGAGTTCACAGAGGCTGATGAACTTCCGCTGTAGGAATATGATAAGAAAGGCAAAACGAAAAAACTCTGACCGGATTAAAGTCCGGCCAGAGTTTTTGTTTTCTCATAAAAAAGATAATTAAATGCAGCAATTGCGCGTCCGACACCGATGACAGCAAGGACGGTTCCAAGTCCAATGCCGACCAGATGGTGAGCGAAGATCAAACCGACGCTGATGGTCACGCAGATGTTGAACAGATCGAAGCAGTTCTTTGTAAATCCAGTGCTTTTGTGAATGGTATCAGCAATTGCCTGTACGATACCGTCTCCCGGATTTGGAATGATACGCATGTTCAGTGACATGGCGGCACCGACGCCGGTCAGTATAATAGCAATGATCAGGAAAAATACACGTCCGGAAAATGTTCCGGCAAAGCTGCCTGCACAGTCTGTTTTCAGATCAGGAATCCACGCACCGAACACATTTAAAAATCTTGTAAATACAAGACTTAATGGAATCTGTAAAAGATCCATAATAAGAACAAGCTTCAGATTCATTTCATTTGCATGCTCCAAAGCAATATCTTCACGTTTCAGTTCTTTCCGGCACAGGATGGTATGAAGAAGTATTTCTACCAGAACAAAGATACAATAAAGTACCATCGTCATATTTCCAAAGTTTAGATTCCAGATTGTGGATATGCTGTAAGATACGGAGATGATGGGAGAGACCCCAAGTCCCGTCTTCGTATTCAGAGAGATACCGAGGGCCAGTACCAGTAATCCTACTAAGTAAAAGCCCCCACGGTAAATGTAATTCTTTTGCATTAAGCTAATTTTTCTCCAGTTAACATCTCATAGCTCTGTAAGTATTTGTCGATTGTTTTCTCGACGATTTCATCCGGAAGGGTCCAGTCATTATCCGGATTTGCTTTCAGCCAGTCACGGGCGAACTGCTTGTCGAAGGACGGCTGTCCATGCCCCGGCTCATAACCATCTGCTGGCCAGAAACGGGAGCTGTCTGGTGTGAGCATCTCGTCACCAAGTACCATGTTACCGTTCTCATCAAGACCGAATTCAAATTTTGTATCAGCAATGATGATACCGCGTGTCAGTGCGTAGTCCGCACATTTCTTATAAAGAGCGATGGTGTAATCGCGAAGCTTCTTGGCATACTCTTCACCTTTTCCAGGGAAGTATTTTTCAAGATGAGCAATGCTCTGCTCATAGGAAATATTCTCGTCGTGGTCACCAATCTCAGCTTTTGTAGATGGTGTGTAGATTGGTTCTGGAAGTTTGTCGGACTCTTTTAATCCTTCCGGAAGAGTGATTCCGCAGACTGTTCCATTTTCTTTATAGCTTGCCCATCCGCTTCCTGTAATGTATCCGCGGACAATGCACTCGATTGGAAGCATTTCAAGCTTGCGGCACATCATACTGTTGCCATCGAACTCTGGTTTCTGGAAGAACTCAGGCATATCTTTTACATTAGTAGAGATCATATGGTTCGGAATAATGTCTTTTGTCAGATTGAACCAGAACTTGGACATCTGAGTCAGAACAGTTCCTTTTTTTGTAACGACGTTATTAAGAATCACATCAAAACAGCTGATGCGGTCCGTAGCAACCATAATCAGGCTGTCACCGTTATCATAGATTTCACGTACTTTTCCTTCTTTGATTGGTTTCATCTTAATACCTCACTATTATCAATAATTTTATTCGGGTTATCCTGGCGTGGTTTATATCGCCTACTTATAAGTTAAGCAGATTTTATTACAAAAAACAATAGCTAATTGCTTCAAAACATGAAAATTCATGCTGTTTTATAAGGATTATAAAACAATATTGTAAGCATTTATAAACGCAGCTTATCTAATGAGACATATTTCTCAACAATCGATAGTTGATATTCCGCTTGTTAGAAAAACAGCAGGTCAGAGCATGTCATCGGAGTGGGAACCAAAGTGTAACTTCAAAGACTCCGGATACATTTTCAGAGGCGAAGGCTGAACTTGTATTCTGAGAAATGTTATGTTTTCCCGGGCTGTCTGATGATGTTTTCTTTGTCAGAAGCATTTCGCCGTCCATCATCTGCATCATCCGCTGGACATTACGAAGTCCGATATTGCTGCTTCCGACATCAGAATGTTCTTGCTTGATTGCATTGGAAACAGTCACAGTAAAGCGCTGTTTACGGACGGAACTGCGGACGATGACCGGAGTTCCTTTGTCTCCATATTTTAAAATATTAGAGAACAGATTGGTAAAAATGCGATTGATCATTGTTTTGTCGCTGAGCAGAATACCAGTCACTTCTGGAATTTTAACATTTGTCGTAAATCCGGCCAGACTAATGAAATCGCAATTTTCCTGAATACATTGAAAAATATAATCAGTAGACAGCCAGGACATGTCAGGAGTTTCCTGCTCTTCGGAAACAAGGGCGTAGCTGAACATTTGATCCGTCAGTTCTTTAATATCGGAAGCTTTTTTCAGACACCGGTCCAGATAATCTGCCTGCTTTTCAGGAGTTCTTCCAAGCTTTAATACTTCCAGATATCCGGTCAGAATTGTAAGTGGCGTCCGTAAATCATGGGAGAGTGCTGTGATCAGATCCTGATTTGCTTTTCGGCTTTCTTGCTCACGGACAATATTTTCATTTAAAGAGATACGAAGATGATTCAACTCATTTGCCAAAATGCCAATTTCATCTTTACTATATTGCGGAACCGGGTGGGTCAGATCCCCTGTGGACATCAGCAAAATTTCCTGCTCCAGAGCCAGTACTTCGCGCATCTTCCGGTTCATGAAGAACAGGACGATTCCAAGAAAGACCAGGACACTTAAAAGTAGCGAAAGAAACATATAAGGGTAAATGAAAAGGGCACGCTGGTAATTGACAACAACGACTTGAGCTTTTCCGTTTTGAAATTGGAGATACCCTTGACGAAAATCTTCCCCTTCCCCATCAGTTAACCTGTATCCAAGATCGAAAAAAGTCCGGAAACCGGAATGCTTTTCGTCCATAATTTTTGCATATTGTCCTGTAATATAAAGGCCATCCTCCTGTTCGTAAAGATAAATGCTTGTGTATTTATCTGCCAGATCTAGAAGGGGTTTTATTGCTTTTGCGGCAGCTTCATCGTCTGAGGATTCTGGAAGTGATAAATTTTGTGCAGTTTCGTCCAATTTCGTCCAGAAATCTTCGTCATCAATCTGGGACTGTAAAATTTCAAAATTGCCTGTCCAGTTTACCAGAGTCCATTTATTTAGCCAAAGCAGTTCGAATAATGTTGCAGAAATCGTCAGAGCCAGAAGCAAGATCAAAAGAAAACGGTTCTGTAATTTCATGGTACTGAATTTTTTTTTCATGCTGTTACCTCATTGTTACTGAATGAAAATTATTAGTCGCAACGATACCCTTTTCCCCAGACTGTTTTAATTAGTTCAGGATTACCGGGATGATCTTCCACTTTGGAGCGTAAGTTTCGAATATGTACGGTGACAGTATTATTTGCACCGTAGTAATAAGGCTCCTGCCAGACAGACTCAAAAAGACGTTGGGCAGAAAATGTCTGGTGGCGGTTCGCGACCAGCAGTTCCAACATGGAGTATTCCGTTTCTGTAAGATCTAAAAGCTGCCCATTTTTATGAACTTCCCGGACAGTCTGGTTTATTTCCAGATCGTGAAAGAGCAGGATACGATGCCTGGAGTCAGAAGCATTCGATGTACTAGCTATTGGTTCAGCAGTCGGATTAACAGAAGCACTATTGATACTTTGATTGCCGCTTTCATTTTTCCCTTTGTATACCTGGTAACGCCGAATCAATGCTTTGCTCCGGCTGATCAGTTCGTTGTAGGAAAATGGTTTTGCCAGATAATCATCACCACCGCTGGAAAAGCCAAGTGTCTTATCGCTTTCCTTTGTGCGGGCACTTAAAAACAGAATTGGCGCATTGCTCAGTTCCCGGATTTTCCGGCATGTCTGATAGCCATTTGGCCCCGGCATCATAATATCCAGAATAATCAGGTCGAAATCCTGCTGCTCAATGAGTGTAAGTGCCTGCGCCCCATTTTCTGCTTCAGATACTTCGAAACCTTCCCCACCAAGCAGCACATTTATAATTTCCCGGATTTCCGGGTTGTCATCTACGATTAAAATACAAGTCTTATCCATAGAAATAACTCCTTTCGATAGATCTATTATACAGGAGTTTAGAAAAAATAAAAAATCTTCTTAAGAAACTTTAAGATTTAATTAGGCATTTTCTTAAGGGATGAGTGTTAAACTTTGGGCATACTGAATGATAAAGCAGAGATGACGAGTAGTGTCTTCTGCAGGGACTGAATTTATGGAGGTATGCAAAATGGACAGAATCAGTATTGTGGTTCCGTGTTTTAACGAAGAGGAAGCGTTGCCGGTGTATTATCGGGAGATGAAGCGCGTCATGGGCGAGCTGTCAGAGGTTTCCTTTGAGATCCTTTTCGTGGACGATGGTTCCAGCGACAAGACTTTAGAAATATTGAAACAATTAAATGCAAAAGATGGAAGATGTGAATATTTATCTTTCTCCAGAAACTTTGGAAAAGAAGCAGCTATATACGCGGGGCTTAAACATGCAAGTGGAGACTATGTGGCAACGATGGACGTAGATCTCCAGGATCCACCTGGACTTCTTCCGGAAATGTATCGTATTTTGAAGGAAGAACCTTATGACAGTGTTGCGACAAGACGTGCCACCAGAACCGGAGAGCCAAAAATCCGCTCCTTCTTATCTGAGACATTTTATAAGTTTATTAACAGCATTTCCAAGACAGAAATTGTCAATGGTGCAAGAGATTATCGGCTGATGAAACGGATTATGGTGGACGCCGTATTGGAAATGAGTGAATATAATCGTTTCTCGAAGGGAATTTTCGGCTGGGTCGGATTCCGTACAAAATGGCTGGAATTCCAAAACGTGGAGCGTTCGGCAGGAGAAACAAAATGGTCTCTTCGGAAACTATTTTCTTATTCGCTGGAAGGAATTACCGGATTTTCAGTAGCACCTTTGTCTCTGGCATCTGTTATGGGAGTAGGGTTCTGCGCGTTGGCATTTATTATGATTGCAGTAATCATAGTACGGACATTAATTTGGGGCGATCCGGTTGCAGGCTGGCCGTCAATGGTATGTATTATCTTTTTGGTGAGCGGGGTTCAACTGTTCTGTCTTGGAATCGTGGGAGAGTATCTGGCTAAGACATATCTGGAGACGAAGCACCGTCCGATATTTATATTGAAAGAAAGTAAAGTTCAGATGGCAGGAAAAGTAGCAGGAGACAGCTTTGTGGGAAGCGGTGTGAATGCTGTAATGCGAGAAAAGAAATCCGGGGAGGAATCTCATGAAGACAAGACAGTCAAAGCGTCTGCATAATCAAAATGTTGGAACAACAAAGCCGGAACATCTGCATAATAATGAAGAATCAACGATGTCAAAATATCTGTATTATGCAGGGTATGTAATACTTGCAGCACTGACATTATTTTTCTGTTGGATGTTTTGCCTCAGATGGGGAGTATTTGGAGCGAAGGTGGACTGGATCAGCCAGCACAGTGTTATTCCGGATTATTTCAGAAAACAGTTTTATGAGACAGGAAATCTATTCCCGGAATTCGCTATGAACCTGGGCGGAGGACAGAACATATACAATTATTCATATTATGGACTTTACAGTCCGTTATTTTTGTTGTCCTACGCATTGCCTTTTGTGAAAATGTCTACGTATGTTATTGTTATGGAAATGCTATGCTTGATGGCTTCGGTGCTTTTATTGTATCTGTGGCTGAATCGAAAAGGATTTGGCAGAGCTGTCAGCTTCGCTGTGGCTGTTATTTTTTTGCTGACGGGACCTATGATCTGCCAGTCCTACAGCCAGATTATGTTCGTTAATTACATGCCATTTTTAATCCTGGCTATGATGGGCGTGGACAGATACTTTGAAAAAAGGCGTTCAGGGCTTTTGGCAGTCAGTACATTTCTTATGATCATGACCAGCTTTTACTTCAGTATCGGAGGAATGCTGGCGTTGGTAATCTATGGAATTCATTGTTACGGACGAAAACTGGAAGGAAAAAATGAGCGTGCCACAGTAAAAGGGTTTCTGTGCGAGGGCGTGAGATTTCTTCTGCCTATGATTTTTGCAGTACTGGCAAGCGGAGTCCTTCTTGTGCCGACAGCCCTTGCATTGATTGGAAGAAGTTCCGGTGAATCTTCCGGAGGCAGCGCGAATGCAGAAAGCCTGTCGGTATTGCTTGGAAGTGGAAATGCAACAAAAATCCTGAAAGGACTTTTCTTTCCACAACTTAGATTGTCAGGAGTTTTTTATTCACCGTATGGTCTGGGATTCGGAACGCTGATGCTGACGGTGCTTGTTGCGACTATGTTCAGGCGAAGATGGAGTGACAGAGTAATGTCGTGGATCATTGCCATTGTCGCAGGCGTACCGGTTTTTGTATACATTTTAAATGGGGGACTTTATCTGAGGGACAAGGCACTGATCCCGTTAATTCCGCTTTTTTGCTATATGCTTGCCATGTATATAAAGAAGGTGAGCTGTGAAGAGTTTTCGTGGGGCGGCTGTATTCCATATGTTGTCACGATGGAACTTATCTATATAGGAAGAAACCAGGAAGGAATGGGAAATCTGTGGCCATTTTTGATGACAGAATCTCAGATTATGTTTGGTTGTTATCTGGCAACAGGTGTGATAAAAGAAGTGTGGAGAAAACGAAGGAAGACAATCTGGAGAATTAGAGGAACAGTTTTAATTTTAGCAGGTTCTATGGTGGTATTTCTGGCAGTATTTGATAATCAGTATGCCAAGGAAAAACAGGAGATGCTGGATACAACATTTTATAAACAGGTAACAGATTCTAAAATTACAGATGCAATTCAGACAGCAACCGATGAGGCAAAAAAAGATGGAGGATTTTACCGGACAGTCCAGCTTGGCACTGACGATGAAAATGCAGCAAATTTAAATCGTGTGTGGAACACAGATCAGTACATTTCTTCCATCTATTCTTCTTCCTATAATAAGGCCTACCAGAATTTTAGAAAGGATACATTTGGGCTGGAACAGCCTTACCGGAATTTTCTGATGCAATCTGAGGAGTCAAATCCGATTTATGCGAGATTCATGGGCGAAAAATACATTGTTACAAAGTCTAAGATGAAAGGTGTCAGGCTTCTTGGAAAGTCGGGGGAGTGGAAGATTTATGAAAATGAAAGCGCAGCTTCGATCATCTATGGAACAAGCCAGGTTATGAGTGAGAAAAATTATGATAAGTTGGACTATCCATATAATCAGACAACGCTTCTTCAGAAGGCAGTTGTGCCGGAGAGTGCCACGAAGCAGACGGACAGTATAGAGGCGGTGGACAATTTGCACAACGCAGTACTGCGATTTGGGGAAAACTCATGCATTTCCGAGGCAGACGGTGGATATCATATTTTTGCCAGGAAGGATACAAAAGTCAAAGCAGAGATTGTGAGCCAGATAGACATAAATTCAGTGAATACAGTGAATACAGAGAATGCCGGTGAAAACACAAACGTTGCGAATGAAACAAAAACAGATTCTGGTAACAGAGTTTTATTGCTTCGGTTCAAGGTCAAGAATCTGAAACCCTCAAAAGATCTGACAATCTGGGTGGATGGCAATCGTAATAAACTGAGCGCTAAGCAGCGGGTCTATTATAATGATAACACAACGTTTACTTATGCAGTGGCACTTGAGGGTGATGAAAATCAGGTAGAGGTTACATTTAGCAAAGGAAAATATAATCTGTCTGATGTGGAAGCATATATAGCAACGTTGCCGGGAACAGAGCTTTATGAATCAGAGTTTTTACAAAATAGCACAAAGACAAAGGGAAACGTAATTGCCGGAAATCTGACAATGCAAAAGTCAGGATATCTGATTACTTCGATTCCATACGATTCCGGATTCAAAATACAGGTTGATGGAAAAAATGTAAAAAGTGAGAAAGTAAATACAGCGTTCCTTGGCTGTAAGATGAAGGCAGGGGAGCATGACATTGTCATCACATACCATGCACCGGGGATGGCAGCAGGAAAAGTGATGTCCTTTGTCGGAATGATGGGATTTCTTATTTTATCTGTGTTAGAACATGTTGACACAAAAAAATGAAAGTGGTAAATTTAAAAGAGAAGTTAGCGAGTGCTAAATACGTCAGATGAGCCTGAAATCATTTGACCGACACCGCCAGTGAGGCTCGAATCATATAGGAAAGAGGGAATCTAACATGGGAAGATATTATCGTTTATCTAAGAAAATCACAGATGATATGGCAACCGCAATTTTGAACGAGATTAATGAACTGGAAAATGTTCAGACAGCAAGAATAACAGAAGATAATAAGTATCTGTTCGTGGACACGAAGGATCAGCAGTATCCAGAGGTTATGACACGTGCATTGAATATCTGCAGCCGTCTGGGTGGCAAATGCGAACTTTCATTTGCAGGTTTTGAAGGTGGATTCCAACCATAAGGTGTAAGAAAAAATATAAAAATCCGGATTTGCGTAATATCACATGGTTAGTGAGGACTGCGAAAAATCCGGATTTTTTGATTCTGTTGTTTTCTATTAACGGTTATTTCATTCATGTAGCTTATACAGAACAATTAGTTTTTCTCATTATCTGCGAGATACTTTTTTAAAGCGGAAAAACTCTCTGAGCTGATGACATGCTCAATCTTACATGCATCTTCAGCGGCAGTTTCCGGATCCACCCCAATTGAAATCAGAAAACTTGTCAGGAATGTGTGACGTTCGTAAATTTTCCCGGCAATTGCCATACCACTGTCTGTCAGGTTGATATAACCATTTTCATCAACAGTAATATAATTATTTAATCGAAGATTCTTCATTGCAACACTGACACTTGGCTTAGAAAAAGAAAGCTCATGTGCAATATCAATTGACCTGACATTTCCAAGTCTGTTTTTCAGAATCAGTATTGTTTCCAGATAATCTTCTGCAGATTCACGTATTACCATAATAAACACCTCGCTTTGCGGTAAAATAATCCCCTGTCCATTGGAATTGTATTAGAAATTATATCATAAAATGGGAAGTTGTTCAATTTCTATTGGAGGAATTGAACTGATAATAAATTTCAAAAAATTTCTCACTGGTCATGGCAGAGGGTATATAGTATAAGGTTAATGACAAAGAAGGACTTCTCTATTACAATATTATCCATAAGAGTTGGTATGATTGTAAAAGAGAAGTCTTTTACTTATAAAAGTAGATTAAAACAGATTTGGTAAGAATTTTTAGGATTGAGCATGCAAGTACAGGAAAGGGGAGATTTAAAATGATTTATATAACCGGTGACTGCCACAATAATTTTGAACGATTTAACACCCGGAATTTCCCGGAACAGAAAGAGATGACAAAAGATGATTATGTCATAATCTGCGGAGATTTCGGCGGGGTGTGGAACAAAGATGGGGAAAGCAAGATGGAAACGAGTGCTCTTGACTGGCTGGACGGCAAAGCATTTACTACATTATTTGTTGACGGAAACCATGAGAATTTTGACCGCCTGTACGCTTATCCGGTGGAAATGTGGCATGGAGGGAAAGCCCATAAAATACGTCCCTCCGTCATTCATCTGATGCGTGGGCAGATATTTGAGCTGGAAGAAAAAAAGATATTTACTTTTGGAGGTGCCAGCAGTCATGATATTTCAGCCGGTATTCTTGAGCCAGATGATCCAAAGTTCAAGCTTAAGAAAAAAGTATTAGACCGGGGCTGGGAGCCATACCGTATTAATCACATAAGCTGGTGGAAGGAAGAACTGCCGTCAGAAGAGGAGAAACAAGAAGGTCTAAAGAATCTGCAGAAATATCATAATGAAGTGGACTTTATTGTGACTCACTGCTGTGCGTCCAGCACGCAGGCAATCATGAGTGATGGATTATATAAACCGGATATGCTGACGGAATATTTTGAAAAGATTCGGCAGACAGCCAGATTTAAAAAATGGTTTTTTGGACATTATCATGATAATCGAAACGTAACAAAGGATGAATTACTGCTGTGGGAGCAGATTATCAGAATATCGTAGAAAAAATATTTATTACGAGCGACAAATGTTTGTGTGATACAATGATGTGTATAAGAAAATGAGAAAGGGTGAAAAAATGAAAATCAGTGAATTTTTTGAATATAATAATCAACAGGTATTAGAAGAAAATGAGAATATATTAGAGTATTTGGAACAGATTTTTGGGAAAGCAACGGAGATAGATCGCGAAGGAAAAAAAGAATTTACTTTCGGAAAGGTAATAGGTCTTGTAACAGATAGCTTTTTAGATGAAAAGACAAAACGTCAGAAGGTATCTATGCTATTGTGTGATGCGGATTCTAAGTTATTACTTTGGAATGGACGACCTGTGGAAATATTAAGAACCAACCCCGAAAATCGTCTGGAAGAGAAAAAATCTTATATTCAGGGTCTTTTCTTTAGTGGAAGTGAATTATTTACAAGAAATCCTCAGCCTTGCGAAGAGGTTCCCGGGGCAAATATGGTCACGTCTTTCGTTTCTGATTTGGACGAGGAAATAAGAACTGCCGAGGAAACAGATGAAAATATTCTATCACTGAAAAATAAACTGGAGGACCAGGGCTATCATTGTAATATCAAGGTTCTCGCCCAGTTCCTTTTGGGGTTGAATACAAATCAGCTCATAATTTTACACGGAGCACCGGGCATGGGAAAGACAAGTTTTGTATCAAATATAGCCAGAGCGCTTGGATTTGCATATAAGATCATTCCAGTAAGACCGAACTGGATTGATAATCAGGATCTGACAGGATATTTTAACCCGGTAGAACGAAGATATTATTCCACCCCATTTCTGGATGCACTTTGTGAGGCAAAGGAGAATCCCCAAAAGCATTATCTGATTTGTCTGGATGAGATGAACCTTGCGCATGTAGAGTATTATTTCTCAGACGTGTTAAGCAGTATGGAATCGGGAGAAGGAATTCCATTATATGCTCATAAAGACCAGGAAAATGCATGGAAGAGACAGGAAACTATCATGGCATCTCATAATGAGAATACCGTAGAATGGCTGGATGCAAAGACTGATCAGGAAAATCTTAAAAATCGTTATACACCGGAATTTGAAATTCCGCAGAATGTAACATTTGTAGGAACCCTCAATATGGATGCGACTACCAATGATCTAAGCCCGAAGGTGATTGACAGAAGCTGCATTATAAAAGTGACAAAAGATGCAGGAGAGACTTTGTGCCCATTTGAACAAGGTGTTATGACTTTGGAAGAGATGCAGGGAGAAGATTCATTTGAAAAACAGCTTTTGAAAGCTCTGAAGAAAGATGTTTCCAATCGTGTGGAGAGACAAAGAGCCAGAATGAGAGAGAGACTAAAGAGTGGATACTTAAAGGAACGGCTTTCAGATAGAGATTTCCAGGACATGTTTCTTGCAATGAAAGTGTTGCCAGCCCTGAACGTAGAGGAAGTGGAGTGCACGCTGGATGATGGAGAATTCTCCATTGGTGATTTTCTTATTGAGGGCGGAGATGCGAACTGGGAGAAAATGTATCCGTTGACAGTCACATATCTGAAACAAATGTGCAGTCCGGAAGAGAAAACCATGAATTATTGGAGAATGAATTAACAAAAGAGGAATACAAATGCAGGCAGTTTTTTTGAATAATAAAACATGCGAGAGAGTACATCCTGTAAGGATTCGTAAGGATAATCCGGATGCGGAACCATTTTATGAAGGAATGGATGAGCCTTTAAGAGAGATTCACGATATCTGGATCATGCAGTATCTGAGAGTCGATGGAGCTTATTTTCCGAGAATTGCTTTTGAGGCAAACGAGGATGAAAATATAGAATTTGATTCAAATCAGGAATATGAGATACTGTCCAGGAAAACAGATGGGTATATTTATTTCATTCCGGAAAATTTTAATATCTATACAGTTGGAGATGCACAATTCTTTTACCGGAAGAATGGAAAGAAACAAAAAATCCGAATACATGTTGCTTCTATGCTGGATGGGGAAACCTATGAGAAAATTCTAAAGGAACTGACAGCAATCAGTATCCGTTTTCTTTATATGACTATGAATGATGGGAAAAACAGGCGTATAAAAAGGGAGTACCTGACAGAGTATGAATTGGAAATTCATCAGCTGGAACACACAATTAAAGAAATGTCAGAGACCTTAAAAGCATTGGACCGGGAGCCGGTAACGGATATGATAAGCCGGCCGGCGAGACAGAATTTCAGACAGGTAAAACATCTGGACGCCAATGTTATTATGGATCATTATGTGTTAAAGAAACCGAAGGTGCGTACAAGAGTCCATGAAAAAACATTTCATATTTATGAAAACCAGAAGGTATATAATTTTGTGAAATTACTGGAGAAGCGTCTGTGGGCACTGGAACAGGAACTGGAAGATAAGAAAATGCAGATGAATCGGGCAGCTCAGGGAGAAAATAGATCCAAGTATGATGATGTAGAAGAAAATTCGGGTGTTGTAGGAACGAAAAAATCCATAGATGAACTATGTAGTACCATTGCAAATCTTAAGGGAAAACTTCAGGCTGTTTACCAGCTTCCTATGTTTAAAAATGAGAAATATAAAGAACAAAAGGTATATCCGCTGCAGACTTCTAATCTTTTTGTAAATCATAAAAGATATAAGAAATTATTTCATCAAATGCGGACTTATCGAGAGATGGGAGAGCTTGTCGAGGAGACAGTGCAATATAGCAGCTACCATAAATCATCGGAAATCTATGAAATCTGGTGCTATTTTAAAATATTAGAAATATTCATTCTGGAGAAAGGATATGTCATTGATCGGATATCCTGGCCGGGAAAAAAGGAAAAGCCGTTTGTATTCGAATCATGGGAAAATCGGGATTACAGTAAAGTGGTTCACGCTATAAAAAAATATATTGAAAATCGAGAAAAAAGAGATTCTGTGAAAATACTGGAAGAACTGGTGATCCATATTACCAACGGGGAAAATGATATTTATCTGGGCTATAATTGTACATTTCAAGGGAAAAAAGCTCAAAAAGCAGAAGTGGATGAAAAAGAAGCGGTCCAGTACAGCAAAGAGCAGCTAAGACCGGACATTTTTCTGATTCTCAATAAAGAAATATTCTTCGCCTGTGATGCAAAGTATAAGAATTATTCAAAGGAGTTCATGGGAATACAGGCCTGGTACACAGATTTATTCGAATGTGGAGCCTATAAATATATTTACCGACTGAATCTTGGAAATGTTACGGATGAAAATTCGGGTAAATGTATGCTTCCAGTGAAGAAAAAATTTGTGGGAGAGGATAGTCTGAAGCCGGTTCTGAAAAATGGAGGTGTCTGTATACTTACACCGGCTATTTCAGATTCAGACATGCCGTCATATTATAATGGGTTCGAAATCGATAAAAAATATGAGACATTTTTGGAATTACTACAAGAAGGAAAAGTGAATCGGGATTATAGCGGATGCGAAATACTGGATTCCAGAGAATATACTTGTAAATTGAAAGAAGCAATCTGTGGCGAGGATGGAAGAGAATCAAAGTACGAATACAGGATAGCATCTACAAAATTTCTTCCGGGAAACGACCGGGGATTTTACAATTTGTTTTATGAGGCATTCGAATATGGTCAGGCACATTTTTTAAAAGCAGTATTTTGAGGTAAAAAAAGAAACAGAAGTAATCTGATCATAAAGCCGATGCAGGATTTTTGAATCCTGTATCGGCTTCGGAGATTCCATAGAGATTTAAAGAAATTTATTTGTTGTAATTCATCAGTGTTTTGATGTCTTCTTCCGGCGTGGTGATAGGTGCTATACCGTAATTTTCTACCAGAAAATTCAAAATATTAGGAGACAAAAATGCCGGAAGAGAAGGACCAAGGCGAATGTTCTTGATACCCAGGTGTAAAAGTGTTAACAGGATGCAGACGGCCTTCTGTTCGTACCAGGAGAGAACGAAGGAAAGCGGAAGTTCATTTACGGAGCATCCAAATGCATCTGCAAGTGCTACAGCAACCTGAATCGCACCATAAGCATCATTACACTGCCCCATATCCATTAGTCGTGGCAGACCACCGATTTCTCCAAGATCGAGATCGTTGAAACGGAATTTTCCGCATGCCAGAGTAAGGACAATACTGTCAGAAGGTGTCTGTTTTACAAATTCTGTGTAATAGTTTCGTCCAGGTTTAGCACCATCACAGCCGGCAACCAGAAAGAAATGACGGATTGCACCTGATTTTACTGCTTCAATTACAGTGTTTGCATGGGACAGGATGGCTGCATGACCAAAACCGGTTGTCACTTTTGTACCGCCATTGATGCCGGTGAGTACCTGATCATCCTTGTAACCACCAAGTTCCAGCGCTTTTTCAATAACCGGCGTAAAATCTTTCTTCTCATCAATATGAACAGCACCGGGGAAGGCAACCATTTCTGTTGTAAATACTCTGTCAGCATAACTGCTTTTTGGCGGCATCAGACAGTTGGTGGTGTAGAGAATCGGAGCTGGAAGATGATCAAACTCTTTTTGCTGATTCTGCCATGCGGTTCCAAAATTTCCTTTTAAGTGTGAGAATTTTTTTAAGAGTGGATAGGCATGGGCAGGGAGCATTTCACCATGAGTATAGATGTTGATTCCTTTTCCCTTTGTCTGTTCAAGTAAAAGCTGCAGGTCTTTCAAATCATGTCCGGTTACAACAATAAATGGTCCCTTTTCTATTGTAAGTGTAACATTGGTTGGTTCTGGTGTCCCATAGGTTTCTGTATTTGCCTTATCAAGAAGTGCCATACACTTCAGGTTGATTTCTCCTACTTTTAGTACTGTAGGAAGCAGTGCATCTGCACTTTCTTCATAACCAATCTTAAATAATGCTTCACAGAAGAAGCGATTCACTTCAGTATCTTCATAATCCAGAACATATGCATGATAGGCATAGGCAGCCATTCCACGAATTCCGAAAAGAATCAGAGATTTCAAAGAGCGTATATCTTCGTTGGCATTCCACAGCTGTTGCATATCGTATTCGTCTGTTTTAACGCAAGGTGATTGACATTTGCTGCAGTCAGGAACCAGTCTTTCTTTTTCAGCTCGGACTTTTTGTATCATGTTTTCAATTGAGACATCGTCAAAATTTACATTTGTAACTGTGGTAAACAGCCCTTCAATTATGACCTGTCCGGTTCTTTTGGAAATAGCTGTTGTACTATCGACAGCTCTTGCAAGACCAATCAAGGCACCCGTCAGTTCATCCTGTAATCTGGCTGTATCTGCCTTTTTTCCACAGACACCGGCATTTCCTGTACATCCGGCGCATCCGACGGTCTGCTCACACTGAAAGCAAAACATTTTCTTATCCATTATTGTATTCTCCTTTTTTATTCTATAGTTTTCCCATCAATACTTATCGTTATAACCTGCCATGGTAAGAATTTTCCACTATCCTGAAGCGCTTTTTTTGCTGCTATCTCCAGACCACCACAGCAAGGAACTTCCTTATCATTTTTACCCTCCGTCTATAGCATAAAATTTTTATTTCTGTTAGAATCATAGTGTAATAAATACAACTTGTATGTTTGATTTCCAACAGGAGGAACAATTTTGAAAAAATTTTTACCCATTTTAAGGAACAGTCCTTTCTTTAAAGGTCTTACTGATGACGAGATATTATCCATATTGCACTGTGTAGAGGCAACAACAGGTTCAAAAGAGAGAGATCCTTCAAAAGGGTGCAGCATTTGGGGCACATATCTTTTTTGATGATCAGGATATACATACAGAGCCAGCTTCGGCGGTTGTTCCGGCGGCCACAGTGCCTTATCGGGATGGAGATAATCCGAAAGAGTAAAACGTCGAGGCATTCTTGAAAAAAATACAGAAAATGACATAAAATTGATAAAACATCGTAAATTGATAAAATATGTAAATTTTTAGTTAGATTTTAAGCATTCTATGGTACACTAGTATGGTATATCAAAAATGGGAGGGAGACTCAAAAATGAGCAAAAAAGAAGGAAAAGGGTTAAAGTCTTTTAACAAGGGATTTCAAGTGCCTGACACCTACATTATTATCTTTCTGGTAGTTGTTGTCGCAGCACTTCTGACTTTCCTTGTACCAAAGGGATTTTACGAAACACAGGATATTTCGTACATGATCAATGGTGTTGAAAAAACCCGTACAGTAATCAAAGACGGAAGTTTCCAGTATCTGACAGATGATGCAGGAAATGTAGTAACAGAAGGAGTAGCACTCTTTAGTGGAGATGGCGGAACAGGATTCTTCAACTATATGTATAACGGAATCGTAAATAGTTCTGCAATCGAGATTATCGCATTCCTTATGGTAGTAGGTGGTGCATTTGGTATCATGATCCGTACCGGTGCGATTGAATCCGGATTGATTGGATTGATCCGTAAGGCAAAGGGAGCCGAGAAACTGCTGATTCCAGTACTTTTCGTACTGTTTTCTCTTGGTGGAGCAGTTTTCGGGATGGGAGAAGAAGCACTTCCGTTTACTATGATTCTTTGTCCGTTGTTTGTAGCAGTTGGATATGATTCAGTTATCGCAGTTCTTGTTACTTATGTCGCAACACAGATTGGTTTCGGTTCATCTTGGATGAATCCATTCTCTGTAGGTATTGCACAGGGCATTGCAGGTATTGATGTATTCTCCGGAGCAGGATTCCGTATGGTAATGTGGGTAGTATTTACAGCACTCGGCTGTGGAATGACTATGTTCTATGCATCAAAGATTAAAAAGACTCCGACGATCTCAATCGCATATAAGACGGATTCATATTTCCGTGAGCAGAATGAAAAAACAGGAATTGACGAAGGACATTCATTTGGTCTTGGACACATTTTAGTTCTTCTGACACTGGCTGCTACAGTAGTATGGGTAATTTGGGGAGTTATGACTCAAGGATACTACATGCCAGAGATTGCTACACAGTTCTTCATTATGGGAATTGTTTCCGGTGTGATTGGAGTTATCTTTAAACTGAACGATATGAAACTGAATGATATTGCAACCTCATTCAAAGATGGAGCAAAAGACTTGATCGGTGCAGCACTTGTTGTTGCTATGGCCCAGGGTATCATGCAGGTCCTTGGTGGATCCGATCCGACAACACCTACAGTTATCAATACAATTATGTATAATATTTCAAATGCACTGTCTGGAGTTTCCGGAGCAGTTGCAGCAGTACTTATGTATCTGTTCCAGTCCGTATTCAACTTCTTTGTTGTATCCGGAACAGGCCAGGCTGCGATCACAATGCCGATCATGGCGCCACTGTCAGACCTGTTAGGTGTTTCACGTCAGACAGCTGTAGTTGCATTCCAGCTTGGTGATGCATTTACAAACCTGATTGTTCCTACATCCGGATGTCTGATCGGATCTCTTGCAATTGCAAAGATTGAGTGGTCTAACTGGATTAAATTTATGTGGAAATTCCTTGGCGTATTAATGATTGGTGCAATCATTACAGTTCTTATTGCAGTTGGAATTGGATTCTAAAACATACATTTGATAATTGAGAGTGATTTATGATGAAATTAATTCAGAATATTGATGTTTATGCCCCACAGCATCTGGGGAAAAAAGATGTACTTACAATCAATGATAAGATTGTCAAGATTAAAGATGCAGGTTCTATATCCGCAGACGGATTTCTTTCTGAGGCAGAAATAATCAATGGAGAGGGGTTACTTTTAACTCCGGGATTCATTGATAGTCATGTTCATGTACTCGGAGGCGGTGGTGAAGGTGGATTCGCCAATCGTACTCCGGAAGCAACTATGGAAGGACTTACGAAGTTTGGAGTAACAACAGTTGTTGGCTGCCTTGGAACAGATGGAATCGGTCGTGATATATGTGCACTGGTTGCAAAGACAAAAGGATTGAATGAGCAGGGAATGTCTGCATACTGTTATACAGGCAGTTATCAGATTCCGGTTCGCACGTTGACTGACAGTATTGTGAAAGATATTATGATGATTCAGGAAATCATCGGAACTGGAGAAATCGCGATCTCTGATCATCGTTCTTCTCAGCCAACTTTTGAGGAATTTGCACGTGTCGTTGCGGATACAAGACTTGGTGGTGTTCTTTCCGGGAAAGCTGGTATTGTAAATGTTCATCTTGGAGACAGTCCGAGATGCTTAGATCTTATTGAACGAGTGGTAGATGAGACAGAGATACCGGCTTCTCAAATACTGCCAACACATATCAATCGAAATGAGATGCTTTTTGGCAAGGCGATTGAGTATGCGCTGAAAGGCGGAGCAGTAGATTTTACCGGAAATGAAGATATTGACTATTGGGAAACTATCTGTGATGAGGTACGTGTATGTAATGGTATCAAACGAATGCTAGATGCAGGAGTAAATCCGAACCGCATGACAATTTCTTCTGATGGACAGGGAAGCCTTCCGATGTACAATAGTGATGGTGAATTCCTTGGAATGGGCGTTGGACAGTCCAGCTGCCTTCTGAAGGAAGTAAAGGAATGTGTATTTAAAACAGAAATTCCTTTAGAAATAGCTATTTCTACAATTACATCTAATCCAGCAGATATTCTCCATCTCAAAGGAAAAGGTAAGGTTGAAGAAGGCTATGATGCTGATCTTTGTATTCTTGACCAGGAACTGCAGCTTGTTGAAGTAATTGCAAAAGGGAATACAGTTTATACAAGATAAAGTATATCAGAGGTGCGCGTCATGCAATTGCAGGACGCGCACCTCGCAGCAAGAATGGATACAATAAAAAATTTGTAGGAATATAAAGATATGGAATTAAGACTATTACGCTATTTTCTGACCGTAGCAAAAGAACAGAGCTTTACAAAAGCAGCAGAACAATTGCATATTACCCAGCCAACGCTATCCAGACAAATGGCGGCATTTGAAGAAGACCTGGGAATAACATTATTTATTCGAAACGGGAAGAAAATATCGCTCACTGATGAAGGAATTTTATTAAAAAGGCGTGCCTTGGAGATTCTTAATCTTGAGGAAAGGACGATTGAGGAACTGAAAGGAAAAGAAGAGGTTGTAGAGGGCACGATAACCATTGGATGCGGTGAATTTGCAGCAGTGGAGACATTGGCGAAGATATGTAAAACATATAAAGAAAAATATCCGCTGGTTCAGATTGTATTGCATACTGCAACAGCAGATGCAGTGTATGAGATGATGAACAAAGGACTTGTAGATATTGCATTATTCATGGAGCCGGTGGACACCGAAGGACTGGATTATATCCGGATCACAGATTGCGATCACTGGTGTGTCGGAATGCGGCCGGATGATCCACTGGCAGAAAAAGAGTTTATAAAAAAAGATGATCTTATTGGAAAGCCCTTGATCCTGCCGGAAAGAATGAACGTTCAAAGTGAACTTGCCAACTGGTTTGGGAAAGACTTTTCAAAATTACAGATTGCTTTTACGAGTAATCTTGGAACGAATGCCGGAGTTATGGCGGCAAATGGACTGGGGTATCCAGTTTCAATTGAGGGTGCTGCAAAGTATTGGCGAGAGGATATTCTTGTACAGCGAAGAATTACTCCTGAAATCACGACCAGCACGGTGATTGCCTGGAGACGTAACATCCCATATTCTTTGGCAGTCCGTAAAATGATTGAGGAGATTAATGCTTTTCAGGCATAAAACAAAATTCAATATAAGCATTAGACATAATGAAGCGATAGAGCTTAAAATAGATATGTAAGATGAATGTAAATCTTATACATCTATTTTTTTTGTGAAAAATACGTAAAGAAAGGGGCTTTTTATTATGAGTAAAAAATTAGTGGCATTTTTCAGTGCAAGCGGAACAACAAAAAAAGTAGCACAGATGATCGCAGAGGAAGTAAAAGCGGATTTGTTTGAGATTGAGCCGAAAGTTCCATATACAAAGTCAGATCTTGACTGGATGAATAAAAAATCCAGAAGCAGTGTGGAAATGAGTGATAAAAAATATAGACCGGCGATTATGAAAAAAGAGATGGATATGAGTTCTTATGACGAGATCCTTCTGGGATTTCCAATCTGGTGGTATGTGGCTCCGACAATCATCAATACATTTTTAGAAGCTTACGATTTCAGTGGTAAAAAGATTGTGCTTTTTGCAACATCCGGAGGAAGTGGATTCGGGAACACTGTGAAAGAATTGCAGTCATCTGCACCAAACGCAATTATTACAGAAGGCAGACTGCTAAATCGTGGAACGAAACAGGAAATCAGTGAATGGGTAAACTCTTTATAAAGAACAGCGATATGGAGGTATACAGAATATGGGAAAAATAGTACAGACAGCAGGAAGAAATACACTTGGTGAATTTGCACCGGAATTTGCACATTTTAACGATGATGTACTTTTCGGCGAAAACTGGAATAACCAGGACATCGACGTAAAAACAAGAAGCATTATCACAGTGGTTGCTCTGATGGCTTCTGGAATTACGGATTCTTCTTTAAAATATCATCTTCAAAATGCAAAAAATCATGGTGTGACACAAAAAGAGATTGCTGCAGTGATTACACATGTCGCATTCTATGCAGGTTGGCCAAAAGCATGGGCTGTTTTCAATCTTGCAAAGGAAGTGTGGGAAGCAGGCGAAGGAGATTTGCCATACGAAGAGGAAGCGATGCGTGCGCATGCTAAAGAGATGGTATTTCCAATTGGTGCACCAAACGATGGCTTTGCACAGTATTTTTCTGGCAGAAGTTTTCTTGCACCGATTTCTACTTCTCAGGTTGGAATTTTCAATGTGACATTCGAACCAGGATGCAGAAATAACTGGCACATCCATCATGCAAAAAGTGGAGGTGGACAGATCCTGGTATGTGTTGCCGGAAGAGGATATTATCAGGAAGAAGGTAAAGAAGCTGTAGAAATGACGCCAGGTGACTGCATCAATATTCCTACAGGTGTTAAGCACTGGCATGGAGCCGCACCGGATGAATGGTTTTCACATCTGGCAATAGAAGTGCCGGGCGAAAATAGTTCCAATGAATGGCTTGAACCGGTAAGTGATGAAGAATATAGAAAACTAAAATAGGAAGATTGAAAAAAGTATATCAGCTGGGTAGATTGTTTTGAAAAGGCTTCCTTAAAAGGCATGGTCGGTGGCGGTGGAATTGATGCAGCAAATACAGCTGAGGATCATGTGGGTAGGAAAATGGCACAGGAGATGAATGGGAAACACATCACTATATTTCATTGAGCGGGGTAAGCGAAAGGGCGTTGATGCAGTATCTTGCAGATCATAAAAATATCCGAAAGATTTATCTCTGCCTTGATAATGATATTGCCGGAAATGCCGCCTGTGAGAATCTTGCAGAAAAAATCCCAAACGATAAGGTGGTAATGCGATTAAGACCAGTAAAGAAAGACTGGAATGAATGTCTGACAGCAGGAATTATCTGCTTTGGTTTTTTCAATAATTTCTAAAATTGAGGTTGCTTTGAGAGTGCGATTGGTGGAAGCATTGCTTATACACGGAGAACCACTTGTTTTGCAAGATTCATCGATTTTTAAAGAGAAAAAACGGCATTTGTGAAAATTGCCCTTACTGCAACTCCGGCATTACATACAACGGAAATTTTTGGTCAGCCAGTATTCAAATACACTTACCGAGAAGCTGTTATAGAGGGATATCTTGTTGATCATGATGCGCCACATCATTTGGAAAGAAAACTCAGTACAGGGGGTATTCATTATAAATCTGGTGACACTGTGACTATATCGGTCACAATGAATGTGTACACGCATATCGGATTCGATGATGCAGAGGAAGAACTGAAACGAATGGAAGAGTTTAGGAAAGCGCAGGCGGAGGTTGAACAGAAGAAAGAGAAATCTATGTCGCAGAAGATGTTTAAGGTAGTTTAATATGGAAAAGAGATGACGCTCCGGCTTAGGCTGGGGCGATTTTTTGTGGAAAAAACCGGCTCTTTCTGATATGATTAATATGTATGCAGATTCGGTTACCAATATTAAAATGTCAGGCTACCAAGGGTAGCACTTTTTAAAGGAGGTAGATGATTATGAATCATTACGAAGAAGGCATTAATGCAATGTGGGAAGAGGTGGAAGGCAAAAAGCCTGAATCAATTCATCAACCATCAGACAAAGAACGATGGAAAGAATTTGTGGAGGAATACAGTCATAGCGGATATCTTGTCCAGTCAGAGTTTGGTACTATTGATACCACAGATGATGCGATGAAAGATGTAGCGGGTGGAGAAAACTTATCGTATGAGGAATACCTACAGGTACTTTTTAATTCCAGAAACATCATAAGGCATTGCTTTGAGTATTGCTATTACAGCAATGCTTGGTGTGACTTCAAAGGTCGGATTAGCAGATTTGATAAAAAGAAAGGCAAGGTCATATTCAATTGCATCTATGTATCTGGCGGACTTATGGATGGTGATTGCTACGAAGGCAAGGAAGACCATGTCTGGATGGATATGGAGCCTTTTGAAGAATATCAAGTGGGAGATTGCTTATCCTTTGGGGGCGAGATATATCGTTATCTGAAAACAAAAAATGGTAAGCAGATATCATTTGGAATAAGAGAACCGTATGATATTAAAAAGATTGAATCTTACGAGTTGCCTAGTGATGATGATATGCTTATGCAGGCTGTAGATCAAATGATATGTGAAGTCTGTATGTTTAATGAACACTGTTACATGGGTATGTGTATAGCTAATGAGGAATGGCGAGAAGGAATGCGAAAAACTTTATTTAATGCTGCAAAAGGAAACAAATAATTTTTCTTTATGATTACAGGGGCAGGCAGCAATTGATGTTGTCTGCCTTTTTGAATGGAGCATTACTGCAACTTTGACGATTACAAAAGGATGATAATGAAAGGATTAGAGATTATCTTGTGAATGGTAGTGAAGTGCATATTGATATTTACGATGATCGTATGGAAATTTATTCGCCGGGAGGCATGCCAGACGGTTCCATTATTCAGGACAGAGATCCGCTTACAGTTCCATCAACGAGAAGAAACCCAGTTTTAGCAGATATATTTAATCGGCTGGGATATATGGAACGTAAAGGTAGTGGATTTGGAAAAATCATCGGCGGCTATGAATTTCAGATCAACTATGATGAAAGTAAAAAGCCGTCTTTTAGATCAGATCGGTACCAGTTTACAGTTGTGATGCCAGAAAAGAATTGGAATGGACGCAAGGAGAGAAGCCTGTGTCACAGAAGATGTTTAAAGCAATATAGGAGAATAGTTAGTTTGGAGGCGCTCTGGCGATAGCTGGAGCGTTTTTGTTATGGAAATGAGAAGAAAATGACGATATAATAAATAGTATATCAGATATAGAAGAAATGGAAAATGCCCGCAGGAAATTGGAGAAAGGGCAGAAGAAGCCAGTGAGCCAGAAAATGTTTAAAGTGGTTTAGAAAAATATCAAATGCAGCCTAAGTCAGAAATGGCTTGTGCGTGTTTATGGTTGTATACAGAAGTGTCAAGATGCTGTGTGATTATGAAAGGAAGCGATCGGACATGAAAAAAATAACAATTGATAATACGGAGTATGTGGTATATGGAAATAATGAAAAAAAAGATAACTTAAAACCACATATTGAAGTTGCAGAAACAGGAATAGTTCCAGAGGGAAAACAGAGAGGATTACTTTTGTTATATTTAGAGGAAAAAGGAATAGAACCAATTCAAGGAGCAACTACATACTGGTGTATAAATAAAATATTAAAAATGGATAATTTGAAAGTTTTTGATAAAAAAATTGTAAAACAAAAAAAATCCTCGTCAAAAAAAATATATTTGCCTATTACAGTAGAAAATATAGAAGAACAGCACCGTTTAGTAGAAGAAAGTACAAACTATGGTAAGGAAGGTTTAATAATTAGAGAGGTTTTGAATGCGTATCCAAAGCATGACGATTTAAATACAATCGCAATGAAAATTGCTGTAATAGATGTGACAAATTCTACGCATTTGTCACAGTATAAGAGTCAATTATCGTTATATGATTTGGCAAAAGTAATTTTGGATATTCCTGCTTTTGATGTTAGATTGGCAGCAGGTGATCCTGAACTTGTGAATATTATTGCTAAGAATGTAGGGGCAATCAATATGTTTTCTTTTGCTTCTAAGTATTGTACATATCACAATGTAGAGGTTTATCACAGGGATGATTATTCGATATTTGATGGAATTGTAAAAGAGTCACTACCTAACTATGTTGATGGACTGTCTAAACATAAATTAGATGTTTGGAAATCGGAATATAATTATGTAGCGTTTAATGAATGCATCGGAGGATTATTAGACGAGTATAATATTCACATCCCATTCAGGAGAAGAAAATTCGATCATTTTTTATGGTATGCCAATAGGTAGGGGTATGAAAGTGGAAATCAAAGAAACTTCTGGATATGGATTGGTTCGTATAACAGAATATGAAGTAGGGCTGATAAATTATTTGTATTTAGTCAGTTGTACAGTTAGGTCTTTCGATGGCAGACTTAGAACTGCTGTCGATTGGCCTAATCAATGACATGTATGCAGAGAGCAGAAATGATGATTGTAAGTATGCAGAGCTTGCAACGCAGGAAGATTTCGATTGATTTTAATTAGAAAATAAAAGCTCTACATCTTTAAAACCGCGTGTGAGCGTTGTTTTATTAAAAGATGCAGAGCTTCTTCTTTTATTGAAATTCACCGATTCCAAGACCATTCACCGATTCTAAGACAAGCGCGAATACCGGCGCAAGACCATGCACGGGAAACAGTTGGATCGGTTGAGTTACCTTCATCAATTGCAGCAAGATAATAAATCGAACTATAGTAACTAGAATATGAGGAATCACTTACTGTGCCATAATCTGTTGTTTCACCGATTTTATATGCTTCATATTGTTTGGTATCGGAACTGTACAATCCCAAGTATCCTCTAGCAGTATAAATGATGCTATGGACCTTTCCGTTTCCATTGATGAGAGCTAAGAAATGACCGGATCCGTCCTGCAAACTTGGTACTTCGGATAATTTTACCGTTTCATTGTAGGAATCTTTCAGGTTAACACCAGCAAGCCCATTACTGTATGGGGCAGGATTTCCAGAAAAACTGGCAAGTGTTATCGCTCCACTAGAGGCTTTCCATTGCGTTGAACCTGCATATAATTCAGAGGTTACAGTTTGTACTGCTTCGTGCAGCATTCGAGTTTCTGCGATGACTTTATCTTTTTTCGCTTTTTCGATATAGCCTGTTAATGCCGGAATTAGTAGTGCGGCAAGAATTGCTAAAATTGTTAATACAACAATCAGTTCTACTAAAGTAAAACCACTTTTTTTACTTTTAGAATGTTTCATTTTGTAATGTCCCCCTATGAAATAAGAACTATATTTCTTTATTTAATAAGTATAAGGGATAGCTTGTCTGAAAACAAGAAGAATTATAATTGTAAGTATGAGTTGAAGTATTTTGCAAAAAGTGTAGTTTTAAACAAGAAAAATATAATACCCTGAAAAGCCGATAAAACAACGCAAAACTCGGCAATACAGGGCATTTCAGAACAGGAGAATTTTATGATTAGAGTACTTTTTATCTGTCACGGCAGTGTTTAAGAAACGTGGCGAAAGCCATGATTTTATTGGGTTTCTTGGATGGAAACGTAGAATTTACACCTTATTTACACCTTTGGAAGATCGGATTGGTATAGTTAGAATAGTAAAGACGTGGGATGAATCTTGCGTCCTTTTTTAGATTGTGTAATTACATGTTGCTTGAAAAATCAAATAACATATGATAAATTATAAATGTGATGTAAAAAGAGTCACATTTATAAAAAGGTGATTGATATGAAAGAATTTTTGGAAAAAATATTACGGCAAAATGTAATAATGACGGAGAATAAAGAGGTATATAAAAAGCTTCCGTTAGTATATCGTGGAAGGTATGATATTTTTACAGTAGAGACGAATGGTGCGTTATGGATGGCTATTCATCCAAAAGATGATGTCGGACTTGTTATGTTACGTAGAGACAGAGCTGGTGTAGAAAAAATGACAGGATTAAATTGTGCAATATTTCTTGATCGAACAACATTTTATATAAAGGAAAAAATGATGGAAGAAGGAATTCCTTTTGTAATAGAAGGGAAGCAGGTATTTCTCCCATTTATTGGATATTTGCTGAGTAAGGGAAATGAAAGAGAATTGGCACCAGTTCATTTGATTTCTTTTTTGACGCAAAAAATGCTCCTGATGGCTATTTATGAACGATGGAATGAAGTGAAAGTATCTGATGCAGCGAAACGAATAGGAGTGTCAACAAAATCTGCAAGTCGGTGTTTTGATGAACTGGAATATTTAAATATTGATGTGTTGGGCATGAAAGGTAAATCAAGAGTTATCAATATTCCGGATGACCGAAAACAATTATGGCAGCAGATTGAGCGTGTGTTAAGAAATCCAGTGATTCGAAGATTTGTTCTGAGAGAAGATATGAAAATAGAAAAGAAAGCAGGTATTTCTGCTTTATGTGAGTATTCTCTTTTGTCAGATAATGTTTATCCTACTTATGCAGTAACAAAGAGAGAACTGAAAGCTAGTGGAGTGAAAGTGGAAAAACAAGTGAGCGAATTGGAAGAAATTGGTTGTGTTGTTTTGGAACTGGGATATTTCATTGATTTTTTAGGAAAAGGATTTCAAGATCCCTTGAGCGTAGTATTGTCACTTACAGGAGAAGAGCAAGAAGAGGAACGGGTAGATATTTCTATTAATGAGATGTTGGAGGAATATGTATGGTCAAAGGATTAGATACATTTCAGAAGTACTTTGCAGATTATGAAGAACAGTATGTTTTAATAGGTGGTGCAGCCTGTGATATTCTGTTTGAAAGCAATGAAGTAAATTTCAGGGCTACAAGAGATCTGGATATGGTTTTGATTGTTGAAGCATTAACTCCGGAGTTTGGAGAAAAATTTTGGAAGTTTATCGTTGATGGAAAATATAGAAACAAAGCGACAAACGGTAGCAACCCTCAATTTTATAGATTTGATAAGCCAGAAGACGATAACTTTCCGAAAATGATTGAATTGTTTTGTAGAAGTGATTTTAAACTAAAAGATGCGAAAGGAATTACTCCAATTCATATTGATGATGAAGTTTCCAGTTTGTCAGCAATTCTTTTAAATGATGATTACTATAAGGCACTTCTCAATGGAAAAGAAGTGAGAAAAGGCCTTTCAGTTTTAAGACCAGAATATATCATTCTTTTTAAAGCAAAAGCGTATCTTGATTTAAAAAAGCAAAAAGACTTAGGAGAAAAAGTGGATTCCAGTGACATAAAGAAGCATAAGAAAGATGTTTTGCGTATTGCTTCGGAGCTTATGCTTGAAAAAGTAGAAGAATTGCCGATAGCAGTAGATGCCGATATACATAGCTTTATTGACTTGTTGGAGCAGGAACCATTTGATCAAAATTCATTGAAAAGATTTGGGCTGAAAAATGAGGATGTTGTAGAAGTGTTGAAGCAAGTATTCGGATAAAAATGTGATGTGTTATACAGTTAATTTTTAACCCATTTTTACACCTTTTGCTGACGATATTATGCGAAAATAAACCAGGTTATGCCAGAAAGCAAAAATTTACAAAGGCTTACAAAGCCCGAAAAACCAAGAAAAACTAAGAAATGCGAGGTTATGCAACAATGATAAAAGTACTCTTTATATGTCACGGCAACATTTAAAGTATGGCGAGAAAGACTTGATTTTGTAGGATTTTCTAGATAGAAACAAATAATTTACACCTTATTTATACCTTTGGAAGACCGAATCGGAATAATTAAAAAAGTTGTCATAATTCAGTTGGTCAAAAAATAATACTACACTCAAAATCAATTAAAAAATCAATCGTAAAAAAATACGATTGATTTTTTGCGCATTTTTGCATATAATATAATCATTATGGTTGGAAAGGGAACGATTACTATGCGTGAAACAAGAATATTAGAATTCAAGGAAACAATTACGAATACTTTTTTGAAAACAGTTAGTGCCTTTTCGAATTACAATGGTGGAACAATTCTTTTTGGGGTTGATGATAATGGAAATGTGAAAGGATTGCCAGATGTAAAACAGGCCTGTCTGGATATCGAAAATAAAATCAATGACAGTATATCACCTCAACCAAACTATACACTTGAAATACAGAATAATGACCAGACGATAAAACTTACTGTAAAAAGTGGTCTTCAAAAACCGTATTTATATAAATCAAAAGCATACAAACGAAATGATACAGCAACGATAGAGGTAGATACATTGGAATTTTCAAGGCTTGTATTAGATGGAAAAAATATTAGCTTCGAAGAATTACCTTGTAAAGATCAGGAGCTATCTTTTAAAATTTTACAGTGTAAACTGAAAGAAAATATTTACATTGAAACTTTCAATCAAGATACTTTAAAGACATTGAACCTGTATGACAATATAAATGGTTATAATAATGCAGCGGGACTTTTGGCAGATAAAAATTATTTTTCAGGAATTGATATTGTTAAGTTCGGTGAGAATATCAGTATTATTCAAAAAAGAGTAACGTTTGAACATATATCGGTTTTAGAAATATATGAAAAAGCACTTGCTGTATTTAGAGATTATTACCAATATGAAGTAATACAGGGGGCTGACAGAAAGATGGTAGAGAAAATACCGGAAGCAGCTTTCAGAGAAGCAATTGCAAATGCTTTGATTCATAGGGTATGGGATATTAATTCACACACCAGAGTTTCTATGTTTGATGATAGAATAGAAGTAGTGTCTCCTGGTGGATTGCCGGCTGGAATAACGGCAGAAGAATATTTATCAGGTAAGCTATCTATTTTAAGAAATAGAAATCTTGCAAATGTATTTTACAGACTGGGATTAGTAGAGATATTTGGAACAGGAATTACACGAATCAAACAACTGTATGCAGAGAGTTTGATAAAACCAGAATTTGAAGTGTCAGAAAATGCTATAAAAATTGTACTACCGATATTTGAAACGAATGTCAATTTAACCGAAGACGAAAAAGTGATTTACAAATTTTTAAGTAAGACGATGCTGAAACCAATAAGTGAAATTGCACCATATGTCCCATTTGGCAAATCAAAAACAACACAATTACTGAAAGCTATGGAGAAAAAGGGTGTGATTGCAGTTGAAGGAAAAGGCAGAGGAACAAAATATATCATTAAGTGATTGAGAACATAGAGGGTTCAAATTACACAATCTTTCAATAACACAAGGAGAAAATCATATGATAAAAATTTTATTTATATGTCATGGCAATGTTTAATGGATGCCGTGAAAGCCTTGATTTTATTGGATTTCTTGGGAATTAACCAATAATTTACACCTTATTTATACCTTTGGAAGACCGGATCGGAATAATATAATAAAATTTGCTAATCTGTGTTGATTTTTTTTATGATTGAGTATAATAAAATCAAGAACAGAAATGTTCTCGATGTAAGAGCATCGTTAAAAGTTGGGCTGCAGATGGAGCAGGGTAAACTTCCATCTCATTAGATGTCTTAACTGGGCATCGAGCCTGGTAGCTTGGATAAAGCTGTAGTCCACGTGGGGGACTTAATGATTTTCACGTCGTTATGGGTATCTTAACTGGGTACCGAGGCTGACAACCAGCAGAAAACTCTTTTACAAAAGTAATTCTCAGAAGAGTGTGGTTTAATGCCACACTCTTTTTTGCATGTGAGGTATAAGTGGCAACAAAGTTAGATAAGAAAAACGCAATACGACAAGGTATTACAGAGGCGGAAATCGTATATTTCCAAAATTTGGCAGGTAAAACATTTCTGTATGTTTGTGGAGATGAATATTTTGAAGTTTCTTTTCCAATAGATCACTTTCTACATTTAACAGGAGTGGAGACAAGACTTTCGACCAAGGATTTTTATAAGAATGCAAAAAAATCTATTCTTACAAATAATCAGTTCTATTTTGACGCAAGACATGTATATGCAAATGCCAAAAGGAAACTTCCGTGTTTAAAACGCTTGCCGGAATTAACGAATGAAATGGTATGTGTTCTAAAAAATATGGAAACCATGACAATTACATATAAACTCAGCGTTACAAATTTGGAATTTACAGGAAGTGTGACAAGAAAGCCAAAACGGTATACTGGGAAAAAAGATTAAGAAAAGAATAAAGAGCTGGTTTTAATTGTAAAATTTATGGGGAACTAACATCAGCTTATTGACATGAATTTAAAAATAAGTATAATAATAGTTGAGTAATTGTTCAACTATTATTATTTGGAGGTGAATATATGCCAAAAACGTCTTATATTTGTAATTGCGATGTAATTCATGAGGATATTGTGAATGATGTGAAATCCAAGATGCAGCCAAAAGATGATTATATCCAGTTGGCTTCTTTGTTTAAGCTATTTGGAGATGGAACTAGAGTACAAATCTTACACGCTCTAGAACAGAGTGAGATGTGTGTATGTGATCTTGCAGTGCTACTGGGGGTAACAAAATCTGCAATTTCGCATCAGTTAAAGGCATTACGCCTTGCGAATCTAGTAAAATTCCGTAAAGAAGCACAGATAGTTTACTACTCACTGGCAGATGATCATGTGAAAGAGATTATTGACAAGGGATTTGAGCATCTTTGGCAGAAATAATATTTTTTAACATTATAGTTGAGTAATTGAACAATTAAACAAATTATAAGGAGATTATCATGAAACGCATATTTCTATTAAAAGGGTTGGACTGTCCAAATTGTTCCGCAAAAATTGAAAAAGAAATTGGAGAGTTGGATGGAGTGCAATCCTCAGTGGTAAATCTGATGAAGCAGACGCTTACAATCAATGTTACTCAGACAGCCGCAGATATGATAGCCAGTCAGATTGAAACGATTGTTCATAGTCATGAGCCAGATGTGGAAGTTTCTGAAATTGTACAGGAATCTTATATACCGGAAAAAAAGCAGGAGGCCAATGAATCCTATAACAATGAGGATAAGAAGTTGACAGTTCGTTTAGCGACTGGTGCAGCAATCTATGCCATTGGTATGGCATTGACTGTTTTTGCGAAAGTGCCACTGCCTATCGAGTTAGCTTTTCTCATTGTTTCTTATGTTATTCTTGGTGGAGATGTTGTATGGCAGGCTGTGAGGAACATTTCAAAGGGGCGTGTATTTGATGAACATTTTTTGATGAGTGTTTCTACGATTGGGGCTTTTGTCATTGGTGAATATCCAGAAGCAGTTGCTGTTATGCTATTCTATCAGGTAGGTGAATTTTTTCAGTCATTGGCTGTTAAGCGTTCCAGAAAATCTATATCAGACTTAATGGATATACGTCCAGATTCTGCTACAGTAAGAAGAAATGGGGAATTGATTACCATATCTCCAGAAAATGTCTCCATTGGTGAGATTATTATTGTAAAGCCTGGTGAAAAAATTCCATTAGACGGTGTGGTATTGGATGGAGATTCTATGCTGGATACAAGGGCCTTAACAGGAGAATCAGTTCCGAGAAGTGTTCATAAAGGAGACGAAGCACTTTCCGGTTGTATGAATCAGACGGGTGTCTTAATGATTAAGACAACAAAAGCGTTTGGTGAATCTACGGCTTCAAAGATTATTGATCTTGTGGAAAATGCGTCAAGCCGAAAAGCACCAACAGAAAATTTTATTACTACATTTGCACGTTATTATACACCTGTGGTTGTAATCTTAGCAGCTTTTCTGGCAATTCTGCCACCGATCATTCTTGGCGGAGGCTGGACAGAGTGGATTCGCAGAGGATTTGTTTTCCTTGTGGTATCTTGTCCATGTGCATTGGTTATTTCAATCCCGCTGACTTTCTTCGGCGGCATTGGTGCAGCATCTAAACGAGGTGTTCTTGTAAAAGGAAGCAATTATTTAGAGGCACTTAATAATGTCAGCGTTATTGTGTTCGATAAAACCGGAACACTTACAAAAGGTGTTTTCAATGTGACGGATATTTTGCCTGCAAATGGATTTTCAAAAGAACAGGTTCTGGAGTATGCGGCAGAGGCAGAGAGTTTTTCTAACCATCCTATTGCAAAATCCATTCTTGCTGCTTATGAAAAAGAAATTGATCAGTCAGTGATTTCTGATTATAAGGAAATTTCAGGATATGGAATCAGTGTAATGGCAGGGGAAAAGAAAGTTTTTGCTGGCAATACGAAACTTATGGATACAGAATGTATAGAGTACACAACCTGTGAAAAAGCAGGTACAAAAGTTTATTTGGCTGTAGATGGTCAATATGCAGGATGTATTTTGATAACAGATGAAGTGAAGCCGGACAGTAAAAAAGCAATTTCTGACCTGAAACATATCGGCGTGGAAAAAACAGTCATGCTTACCGGTGATGATGAAAAAATTGGGAAGTCTGTTGCAGAAGAATTGCAGTTGGATAAATATTATGCACAGCTGCTTCCTGACCAAAAAGTGGAAAAGGTTGAGCTTTTAGATAGTAAAAAGAGACCGGGAAGCAAATTGGCTTTTGTTGGTGATGGTATCAATGACGCTCCTGTCCTTGCCCGTGCAGATGTTGGTATTGCAATGGGTGGGCTTGGTTCGGATGCGGCCATTGAAGCAGCAGATGTAGTTCTGATGACAGATGAACCGTCTAAGCTGGTGGACGCGATTGAAGTAGCAAAAGCGACAAAACAGATTGTCATGCAGAATATAGTGATTGCTCTTGGGATTAAGAGTGTGTTCCTGATTCTTGGCGCTCTTGGTATTGCGGGAATGTGGGAAGCTGTATTTGGTGATGTAGGCGTTACCATAATTGCTGTTTTGAATGCAATGAGAATTTTGAAAAAATAGGAAATGAGGTGGAAATGTGAAACGAAAACTGATTCTGTTAGTTGTTACGATTGTTTTTCTTGTAGGTTTTGGTGTCATTTTACATTCACCGCCTTCTATGATTGATGCAGTCACAGGAGCAACACCGAAGTCAAAAAAGGCGGCTCAAGCCTCCGCACAGTTGGAAGGCTCTTATGTTCTCGGTATTAATATGATGTCAGATGGTCTCGACAACGAGAACACCCGGAATAAATTAAAAGAATTGGCACTGGACGATTCGGAAACAAATGAAACGGATCTCATGAAAACGGACATTAGTTTTCGGTTATATGTATCTGAGACGGATTATCCGCTTGTCAGTTATGCTAAGAAACTCTGTGACAGATTGAAACAGGCCGGTTTTTCCGTAGATCTGAAAGAGTACAGTAACACAATGATGCTATCAAGAGTGGTAAATGGAAAGTATGATGTATTCCTGGCATCGGATGATTTTATTGACGTTACAACGTTATCACAGATGGACTATATGATCATGGACAGCGAAGAAATGAGGTGAGCGGGAATTTATGAGAAAATGGAATACGATTTTGTCTGTTTTAATGCTTCTCATTTTTATGATTCATGGAATCATGGGAAGCTTTATGCTGAACGGAGTTGGAAGTAGTGCAGGGAAACTTCTTGCATGGATTGGTGTTGGTATTCTTGTTGTGCATACGGTGATTGGTGTCAGCCTGACAGTTCAGAGTTTACAGACAGCGAAGCAATCCGGAAAAATGTATCTGAAACAGAACGCCATATTCTGGGCGAGACGAGCCAGTGGGCTGGCAATACTGATCCTGCTGTTCTTCCATATTGGCTTGTTTGGAAAGGTGCAGAATGGGACATATATTTTGTTCCCTTTTACAACGGTAAAGATGGTAACTCAGCTTTTGTTCGTGGCGACAATCTTTGTTCATATTTTTATCAATATCCGCCCATTGCTCGTATCGCTGGGAATCATTAGTTATAAAGAACGAAGGGGTGATATTTATTTGATTCTTTCGGTGCTCCTTCTGTTTATAGCGGGCGCAGTTATTTTCTATTATATTGGGTGGCAATATCTATGAGTAAGACGATTATTATTATAGGTGCTGGACTGGCAGGACTTTCAGCGGCTTTGTAGGCAGCGGAAAATGGATGCAATGTAAAACTGGTTTCCTCCCTTCCGTCAGAGCGGGCACAGTCTGTTATGGCGGAGGGCGGTATCAACGCAGCTTTGAATACAAAAGATGAAAACGACAGTCCCGAAGAACATTTTACAGATACAATAAAGGCAGCATGTGGTCTGGCAGATCCAAATGCAGTTTGGGGAATGACACAGGCAGCACCGGAGCTGGTGCACTGGCTGCTAAAACTTGGAGTTAAATTTAACATGAGTGGCTATGATGATGTGGATCTGCGAAATTTTGGCGGGCAGAAAAAGAAACGGACTGCTTTTGCACAGAGCGATACCGGGAAGCAGATCATGACAGCTATGATAGACGCTGTTCGCAGGAAAGAAGCATCTGGTATGGTAGAACGGTTCAGCCATCATTCTTTCCTAACACTTCGTCTGTGTGGCAATATTTGTTGTGGCTGCGTAATCAGGGATGAATACAGTCAGGAGACTGTGGAATTACCGGGGGATGCGGTTATTGTTGCCACCGGTGGTATGCACGGATTGTTTGGAAATACAACGGGTTCGCTGAGCAATACAGGAGAAGTCACCGCAGAATTGTTCCGGCTTGGTGTTCCTCTGGCAAATGGCGAGATGATCCAGTATCATCCGACAACTGTGAAATGTGGTGGAAAACGCATGCTCATCAGCGAGGCGGCCAGAGGGGAAGGTGGCAGGTTGTTTGCCATGAAAGATGGAAAACAATGGTATTTCATGGAGGAAAAATACCCGGAGCTTGGAAATCTGATGCCACGAGATATTACCGCCAGAGAGATATGGAAGGTCAGCCATGAATCAGAGGTATTTCTTGACATGACGGAAATATCGGAGGAGATTATTTCAAATAAGCTATCTGGTCTGGCAGACGATTGTATGACCTATCTGCATAAAGATATACGAAAGGAACCGGTGTCTGTTTTACCGGGAATTCACTATTTTATGGGAGGTATTCTGGTGGATGAGCAGCACAGAACGCCGATTCAGAATCTTTACGCTGCCGGAGAATGCTGTGCCCAATATCATGGTGCCAACCGTCTTGGTGGAAATTCTCTGTTAGGAGCGTTATACGGAGGACGTGTTGCGGCAAAATCAGCATGCGAACAGGCAGATGTAGTAGATCTATCTTGTGCGACACAGATAGATTTTCCACCAGCGTCTCAAATTTCAGAAATAAAGCAATTAAACAAAGTGATGCAGGAGACTATGGGCGTTGTCAGAAATGAGAATACGTTGTTAAATGGGATTCAAACGGTACAAGCGCTGACAGGAAATCTTCCATTGCTTGGCATGGCAGTTCTAAAGAGTGCTCTTGCAAGAAAAGAAAGCCGTGGTGCACACTGGCGGGAGGATTATCCGAAGAGCAATGACAATGATTACCTTAAAACAACGGTAGCCAGATTTGATGGAAAGCAGATACAGATTTCCTTTGTACCTGTTCCAGAAAGGCGGTGATTCACTTGGTATATAAAATAAAAATCAGGCGGCAGGAGAGTCAGAAATCAGATAGTTATTGGCAGGAATTTGAGTTTGACGGAAGCAAAAACAGCTCTGTTGCCACTGTTCTAAAGGAATTGAACAGTAGAACTCCTTTGAAAGATAATTCAGGGAATATAGTTACTCCCATCAGCTGGGAATGTAGCTGTATGGTGCGAAAATGTGGGGCTTGCGCCATGCTGATTAACGAACGTCCGAGGCTGGCATGCTCTACATTTCTACATACGTTAAAAGGTTCTACAATCACCTTGGAACCTTTAAGCAAATTTCCGCTTGTAAGAGATTTGATCGTTGACCGGTCAATTCTGTTTGAAAATTTGAAAAAACTGAACCTTTGGCTTGAAAGTGAAGCTTATATGAATCCGTGGACACATGAACCGAGATACCAGTCGGCACGCTGTCTAATGTGTGGCTGCTGCCTTGAAGTGTGTCCTAACTTCTCTGCAAATGGGACTTTCGCAGGCGCTGTTGCTGCAGTCAACGCATTTCGGATTCTGAATGAAGAACAGGAAAGCACTCATTTGAATGAGATTTCTGCTGAATATAAGAAGAAATATTTTGAGGGATGCGGGAAGTCGTTATCTTGTCATGATATTTGTCCGATTGGTCTGCCTGTGGAAGAACTGCTTGTAAGGTCGAATGCAGCGGCTGTTTGGGGCAAATAAAATGGATGATAAAAGCTATAATGAATGTATGAAGAGAATCAAAAACTTGATTCTCTTTTTTTAAAATACATACATTGACAAATATCTATGTATATATTATATTGAACATAGACAATGATCAATGTGAGGTGTCAATATGAATGCAATGGATGTGGCTTTGATATGCAAGGCTTTGGGCGATGCGAACCGGCTGGAAATTGTACAGATGCTGTCGGATGGAGAAAAGTGCGGGTGTAAACTTTTGGAAAGATTTGAAATTACCCAGCCAACTTTATCCCATCATATGAAGATACTGGTAGGATGCGGCCTTGTGAATGATCGTAAGGAAGGAAAATGGCATCACTATTCTTTGAATTGTGAGACATTGATGAATTACAAACACTTTATAGAATCCCTTACTTGCCTTGGATGCGGTGACGGGGATTGTTGTAAATAATTTAAGGAGAGCAGATATCATGAAAAAGAATCAAATTCAGGAATTAGTTTTTTCCAGCGTTACCTGACTGTATCCGTATGATATTGCAGCCCCGGCTGGAATGATTGGTGCATCGAATTTCTTTGAGTTAGCTGTTGCAGTCGCTGTAGCTTTATTTGGTACATCAAGTCCAGCGGCACTGGCAACTACAGTAGGTGTATTAACAGAAGTCCCGGTAATGCATACTCTTGTGAAGATTGCAAACAAATTAAAGGAGAAGTTCAAGTATGAATAAGAAAAAAGTTGCTTTTATATGCGTTCATAATTCATGCAGAAGCCAGATTGCAGAAGCTTTGGGAAAACATCTGGCTTCGGATGTATTTGAAAGTTATTCGGCAGGGACAGAAACGAAACTACAGATTAATCAGGATGCAGTCCGGATTATGAAAGAATTGTATGGAATTGATATGGAAGCAGAAGGACAATATAGTAAGCTGATTGATGAGATACCAGTACCGGATATTGCAATTTCAATGGGGTGTAATGTGGGATGTCCGTTTATCGAAAGACCGTTTGATGATAATTGGGGACTTGAAGATCCAACCGGAAAGAGTGACGAAGAGTTTAAGAAGGTTATTGATGAGATAAGGATGCAAATTTTTATATTGAAACAACGATTGGATGAATTTGAAGAAAACTAAAGAAGTTGAGAAATTGCAGTTTGTCGAACGGATGAGATACAAAAAAACATATAAGAATAATCAACAAGGCAGGTGGTTTTATAACAAGACTGTCTGCCTTCTTTTATGCCAGCAGAGGCTATTTCAAAGGGGCATCCAAAAGACATACAATATATAGGCTCAAATGGCGAAAGTGCCCATTTGGGCCTATTATTGCATGAATTCATATGTTACATCCAGAGCAAGATCCACCCGTGTATTACAGTATTGTCATTTTGACAATTTTGTATTACTTACGAGTAGCAGACTTGATGGGGATTACGTCTCCATACCCACGTGAAAATATAATTGCTGGCAATTACATTTTAGCAGACACGCAAGCGTTTCTGAGTAAGCGTCACAGACAACAAAATAAGGAAATTTTGATAAGGCATTCACCTGGAATGGGTGAGTGTTTTTTTGTTTTTAAGTATTCAATTAACCGAAAAAATAAAAAAATTTTCATCAGGGGGCTGTAAAAATGCCTCTCAGCGTTTCGTTTTATGTAAGGGTATTTTGGACAGGAAAAAATAAAAAAATTTTTATCAAGAACCTGTATTTATGCCCTTCATCTTTTGAATATGTGTAAGGACATTTTTGAGCCGGTATAAAAATGATTTTTACAACAGTTAGAAACAGAAACGAGGCGAGAAAAGAATGAAATATGAATACATGAAGGAGTCAGAGCAGATGCTTCAGTACTTCCAGTTTCCGAAGTTTTTGCTAAAGCTGCGAATTTCTCAAACTGCAAAATTTCTTTATATGGTTTTGTATGACCGGGCGCGGATATCGAGAAAGAATAGCTGGATAGATAAGTATGGAAATGTTTATCTGATTTTTCCGATAGATGAATTGTCTGTTCAAATCGACAAATGCAAATCTTCTGTAAAAACAGCATTGAAGGAATTAGATGATGTGGGACTATTGGTTCGCAGATCCGGTGGATTTTCAAAACCCAATCATTTATATGTAAAAATTCCATCGGATGAGATTAGTTTACGGCTGGTTGAGAATAAGGCGGTTGAAAAGATGGCTGTAACAGAGGCGGAAAAACAACCATCATCTAGCTGTAAAAATGGCTGTGCAGAAGCCGGAAATGTGGCACCTAGTAAAGTAACTGAGAAATATAAAAGTAATAAATATCATGAAGTAAATTATTGCTATGGGGAAGGAGAGAGTTTGTGATGAGAGAAGAAGATACCGTATGTGTAGGCAGTGATGGTTTGCAATATTGCAAAGTCTGTGGGGAAGCGAAAGAAGCATTTTTTCCTAAGGGTGATTTTATGGGGATGAAGAAACATTCCAGGCAATGTGCTTGTGACAGAAAAGCGTATGAAGAAGAACAAAAATATTTTAAAGACAAAGAGCACCGGGAATTAGTCAGCAGAAATACGAGCATCTGTTTTGACGAGAGCAGAATGGAAGAGTGGACATTTGAGAATGCAGATATGTCAGATGCGGTAATGCATAAGGCAAAAAAATATGTTGATAACTGGGAGAAAATGAAAAGAAACCATATAGGTTGTTTGTTCTGGGGACCGGTTGGGACTGGGAAAAGTTATGTTGCCGGGTGTATTGCCAATGATCTTCTTAAACGAGAAGTAACGGTAAAGATGACAAATTTCAATACCATTATTGATGATATATTTCCGCTGGCAGACAAAACGGAATATATCAATGCATTGGCTTCGTATTAGCTTTTGATTATTGATGATCTTGGAGTGGAACGAAATTCAGAATATGCATTAGGAATTATTTTCAGTGTCATAGATCGTAGGATCCGTTCAGGACGACCATTGATCATTACGACTAATCTTCCACTGAAAGAAATAAAAAGCGAGACCATGTTGGATAAAAGACGTATCTATGACCGTATTTTAGAAATGTGTACGCCAATGTATGTTGGAGGCACAAGCAAACGAGAAGCGATTGCAAGTATGAAAATGGAGAAAGCGAAAACCTTGTTGAATACCAACAGAGGGGAGGAGAAATGCGAATGAATTATACAGAAAAAACAATACCTGTTTGGAAGAAATATTCTTTAAATGTTTCCGAAGCAGCTGAATATTACGGAATTGGAGAAAAGAGATTAAGACAGATTGCAGGTGAAAATGAAGGAGCAGATTTTATTTTGGAAGTTGGTTCGCACATCCGATTCAAAAGAAAATTATTTGAAGATTATCTGGATACAGCCAGCACAGTTTAAGTGACAGAATAGAAAAAATAGTAATGAAAATAATGTTCATTTTATCTTAGCGAAGGGAAGGTCTTGTGGTATAATGAATAAACCGAGACGGTCTTCCAAGTTAAATGAACATTTGATGAAGGAGACTAAAATAATATGAGTGAAAAAAGGAGAGATCATAGAGGACGTATATTACACAATGGAGAAATACAGTTATCTGATGGCAGATATCGATTTAAGTATGTCGATGAGATGGGAAAGGAGCGCTGCGTATATAGCTGGCGCTTAGACCATAACGATGCAACTCCGAAAGGAAAGCGCCGTACTTTGTCGCTTCGAGAGATGGAGAAGAAAATCCAGGCGGATCATTTTGAGCAGATTGCAACAAATGGCGGAAATATGACGGTACTGGAACTGGTTGAAAAGTATACATCAACCAAAAACCGGTGTCAGACCTACTACAGTTGCAGGATACGGAACAGTTATCAATTTATTGAAGAAAGATCCATTTGGAAAAAGAAGGATTGATACGGTTCGGATTTCGGATGCAAAATGTTGGCTGATACATCTTCAGCAGGTAGAAAAGAAAAGTTATAGTTCCATCCATTCAATCCGAGGAGTTCTTCGTCCGGCATTTCAGTTGGCAGTGGATGATGACCTGATCAGGAAAAATTCATTTCAGTTTCAGCTAATGGAAGTGGTTGTGAATGACAGTGTGACAAGAGAGGCAATCAGCAGGGCTGAGGAACGAAAGTTTTTACAATTTGTGAAGGATGATCCACATTTCAGTAAATACTATGAAGGCATTTATATACTGTTTAAGACAGGACTTCGAATTTCAGAATTTTGTGGACTGACTGTTTCTGATATTGATTTTAAAGAACATACAATCAATATTGACCACCAATTGCAGAAGAAATCAAAAATCGGCTATTATATTCAAGAAACGAAGACAACCAGCGGAACAAGAAAGATACCTATGACTGCGGATGTAGAGGAATGCTTTCGGAAAATAATAGAAAAACGAAACCCGCCCAAAGCAGAACCTATGGTAGATGGGAAAAGTGGATTCTTATACTTTGATAAAAATGAAAGTATCTGTTATTCCCTGCATTGGGAGCATTATTTTCAACACATCATTCAGAAGTATAATAATACTTATAAAGTACAGATGCCTGTCATTACACCGCATGTATGTCGGCACACCTATTGCTCAAATATGGCAAAATCCGGAATGAATCCAAAAGCATTGCAATATTTGATGGGCCACTCAGACATCAGCGTAACGCTGAATACATATACGCATGTAAATCTTGAGGATGCCAGGGAAGAAGTTGCCCGGATTCAGGTTGTGTAATTACGATTTTTAATTGAAAATAGCAAGGTGTAAAATGGAAAAACATACACCTTATTTTACACTTTTTGCTGACGATATTATGCGAAAATAAACCAGGTTATGCCAGAAAGCAAAAATTTACAGAGGCTTACAAAGCCCGAAATATCAAGAAAAACTAAGAAATGCGAGGTTATGCAACAATGATAAAAGTGCTCTTTATCTGTCATGGCAATATTTGCCGATCAACGATGTCTGAATATGTTATGAAATATCTAACAGACCAGGCGGGGCTTGCCAGTGAATTCTATATTGATTCGGCTGCAACTAGTCGTGAGGAGATTGGTAATGGTGTTCATCATGGCACGAGACAGAAGTTAAAAGAAGTAGGAATTCCGTGTGGCAACCACAGGGCACGGCAGATGATGAGAAGAGACTATGAAGAGTTTGATTATATTATCGGTATGGATGCGTGGAATATCCGAAATATTATGAGAATCATCGGTTCAGATCCAGAGAAAAAAGTTTCTATGCTTTTAGACTACACGGATCGTCCGGGAACAGAAATTGCTGATCCGTGGTATACGGGCAATTTTGATGCGACCTATGATGATGTACTGGAAGGTTGTACAGGATTGTTAGAGCATTTGAAGAATACCGAGGCATTCTTGAATTTATAACAAAAAATAACTTGAAGGAGTGTAAGAGTGATTTATGAAAAGTTTGTCTATGAGAAATAGATGTGTAATCGGATTTACGCTGTTTTCCATGTTTTTTGGAGCAGGCAATCTGATATTTCCGCCGCTTCTGGGTGCTGAAGCGGGCAGCAGTACGATACCGGCTATGGTTGGAATGTTACTGACGGCGGTGGTATTACCTGCTCTTGCGGTGATATCTGTGGCAAAGCATGATGGATTGAAGAATTTGGCGGGAAGCATACACCCGGCATTTGCGACAGTTTATGCGGTGCTGATCCATTTGTTAATCGGACCTTTTGTTGCAATTCCAAGGACAGCATCTACCAGTTTTGAGATGGCGGTCGTGCCATTTTTATCTGACGGAGTCAGTGCTGAGTCTTTATTGATTATGCGGTGTATATACTCGTTTACATTTTTTGTGATAGCAACGATAGTCGCGCTGAAGCCAACGAGACTTAAGGATTTACTGGGAAAAGTAATGACACCGATTCTGTTGATTTTGATTGCAGTTATTTTCGTGGGAGTTGTTGTAAAGTTCCCGACAGTTGTAAGACAGGCAGATGCGAGCTATAAAGGGCATGCGCTTCAGCATGGTTTTGTCACGGGATACCAGACAATGGATATTTTAGCGGCATTTAACTTTGGTGCAGTTATAGCTATGAACATTGAAGCATTTGGTGTGAAGAATCGGAAAGGTGTGGCTAAAGAGACGATTCTGGCGGGAATTGGAGCTGGAATCTTACTTTGTATTGTATATAGCGCAACAGCATATGTTGGTGTATTGTGCAGTAGTAAGGTCGGAAATGTGGAAAATGGAACGCAGATTCTGACTTATGCAGTTCACGCATGTTTTGGCATCTATGGAAAAGTATTGATTGGTATTATATTTTTCATAGCATGTTTTAATGTATGTGTAGGTTTGCTATGTTGCTGTTCTGCATATTTCCACGAATTAGTTCCGAAGATTTCGTATTTTAAATGGTTACTTGTCTTTGCTGTCTTCAGTTTTGTGATTTCCTGTGCGGGATTAAATGCGATTTTAAATGTATCATTGCCGATTCTGAAAGTGATGTGTCCTATAGCAATTGCATTGACTTTTTATGGTCTTGTCAGACGTAAAAGGCAGTAATAAATATTTATCTCAGTCGAGAAGATTAAGTACGTTTGACTGAAATAGTGAAAAATCTGTAATATGGAGAATTTTAGAAATATATCAAAATCTCCTATATTACAGATTTTTTAGTTACATATGGATGTAGTTAAAGTGCTCTAAAAATTTATACCTCGCAGGATCGAGAAAATGTGCAGAAGATTATTTTAGTCAAATAATTCTTTCAACATAGCAGCATCAAATGTAACAGAGGATACATGATTTACCTCGATTTGATATAGTGCATTTGCTGCGATATGCTCGGCAGCCTGCTCCAGATCACGGATTCCAGTCGTATCTGAGAATTTTTCAATAATAGTGTCCAGAGCTTCTGGTGACACGATACATTCGCTTTCTTTTAAACTCATACGTTTTAAAATCTTTGGCAGTGCAAATTTGGAGAAAATAACTTTCTTCTCTTCTGGTGTGTAATCCGGAATATCAATAACAGCAAAACGTGACATTAACGGTGCACTGATCTGGGATTTATCATTGGCTGTTGCGATTGGATAAACACCGGAAGTTGGAATCATACACTCAATGTAGTTGTCTGTAAATCCAAGATTATCTAATAGTGTCAACAATACATCGGCTGGATTTCCATTTCCTTTACCGGAAGCAGCTTTGTCAAGCTCGTTGATAATGAAAACCAGGTTAGATTCTCCTGCCATTGCAAATGCATCCATAATAATACCGGTCTTGGCATTTGCGTATATACGGGAACTTCCGGTCAACTGTTCCGGGTCATTGATGGAGCTCATATCCAAAGTTGTCCAAGGCAGTTTAAGGATTCTTGCAACAGCGTAGGCAATTTGAGATTTTCCTGTTCCTGCAGGTCCTACCAGGAGAAGTCCGTAAGCCGGAAGGGTATGTGTACGGTTAATCTGGATGATTGTCTCTATAATACGTTGCTTTACGCGTTCCATACCGTAGAGTTCTTCGTCTAAGATACGTCTTGCTTCATCAGGATCAATTGATTCAAAATAATCTGTCTTCCACTGGATATTCATCATAATAGAAAGCGCACGCTGTGCGTGGCGTCGTTCTTCCGGGGATACTTCGTGGGATTTTGCAACTGCCAGATTACGTCTTGCCCAGAGACGGATGTTATCAGGAAGAGTTCTTCCGGCACAAGTAATGAAGTCGGTAATACTCTGAATACTTGTAAGTTTCATATCATCACCGAGTTCAGAGTCTTCCTCTTTCAGCGTCTCATCAAGCGGGGCGCTACTGGAAAAGAGCCGTTCCATCATAAACTGAAGGAAACCGTCTTCAGCAGATAATTTTGTGGCACCGCCATAGGCAATTTCACGAATTTTGTAGACTGCATAACCGTCTGGGAGGTTCTTACCGGACAGACGAACGTTGATATGATTTTCGCCGAGCCATTTGATCAGGCTTACAAAGCGGGAATCAATCTGAAGAATATTGGCACTGATAATGCCATCTTCTTCTTCAAATTCAAATGCTGTGTGCTTTGCAGGGTTTGTGAATACACCGCAGGAATGATGAGCCCACTGGCGGGGAGCATTGTCCAGAAGAAGAATCGGATCTTCCGGAGTAGCAACATTTTTATCAGAGTGAAATGTAGTGTAAGTAACTTCGGTTGTTGTCGTTGTTGATTCAGGATTACTAAAATCAAATACTGGCATGAGAGAGTCTCCTTTGTAATTTATTTTTCTAAGATACTATGGATAGATTCATGCGATACATTTCGTAATTCTGATATCTTACATGAATTGTGCAAATACGGACGCACCAATTACAGTGATAAGTCCGGATACTACGATGGACAAGCTGCTCATTGCGCCTTCAATATCCCCAAGCTCCATAGCCTTGGAAGTTCCGATTGCGTGGGAAGCAGTGCCGATGGCAATACCCTTGGCAATAGGTTCTTCGATTTTGAAAAGCTTACATACGCTTTCTGCACACATATTTCCCAGTACACCTGTTAATACGATGATAGCAACGGTGATGGAAACGTATCCTCCAAGCTCTTCTGATACACCCATTCCAATCGCAGTTGTAATAGATTTTGGAAGAAATGATACATATTCCTGATGCGTAAATCCAAATAGGACTGCCATGGCAAGAATACTTCCAAGGCTTGCAAGTACACCACTGAAAATACCGACTGCAATTGCTTTCCAGTTGGATTTCAATAATTCAAACTGTTCATAAAGCGGAATAGCAAGGCAGATTGTAGCTGGTGTAAGCAGATAAGAAATGTATTTCGCTCCTTCATTATATACCTTATAATCAATTCCGGAAACTGCTAAAACAGCAATTACTATAATTACTGAGATAAGGAGCGGATTGAAAATGGCAAGTTTGAATTTCTGTTTTAATAATGCGCCAATTCCGTAGGCGAGAAGGCTTAACATTACCCCGAAAAAGACAGAGTTGTTAAAAAATTCCATAGCTACATTCCCCTTCCTTGACAGACAAAGCTTTTTTTAACGCTGCTTTTTTTGAAGCGGAATAACGAATCATATATTGAGTAGTCATGCCAGAGACAGCCATAACAAATATAGTAGAGAAAATAGTAACAACAAGGTACAGAATCCATACTGACCGAATAATATCCCATGCTTCTAAAAGTCCTACAGCAGCTGGAATAAACATTAGTGGCATGATTTCAATCAGAAATCGACCTGTTTCTTCAATCTCTGAAAGAGGGAAGAAACCCAATTTTAAACAGGTGAACATCAATATAATTCCATAGATGCTTGCAGGAACTGGAAGCGGAAGTACATGGTTCAACAATTCTCCGATGAAAGAAAAGACAAGAATAATCCCGAATTGTTTCAAAAATTTCATTTGTAAAATCTCCTTATTTCTTATTTAATATGTAGTTGAAAAGTAATGCTTGTCTATCGTAGCACACACGAAAGATGGTATCAAGGGAAAAACTTTGCAAAATATAATGATACATTTTATCGTAGTTTGTGTAAATTTCCTAAAATAAAAAAGAGATGATTTAACAACAAATCAACGAACAAAATTATGACTATCTTGATAGGAAGGTAAAATTTTTGGGGGAAAGTTATAATCCTGAAAACACTGTATTTACGGGGGTTTTCGGGGATTATAAAAAGTTTTTGCAAAAAAAATAAAAAAAATTAAAAAAAAGGGTTGCCAAAACACTTGCGCTATGATATTATAACATTCGTCGCGAGTGATACACACGAAAAACACACAAGCGATAAAGAATATGGCTCCATGGTCAAGCGGTTAAGACATCGCCCTTTCACGGCGGTAACACGGGTTCGATTCCCGTTGGAGTCATTTTTATTATGCCGATGTGGCTCAATTGGCAGAGCAGCTGATTTGTAATCAGCAGGTTATCGGTTCGAGTCCGATCATCGGCTTAGTTCCTAAACGGGACTTAATGATTTTGGACCTTTAGCTCAGCTGGTTAGAGCAATCGGCTCATAACCGATCGGTCCTGGGTTCGAGTCCCCGAAGGTCCATTTATCTGGCCCAGTGGCTCAGTTGGTTAGAGCGCCGCCCTGTCACGGCGGAGGTCGAGAGTTCGAGTCTCTTCTGGGTCGTTGATATCATTTGTATGATATCACGTTTATTTTTTTGAATATGGGATCATAGCTCAGCTGGGAGAGCATCTGCCTTACAAGCAGAGGGTCATAGGTTCGAGCCCTATTGGTCCCATTTTGCGACGAGAGATTGTTGCAGAATTTTAGATAGTTTAGTCGCAAAATGTGACACGCGCTCCGCGCGATGCATACAGCTCTAACGAGTTGGCGCAGAAGCTAGAATGCCGCAGTGGCGGAACTGGCAGACGCACAGGACTTAAAATCCTGCGGGACTTATACTCCCGTACCGGTTCGATTCCGGTCTGCGGCATTAGTGAAAAGTAGGAGAAACGTTGAATTTACAGCGTTTCTCTTATTTTTTTGTTTCTAAAAGTTTGAACACCTTTGAACACTTTATGATGAAATACCAAGATTCTGAAAAGCAAGCCTGTCATTCTTCCTCTTATTGACATTCCGCAAGTAATGCAATGTTGTAGCTGTCTCACTATGTCCCATTAAATAACTAAGGGTTGTAAGATTATTTCCGTCAAAAGCTGTTGAAGCATTGTAAAAGCGGATTTTATGACTGGAATGATAAGGAACACCGGCTTCTTTGCAATATTTCTTCAATCGGCGGTTAAAGCTGTCTGTTGTCATAATCTCACCGTTAGGTTCAAAAACATATATTCCATTTGGATTTAATTCCTTTGCTTTGTGAAGAATTTTAAGTGCTTCGTCTGTAAGGAACTGTTTACGGAATCCATGAGAAGTATTTCCTTTCATTTGATTTACTACTTTTACTTTTCGGCTTGAGAATGTTAAATCATCATTCAATGTACGTTCACAGGTCGCCTGTCTGTGAAGATATACAAGCCTGTTATTGTAGTCAATATCTTCCCAACGGATAGCTTTTGTTTCTCCAACACGGATAAACAGATAGAAAGATAACTGTATTGCAAGAGAATATGGCTCTATGATACACCGAAGATAATTTAATAACTTATGCGTATCATCACGGGAAAATACATTGTCACTTTGTACTTCTACTGGCTTATAGGTAAACTGTTTGAAATTCACATCAGAGACAGGATTATGTGATATAATTTCTTCTTCGATCGCATAACTCATTATTCCATTCAAAACAGAACGGGCATTACTGACTCGCTTGTGCGTGAACTGCCGGTCTTTTGTAGCTTCTCTGAAAAAGCGGATAAGCGTGATTGGTTTGATTTCGCCTATCTTCATTTTAACAAGTTCTGTATCTTTGAAAAATCTATTCCATTCAGATACATACTCTTGAATTGTTTTTGCTTTTACGGAAGTATAATCTCTTTTATACAAAAGCCATTCAGCATATAATTCTTCCAGTGTGACATTCTGACGGTTTTCAGCTTTCTGCTTTTCGATATAAAATCTGATGATTTCTTTTTCAAGGTTCTCTTTACTCTTCCTCTTAACAGGACGGCGTTTGTTAGATTTGGTTTCATCGGGTAAATAAGTACGCCAGCTTTTTTCTGATTCCGAGTAATAAATTTCATATTTGTGATTCTTCAAGATTTTTTTATTTGCCATAATTTTAAAATCTTTGAAGACTTCATCTGTGGTCATGTTAGCACAGGTGGCTAACGTATTCAATAATGTTATATCTGAAAACGTAACGGGATTATCCATAAGATTCCCCCTTTACGCAAGGATTTTCTTTTTTAATTTTGATGTAGATAACACTGCTGTCCTTTAAGCATGAACCAGTAGATAAGAAAGCGTTGGTATCGTAAATTTGCCTTGTGTATTCTTTCTGAAAGACGATATTTTCTTTTTGTAAGTCATGTAAAATGTCTTCGGTCAGCATGACTTTTGTTTCGTGTGGAACTTTCAGATTTTGAGATTTAAAAAAGGCTTTTTTCTTATGTTCCTTCAAATCAAGGTCTTTTCCAAAATACTTGCTAAGATAACGACCTCTGTTTTCTTTGCTGTCTACATCAATGCGATTGATTTTAATAAATCCATGTGACCATAAATTCTGTAATTTTTCTTTTGCTATATACGGAAAATCAAAGAAAATAACATGATAATGGATTGCTCCACGCTTCTGTTTCTCCCACGTTGCAAGGTATTTTAATAACTGGGTTTTGGTATGGTACAAATAATAATTTAATCGCTGGATAAAATACTTAAATTCTCGGTTAGTTATCAGGATTTCCTGAATGTTTTCTTTAAATGTCAGCGTTACAAATTTTGTTTTGTTATCAAAGTTGCAGTCAACAATACGGGCAATATCCCAACGAGCCTGTTCGTAATGCTTCTGCTTGCGTTTTAAACTGTCATATTGCTTATGAGCTGACATTTCATCAAATTTTTTTCGGTTACTTGTGTCTGTTAAATCTGCCTTTTCTTTCGAGTGAATAAAAATAGGGTTTTCGTAAATATATACTTCTTTTGTAGCAGGAGTTTCAATGATTTTCGTATTGTATGCAAAACACTCTTTTGTTTTGCTCACGAATCTCACCTCATATCCCAATTTTTGTAATGAATGTTCCGATTGTTTTCGGAAGATGTTGTTTTATATATCAAGTATAGAGGTCAGCCAGTTCAGCACCTATGACGTTGTCCGGTACTGACTGGCTGACATAGTAGGGAAATTATTTCATTCCCACTTTTCTGATATTGGAAGCTTCTGCTTTGACAGAAAGACGTCCATTATAGAGACTAGCCCAAGTATGTAATCCATCAAATGAGACTGGAATCTGCCCTTTTTGTTCAAGTTCTTCGTTGGTAACAATCGCAGTGTTAGCTTTAATGCCTACTTTGACTTTTTCAAACTTTAATTTTGGAAGAAGAACTGTATAGTAGAATCCTAATTTTTCTTTTGTAGAAAAGTCTACCCAGTCAGAAACTTCTACTAACTGAAATTCCTCTTGCAGTTTGTCTGGATTTAAAATAAAGTCATTTCCTCTAATCATCGTTTCACCTCCTTATAGATATCTGATTATCAGATATTAAGATAATCTTATGATAAAACAAGAAATGCAGAATGTCAATAGAAAATATCTGAATATCCGATAAAAAGATTGACAGGGAAAATTTGATGAAATATAATGTGCTTGTAAAGGAGGTTCGCTATGAATAAAATAAAAGAATTGCGGAAAGAAAAGAATATAACCGTTGCGGAACTTGCAAAAGAATTAGGCATTTCACAAAGTATGCTTACGAACTATGAAAATGGAAACGGAACGCCGAGAGATGAATCTATATGGGAAAAATTATCACAGATATTCGGCGTGAGTAAAAGCCACGTTATGGGATTAACTACGGATATTGAAACAGCAAATAAGACAAAACAGTTGAAAGTGGTTGTGGATACATCTCAGCCGATCTCAATACAACCGAAGAATCAGACAGACCTTGATGTATTGTTAAAACTGGATTTGATAGACAGTGAAGACATGGAAGAAGTGTCAGAATTTCTTGATAAACTGTTGGCACAGGAGAAATATGAGGGACGGAGAGAATCAAACGTTAAATATGTCGTTGAGTAGAAAATGCTTCTCAGCCGTCCACTTGCCCAGTCGACCCGCCGCCCTGTTAGGAACCGTCGTACTGGGCATCCTTGCGGAACGTTAGTTTGCGAAAATACGAACAAAAGAATATAAGGAGAGGGAATAGCCGATACTACTTCAAAAGCAGTAATAGAGTGCTATTCTTTTTTATTATATTCAATGGTTGTAGTTCGGAATGGCTTGCTATTATTGTGCAAGTAATAAGTTGGATAATAGAGCTTGATTTCCAAGGTGGTAGGCGTACCATTGATTTTGTTATGTTCGTTTTCAATGTCTTTGATTAATCCATCAATTTCCCAACATTTGTAAACAATTACAGTCAATTCAGTATCTCTGGTATCTGCACTGCTGAAGGATATGCTGTTAGTAATATGATAGTCCGGCAGTCTGAGATAATTATAGAGAACGGTCAGTAAACAGAGCATTGTGATTGTTGCTATGATTTTCTTTTTCATGTACATACCTCTTTTGTGTTATTAACAAGGGACTGACTATATAGTACCTCACTATATAGTGAATTACTACATAAAGATTTAATAAATATACTTTATGTAGAGGTGCGGAACATGAATTATGGACATTTAGAATTAAGAATAGAAGAACTGTTACAAGAAAAAGGTATCAGTAAGAATATGATTTGTAAGGAACTTGACATACCGAGGTCAAATTTCAATAGATATTGCAGAAATGAATTTCAAAGACTGGATGCAAATTTAATCTGTAAACTATGTAACTATTTTGAATGTGAAATTGGTGAGTTAATTCGATATGTAAAAGAATAAAGTGATAATGGGTATGCGGAAATAAAAATATTCGCATACCTTTTTAATTGAATATTTTATAAAATGGAATTATACTGTGTATAACATGAAACAGACAAATCGGTATTTGGGGAGAATAATGAATGGCAACATGGAGTGGTATAAGAAAAAAGTTGGAAACGGAATATCTGGCTCAAAGTCTGCAAGGTCATATTCAGTATTATGTAACATCATATAGTAAGAGTCCCGACCATGAGGGACGGGCGGCAATAAGATATGATGGAAAAGAAATCATCAAAGGATGCTATTGGAACAATTGGTCGAAAGCAGGCATGTTTCCCCAAGACGAAAAATATGAGAAACGCATAAAAGTAGAAAATGCGTATATGGACGATGTAGCTATAAAATTGGGAATTTTTGACCAACGCTGTTTTTATAATGCATTTGCAGAGTTTGATAATCAAGATATTGAAACAAGCCTTAAAAGTGAAAATTTAATCGTAAAAATATTTGCTGTATTGGATAGACGAGTTGGTAAACGGAGATTAAAAATTATGAAAGAAACAATAATGGACGAACCAGATACATTCCAAGAGTTTTATGCAATTCGGGTAAAAGCAGAAGGACTGTTATAAATTTCAGTTTATCGAATTAAGAAAAACGGAATTTAAGGAGGTGCTTATAAATGAAATTAGTAGATTTAGCAACAGGTTCTGATTGGATAGTGTGGATTGTCTTTGTGATATTTGCTGTATTTTCTATTATTTTACTTTCTGGACACGGGAGTTGGTTTATTTCCGGATATAATACGGCTTCAAAAGAAGAAAAGGAAAAATATGATGAAAAGAAGTTATGCAGAACAATGGGAATTGGAATGTCTATTATAGCAATTCTTGCATTGACAATGGGCTTGCTTGAAAATATTTTGCCTGCATTTTTTGTATATATTGCATTGGGGATTATTTTGGTTGATGTCGTAGTAATTATCATTTTAGGAAATACACTATGCAGAAAGTAACAACTTTTTAGTTTGTATGCGACAAACGTTTGAACACTTTTTGAACACCGCAACCGTGATGAAGTCTTCAAAGCCCCTTTCTATCAGTATTTGAGATTAAGAAAAACGGTTCGATTCCGGTCTGCGGCATTTATTTGAAAAGTCTTAAACTTTTTTTGCAAAGTTTAAGACTTTTTTCTTGTCTTTTGCAAATTATTTTTCATTATGTTATTATAAGATTGTTTAAGAGTGAAAGATTGGAGGAGAGATGATAATGACTTTATTTGAATTATTACAAACTCCACTTATGAAAAATGCAGTTGTAGAACATGGAAATGCAAATTTAGATTCAGATGTTACTTGGTGTTCGCCAGATATTGCTCTCAGATTTGATAATTGGATTATACCAGGTCTTCTTCTTGTATATACCGGAGAATTAGAAGAACAGGAGTTTAAAAATGTGTATAAAGCATTACAAGAATGTAATGCTTCAGGAATCTTGGTATTTGACGATAAACCATTTGAGGATGGGTGCTTATATGGAAAACAGTTGAAGTGTTATGATAATCAAAGAATTCCTGTCATACATATGCCGGTATATACGAATATGTTAAGTTTTACGAAACAATTGTCGGTTGTTCTTGCTACAAATTTTGAAAATGAAAGATATGTAGAAAATTGGTTACGGGAAATTTGTTATTCAGGAAATGAAGTTTGTGATAGAAATATTGTGGGCGAACGGTTTGGCTATCATTCGCAAAACAAGTACATATGTATGATTTTGAGGCTCGAAAAGAAACGGGACGAACATTCAATAGGAGTAGAAATGAATTTGAAACAGGCAGAAGGAATTGTTTCAAATTATGTGACACAGAAAAACGAAAACGTACTTTCTTTTTTAGATGGAGAGACTGTGATTTCATTTGTTCCCTTTCCAAATAATATTCGAAGAAGTGTGGTTCATGAAGAATTAAAAAATGTTTTTGAAGAGATAAAAAAGGTCATTTCAGGAAGAATTTGGAGTGCGGTAGTAGGCTCTTTGGTGAAAAATCTGGATGATTTTAGAAAGAGTTATTTAGATGCAATACAGACAGAAAATGTAGTATATGAACTAAAAAACCAGATTCAATTTTATGATGACTGGTATGCACACATATTTATATTAAAGAGATCAGAGGAAGAATTAGAGCAGTTGGTAGACCAAGTGTTAGACCCGTTGTTTGAACATCAGGATCTATTGCAACTACTTGCTGTTTATTATACTTATGGAGAGGATTTAAAAGCAACAGCAGAACGTTTGTTTATTCATGTTAATACAGTAAAATATCGATTGAAAAAAGTGGATGAGATTCTTGGATATAATTCAAGAGAATCAAATGCCAGATTTCGATTACAATTAGCAATTATTGCATATCAGCATTTACAACAAAATGAATGCAAAGTTTAGAAAATAAATAACAGAAAATATAGAATATTAAAGAAGGAGAATTAATTTGTCAGAAAATACAAAAATCTTCTTCTTTTTTTGTTTTAAAAAACAATGATTTCATATTTCTATAAAACTATAATATACATACAGTAAGACAAGGAATCAGAGACCTTGAAAAAAGATAATATGTTATGTAAGGAGGAAATGGCATGTCACAGAGAAATTTTGAAAAATTGAATGACAAAGGATCTCAACTTATTGCGGAAAGTAACAGGATTACTGACATTACAGATTCGAAATGGGGACACCCGGATGGAGCAGATTTCTGGTACATAGATCCGGCTTTAAATATTGAGACGGCAACTTTGTACAACCCAGAAGTTTCGGATGAAGAAAAACTTAAGTTGGGAAAAAAGAGACAACAGGCATATTATGATCAGTGGTGGAGTACAGAACATACCTGCGATATCGAAAAATACGAAGTGCCAGGGTGTGAAGAAGAGCCTGACACACCAGTGGAAGTGTGGGTAGTGAAACCTAAAAATATAAAACCACGTAAGAATCGTGTGCTTTACTATGTGGTTGGAGGAGCACTCGTTTCACTGAATCCTAATGCATATCCGATTGAGCGACTTTGTGAGGAACATAAATGCATTGGTATTGTTCCGATTTATCGACTTTCATGGGAGGCAAAGTATCCGGCTGCAATCAATGACCTACATGCAGCATATAAATGGATGAATGAAAATGCGGATATGCTTGGTATTCATCCAAACAAAGTTGTATTGAGTGGATCAAGTACAGGCGGACACCTTGCATTGGCATTAGCATTCCGTCTGAAGAGATATGGATATAGTCCAAGAGGAATTGTAACGGTTAGTGCACAGACAGACGATAGAGAGAAAGATGGATCTTCTTTCTATAGTGGTGTATGGGATTCTGTTGAACAGCATGATGGATTATATCAATGGTTAGGTAGAAACTTTGATTCTAACAGGGTAGGACCAGAGGCACTTGCTAATCATGCAACAGTAGAGGATTGTATTGGATTCCCGCCAACATTTATGTATCAAAGTGAAATGGATCCGGATATTTTTGGAAATATTGAATTTTACACGAAGCTTTTGAAAGCACATTCATTTGCTGAATATCATGTGTTTGGAGGAGCTCATCATAACAATGGAGTATGGTCAGTCATTAAGAATTGTGGTGAACCAAATGATTACTCTATTCGTATTGCACAAATGTTTGATAGCAATATAGAAGACTGTTTTAAATATGATTTAAGAAGACCATGGGTTGTGGAAGATTATAAAGCTGCGTTTAAAGAAAAATTTGGTGAGTAATGGCATTTCATAAAAAATGAAAAGAGGTACAGGTATGAATGTAGATTTTTATGAATATGATGAGTTGGGTTATGCAGTAGATCCGGAAAGTGATACAAAAGAAATTACTGTAATTTTGGTTGGAAAACAAACGGTAAAAGCAAATCCAAGACCAGCAGTAATTTATGTAACGGGTGGAGCAATTAACGAATCTTATGAAAAACTTGAAGAATTAAAGAAATATTGTGCAGATAATAAAGTCGTATTTCTGTGCCCAAAGGCAACGGATGTGGAAGAATTGGCAAAAACATATCAGTATGCTGTTGGTAATTTTAAAAAATTGAATATTGTTCCAGAAGAAATTTCAGTAAAATCAGACGATGATCATACAAAGCAGGCAGAAGAGTTAGTTGATTATGTATTGGATGAGTATGATGCGGAGTTGGATACAGTCGAAAAATTTTCATTATAGGTAAATATTGTAACTTAATAATATAAATATTTGTAACACATGTTTTTTCTCTTTCAAGATTAATTAAAAAGCCCTAATGCTGCAACATTAGGGCTTTTTGTGCAGTATAGAGAAGTGTACAAATTCTGAACATTCTGAATTTATGAAGAGTGAAAGATATAGAATGAAGTGGTAACATTAAATTAGAAAGAAAAGTTATTGCAGTAACTTTTTTTGAAAATTAATTCCGAAGGAAAAAATATCATGTGTTATGAATAGGGATTAAGAAACCAGGGAGGTAAAAAAATGGGACTTGAAAAATTTAGAATTCGTGATGATGTTAAATGGGCACATCCAGAACTGGAGCAGGCATATGCACTGATGGGAAATTCTGTTGGATATGCAGAAGTACTTTTAAATGATGATCTGTCATTTGAAGAACGACAGGAATTTGCAGCACATGCGGAAGATGGATTTAAAGATTACCTGCCAGATTATGATTGGAGCCGTGTAACAGAATATGAAGCAAAAGGTTGTATTGATGAACCAGATGCTCCAAAAGTAAAAGTTCTTGTTGCAAATCCAAGAGAAGGGAAATGGCGTTATAAGAGAAATAGTCCATGCATTCTTATAATTCCAGGCGGAGGACTTACAACATGTTTCCGCTTTACAGCTGCAATTGAAGATTGGGCAGATAAGTATGGAGTTCCGGTAGCAACCTTTAATTACCGCACACTTTGTATGGGCGCTCAGTATCCACAACCGATGAATGATTGTGAAGCTGCATATAATTTCCTTACAGAGCATGCAAAAGAACTGAATATTAGTGCTAATAAGATTATTATTCATGGTAATAGTTCTGGTGGACATTTGTCATTGGCTCTGTGTCACAGACTGAAAAAACGTGGAATCACACCACGCGGTTGTCTGGTATGGGTGCCGATTATTGATGATCGTCCGTTGCCACAATATCGCTCATTAAGTATAAATTCTGCATTTTGGGGTGGCTCTGATGCTGCACAATCTGCACGTCAATACTTAGGAAAAATGAACAATATGGTTGATGTTCCGGCAGAAGCATTCCCAGGACGTGCTACGGTAGAAGAATGTGTAGGATTACCACCAACATTCATTCATGCTATGGCTAATGATAATGGTGTGGATCAGGCTTATGATTATGCAAGTAAACTTGCAGCTGCAGGTGTTTATGTTGAACTTCATAACTGGGGCGGAAGTCAGCATTGTTCATTGTCAACAGCAGCAAATGTATTGGATAAAGACGATCCAACAGCAGAGTATGCACAGCTGTTTAATGCAGTGAATGAAAAGGAATTCAAGGATATGTTTGAAAACGATTTAAGACGTCCATGGACAGTCGAAGAATTTAATGAAAAGAACTGATTGAAATAATCAGATGAAAAGGTGATTATTATGGTAGAATTTAAAGAATATGAAGGACTTGGATACTTTATTGACCCAGAGAGTGATACAAAACAGGTGTTTATTCCATCCCCGCCGACTATGGCAACTGTAAAAATTAATCCAAGACCTGGGATTATTTATGTGACAGGTGGAAAAGTAAAAGAAGGATATGAGCAGTTGGAAGCGTTAAAGGATTATGCAGAAAAAAATAAAGTTGGAATTTTCTGTCCGACTTCTTTGGAGGCAGAAGAGATCTCTAAGACCTATCAGCATATCCAGAAAAGCGGAAAAGTGCTGAACATTAAAAGAAATGAATTGACAGTCATGGGAGATGCAGAACATATGGATGCTGCACAGGAAGCTGTAGATTATATGGTTGATGAATGTGATGCAGATATTGATGATGCAGAAGAGCTCACAATATAGATAGTTTTTAGAATCCTGTTTAATGAATGGGGCTGTTGCAAAAGTAGATAGATAATCTACTGGAGCAGCAGCTCCGTTTTTATGGGGCTGTGAAAAAAGAATAGTCCCCAAAAAAAGAAAGACCAAGAGTTTATAATGAACTCAAGGTCTTTCTTTCTGTTATAATTAACTTGCAATGAAAATTAATAACATAATCTATTCTAACCCAAAACAGGCAGTTTTGCCAATGCTAATTCAAGATTATTTGGACATCTGTGATCCAGTGCTGACTTTTGACAGATTTATGGGAGAAATCGAACTGGAGAAATATTTGAAAAATATTCCTCAACATTATACAGGAAGACTCAGATATGATCCGATCAGCATGCTGAAAACAGTTTTGTTTGGATTTATGGCGAATGGCTATATATCATTGCGTGAACTGGAGGATCAGTGTAAAATCAATCTCCGCTTCATGTATCTTATGGATCATCAAGCACCTTCTTACCGTACCTTCGGCTACTTCATCAACGAAGTACTTGCTGATTCCATTGAAGAAATATTTCAAGATATAAACAAAAAAATCTTCGAGACAGAGCATGTGGATCTTCAACATCTATACATTGATGGATCCAAGTTTGAAGCAAATGCGAATAAATACTTCTGGGTATGGAAAAAAGCAACCGAAAAATCCAGATACCGTCTCTTTGGTAAGATCACTACACTCTTTGAGGAAATCAATGAGGAACTTTCATGTACAGGTATGAAACTTTGTATCAATAGTGAGTACGCACCAGAGTATCTGAAGGAAGCTGCTGAACAGTATGCAGAAGTCTGGCAGATTAATGAAGCAATGTTTGTTCATGGCAGGGGACATCGCAAAACTACACAACAACGTCATTATGAGAAACTCAAAGAGTATGCTGCTAAGTTGGAAGAATACGTGGAAAAAATCAAAATCTGTGGAGAAGATCGCAACAACTACTCGAAAACAGATCATTCAGCCACTTTTATGCGAATCAAGACAGACTACATGGGAAATGACCAGTTGATTCCAGCTTATAATGTATAGGTCGGTGTTGCAGATGAATACATTGCTGTTGTTGATGTAAATCAGTATCTCTCAGATATGGATTGTTTTATTCCATTAATGAACAAGTTTTATACTACATATGGCTTCTATTCGAAGTACCCAGTAGCAGATGCCGGATATGGTTCTTACAACAATTACATCTTCTGTGAGCAGCAAGGAATGGAAAAATATATGAAGTTTCCCATGTTCAAGAAAGAGACTACGGACAAGAAGTATCATGAAGAGCCATTTCGTGCAGTAAATTTTCCAATCGGGGAAGACGGAAACATGCGTTGCCCAAACGGGAAAAACTTTTATCTTCAGTATCGAAAAAACGTAAAAGGGAACAAGTATGGGCGTCAGGAAGAAGTGTATCAGTGTGAAGACTGCTCCGGCTGTCCATACGCAAAACAATGTAAAAAGACAGACAAAAACCGTACTGTTCGGATCAACCGCGAACTTACAGCGATGCATCAGGAAGTGATAGAAAATCTCGAAAGTATCCAGGGAGCGCTTCTAAGGATGAACAGATCCATTCAGGCAGAAGGTACCTTTGGTATCATGAAAAACGACCGGTGGTACAAAAGAATTGTCCGAAGAGGAATAAAATCTGTATTGCTTGAAGTATTTCTCGTTTCTATCGGACACAATCTTTATAAATATCACAATAAACAGAAAAAGTTGCAGCTGCCGCATAGGAGTTCATAATAGCATTCTTATGGGGTAAGGGGAATTATACCATTTTTTATGTAATATAACTATTATTATAACCATAAGCAAAAGGACGCATGAAAAAACTCTCGTTTTTTCACACGCCCATAAAAAAGCCTCCGGCAGGATGCGCACTACGGCGTACAATGATGATGTCGCAAGCGTCTCAGTTTCACTTCGGTCGTTGCTAGACGAGCGTCACTGGCGCTCAGTAACGCCGCAGACGCTAGAATGTGCCGAGGCACAGTCTTTGTTATACCTTAAACAGAAAAGGATCTGTACTTTTGTTATTCAAATGTAATAACTTGTTCGGGGGTATGAAAGCTTTCGGATTTTTATACAGAGAGCAAGGGTATCGCTCAATCCTCTGATTTGATGATTTTGCGACACCCTCTGATAATATGATAATAAGAAAGTATATGTTTAAAACGACTGTAATGTTTGGACAGATGACTTTGATTCTCTTACTTTAATAATTCAGGCATTGGGTTAATTCCTGATGCCATGAAGATTCCGACAACGGTAGCAACAATTACACAGTATATGATGCAAGGAATAATGTTGGTCTTGATTAATTTACCTTCATTACCGCTGGTTCCAGTTGTAGCACATACAGATACGATATTGTTTACACATACCATATTTCCAATTGCACCACCACAGTTTTGAAGGGCTACAATCAATACCTGGGACATGCCTAGCAGAGAAGCTGTTTCAAATTGCAGGGAAGAAAATAAGGTGTTGGATACGGTACATGATCCTGACATAAAGGCGCCGAGTACACCGATAAATGGAGCGATAATAAAGTATGCACCATGAAAAATATTTGCTAGCGCATCTGCCATGACATATAACATACTACTGTTTGTATAATCAAAAGTATCAATTACTGTGGAAGCAACTTTTGCACCTATGTTAGCATTACTTGTGTAGCGATAAAGATTAACCATGGCAACACCGAAAAGTAATGCAATAGCAGCACCGGATATCTGACAAAAAGAATCTTTGATTGCTACCTTGGCTTCATGTTTACTCATTTTGTGAAGCAGAATGGTAATAAGAGCAATTAATGTAAATGGCATAATACCAGGATTCCATAAGAATTTAAAATCCCAGTTGATCGTGTCAAATCCAAGAATATGATCAATGTGCAGAATAAATGGTTCATCTGTGAGAATCGGTTTTATTTTGAAAAAGCCAACACGTGTTAAAACAAGGATAATACTGATGATTACGTATGGCATCCATGCTTTAACAGGCGACATACCTTTATCTTGTGGCTGGCTGACGGTTTGCGTTGAAAGCCAGCTTTGGTCGCCCCATTTTTCCACTCCATCAAAAGTCATAACTTCTTTTGGCATTAAAAATCCTTTTTTGGCAGCGAGGATTAAGATTGGCAATGCTGCAAGAAAAGCAACCATAGAAGTTAATTCTGGACCTACAAAAACTGCCATTGTAAGATAGAGAACTCCGACAACAACACCTGTAAGGATGCAGAATGGAAGTGCTTTTAATGCATCTTTAAAACTGTGGTTTTTTCCGAAGACTTTACAAAGGACACAAAGTCCGATAAAAATAATGAACAGACCACCAACCATATGTGGAATACAGGTCCATTTGGTCAGCATAGCGGTAAACTTATCCGGATCACCGCCAAGAGCTGTTACGGAAGAGGATACAACACTGGAAGCTGTCAGTGTTGGAACACCGACAGGCCCCGGGCAAACAGGTGTAGAGTTGTAAATTAAACATACAGCAGCTGCTGCCAACGGTGGGAATCCAAGTGAGATTAAGATTGGAGCAGAAAGTGCAGCAGGTGTTCCAAATCCGGCAGCGCCTTCGATAAATCCGGCAAATACATATCCTACAAGGATTGCTTGAATCCTGGCATCTTTTGTAATATTTGAAAAGATATTATTAATAGAAGCCATTGCGCCAGATTGTTTCAAAACATTCATAAGTAAGATTGCGCCAAAAATAATTGAAAGTGTTTCAAAAGCACTCAGAAAACCCGCAAGAGTCTGAGCACCAATTTCGAGTATTCCCATTTTCCAGATAAATCCGGCAACAAAACAGGCAACAAGCCAAGATGCGGGCAAGGCCCGTTTTGCCGGCCAGTTAAAGCCAACCATTAGTATGACGGTCAATAAAATAGGAATAGCAGCAATAAGTGCATACATAAAAAATCCCTCCTAAAATGCGAAATTTGCTTGTTTATAACAGTAGAAAATGGCACATTTCATGGTTTTAGAATAACAAAAAAAGTTGGGGATTTCATTTTACAAAGCCGTTGTCTGTTTTAAATATGAACAATAAAAAAAAGTGTGTTGTTTTTTGCTGAAAATATTGAACTAATAAATTGTATGGGATGAAAAATTAGACAAAAACGCTAAAATGTACAAAAAATAATTAATGATTGAGGTTGATTAGTTGAATAATCTATAATAGAATATTGTTAGAGAGAAAAAACATACAATTTAAAGCTTATAAGAGAGTAAATATCTCAAAGGAGTGTAATGTATGGCTAATAATCAGATAACGAAAGAAGCGTTGGCGACCGCATTAAAGAAGTTATTGGAGAAACAACCATTATCTAAAATCTCTGTCAAGCATATTACAGATTATTGTAATATAAGCAGGAACACATTTTATTATCATTTTCAAGATAAATACGAATTAATTAACTGGGTTTTTTATACGGATATGCTTCAAAATGTAAATTCGTTTAATGATCCATCTAAACTGACAGATAGCTTTTTAAATGTATGTAAGTGTTTATATGCAAATCGAAAATTCTATCTTGCATGTTTTCAGTATGTGGGTCAGAATTCATTATATGAATATCTGAATGATCTTTATTATGAAATGTGGAAAATTAATATTGATATGCGCTATTCCGAATCAGGATTTAAATTAACAGAGTCAGAGTTGCAGCTCATGGCGAAAATGAAAGCGCATTCTTTAGTTGGAATTATTTCGGACTGGGTCAAGGATGGAATGCGAGATAATTATATGAGTTATTTTGAACAAGTACATGCAGTATTGGAATTTGAAGCTTCGGGTTATGCACATTTAACAGAAGAGCGAATGCTGGGAGAGCATATGGAAAAAGCGAATATGATTGGCAGAAAGAAGTGTTTGAAAGTATGTTAGAACGTTCAGAGTATATTTATTCAATTCCTGACGGGCTGACTGGAGAAAAAAATCAAGATAACATAGTTCCATTTATTAATTATAAGGAAGCAGCGCCAAAAAGATGCCTTGAGATGTTGTTAAAAAAGCATCGGGGAGAACATTTTCAAAGTGAGGTTATCATGGTGTCGCCCGAAAAACCGAAGATACCGAATCTTCATAAAAAGCTTAATGAAGCAAAGATTCTTTTGATGACAGATGGAGGGCTGGTACCGAAAGGAAATCCTGAAGAACTTCCTTCAACAAACGCAAAAATATGTCTGGCGTACAGTATTCAGGGCTGTGAGGCATTGAAGCCAGACAAATATGAAGTCAGCCATCAGGGTTATGATAATCAGTATGTGAATGCAGATCCGAATCGTTTGTTGCCGGTAGATATTATGAGAGAGTTGGAGAAAGAAGGAATTATTGGAAAATTATGTGATATCTTTCTAACAACAGCAGGAGTGATGACATCGACAGAAGAAAGTATTCGTCTCGGGAAACGAATTGCATCTTCAATCAGACAATATGAAGTGGATGCTGTGATTATTACATCAGCGTGTGGAACAAGTACTCGATGTGGAACCTATATTGGAAAAGAAATTGAAAATATCGGAATTCCGGTTGTACAGGTTACAAATCTGACGCGCATAGCTATTGACTCTGGTAGTGTGAGGATAGTAAAAGGTAATAATGTTTGTTATCCCTTTGGAAATCCGCAATTGCCCTTGGAACAGGAAAAAGAACAGCGCAGACGATTAGTCATGGAAACGTTAAATCAGTTACAGCAGGTCATCGAATAAGAAGGAATATAAGAAAATAAGAAAAGAATCTTTTATTACAGAAAAAGAAAATCTGTAATGAGAGGTTCTTTTTTTACTAAAAAATGGTACATATATGATATTTGTAATAGAATTAGACACAATACTTTTCTGTAAATTGAGAATGAAAAAAAAGAAAGATAAAATATATACAACAGTAGAGTTTGGCTAAGTATCACTGCATGGAAGAATGCAGCGTCTCAATGTGAGAAAGGAGAAAATGCCATGAGTAAAAGGTTACAAATTGATTACATTCGTGTCAAAAAGGTTCAATTTGGAAAGAAAACAGAACTGTCAGAAGGTGTATTGACAGTCAACAAAGAAGAGCTTATAAATCAGGCAAAAAGTGAATTGTTCGGAAGTCTGGATATTAAGCTGGCTGTACCAGGAGAAAGTTGCAGAATCCTGGGAATTCATGACGTAATGCAGCCGCGTTGTAAAGCAGATGCACCAGAAACATCTTATCCTGGAATTTGGGGAAAACTTGCACCTATGGGAGAAGGCCGTACCGTTGCATTAAAAGGAGTGGTTGTATCGGATATTTATTATGCAAAATGCAACATCAAATATTATTTGGATATGGGAGGAGAATGTGCAAAATACTCTAACTTTTCCAGACATTACCATATTATTTTAGATGCGACTCCGGCAGAAGGTGTCAGTGATGCAAGTTATGCAGAGGCTTTAAAATATGCATCGTTAAGCATTAACGTTTATCTAGCAAAACTGGCAATTGCTATGAAACCGGATGAATCAGAGGTTTATGAACTGGGACCGGTAGGTCTTGGAGCGGATGGTAAACCACTTCCGAAGGTAGCATATCTGGTTACGCATATGGCTTCTCATGATACTTGGAATTTCCTTGTATATGGGCAGAGCGCGTTAGGATTTCTCCCAACAATTCTTCAACCAACAGAAGTGCTCGATGGAGCTATGGTATGGAGATATTGGGAGCCGAACTATTATCTTCAAAATGAAGTCTATATCAAAGAATTGATGAAACGTCATGGAAAAGACATTGAGTTTGTCGGTTTTGTTATGGACAACAATGTTATGAAAATTGATGGAAAAGATGCAATGAGTATGATGGCAGCTACCTTGTGTAAAGAAACTTTAAAAGCAGATTGCGTTATTGTAAATAAATCAGGTATGGGACATTGTCAGCTGGACAGCGCACTTGCATTTAACTGGGCAGAAAAAATGGGAATGACATGTGTTATGAATTTGTCTGCTGTATCTAATGATAAACCTGGTGATATGCTTGTCATATCAGATCCAAAGATTGATGCCGTTATAAACAGTGGACGAAATTACGACCTTCATCATCCGAGAGTAGATCGGGTGATTGGAGAAGGAACCAATGTGCCAAGTTTGATGGGAATAGATGTGAGAGGGCCGTTTACACATACTACGAATTTTGCTTATCAGGGAATTTGGTCACAACTGGGTGACTGTTATGTAACTACAGATTCAGATTTGCCGGAAGTACCGGAAAAGGAGGCGTAGATCATGACAGAAAAAATCAGAGTCGTACATTATATTAATCAGTTTTATGGTGGATATGGCGGAGAAGACACTGCTAGTATGGGGATTGTTATAAAAGAAGAACCAGTAGGACCAGGACTTGCTCTTGCCAAAAATTTAGGAGAAAATTATGAAATTGTAGCTACATTTATTTGTGGAGATAATTATATAGCAGAGAATACAGACGAAGTGTGTAGGCAGTTGATAGACACTGTGAAAAAATATAAAGGACAGCTTTTTGTGGCAGGGCCTGGATTTAATGCAGGAAGATATGGAATCGGTTGTGGTGCTGCGACTTCTGCGGTGACAAGAACATTGAAAATCCCAGCAGTTACTGCATTGTATGCGGAAAATCCTGGTACAGATCTCTACAAGGATCAGTGCTATATTCTTCAGACAGAAAACAATGCTGCAAAGATGCGACAGGTTGTAAAACAGGTTGCAGTTTTTGCTAAACGCCTTGTAGAAGGTGATTTTATTGGAGATGGTAAGAAGGAAGGATATCATGGATCAGGTCCGGAAATTGAAATCGACTATACAATTCCGGCACCAAAGCGAGCGTTAGCTATGTTGCTTAAAAAGTATCATCACGAGAACTTCTATACAGAAGTCATCATGCCGAACCATGAAGATATACCACTTCCGGTTCTGGATAAGCCATTAGATGAGATAAAAATAGCAGTAGTCACTGACGGAGGGCTTGTGCCAAAGGGAAATCCGGATAACCAGGTTCCGACAAATTCAAAATATTATAAGATATATGACACTCATGGAGTGGATGCACTGAATGCAAAAGATTATGAGGTCAGTCATCAGGGATACAATAATGCATTTGTACTGGCTGATCCGAACCGTCTTGTTCCGGTGGATGCACTTATGAAGTTGAAGAAAGAAGGTAAAATCGGAGAGGTATATCAGAAGTTTTATTCTACAGCAGGAGTTATGACTCCGATGGAAATGGGAAAGAAATTTGGAGAAGGAATTGCAAAAGACATGAAAGAAAATGGAGTGGATGCTGCAATTCTGACATCTACTTGAGGTACCAGCTCTCGCTGCGGTGCAGTGATGACAAAAGAAATTGAAAGAGCTGGAATCCCAATTATCCATGTAACAAATCTTACCAAAATTTCTGAGGGAATCGGTGCTCATCGAATTTTACGAGGAAATAGTGTGCTTCATGTATTTGGTAATCCGTCACTTCCACATGAGCAAGAAGTTGAATATAGAAAAGAAATGGTGGAAGAAGCATTGGAAATGCTAACAGAAAAGCCGGAAGAAGGACAACATGCTTTAATTTGTGAATAAAGGGGAGTCGGATATGTTACAGCAATATGGTGGAATTCAAGCATATGTGTTGCGGATTAGAAGGGATTTGCACAAGATTCCAGAAATAGGGCTGGAACTTCCTGAGACAGAAAAATTTATAAAAAAGGAATTAGATGCGTTGAACATACCATATGTCTGTTCAGAAAGAGGCAGTGGAATTATGGCAACCATAGAGGGTGCATATCACGGAAAAACAATTGCGTTTCGCACAGACATGGATGCTTTGCAGTTGGAAGAGGAATTAGATATTGATTATAAATCTCTATATCCGGGATATATGCATGCCTGTGGGCATGATGCGCATATGGCAATTATGCTTGGGACAGCAAGAATGCTCCTTACGTGGAAAGATTCTATGCATGGAGTGGTAAGATTAATTTTTCAGCCTGGTGAAGAAACAGCCAGAGGAGCAGAAATTGCTATTGAGGATGGATATGTTGAAAATGTCGACGCGATTTTTGGACTGCATATAGGTACTTTATTTGGAAAAGAAATTCCTTGTGGAAAGTTTATCATATCTTCAGGCTGTTGTATGGCCTCCTATGATCATTTTATTATTAAAATAAAGGGAGAATCTTGTCATGGATCAAATCCGGAAAAGGGGATTGACCCGGTTCAGATAGCTTCGCATCTTGTATTAGCACTACAGGCTATTCAGACAAGAGAACTTATGGGAACAATTGCCAGTGTGATTTCAATTGGTAAGATTATAGGTGGCAATCAGTATAATGTTATACCGGATTCAGTGATACTGGAAGGAACAACTCGTGCGGTGGATGAAAGTGTACGGCAATATTTGGCAAAAAGAATTGAAGAGATTGCAAATATGACAGCTATGACTTTTGGCGGTGAATGCGAATTCCAAATTATATGGGGAGCACCACCGGTCGTAAATGACAGATATATGGCAGATTTGGCAGCAGATGCCATAGAAGGGACTCTCGGAATTCAATATGTGGAGCGGCATATGGAGTCACCATGTATGGCAGGTGAAGATTTTGCAAATTATTTAAATATAGTTCCGGGGGCTTTTTTATATCTGAGTTCTTCTAATACAGAAAAAGGAACAGACTATCCACATCATTCTTCACGCTTCAATGTAGATGAAGATGTATTGTGGGAAGGAGTTGCTGGATTTAATTCAATAGCAAAACAGATACTTCAAAATTAGAAAAGAGGAAATATATAGTGGAATTATATACAGAAAAAGAAGTGTATCGTCCATTTTGGGAAAAGGACAGTGCATTATTAGAAACAGAGCTAGGATGTAGTTGGCATAAATGTGCATTTTGTGATTTTACAAAGGATGATTTTTATATATTTCCTCTTGAAGAAATAGAGAAAAAAGCAAAAATGCTCGTACCATATGCAAAAGCAAAAAGACGTATTTTTTTGCTGGGAGAAAATCCATTTGTAATGGATACGGGGAAAATATTGGCAATTACTGGATATGTAGAGCGTTATATGCCATGGATTCATGAAATCAGTATGTATGCAAGGGTTGATGATGTTTTAAGAAAGGATGAGAGAGAGCTTCTTGTACTACGAAAAAAAGGAATTTGTCATTTGCATATTGGAATAGAGTCTGGAAATGCAAAAGTGTTGAAACAAATGAATAAAGGTGTAACACCAGAACAGGGTATAGAAGCTTGCGAACGATTACAAAGGGCAGGAATTACATATTCAGTTACGGTAATTCCGGGACTTGGTGGTAAAAAAATGTCAGAAGAACATGCGGAAGATACTGCAAAATTTTTGAATGTCATACAACCTGAAAGAATATGGATGATTGGATTAAAAATCTGGAACGATACAGATTTGTATAAGCAATATAATCAAGGTCTGTTTGTACCTTTAGATTTACGAAGTCGTATGATGGAAGCGAAAAAAATACTGGAGAATCTGAAAATGTCAGACTGCATATTTGCGGATACAACTGTATTGAATAAATATACAGTCATAGGTAAACTGCCGTATGATAAAGAAAAAATGATAAACTGGATGAATGAATTAGCAAAAGGAACCGAAAACTAACTCGGTTCCTTTTTTGTATCAGTAAGAGACAATATCAGATTAATAAAATATTTAATCTGAGGAAGGGCTATGGCTCCATTTTGAACCAGAATATAGGTGCAACGGGTAAAGGGTGTCCCATCATTAAAGAGTAATTTCATTTTTGTTCCGTCAAAATGTTCAAGAGCAATTTCTGGTAATATTGCCCAGTCAATGCCAGAATCTACTAACTGTCTGCAAGTGGTAATATTATCTACACATATTTGAGAAGAATTTGAAAAAAGTTCTTTTTCACGAAGCCATTTAATCATTTGATTGGTGAGGTATGGGTCCGTTTTTCGACTTATGTATAAACATTCCGATAAAGATTTAGAATCCATTGAATGATTCCAAACAGCATAGACTTGTTCTTTGGCAAGTATATATTTTGGTCCATCCCAACTGTATTCTCCTCGGATAATGGCAAGGTCTAGAGATCCTTGAATCATTTGGGTATAGAGCTGACTACTTTGGTCGGTACTGACTTGGAGATTTACTTTAGGGTATGCTTCATGGTAAGAAGCAAGCTGACTGGCAAGAAAGTAAGTTCCGTAGCTGATTGAGTAACCGACGCGAAGGGTACCGGATATTTCATTATGTTCAAAATTCACTTGTTGCTTTAGTGCATCTAGTTCTTCAAGTGTGTTGCGACAAAAGTCTAAGATATGTTCCCCTGCCTTTGTAAAAAAGATACCATGCCGGGAGCGTACAAGCAAATCACAGCTAAATTCCTGCTCTATTAATTTAATACGTTTGGAAATGGCAGATTGTGTCATGAAAAGTCGTTCGGCTGTACGGGTAATATTTCGCGTTTCTCCGAGTGTAGCAACAATTAAATAGTCTTTATTGTTCATAAAAACCTCCTTAATAAGATTATATCATACATATATTCCAAAATGGAATGGAAAATAGTTCCAAAGTTTAATTTTACAAACAAAAAGGAATACTATATACTATAGTTAGAAAAAGAAAGAGGGAGGTGTAAACTTATGAAAAACACAAATTGGTATAGAAATTATAAATTAATATTTTTTGGTGTGATTTTCATATTTTTTGTATCCGCATATTTGTACTTTGAGGTGCAAGGAGAGATGTTTGGAAGTGCAAGATTTTTATTTGCAATCATGATTTTTGTTTCATTATATGGGATGGCAAAATATAAAAAGAATACAGAAGGGATTGTTTCAAGGAATACTTTGGAGAATTGGATTGCGGGGGCTCATTCAGGAGTTTTGCATATCCGATAAAAGGTAGTAAAGATTTTGGGAACAGAAAAGCTATAAAGGCAGCACCACAATGAAGGTGCTGCCTTTTCCTGTATTGCTTTCCACGGTGACTGTACCGCGATGTAGCTCTATGATTTTCTTTACAAGTGCAAGTCCCAGACCATTGCCTTCCGACTGGCGTGAAGTATCGCCCTGATAGAACTTTGTAAAGATTAGATCAGAGGTTGCCTGATCCATGCCGGGACCGTGATCCTGAACTTTGACGATGCAGGTTCCATCTTTTGTGTGAAGAGAGACAGATAATTTTCCAAACTCTGGGGAAAATTTAATTCCATTGTCCAGAAGATTGATCCATACCTGTTTTAGCAGTGCTTCATCAGCGAGGATGTCCAACTCTTCCAGATTAAGATCCAGCTTCAGATGTTTTTTGGACCACTTATATTCCAATAACAGAATTGCTTCCCGGATTTGTTCGCTTAAGGAAAATGTTGTCTGTCCGGAAAGGGAAGAGAGACTTTCAATTCTGGAAAGGTCAAGTATGGTCGTGGAAAGTTCTGATAAGCGCCTGGACTCTTCTATAATAATGTCCAGATATTCTTCGCGTTGATCTTTTGTGAGTTGGTCGGATTTTAATAATTTCGCGAATCCAAGAACGGAGACAATCGGGGTCTTGAATTCGTGAGAGAAGTTGTTGATAAAATCTGAGCGTAACATTTCTGTACAGGACAATTCTTCGGTCATGTGATTAAAACAATCAGATACTTCTCGGAATTCTGCTGGGTGTTCCAAGTGGATTTTAACATCATAATTTCCTGTGGATACTTGATGAATAGCCTCAACCAATGTATGGAGAGGTTTGAGCGGTAGGTGGCTGATCAGAAGTGTGATCAAGGTGCCAATGATAATACTGATGATCCCGGTCTGGATCAGAAGCGGAATCTGTGAGGACGGTGGTCCGGCATTGACGAAGCCATGATGGATGAGCAGGATCATAACTCCGTTTCCGAGAAATGTGGATAATAACAGTAGGACAAAGATTAAACCGGTTGTAAGAAGGTTCATTTTTGCCCGAAAATTTAGTTTTAATTTGCCTGCATTTGTATGTGTAAAGTATTTCATCATTATTTAAATCTCCATATATTTCATTTACATGAGTGCCTCTTGCACCTGTGCTTTATATCCAAGCCCCCGGATTGTTGTGATGGAAAAATCATGACAATTCTGGAACCGGTTCCGGAGACGGTTGATGTGTACGCTGACAGTCGCATCGCCGGAATCAGAATCCGGTCCCCAGATATCGTCCATAAGCTGCATGCGGGTGAATATCTGGTTTGGGTAAGAAAGCAGCTTATATAATAGAAGAAACTCTTTCTGAGGAAGCAGTTGGGTATCCTTATCTGTAGTGACGGTCAGGGCATCATAATTTAGTATAGTATGTCCAATGCGAAGCTGGTGTTCCGCAGTGATTTTTGCCCGTCGCAGAAGCGCTTTGATTCTAAGAAGAAGGACATCCTTATCAGCCGGTTTCGTCATATAATCGTCAGCGCCGGCAAGAAATCCTGTTTTTATGTCATCCGGAAGCTGCTTTGCAGTATGCATCAAGATAGGGATATCATTTTTACAATCGCGCAGAAGCTTTGTGAATGTAAACCCGTCTGTTCCGGGGAGCATAATGTCAAGAATGATGAGTGCAATATTGTTTGTCTCCATGATATGTAGTGCCTCATCGGCTGTTTCTGTGCAGATTGGAGTGTACCCGGCGGCCAGAAGAATTGTTTTTAAATAGCGTCGTATATTTTTGTCATCATCAATAATCAAAATTTGTAGCATAGAAAAGCCTCCAATTCAACTGATGTAAATTTTTCAGTGCTGTTGTCTCCTCTTTCATTCTATGAGAGAGTTTAACACAAAAATTCATTTAAAAATCTATTTTCACAAACTTTTCACTTTTGGACATGCAAAAGTTTAATTTGAGTTTAGATTCATTTTCTTTAATAAGACTTGGAAGAAAATGTAGGAGGTTTGTGATGATTTCAGTAAAACATTTAACAAAATGTTACGGTGAATTTACCGCAGTAGACGATTTGTCCTTTGAGATTGATGAGGGTCATGTCTATGGTTTTCTGGGACCTAATGGTGCCGGAAAGTCTACAACTATGAATATCATTACCGGCTGTCTGTCAGCGACATCCGGTCAGGTCACGATTGATGGTCATGATATTTTTGAAGAGCCGAAAGAAGCCAAGAGAGCAATCGGCTATTTACCGGAGATTCCACCGCTTTATACGAATGAGACACCAGAGGAATATCTTAAGTTTGTTGCAGAAGCGAAAGGATTAAAAGGAAAAGAAATGGATCGTCAGATCGAGGGTGTCATTTCCCAAACGAGAATCCAGAATGTGAGAAAACGTCTGATTTCCAAGTTGTCGAAGGGGTACAGACAGAGAGTTGGGATTGCCCAGGCACTTCTTGGAAATCCGAAAGTTATTATTTTAGATGAGCCTACCGTAGGATTGGATCCGATTCAGATTATTGAGATCCGTGATCTGATCAAGCAGTTGGGAAAAAATCATACAGTTATTTTAAGTTCCCATATTTTATCAGAGGTGCAGGCAATCTGTGAAAAAGTGTTGATTATTTCTGGTGGGAAATTAATTGCATTTGATGAACCGGAACATTTGGAGAAGTCACTGGCAGGTTCTAACGAAATCTTGTTTACAACAGAGGCAACGCAGAAAGAAGTAGAGGAAGTGAAGTCTTTACTTGGTGAAATTACAGAGGTGTCTTACCGTGAGACGCAAGACGGCCTTTTAAGTGTGACAATGAAGACAGATTCTGATGATATCCGTGGAATCAGCCGTAAGCTTTCTATGGAATTTGCAAAGAGAGAAAAAGCGCTTTACGAGCTGACCTCCAAGAAAGCAAATTTGGAAGATATCTTCCTGGAGCTGACAGAAGCTGCTGACCCGGCAGATGTTCCTGAAAAAGATAGTGAACAGGTGAAAGCAGATCTTCGGGATATGGAAATCAGTGGTCTGGAAGAAATTGGTGGTCTTGAGAAAGACGAGACTGACGAGGAAGAATACAGGAATAAAAAGAAACAGGAAGAGGAGGAGAAAACAGAATGAAAGCAGTATTAAAACATGAGCTGTCCGGTTATTTTCATTCTCTGACGGCCTATGTATTCGGAGCATTTCTTCTTGTATTCGTAGGAATCGGATCTATGCTCTACAATATCCAGCAGGCAGTTGCAAACTTTGAATATGTGCTTGGATTTATCAGCCTTATATTTGTCGGATTAGTGCCGATCCTGACTATGAGAGTTCTGGCAGAAGAGCGAAAACAGAGAACAGACCAACTTCTTTATTCGCTGCCGATTACAACGACAGATATTATCCTTGGAAAATATCTTGCGCTTTTAGTTGTATTTTTAATTCCACTAGTAATTGTTGCTTTTTATCCACTAATCTTTGCAAAGTTTGGAGATGTCTATCTTTTGACATCGTATGGAAGCTTGATCGCATTTTTCATTATGGGTGCAGCACTTATTGCGATAGGAATGTTTATTTCTTCGTTGACAGAGAATCTTGGAATGGCAGCAGGTATCTGTGTGGCAGTTGTATTGTTCAATTATTACAGTGTCAGTTTGGCAGATTACATTTCCAGCAGTGTGATAGGTTCCATTATCGCACTTGTTGTATTGATTTTGATTGTCGGCCTGATTATTAAGATTCTGACGAAAAATGATGCGGTTGCGGCAGGTGTTGCTGCAGTTTTATTGATTGCAGTTGCTGTGATTTATTTTGCAAAGAAAAGTGTGTTCGAAGGACTGCTTCCGAATATTATGAAGACGTTGTCCTTGTTTGAACGGTTTTATTCATTTGTAAATGGAGTGTTTGATATGACAGCTATTGTATTTTATCTGTCTGTCATTGTATTCTTCTTGTTCCTCTGTGTTCAGTCACTTGAGAAAAGGAGGTACAACTAATGAAGAACAAAACAGCTTTAAAAGGCGGTACTTATTCTATTGTATTGACAACAATTGTGCTTGCAATTCTGATCGTGGTAAATATATTTGCCCAGGCACTGCCGTCTTCTGTAACCCAGTATGATATCAGTTCCACGAAACTTTATTCTATCACAAGCAACACAAAAGTTGTTGTAAATACATTGGAAGAGGATGTGACAATTTACTGGGTCGTACAGAATGGTAAAGAAGACGATGTCATTGAAAAGCTTTTGGACAAATATGATACATTATCTGATCATATTAAAATAAAAAAGAAGAATCCGGATATTTATCCGACATTTACCCAGAAATATACAAGTGATGAGGTTGCCAACAACAGTCTGATCGTAGAGTGTGGGGATCGCAATCGTTATATCGCATATAGTGACATCTACGTAACCAGTGGAAGCGCATATTCAGGCTACAGCGGAACGACTTCATTTGACGGAGAAGGAGCAATCACTTCTGCGATTGATTATGTAGTGAACAGCGAACAGCCAAAGATGTATATATTGAATGGACACGGCGAAGCAGAACTTTCCACAACATTTAGTAATCAGCTTACAAAAGAAAATATTGAGACTGAGGAATTTTCGCTTCTGACAACCAATGAAGTTCCGGACGATGCAGATTTTGTGTTAATAAATGCGCCGTCCAGTGATATTTCCGAGGAAGAAAAAAATATGCTGGAAGATTATTTTAACAACGGAGGTAAGCTGCTTGTTATGGCAGGACCGGTGGAGAGTGGAAATCTTCCGAACCTTTATAGACTTTTATCGGATTATGGTGTGAAATCTGATAACGGAGTTGTTGTTGATACAGACCATGATCACTATGCTTTTCAGGCACCGTATATCCTGATGCCGACCATTGAGAGCAGCAACATTACAGATCCGCTTCTGGATGAGAGTTATTATGCAATTGTACCGATCGCAAGAGGACTGGAGGTTGGAAATACGGATAAAGATGTAAATGTGACGTCACTTCTCACAACATCAGACGAGGCATATTCAAAGGCGGCAGGATACAATTTGACAACTTATGATAAAGAAGACGGGGATACAGATGGACCATTTGCGTTAGGAGTAGATATTACACAGGATGAAAATGATGGACAGATGATCTGGTATGCATCTTCTTATCTGGTCGATGATACTTACAACAGTTATTCTTCCGGAGCAAACCTGGATCTGGTCATGAATTCTATATCCTCACTGGTAGGACAGCGTGACGCAGTTTCAATCAGAAGCAAATCCTTACAATATAATTACCTGACGATCAGTGATTCTACTTCATCAATTCTGAAGCTTGTCATGATTGGAGTATTCCCGATTGTTTATCTGGCTGTTGGTATTGCGATTGTTGTGAAGAGGAGACGGGCAAATGAAGCGAACTAAAAAATTATATATCCTGATTGGAGTTTTAGTGGTGATATGTATTGCCACATTTGCTTTGAGCAAGACAGAAAAAAAGAAAGAAAATATTAAAAACAGTGACAAAACGGTTTTGGAAGTGGACAGTGATTCTGTGAATAAAATCTCCTGGAAGAGCAGTTTGGGAAGCCTTGCCTTTGAAAAAAAGGATGGTACATGGACTTACACCGATGATGCAAACTTCCCAGTAGATCAGGATAAGATTGCCGAGAGATTAAAACTATTCAAAGAATTTGGTGTGGCATTTGAGATTGAAGATGTGGACGATTATGGACAGTACGGTCTGGATGATCCGGAATGTACAATCACATTGGAGACGGACGATGAGACTTATGAAATCTCACTGGGTGATTATAGTACCATGGATTCACAGCGTTATGTTTCAATCGGAGATGGAAATGTGTACCTTGTGAAAAATGATCCGATGGACAGTTTTGATGTGACAATTGATGCGCTTGTGAAAAATGATGAGATTCCAAACTTTAATCAGGTGGAGAAGATTTCAGAAATTAAAGTTTCCGGATCTACTTCTTTGGATGCAAAATACAAAGAAAATGATGGTCTTTCTGACAATGAGGACGACATTTATTTTGTGAACAAAGATAAAGAAGAACAGCCGCTGGATACGAATCTTGTGAAGACCTATCTGAACAATGTAAATGCACTGAATCTTGGAACGTATGTGACTTATAATACGACAGATGAAGAAGTTGCAAAATATGGACTTGATGAGCCACAGTATAATCTGGAGGTAAAATATACACCGAAGTCCGAGGATTCTTCTGAGGATTCCGGTGACAGTAAAGATTCAGAAGCAGGCAGCAGTGAGAAAACATTTATACTTCATGTCAGCGCAAAACAGGACGACAAAGCCTATGTCAGAATCGGAGATTCCAAGATTATCTACGAGATTACAGAAGACGAATATAAGAATGTGACAGATGGTTCTTATGATTCGCTGAGACATAAATCAGTTGTAACAGCGGATCTTTCGGATGTGGACAGTGTAAAAGTGACGCTGGAAGATAAAGATTACACCATTGATCTGTCTGAGAAGAAGGGCGACGTTGTCAGTACTTATGACGGAGAAGAAATTGAAGGAACAGACTTTACAGATGCACTTAAAGCGCTGAAAGCAAGTGACTTTACAAGTGAAGAACCTTCTGAAAAAGAAGAAATCAGCTTTACGTTACATTATAAAGATGACAAATATCCGGAAAAAGAAGTTAAAATATATCGATATGATGGAACGAATTGTCTTGTGACAATTGACGGGAAATCCATATCACTAGTAAAACGAGATCTGGTCGTAGATTTGACGGAAGCAGTGAATGCAATTGTGTTGAAGTAAATGTCGTATCCCTTGAATCTGCGAGTAGAACATAAATGTACAGGACCCTGGTGGGAGTAATCTTGCCAGGGTCCTGTACATTTATGTAATCCTGCCGGAAGTTATTTATACTCGTATATTAGAATTGTATGCTAAAAATCTGTGATAAGAAAGGTTTTGCCCTAGACAAGAAAAAATATATGTGCTATTCTAGTCCCTATTGAAAAAGGAGACGGTCATTTGGATATTTATCAGATATTAGTTACACATAACAGAGAATGGACGGCAAGAGAGTTCCTGTTTTTTGTTATTGTGTTTATAGTCGTAGCATTTTGCCTGCGGCAGTTGGTAAAAAGAGACAAGATGAAAGGCTTTCAGGCATATGCATGTCTCGCAGCTCTTACATTTCTTGCGATTGTATATGCATCGACAGTATTTACAAGAAATCCACAGACAGATTATCATTATAACCTTGATTTATTCTGGTCCTGGCGGGCAGTATTTCGTGGCAGCAGAGAGATGTTGAAAGAAGATATTTTAAATATTGTGTTGTTACTTCCGCTTGGTGGATTACTTCCATTTGTCTTTGACAAAAAGATCCGCTGGTGGCAGGGATTGTTATGTGGAATAGTGGTTTCGCTCGGAATCGAGATATTGCAACTTGTTCTGAAAAGAGGGCTGTTTGAGTTCGATGATATAATGAATAACAGTATAGGCTGCATGCTGGGGTGCATATTTGGAAATTTAGTGGCTTATCTGTTAGCGGGAAAACCAATATGGCATAGAGACAGATAGAAAAGAGTTTGAGAGGTTCATGAAAAAAGTTTTATTTGCAATTAATACATTAAATAATGGCGGGGCGGAAAAGGTGCTGCTTACATTGTTGCGGTATCTGGATCCAAAAAAGTATGAGATACATCTGCTGGTCGTGTTTGGAGAAGGGATTTACTTTGAACAGATTCCTCAATATGTGAGAGTGACGCATATTTTCCCATGTAAAAGTAAAGAAGCAACAAAAGAAATACGAGAGCATGCAGCTAAGCTATATGAACAATATGTAAAAGAATCTTACGATGTTATGGTCGCGTTCCTGGAAGGACCGTCCACGAAGATTCTATCTTACTGCAATGATCCAATGTGTCGGAAATATGCGTGGATGCATACGAACTTAAAAAAACGTCACCGCACAGCGGTATTTTACAAAAGCTTTGAAGAAGAAAAATATGCATACAGTCAGTACGATAAGATTGTATTCGTGTCAGAGGCAATTCGCGTCGCATTTGGAGAAATGTTCGGTATAGAATTAGTTCAAAATGCAGCGGTCTGTTATAATCCTTTAGAGGCAAAGACAATCCGCAGAATGGCAGAAGGCTATGAAGTGGCACATGACAAATTTACAATTTGTGCAGTGGGACGTGTGATTCCAGAAAAAGGATTTCTTCGCCTGACCAGTATCTGTGAGCATATGGTAGAAGATGGCAGAGACTTTACTCTTAATATAGTAGGAGATGGAAAAGAATATGACCGTCTAAAAGAAATGGTCGAGTCTCATCATTTGGAAAAATGGGAGCATTTGATTGGATTTCAAGAGAACCCATATCCATATATAAAAAATGCAGACTTATTTGTCTGTTCTTCCTTGAATGAAGGATATAACCTTGCAATCAGTGAGGCGGTTATACTTGGTGTGCCGGTTATATCTACAGATTGTAGCGGAATCAAGGAAAACCTCGGTAACGGAAAATGGGGATATATTGTAGAAAATAGAAAAGAAACATTATATCATGCAATTTCCAGATGCTTTGATGAACCAGGATTCTTAGAAGAATTAAAGAAAAAATCTGAGGCAGGTAGTATACAGGATACGTATGAAGGAAGATTAAAGAAGATAGAGAGTATAATAGAAGGTGTAGTAAACTGATAAAAATGCTATGTCCCAACTAACGGGCAAAGGTGCCTTTTTTAGATTACCTCTTCTGATTTGTGAAAAAAGAGAGATTTTAGATTCAGATGGGAAAATGAATTGTATAAATTGTGCAAATAAAATAAATAATAAAAACAATATTGACAATTCTGGATAGGCATGATATATTATACAAGCTGTCGCGTGAGACAAGACTGGAAAGTGCTTAAGAGCTCATGGGAACGCAAAAAAATAAATGAAATTTCCTGTTGACAAATGTCGATAGAAATGATATTCTAGTTAAGCTGTTTCGAACGACAGAGATGATCGAAGCGGACAGCAAAAAGAAAAATAAAAAAGTTGTTGACAAGCGATTGTGAATGTGATAATATAAATAAGATGTCGCTGAGACGACAACAAAGAAAAAGGACCTTGATAATTAAATAATAGACAACAACCCTGAAGATTCTTTAAGAGAAAATTCAGAACGGACATTGAATAAAATGAAGTTCGACTTCGTCGAACGGCTTTCATACTAAATTCGTGAAAGACCTCATTAAGTATTCAATGCCAACCTTAAAACAGTAAAAGGGATAAGGAAGCTAGTAGTTTTCTTGACCTGGAACGAACTTTGATTTTAAATCCGAGTCAAATCGGAATTAAGATTTTTAAACGAGAGTTTGATCCTGGCTCAGGATGAACGCTGGCGGCGTGCTTAACACATGCAAGTCGAGCGAAGCACTTAAGTTTGATTCTTCGGATGAAGACTTTTGTGACTGAGCGGCGGACGGGTGAGTAACGCGTGGGTAACCTGCCTCATACAGGGGGATAACAGTTAGAAATGGCTGCTAATACCGCATAAGACCACAGTACTGCATGGTACAGTGGTAAAAACTCCGGTGGTATGAGATGGACCCGCGTCTGATTAGGTAGTTGGTGAGGTAACGGCCCACCAAGCCGACGATCAGTAGCCGACCTGAGAGGGTGACCGGCCACATTGGGACTGAGACACGGCCCAGACTCCTACGGGAGGCAGCAGTGGGGAATATTGCACAATGGGCGAAAGCCTGATGCAGCGACGCCGCGTGAAGGATGAAGTATTTCGGTATGTAAACTTCTATCAGCAGGGAAGAAAATGACGGTACCTGACTAAGAAGCCCCGGCTAACTACGTGCCAGCAGCCGCGGTAATACGTAGGGGGCAAGCGTTATCCGGATTTACTGGGTGTAAAGGGAGCGTAGACGGCTGTGCAAGTCTGAAGTGAAAGGCATGGGCTCAACCTGTGGACTGCTTTGGAAACTGTGCAGCTAGAGTGTCGGAGAGGTAAGTGGAATTCCTAGTGTAGCGGTGAAATGCGTAGATATTAGGAGGAACACCAGTGGCGAAGGCGGCTTACTGGACGATGACTGACGTTGAGGCTCGAAAGCGTGGGGAGCAAACAGGATTAGATACCCTGGTAGTCCACGCCGTAAACGATGACTGCTAGGTGTCGGGTAGCAAAGCTATTCGGTGCCGCAGCTAACGCAATAAGCAGTCCACCTGGGGAGTACGTTCGCAAGAATGAAACTCAAAGGAATTGACGGGGACCCGCACAAGCGGTGGAGCATGTGGTTTAATTCGAAGCAACGCGAAGAACCTTACCTGATCTTGACATCCCGATGACCGCTTCGTAATGGAAGTTTTTCTTCGGAACATCGGTGACAGGTGGTGCATGGTTGTCGTCAGCTCGTGTCGTGAGATGTTGGGTTAAGTCCCGCAACGAGCGCAACCCTTATCTTCAGTAGCCAGCATTTAGGATGGGCACTCTGGAGAGACTGCCAGGGATAACCTGGAGGAAGGTGGGGATGACGTCAAATCATCATGCCCCTTATGACCAGGGCTACACACGTGCTACAATGGCGTAAACAAAGGGAAGCAGAGCCGCGAGGCCGAGCAAATCTCAAAAATAACGTCTCAGTTCGGATTGTAGTCTGCAACTCGACTACATGAAGCTGGAATCGCTAGTAATCGCAGATCAGAATGCTGCGGTGAATACGTTCCCGGGTCTTGTACACACCGCCCGTCACACCATGGGAGTCAGTAACGCCCGAAGTCAGTGACCCAACCGAAAGGAGGGAGCTGCCGAAGGTGGGACCGATAACTGGGGTGAAGTCGTAACAAGGTAGCCGTATCGGAAGGTGCGGCTGGATCACCTCCTTTCTAAGGAAAAAAAGTAGGGGTTGTTGTCTGTTATTTAGTCATCAAGGACTGAGCGCGGCTCAGGACTGTAAAAATGAGGAAGCAAACTTGTTTGCTGAATCATTTGAAACAGGAATGAGACATGTGAAGGCTTGAATCTACCGAAAAGAAGCGGAGCGAATTTGAGGTAGGGCAAGACGCGCGAAGGACGAGATGAAGATTATTGGTTCTGTAAAAAGGCCAAATAGTATTTCCGGTGGCGATGCGCTTAGGGGTAACACCCGTTCCCATCCCGAACACGATGGTTAAGACCTAAGCGGCCGATGGTACTTTACTGGAGACGGTACGGGAGAGTAGGTGGCTGCCGGATTGAAAAATAAACTGGTTTTACCAGTGATCAGAGGGCTGAAGAGATTCAACTTCCTGATGGCTGATAAAACAGTCAAACATGTACCTTGAAAATTGCATATGAGAAATATAGATAAGATATTAAATATCTAATCAAGACATCCGAGGTAATTGTTATAAACAGAGTAATAATTACTACACAATTCGAAGAAAACGAATCCAAAAAATTGACCTAGAAGCCAACGCATGCAACGCTATGCATGTGTAAGCAATCATTCATTCCCGTGGATGAGAGCAAGTTGGTTATGCTAATAAGAGCGTATGGTGGATGCCTTGGCACTAAGAGCCGATGAAAGACGTGATAAGCTGCGAAAAGCTTCGGGGAGGAGCAAATATCCTATGATCCGGAGATCTCTGAATGGGGAAACCCACCTGAGCAAACCTCAGGTATCCTAACGCCAATACATAACGTTAGGAGGGGAACCCGGTGAACTGAAACATCTAAGTAGCCGGAGGAAGAGAAAACAACATGTGATTCTGGAAGTAGCGGCGAGCGAAACCGGAAGAGCCCAAACCGGAGTGCGTGCACTCCGGGGTTCGGACCGCGGAATTGATCCAAAAGACTTAACAGAACGGCCTGGGAAGGCCGGCCAGAGAGGGTGAAAGCCCCGTAAGTGAAAGGTCGATTGGCATGGCGGTATCCAGAGTAGGTCGAGACACGTGGAACCTTGACTGAATATGCGGGGACCACCCCGTAAGGCTAAATACTCCTTAGTGACCGATAGCGCATAGTACTGTGAAGGAAAGGTGAAAAGGACCCCGGGAGGGGAGTGAAAAAGAACCTGAAACCATATGTTTATAAGCTGTGGAACCACTTTAAATGTGGAACCGCGTACTTTTTGTAGAACGGTCCGGCGAGTTACGCTGGCTGGCGAGGTTAAGTCCTTAAGGGATGGAGCCGAAGGGAAACCAAGTCTGAATAGGGCGAAGAGTCAGTCGGAGTAGACCCGAAACCGGGTGACCTATCCATGTCCAGGATGAAGTTGCCGTAAAAGGCAATGGAGGTCCGAACCCACATCCGTTGAAAAGGGTGGGGATGAGGTGTGGATAGGGGAGAAATTCCAATCGAACCCGGAGATAGCTGGTTCTCCTCGAAATAGCTTTAGGGCTAGCCTCATACAAGTCTTGCGGAGGTAGAGCACTGAATTTCCTAGGGGGCGTCAAAGCTTACCGAAGAATATCAAACTCCGAATGCCGCGTAGATGGTGTATGGGAGTCAGACTGCACGAGATAAGTTGGGTAGTCAAAAGGGAAAGAGCCCAGACCTGCAGCTAAGGTCCCAAAATGTGTGTTAAGTGGAAAAGGATGTGGGATTTCGAAGACAACTAGGATGTTGGCTCAGAAGCAGCCATACATTCAAAGAGTGCGTAATAGCTCACTAGTCGAGAGGTCCTGCGCCGAAAATGTCCGGGGCTGAAACACACTACCGAAGCTCAGGAATGTACTTGTACATTGGTAGAGGAGCATTGTATACGGGAAGAAGCAGTACCGATAAGGAGCTGTGGACTGTATAGAAGAGAGAATGCCGGAATGAGTAGCGAGAGGAAGGTGAGAATCCTTCCGGCCGAATATCTAAGGTTTCCAGAGTAAAGCTGATCTGCTCTGGGTAAGTCGGGGCCTAAGGCCAGGTCGAAAGACGTAACCGATGGACAACAGGTTGAAATTCCTGTACCGCGATATAACAGAACTGTGGGGACACGTGTGGAGAGCACAAGCCGGGAATGGAAAGCCCGGCGCAAGCAAGGTAGGAGTCGTACTGGCAAATCCGTACGGCAATCCGAAGATGTGATGCGTACCGAATTAAGAGTAGGGAAGAGTGTGAGCCATGCGTCAAGAAAAGCCGCTATTGTTTGTATCGCGCCCGTACCGTAAACCGACACAGGTGGATGAGGAGAGAATCCTAAGGCCGACGGGAGAAGCATTGTTAAGGAACTCGGCAAAATGACTCCGTAACTTCGGGAGAAGGAGTGCCACTGAGAGGTGGCCGCAGAGAATTGGCCCAAGCAACTGTTTAGCAAAAACACAGGTCTATGCAAAACCGAAAGGTGAAGTATATGGGCTGACGCCTGCCCGGTGCTGGAAGGTTAAGGGGAGAGGTTAGCGCAAGCGAAGCTTTGAACTTAAGCCCCAGTAAACGGCGGCCGTAACTATAACGGTCCTAAGGTAGCGAAATTCCTTGTCGGGTAAGTTCCGACCCGCACGAAAGGCGTAATGATTTGGGCACTGTCTCAACAATGCACCCGGTGAAATTGAAATACCAGTGAAGATGCTGGTTACCTGCGCCAGGACGGAAAGACCCCATGGAGCTTTACTCCAGCTTGATACTGGGATTCGGTATTGCATGTACAGGATAGGTGGGAGGCTAAGAAGCGGTAACGCCAGTTGCTGTGGAGCTGCTGTTGGGATACCACCCTTGCAGTACTGGGTTTCTAACCAGCGGCCTTAATCAGGTCGGGGGACAATGTCAGGTGGGGAGTTTGACTGGGGCGGTCGCCTCCGAAAGGGTATCGGAGGCGCTCAAAGGTTCCCTCAGAATGGTCGGAAACCATTCGAAGAGTGCAAAGGCAGAAGGGAGCTTGACTGCGACACCGACGGGTGGAGCAGGTACGAAAGTAGGACTTAGTGATCCGGTGGTATAAAGTGGGATTGCCATCGCTCAACGGATAAAAGCTACCCTGGGGATAACAGGCTTATCACTCCCAAGAGTTCACATCGACGGAGTGGTTTGGCACCTCGATGTCGGCTCATCGCATCCTGGGGCTGAAGTAGGTCCCAAGGGTTGGGCTGTTCGCCCATTAAAGCGGTACGCGAGCTGGGTTCAGAACGTCGTGAGACAGTTCGGTCCCTATCCGGCGTGGGCGTAGGATATTTGAGAGGAGCTGTCCTTAGTACGAGAGGACCGGGATGGACTGGCCGCTGGTTGATCTGTTGTTCCGCCAGGAGCATAGCAGAGTAGCCAAGCCGGGACGGGATAAACGCTGAAGGCATCTAAGCGTGAAGCCCCCCTCAAGATGAGATATCCCAACGAAAGTTGTAAGACCCCTTGAAGACGACGAGGTAGATAGGACAGAGGTGGAAGTGTGGTAACACATGGAGCTGACTGTTACTAATAGGTCGAGGGCATAACCAAGTAAGGTGGATAGGTAAGATGTTAAAAAGTTTCTTATATGCAGTTTTGAAGGTATATATTTTATAATAAGAAGTGATTGGTAAAAGCCAGTCATTTTTTTGTATATAGAAAGTTGCATTTCCTATTATACAAAAAAGCCTTGTCGCTTAAACAACAAAGCTTTTGCAGATTAAAATAATGTTTTATCGTTTATTTCTGTTGAGATAATAATGTCGTATCGCTGTTGATACTGTGTTTCTCTTAGTTAGCAGTGATTCTGAATATATGTAATAAACTTTTCCACACTACTATTAATGTAAATTCCCTTTTTCCACACTAGACCAATCTGCTGTTCTATCGAAGGATTCATTGGAATCCCGACGATATCCGGTAGATTGCGTATGACAGATTTATATAGAAAAGCGCCGCCCAGTCTCTGGGCAATGAACTGTCGAATGGTATGTAGCTGACTGGCATGCATGATGATATTAGGCTTGATACCATGTCGTTCAAACAGTCCCATTAATGTATTCGTCTGTACTGAATCAGTATTGTACATCATAATTGGCTCATTTTTAATCATTTCGACTGTAAGTTCTTTTTCTCTTGCCAGTGGATGTTCCGGTGATACACAGAACACAAAAGAATCGGAATCAATCGGGTAAGAGTTCATTTTATCAATATCATAAAAATCCATATTAACTAGTGAAACGTCCAGAGTCTCTTCATTTACAAGAGAGGCAGCACGAATAGAGCCGTATTCAAATAATTCCAGGTGAATTTCCGGGTGTATTTTGGAAAATTCTACATAAATATCCGGAAAATAAACTGTACTTAAAAGCGGTGGGATTCCAATGCGGACCGGCGGAGTCTGTCTGCCAAGATCGTGGAGTTCCGAAGAGCTTTCTTTAATATAACGCAGCATGTCCTGGGCTTTCTGATAAAATAATTCTCCTTCTTTTGTGAGTGTAACATGGTTTTTCGAGCGGACGAAAAGATTGATGGAAAATTCCTTTTCTAATTCTCGGATTGCGCTGGAAATGGCTGGCTGAGTGACGTAAAGTTCTCTTGCTGCCTGAGTAATACTGTGATGCCTGCAAGTGGCACAGAAATATTCTAACTGGGTGATTTTCATAAAAGTTCCTCCTGCTTTTTGTGCAATGTGCTGGTCTTCTTGTGAAAATGTTACGAAGCACCTCGTTAAATGATAATTCATTATACCATGATTCTGTTGAAAATGCCAAAAATGTATTTTACTATAATCTTTTTTTATGCTCTCATATGTATTAATAAATGTACAATTTGGAAAACTACCGATATAATGAGGGCATAAAGAAGGGAATACAAAATAATAACAAAAGACTGGGAGGAAAACAAATGAGTTCTTCAACAATTACCCTCTTGTTTCTCCTGTTTGCGGTGATCATGTTCGTGCTAGAAAAGATTCCGCTAGGAGTAACATCGATGATTGTCTGTTGTGGTCTGGTTGTAACCAGGGTGTTAGATGTGAAAACAGCATTTGCCGGATTCATCGACAGTAACGTCATCTTATTTGTGGCTATGTTCATTGTAGGCGGTGCACTCTTTGAAACCGGAATGGCAAATAAAATCGGTGGAATCGTAACCAAATTTGCCAGTTCCGAACGAACACTGATCGTTGCAATCATGGTGATTGTAGGTGTGATGAGCGGTGTGCTTTCCAACACAGGTACAGCAGCGGTACTGATTCCGGTAGTAATCGGAATTGCAGCAAAATCTGGATATTCCAGATCAAGACTTCTAATGCCACTTGTATTTGCAGCAGCTATGGGTGGAAACCTTTCCCTGATCGGAGCACCGGGCAATCTGATTGCACAGAGCGAACTTCAGAAAAACGGATTATCATTCGGATTTTTTGAGTATGCAATCGTAGGTGTACCGATTCTGATCTGTGGAATTTTGTTCTACGCAACGATTGGACACAGACTTCTGCCGGACAGAGAGCCGACCGATGATGGTGCATTTGATACGACCAAGAATTTTGATGATGTACCGAAGTGGAAACAAATTGTATCATTAGTTGTTCTGGTTCTGACTCTTCTTGGAATGATTTTTGAGGAGCAGATTGGAATTAAGCTTTGTGTGACAGGCTGCATCGGAGCACTGGTATTAATTCTGACAGGTGTTATTTCAGAAAAAGATGCTTTGAAATCCATTGACCTGAAAACAATCTTCCTGTTTGGTGGAACACTTTCACTGGCATCAGCTCTTGGAGAGACTGGAGCAGGAGAGATGATTGCAGGAAAAGTAATCGCAATGCTTGGAGATAATCCGTCACCATATGTATTGACATTTGTCGTATTTGTACTTTGCTGTCTGCTTACGAACTTCATGTCAAATACAGCGACGACAGCGTTGATGGCTCCAATCTGTATGTCCATTGCACAGGGCATGGGTGCAGACCCGAGGGCAGTTCTGATGGCGTGTGTAATCGGAGGTTCCTGCGCATATGCAACACCGATTGGTATGCCAGCAAACACAATGGTCGTAGGAGCGGGAGGATATACATTTATGGATTATGTAAAAGCTGGATTCCCGTTGATTATCATTGCTACAGTCGTGAGCATGATTATCTTACCAATTGCATTTCCTTTTTTCCCGTAAGGAAAAAGATAGTTTTCATAGGAAATGATCTGAATGAGACATATACACTTCTTTATAAGAGTTGTATATATAAATTTTAAAATGTATTTAAAAGTACAAGATAACACATTTATAAGGAGGATTACCATGAGTAAGACAGAACAGGTAGAAAAACTTACGAATTATATGGCGAACTTCGTGTCATATATCGGGAAAGTACTGCCGGACGATATCATTGCAAAATTAGATGAGCTGGCAGAGAAAGAGGACAGTCCACTGTCAAAGACAATCTACCAGACAATGAAACTGAATCAGAAGCTCGCGAAAGATTTGAATCGTCCAAGCTGCCAGGACACAGGAGTATTACAGTTCTGGGTAAAATGTGGAACAAAGTTCCCACTGATCGGTGAATTGGAAGCATTGTTAAAGGATGCGGTTGTAAAAGCAACATTTGAAGCACCACTTCGCCATAACAGTGTTGAGACATTTGACGAGTACAATACAGGAAAAAATGTTGGAAAAGGAACACCGACTGTATTCTGGGACATCGTTCCGGACAGTGATCAGTGCGAAATTTATGCATATATGGCAGGTGGCGGATGTACACTTCCAGGAAAAGCTATGGTTCTGATGCCAGGGGCAGGATATGAAGGTGTAACAAAATTCGTTATGGATGTTATGACATCCTACGGAATCAACGCATGTCCACCGCTGTTAGTCGGTGTAGGAGTTGCAACATCTGTTGAGACTGCAGCACTTCTTTCTAAGAAAGCACTGATGCGTCCACTTGGAAGCCATAACGAGAACGAAAGAGCAGCATCTATGGAAAAACTTCTTGAGGACGGAATTAATGAAATTGGCCTTGGACCACAGGGAATGGGCGGTAAGTATTCTGTTATGGGCGTACATATTGAGAATACAGCAAGACATCCATCTGCAATCGGAGTTGCCGTAAACGTAGGCTGCTGGTCTCACAGACGTGGACATATTATCTTTGATAAAGACCTGAACTACACAATCACAACACATTCGGGGGTGACGTTATAATGATCGAGATGAAAGACGGAAAGAAAATATTAACAACGCCAATTACAGATGAAGATCTGGCAGATATCCATGTAGGAGATATTATTTACTTAAATGGAAGCATGACAACTTGTCGTGACGTAGCTCACAGACGTCTTGTTGAAGAAGGACGAGAGCTTCCGGTTGATGTAAGAAATGCAGCAATTTTCCATGCAGGACCGATTATCCGCCCATTGGAAAATGATAAATTTGAGATGGTATCCATTGGACCAACAACCAGTATGAGAATGGAAAAATTCGAGAAGGAATTCGTTGAAAAAACTGGTGTGAAGATTATCATTGGAAAAGGTGGAATGGGACCAAATACAGAGTATGCATGTAAGAACTTTAAAGCACTTCACTGTGTATTTCCAGCAGGAAATGCAGTTGTAGCAGCTACAGAAGTAGAAGAAATTGTGGATGCTCAGTGGAGAGACCTTGGAATGCCTGAGACACTCTGGCACTGCCACGTAAAAGAATTAGGACCTCTGATCGTATCTATTGATACAGACGGACGTAATCTCTTCGAAGAGAACAAAGTCATTTTCAATCAGAGAAAAGACAAAGCAATTGAAGAAATCTGCAAACACGTAAAATTTATTAAATAAGCCAATTTGTGAAAACCTCTTAAAGATTTTGGTTAGTAAGCTAACCATACCCAAACCTCGGCACCCCGTCTGACCAGCGGGGTGCTATTTCGATTTTGAATAATACATTTCTTTCGCATTGTGTATTGTCGCACAATTCAGAATCCGTTACAATAAAGTTATATCTTCTGTTATGAAGAAAACAAGGAGGTCGTGGTATGTCGGATTTGAAATATGACATCATCATTATCGGTGCGGGTGTTTCAGGTTGTGCTGTGGCACGGGAATTATCACGTTATGATTTGAAAATCTGTGTGCTGGATAAGGAAAGTGATGTCTGTGAGGGGACGAGTAAGGCGAACAGTGGAATTGTTCATGCAGGACATGATGCAAAGCCAGATACATTGAAAGCGAAACTGAATGTTCAGGGAAATCTTATGATGGAAGAGATGGCAAAAAAGCTGGATTTTCCGTTTAAAAGAAATGGTTCACTAGTTGTCTGTCAGAACGAGGAAGAACTTTCAAAACTAGAAGAACTGAAAGAGCGAGGCAAAGAAAATGGAGTGGAAGGGTTAAGAATCCTGACAAGGGAAGAGGCGCTTGAACTGGAACCGGCACTTGCGGATTCTGTGTATGCGGCGCTTTATGCACCAACCGGAGGAATTGTCTGTCCATTTCTTATGAATATTGCTTATGCAGAAAATGCAGCAATCAATGGCGTGAAGTTCCAATTTGGAACGCGTGTGCAGGATATACAGAGATGCCATCAAGTAAGTGGATTTGAAGTCATTACAAATCAGGGAACATTATATTCAAAATATGTAATCAATGCTGCCGGAGTTTATGCGGACGAAATCCACAACATGGTCAGTGAGAAGAAACTTCACATTACACCGCGAAGGGGAGAATATTGTCTCCTTGATAAAAATGCGGGAACTCTGGTCAGTCATACTATTTTTCAAGTGCCAGGGGAAATGGGGAAAGGTGTTCTTGTAACTCCGACCATACATGGCAATCTGATGATCGGGCCAACTGCCGATGATGTTCCAGATAAAGAAGATAATGCGACGACGAGAGCAGGGCTTGATAAGGTGTTAAATGATTCTGCGAAATCCGTAAAAGGCATTCCGACACGCCAGGTCATTACATCATTTGCAGGACTTCGTGCACATGAAGATGGTGGAGATTTCCAGATAGAAGAATTAACTGATGTGCCAGGATTTATCGATGTGGCTGGAATCGAATCACCAGGACTTACCAGTGCCCCGGCAATCGGAGTGTATGTCTGTGATTTAGTAAAAAAAATGATGGAAGATACAGATCGGCAAATAAATCCAGGAGATTCGGGGAATTTAAGAAGTTTCGAAGTAGCCGATAAACAAAAAAGTTCAGGCAGATTACAGGAAAAAGAAAATTTCATAGAGACGCGTAAAGGAATCGTACATTTTGCAGAACTAAGTCTGGAAGAACAAAAGGAACTGATTCAGAAAGATCCAGCGTATGGACAGGTCATCTGTCGCTGTGAAACCGTGACTGAGGGAGAGATTCTGGATGCAATCCGAAGACCGCTTGGAGCGCGGACGCTGGATGGAGTAAAGCGAAGAGCTCGGGCAGGCATGGGACGATGCCAGGGAGGTTTCTGTACACCGAGGATTATGGAGATACTGTCCAGAGAGTGCGGAATTCCGTTGGAAGAAATCTGTAAAAATAATCCGGATTCCCGAATCATTGTAGGAACAAATAAGGACAGGCTGTAGGGAGGGGCAGGAATGAAAACTTGTGATTTAGTCATTATCGGAGGCGGTCCTGCAGGACTTGCAGCAGCGCTTGGAGCAAGAAAACAGGGAATAAAGGACATTTTAATCGTAGAAAGAGACAAAGAACTTGGCGGAATTTTAAACCAGTGTATTCACAATGGTTTCGGACTTCACACATTTAAAGAAGAGCTGACTGGACCGGAATATGCAGGACGTTATATTGAGCAGGTAAAAGACGCCGGGATTCCATATGTGACCGATAGCATGGTGCTGAGTATTCAAAGCATGAGCCAGTATAAGAGTAGTCTTCAAGCAGATCAGTGTGAATATAACAAAGAAAAATATTCAGAAGCAGATCAAGATAAATATAGCAAGAAGAAATATACAGATAAAATTATCACTATGGTTAGTCGTACGGAAGGTATCGTTCAGATTCAGGCAAAGGCAGTAATACTTGCCATGGGTTGCCGGGAGCGTCCAAGAGGAGCGCTTAATATTCCGGGATATCGCCCGGCTGGAATCTACAGTGCCGGAACGGCACAAAGACTTGTAAATATGGAAGGTTATCTGCCAGGACGTGAAGTCGTGATTTTAGGTTCTGGTGATATCGGACTGATCATGGCAAGACGTATGACACTGGAAGGGGCACATGTAAAAGTAGTTGCGGAACTGATGCCTTATTCCGGTGGACTAAAGAGAAATATTGTGCAGTGTCTGAATGACTATGATATTCCACTGAAGTTAAGCCATACAGTCGTTGATATTCATGGAAAAGAACGGGTGACAGGAATTACACTTGCCAAGGTCGATGAGAAAGGAAAGCCAATTCCGGGAACGGAAGAAGAATATGCATGTGATACTCTGTTGTTATCCTGTGGATTGATTCCGGAAAATGAATTGTCACGGGAACTGGGCGTGAAATTAAATCCAGTGACCAGCGGACCGGTTGTAGACGAGAGTCTGGAGACAAATGTGCCGGGAGTATTTGCCTGTGGAAATGTGCTTCATGTTCATGATCTTGTGGATTTTGTATCAGAGGAAGCGGACAGAGCAGGAACATGTGCGGCGAGATACATTTTACAAGAGAATCAAAGCAGTAATCCTGGCATAGACCAAGAGAGTCAGTATAGTGATTCAGATATAGGTAAGGCTTCCAAGATGAATGATAATAATGATCCAGTGATTCCACTCATTTCTCTTGGCTGTGTCCGCTATACCGTTCCATCTGCCATTCATTTGTCCAAGATGCCGGATAAATTGAAAGTGCGGTTTCGTGTCGGAAAAGTTGTAAAAAACTGTGCAGTCGATGTATACTGTAAGGAAGAGAATAGCGAGAAACGGATTAAGACAAAGAAACGTCCAGTCGTAGCACCTGGGGAGATGGAAGAGATTCTGCTTGGCAGGGAAGAACTTTTAAAATATCCGGATTTACAACAGCTTATCATCACGGTGAAGGAGGGATAGACTATGGAGGAGAAGAAACTAATCTGTATCGGCTGCCCTCTTGGATGTGAATTATGTGCAGTATTGGAACGTGGAGAGGTTATAAGTGTTACAGGAAATACTTGCAAGCGCGGAGATGCTTATGCCAGAAAGGAACTGGTAAGTCCGGAGCGTACCGTGACAAGTACGGTGAAAATGAGTGACGGGCGCATGCTTCCGGTGCGCACGAAGACGGATATTCCTAAGGCGAAAGTATTAGAATGCGTGCGAGAATTAAAACATGTTGTCGTAGAAGCGCCAGTGGAAACAGGGCAGATAATTGTGCAGGATATTGCGGGGACAAATGTACCGGTGATCGCTACAAAGAAGATGGGAGAACGTGTATGAAAAAATATGTAATGGCTCTGGATCAGGGGACAACCAGTTCCAGATGTATTTTATTTGACAAAAAAGGAAATATTTGCAGTGTAGCGCAAAAAGAGTTTGAGCAGATTTATCCAAAACCAGGCTGGGTTGAGCATGATCCGATGGAGATTTGGGCATCTCAGTTATCTGTTGCGACCGAAGCAATCAGTAAAATCGGTGCAAGTGCTGATGAGATTGCGTCCATTGGAATTACGAATCAGAGAGAGACGACGGTTGTGTGGAACCGTGAGACGGGTATGCCGATTTACAATGCAATCGTGTGGCAGTGCCGCAGAACTGCAGAACGGATCGATCAATTAAAAGAAGATGGTCTGACGGACTATGTGAAAGAGACGACAGGACTGATACCTGATGCATATTTTTCAGCGTCAAAGGTGGCATGGATCTTGGATCATGTAGAGGGAGCCCGGGAGCAGGCAGAAAATGGAGACCTTGCTTTTGGAACAATTGATACATGGTTGATCTGGAATCTGACCCGTGGGGAAGTACATGCGACAGACTACACCAATGCCTCCAGAACGATGATGTTCGATATTCATAAATTAGACTGGGATCAGAAGATTCTGGATTATTTCAAGATTCCAAAGAACATGCTGCCAAAAGTAAAACCGCCCAGTGGAATTTTCGGATATACAGAAGTCGGTATGTTTGGCGAGAGTATTCCAATCGCCGGGGCAGCAGGTGACCAGCAGTCAGCATTGTTCGGCCAGTGCTGTTTTGATGCCGGAGAAGTGAAGAATACATATGGAACCGGCTGTTTCCTGCTTATGAATACAGGAGAAAAGGCTGTGACTTCAGAAAATGGACTGCTTACGACTATTGCAGCCAGCGCAGACGGAACCGTCCAGTATGCATTAGAAGGAAGTATTTTTGTGGCAGGAGCGGCAATCCAGTGGCTGCGTGATGAGATGCGTATGATCCGCAAAGCAGCAGATACGGAGCGTTATGCAACTGCGGTCGAAGATACTGCAGGCGTTTACCTTGTTCCGGCATTTACCGGAATCGGAGCACCGTACTGGGATCCATATGCAAGAGGTACGGTCGTGGGCATCACAAGAGGCTGCAAAAAAGAACATTTTATCCGGGCGGCACTGGAATCTATGGCGTACCAGACCAATGACATTTTGAAAGTGATGGAAGAAGAATCTGGTGTACAGATCCGGACGCTCAAAGTAGATGGTGGTGCATCAAATAATAATTTTCTGATGCAGTTCCAGTCCGACATTCTTGGTGTTGATGTGCTCAGACCACAGTGTGTGGAGACAACAGCTCTCGGAGCGGCATATCTTGCAGGAATTGTAGTGGGTTACTGGGAAGATGTAGAGGACGTGCGCGCAAACTGGGCACTGTCCCGAACATTCCATGCAGACATGACAGACGAAAAGAGACAACATTTGTTAAAAGGCTGGAAGAAAGCAGTCGGTCGTGCATTCGAGTGGGTGGAGGACTAGATTATGAAGCGGGAATTTCAATATCCGTCGCGGGACGGAGTGACACAGATTCATGCAATCGAATGGGAGCCGGAGGGGGAGATCCATGCGGTTATGCAGTTATGTCATGGTATGGTCGAATTTATCGACCGATATGATGCATTTGCAAAATATCTGAACGAACATGGAATTTACGTGGTCGGACATGACCATCTGGGACATGGAAAATCTGTGCAAAATGAAGAATATCATGGATATTTTCATAAAACGAATGGAAATGAATATGTAATCGGTGACATTCACAAACTTCGGGAAATGACGCAGAAAAAATATCCGGATAAGCCGTATTTTATGCTTGGGCATAGTATGGGGTCTTTCCTGATCCGTCAGTATATGGAAATGTACGGACCTGGCCTTTCCGGAGTCATAGTCATGGGAACCGGAGCGCAGCCGGGAGTCGCGTTATTTTTTGGAAAATTACTGTGCAAAGTCATCGCTGCATTTAAAGGTGATGATTACCGGAGTGCATTTGTGGATAACATGGCATTTGGTGGATATAATAAACGGTTTGAGCCTGCCAGAACAGATAAGGACTGGCTGACGCGTGATGAAAAAGAGGTGGACGCCTATCTGGCGAATCCATGGTGTACGTTCCGCTTTACAGTCAATGCATATTATCATATGTTCTGTGGCATTGAGTATGCACAGAAAAAAGAGAATATTGAAAAGATCCCAAAAGATTTGCCGTTGTATCTGGTGGCAGGATCAGACGATCCTGTTGGAAACTTCGGAAAAAGTGTGGAAAATGTTGCAAAAACGTATCGGGAATGTGGAATTAAAGATGTGTCCCTTAAGCTTTATGAGAAAGACCGCCATGAGATATTAAACGAGCTGGACCGACAGGTGGTTTACGAGGATATACTGGCGTGGGTGGAAGCGCATCTGATATAGCCAGCATCGACTGAAACGGGAGAAGACTTGTAAAAGGTGAACTAGAAAAACGCGAGGAGATGAAAAATTGGCTGAGAGAGAAAGAAGAGTCATTTCGCTGGTCGGCGGTGGTGGCAAGACAACGACCATGTATGCGCTGGCTGAAATTTTCAGAGAAGAAGGGAAAAAAGTAATTGTGACGACAAGTACACATTTGCAGACCCCGCCAGAAGAAATCCGTGCGTGGAATATTGAAGAAGTGAGAAGTCTCTGGAAATCTGACCAGATTGCGGTCATCGGTACAGATTGTGAAAGTAATAAGAATCTTGCAGCAGGAGATCAGGCAGCAGTAAATCAGATGGAAAATAAGAAATCTGTGAAAAAGATGCGTATGCCAGATGGTTCATTTTTACAGGAAGTTCTGCAGGAAGCGGAGGTTGTACTAATTGAAGCGGATGGAGCAAAGCATCTTCCTTGTAAGGTGCCAATTGAAAAAGAACCGGTCATTATTCCGGAGTGTACAGATGTCATTGCGGTTGTGGGAATGGACGCATTAGGAAAGCCATTAGAAGAAGTCTGCTTTCGAAAAGACCTTGCAGTTCAGTTTTTAAATACGAGTTATAAACATCTGATAGCAGAAGAGGATATTGCAAAAATCCTTTCATCAGTGAAAGGTGCACGAAAAGGCGTGGAAGACCGGAAATATTGTGTCGTTCTGAATAAATGTGACGATGAAATCCGCAAGGAGCGGGCCGAGAAGATCCGCTCCTTGTTAAAAGAAAAGAGCATTGAAAATGTAATGATCACAAATTGTGAAAATCGTCAAAATGAGTTGAAGAAATATTTCTGATAAAATTCTTGAATTATTCCTGCATAACCCGAGCCATATCTTCTGGCAGCGGTGCAGTGAAACTCATATGTTCCCCGGTAATCGGGTGGGTGAATTCCATGTGGTGGGAGTGCAGAGCTTGACGTGTCATGTACTCCATGTCTGGGTTGTACAGGTAGTCACCAATCAGTGGATAACCGAGATATTTCATATGAATACGGATCTGGTGGGTGCGGCCGGTCTCAAGACGAAGAGAGACAAGGCTGTGCCCATTTGCTTCTTTTACCACTTTATAATGGGTGACTGCATCTTCTCCATGTTCCCAGTCTACGGTCCGTTCGATGATGGTTCCGCCCTTGCGCCCGAGCGGAGCTTGGATGGTTCCTTCGGAAGGTGTGACAGAACCTCGTGCAATTGCGAGATATTCCCGGTGAACTTCACGGTATTTTGTCATGTCCGAGAGAATACTGCCACTGACCAGATGCTTGGACACAATGGTAAGTCCCGAAGTATCCCGGTCCAGACGGTTACAACACCGGAAAATGAAAGGTTTCCCCTGAGACTGAAAGTAGTAAGCCAGAGCATTTGCTATAGAGTTTGTGTAATTATTTAAAGACGGGTGAATCGGCATGCCGGCAGGCTTGTTCAGCACAAGAAGATCCTCATCTTCATAAATAATATCCAGCGGCAGGTTTGTCGGTGGAATCTTCTCAGAATTCTTTGTTTCACAGATACGCACCTGCAGGTGGTCTCCTGTAGAAAGTTCCTGACGCATATAATAATGTACCCCATTTACAAGGATACTTTTCGGCATTCTTTTAATCTCCGACAGATTCTGCCCGGAGTAGCGCTTTCGGCGTAAGAATTGCTCAACTCTAAGGCCGGCACTGTCTTCATCTATGATATAATCGATATTTCGATTCATTGCATTTCTCCCATATAATGTCTATAATAAAAAGTAATCTGGCGATTAGTGCTAGTATAGCACATTTTTCAGTGTAATGGAAATCCAGTGAATTACGTTATTTATCAGCCATTATTTATAAGAAAAGAGGAAACCAATAATGACATCACTTAGTACTTTATGTTATATAGAAAAAGATGGGCAATATCTAATGCTTCACCGTACAGTGAAGAAAAATGATGTGAATAAGGATAAATGGATCGGTGTGGGCGGACATTTTGAAGCAGATGAAAGTCCGGAGGAGTGTGTGCTTCGTGAAGTGAAAGAGGAGACAGGATATACATTGACTTCTTATCGGTTCCGTGGGATTGTGACATTTGTATCTGGAAATGGTGTGACAGAGTATATGCATCTGTTTACTGCTGATGAATTCGAAGGAAAACCCATAGCATGCGATGAAGGTGAACTGGAATGGGTGAAAAAAGAGGACGTGTTGAAACTAAATATCTGGGAAGGCGACCGGATATTTTTACGGCTTCTTGCAGATGAAGAGCCATTCTTCTCACTGAAGCTTGTCTATGATGGTCATGATACACTGGTGTCAGCAGTGTTGAATGGAGAACCAATGGAGCTTTTCGATATTTTAAATCCAGACGGCAGTAAAACCGGAATTGTGAGAGAGCGAGTGGTTGCGCACCGTGAAGGAAGTCTGCATGCGACAGTGCATATGTGGATTGTGCGTCCGAATGAGAAGAGTGGTTATGACGTTCTTTTACAGAAGCGCAGCCAGACAAAAGATTCCAATCCAGGCAGCTATGATATATCCTCCGCAGGACATGTGGACGCCGGAGATGAGATTCTTGAATCAGCCATTCGCGAGCTGAAAGAAGAACTTGGTATTGAGGCAAAACCGGAAGAACTTCATTATATAGGTGTACATTACGGAGCATTTGAGGCAGAATTTTATGGGAAAATGTTTCGGGACAGAGAACTTAGTTCAGTCTATGTATACACAGAACCGGTGGAGATTGAAAACCTCAAATTACAGAAAGAAGAAGTGGAAGCGGTTCGCTGGATGGATTACGAGGAGTGCAGGCAGAAAGTTCATGACGGCACGATGCCGAACTGTATTTACGAAGATGAATTTCGGATGGTCGGGGAATACCTTGACAGAGTAAGTGTCGGCCGTTAAGATGAAGTCAGAGAAAATATAGTACAGACAGGCTGTACAAAGATGCAGTTATAAAAAAATGAATCTGTGCAGATAATGAATAGATGAAAGGAAGGTAAGCATATATGGCAGTTGTACATGTAACAGGAGATACATTTGAGCAGGAAGTATTAAAAGCAGAAGGAAAGGTACTGGTTGATTTCTGGGCCGGCTGGTGCGGACCGTGTCAGATGCTTGGACCGGTTATTGAAGAAGTGGCAGCAGAAGTAGATGATGTAAAGATCTGCAAAGTGGACGTAGACCAGTGCATGGATCTTGCAAGACAGTATAAGGTTGTGTCCATTCCGATGCTTGTTGTATTTGAAAATGGAGAAGTGACAGGAAAGCAGCTTGGACTGATCAGTAAAGAAGAAGTATTACATTTAATTGGGAAATAAAAAGGAAACGGGTATACAAATGACAAGAACGGGAATTGTAAATGGAAGATTTCAGGTGCTTCACCTGAAACATATGGAGTATATTCTTGCAGCAAAGATGCGCTGCGACAAATTATATATCGGAATCACGAATCCGGATGGAGCTCACACGCGGGATACGGTGCATGATGAGAACAGAGGAACGAAAGCAGGGAATCCATTGACCTATTTTGAGCGGTGTGAAATGATCCGCGGTGCAATGGAAGAATTTAATGTGCCTGCGAAAGAGTATGATTTTATTCCATTCCCGATCAGCATGCCGGAGTATATCGCACAGTATACACCCAAAGAAGCAGTATACTATGTAGGAATGTTTGATGCCTGGGATGAGGAAAAGTACAAGATTTTACGAAGCCTTGACCTGGATGTGAATATTCTTTGGAGAAAAACGGAAGAAGAGAAAGGAATTACTGGATCAAAAGTACGGGAGCTTATCGCTACAGATCAGGAGTGGAAACAGTTTGTTCCCAAAAGTGTGTATCATTATCTGACAGAAAATGAACTGGACAAGCGTGTAAAGCGTCTGGAACTTATGAGGATTGAAGAAAAAAAGGCCATTGAACAGATGAACATTGCAGAGGCAGTGGAACGTCTCGAAATGATGGAATCCCAGGATATGGATTAAAGGAATAGACAAAAAAGTATGGTTGATAACAATTGAGAGAGATTTTTGTTATCAACCATACTTTTCTTTTAAAAACATTTTTAAATTCAAGATGGAATCTAACGAATCACTGTTCCGGTCTTTCCTTCCAGCGCCTCGTTTAATTTATCGTAAGAAGTGATGAGTGCACTTCTGCCTTCTCTGCCTTCTACAAAGTTTACGGAAGCATTGAATTTCGGGAGCATGTTGTAAACTCCAAAATGTCCTTCTTCCATATATTTTTTAGCCTGATCGACTGTAATTTCGCCAAGGTCTTTTTCATCGGCACGTCCCATATGGATCTTAACTTTCTCAACACTTGTCAGAATGATCAACATATCAGCATCTGTCTCTTCTGCCATCTTACCGGCAGTCAGATCTTTTTCAATAACAGCGCTGGCTCCTTTGAGATGATTGTCCTGCTCAAGTACCGGAATTCCCCCACCGCCACATGCGATAACAACCTGATCTGCATCTAACAGGGCTTTGATTGCATCAATCTCGACAATGCTGACTGGATTCGGTGCAGATACGATTCGACGGAATCCCTTTCCCGGCTCTTCCACGATATAATTTCCCTTTTTCCGCTCCAGATTAGCTTCTTCTGCATTCAGATAACGACCGAGAACTTTGGTTGGTGTATAGAATGCCTCATCATAAGGATCCACAACAACACTGGTAAGAACGGTACTGACTGTGCGGAAAATCCCGCGGTCTAAAAGCTCTTCGCGAATGTTGTTCTGGAGATCATAACCGATATATCCCTGACTCATGGCTGAACAGATACACATAGGTGCTGCTGTATAATCTTCATGCTGCTTTGCAAACTCATTCAATGCGGTATGTATCATTCCGACCTGAGGTGCATTACTGTGTGTAATAGCTACCTGATATCCGTTCTGGATAAGATCGGCAATTACTTTCGCTGATTTTTTCACTGCCTCTAACTGTTCCGGCAATGTTGTTCCAAGTGCCCGGTGTCCCAGAGCGACAACAACTCGTTTCTTCATAGTATAGCCTCCTGCTAAAAGTATTCTACCTTTAATCATACATGAGCGGGTTAAAATTGGCAAGATTTTAAGTGATTCTTGAAGAAAAAATCTGACAAAATATATCCGCAGAAGAAAAAACAATGCATAAATCCATGAAGGACCTCGACATTCTTACTGCATATACTATATTAAAAATATATGTGGATGATGAATATGCGCCTGAACGATTTTCAAGGAAAAGAAGTCATCAACGCCTGTGACGGTAAAAAATTAGGCTACATTGTAGATTTTGTCTTTGACGAAAAATGTGGACAGATCGAAGCAATCATTATTCCAAAGACATCAAAGTTCTGTAACTTCTTCTGTGACGGCTCCGAATATATCATTCCTTACAAATGCATTTGCAAAATCGGACCAGATGTCATACTGGTAGAAATGCATGAGAAAAAATAAGAAAAAATTAAGAAAAAGTCCGGGAAATGGGAGTAATAGTGGTTTGACTTCTCGTACGCCACAAGATATACTAATAAGGAAAGATTAGGAAAAGGAGCGCGAAAGAATATGAAATGTCCATATTGTGGAAATCCTGACACAAAAGTAATTGATTCCAGACCTGCAGAGGACGGAAGCTCCATTCGAAGAAGACGTGCCTGCGATATATGTGGGAAGCGTTTTACAACTTATGAAAAGATAGAGACAATCCCTCTTATAATTATAAAAAAAGATAACAACAGAGAACAGTACAGCCGTCAGAAGATTGAAAACGGAATTATCCGGGCATGCTATAAGCGTCCGGTGCCGACAGAGAAGATCCAGCAGGCGGTGAACAATATAGAGACAAAGGTATTCAGTCTGGAAGAAAAGGAAATTCCGAGCAGTGTGGTCGGCGAACTTGTCATGGACGAACTGAAAGATCTGGATGAAGTAGCATATGTAAGATTTGCATCTGTATACCGTGAATTTAAAGATGTGAATACTTTTATGGACGAGCTAAAGAAGATATTAGATAAGGAAGAAAAATGAGAACATACAAATTAACAATTTCTTATGATGGCACCCGCTATCAGGGGTGGCAGAGACAGGCGACGACAGATAATACAATTCAGCATATATTAGAGTGGAGCATTGGAAAACTGGTCGGATACAGAGTCCGTGTAGATGGCTCCGGGAGAACTGACGCAGGGGTTCACGCACGTGGACAGGTTGCAAGCGTACAGCTCTCCAAGCTTTACGATGTAAAGGAATTGAAGGATTCCATTAACAGATATTTACCGGAAGATATCCGGATCATGAAAGTGGAACTGATGAAAAATGGGTTCCATGCGAGAAAAAGTGCAAAAGGCAAGAAGTACGAATATTATATTGACTGCAGAGAAAAACCAGATGTATTTTCCAGAAGATATTGCTATCATTATCCACATAAGCTGGATATCGAAGCAATGCGCGAGGCAGCAGATTATATGATCGGACCGAAGAATTTTACAAGCTTTACGGATGACAGTGAGAATAAGGATCCAGTCCGCAGGGTTACCAACATTAAAATTGTAAGTAATGGAGAAAAGCTCCGTATTACTTATTATGGAACCGGGTTTATGTATCATATGGTCCGGATTATGACAGGCACACTTCTGGAGGTCGGAACAGGAGAGCGTGAAGCCTCTATGATTCCGGTCGTCATTGCAGCAGAAGACAGAAGCCTGGCAGGATTTCTGGCACCGGCAAGGGGTCTGTTTTTAAGAAAAGTGTATTACTAATGCCGTTACTGTCAATTTTGAAAATGGAAGAAAAAAATAGAAGACAAGAACACAGGAGACTAAAATGAAATTCATATCATGGAATGTAAATGGTATCCGTGCATGTGCCGGAAAAGGATTTATGGATTTTTTTCAGGAGACGGACGCAGACATTTTCTGCATTCAGGAGACGAAGATGCAGGAAGGACAGCTTGAACTGGACACACCGGGATATCATCAGTACTGGAATTATGCGAAGAAAAAAGGTTATTCGGGGACAGCAATATTTACCAAGCAGGAACCAATCAGCGTAAGCTACGGACTTGGAATCGAGGAGCACGACCAGGAAGGGCGTGTGATCACATTGGAGTTTGAAGATTTTTACTTTATTACCGTGTATACACCAAACTCCCAGAGCGAGCTTGCAAGACTGGATTATCGTATGAAATGGGAGGAAGATTTTCTTACATACTTGAAAAAGCTGGAAGAGACAAAGCCGGTTATTTTCTGCGGTGATTTGAATGTAGCGCATACAGAGATTGATCTGAAGAATCCAAAGACGAATCGGAAAAATGCCGGATTTACCGATGAAGAGCGTCAGAAATTCACAGAGCTTCTGAATGCCGGATTTGTAGATACATTCCGGTATTTTTATCCGGAGCAGACAGGTATCTACTCCTGGTGGTCTTACAGATTTAGTGCAAGAGCCAAGAATGCAGGTTGGAGAATTGACTATTTCTGTGTATCCGAGAGTCTGAAAGACAGACTGGAAGACGCGAAGATATTGACAGATATTATGGGATCAGATCATTGCCCGGTGGAATTGGATATAAAGTAACTTTAAATTTTAAAATGCGGTTTTGGGTTTTAACTCTCAAAATCGCATTTTCTCTTGAAATATAGGGAATTTGTGGGTATAATAATGTCATTAAAAAGAGGTTGAAAAATCCAATGGGGGAACAAGCTTATTGGTTTTTTGCACCTCTTTTTTCGATATCAGGAATAAAATTTCCAATATCAGATGCTTTCAGAAGAATGTTTAAAAGCATCTTTCCAATGGATTTCTAAGAAAAAAACAGGAAAAAATAACAGAAACAACACATGAAAAGAGAGGATGACAGACATGAAATTTAAAGAGATTAATCCATCACCACGCACACTTATGACACCGGGACCAGTTGAAGCAGATCCTCGCGTACTTCGCGCAATGGGCGCACACATTCTCGGACAGTTCGATCCGGAATTTACAGCACTTATGAATGAGACAATGGAGATGGAGCGCTATGTGTTCCAGACACAAAATAAAATGACATATCTTGTAGATACCACATCAAGAGGAGGTCTTGAGACAGTTCTGACAGGAGCAATCTGTCCGGGAGATAAAGTCTTGATTCCTGCATTCGGACGTTTTGGATATCTGCTTGCAGAGATTCTGGAGAGATGTGGAGCAGATATCACACTTCTTGAGAGAGAATGGGGAACTGTATTTGAGCCGGAAGAGATTGAAGAGGCATTAAAGAAAGACAGCTACAAAGCCGTTGCATTTATCCACGGTGAGACTTCTACATCTATGATGCAGCCATTGAAAGAGATTGGTGAAATCTGTGAGAAATATGGTGCACTTCTGATTGTAGATGCAGTTGCAACACTTGGTGGAGCAGAAGTACACGTTGACGACTGGAAGTTATCCGCATGTATCTCCGGTACACAGAAATGTATTTCAGCACCTTCAGGTTCTGCACTGATTACATACAATGAGCAGATTGAAGAGATTGTTAAGAAGAGAAAGAAAGTAGAGAAAGGAATCCGTACAGCAGATGATGTAAACGGTTCACTTGCAGGAATCCCAAGTAACTATCTGGATCTTGCACAGCTTGAGGATTACTGGAGCCCAAGACGTCTGAACCATCATACAGAGGCTACAAGTATGCAGTATGCAGTACATGAAGCACTCCGCTGTATCGTGGACGAGACTCTGGAAGTAAGATGGGCAAGACACAGCCTCAATGACAAGGCTCTGTGTGCTGGTCTGAATGCAATGGGTCTTAGCATTTTCGGAGATATCGAGCACAAGATGCCGGTTGTAACAGCAATCAATATTCCGGAAGGAGTAGACGGAAAGGTAATCCGTGGAACACTTCTCAACGAGTTCGGAATCGAAATTGCAACATCATTCGGACCACTGGACGGCAAGATTTTAAGAATTGGTAACATGGGATATTCAAGCCAGAAGAGAAATATCCTGATCCTTCTTGGTGCTCTTGAAGCAGTTATGCTTCAGAATAATGTTAAGATTGCTACAGGCGAAGGTGTGGCAGCAGCTATGGAAGTATACAAAAATGCTGAGAAATAAATAAAATTATCGAACATTTAGAACTAAGTGTAGAATATATGATTTACTCCGGAACATATACTGCTATAAAGGCAGATGTTCCGGAGTTTTTTATGAGAAAGTTAATAAAACTTGAGAAAATAAGTACCAATTGCAAGCGTATCCAAAAGAAATGGAATAAGAAATGGTTGACTCGTGGGATTTTTACTTGTGTGGTTGCAATAGCATTGATAGGTTCATACAGGTACATATCAGGAATTGTCAAGGTTTCGAGCAATGTCAATGGAAAAGAACTTCCGATTTATTGTGTCCAGACTGATGAAAAGAAGGTTGCGCTCTCATTTGATGCGGCATGGGGGAATGATGATACCCAGAGAATCCTGGACATTTTAAAGGAACATGATGTACATGTCACATTTTTCATGACTGGCGGGTGGGTCGAAAGTTATCCTGACGATGTGAAAGCAATCTATGAGGCAGGCCATGACCTTGGAAATCACAGTCAGAATCATAAGAATATGTCTCAGCTTTCCGATGAGGAGAAGACGCAAGAGTTAATGAGTGTTCATGAAAAAGTGAAGGAGTTGACAGGAGTCAAGATGCAGTTGTTTCGCCCACCATATGGAGATTATGATGACGCCGTAGTTTTAAATGCCAGGGAAAATGGATATTATCCGATTCAGTGGGACGTGGATAGTTTGGATTGGAAAGACTACGGGGTTGATAGTATTTTAAATACGGTGCTGAATCATAAGGCACTTGGAAATGGTTCGATTATTTTGTGCCACAATGGGGCGAAATATACGGCAGATGCTCTGGATGCATTGCTGGACGGATTGAAAGAAAAAGGTTATCAGGTAGTGCCGATATCGCAACTGATTTATAAAGAAAATTACCATATGGATGTGACCGGAAGACAAATTCCGGACGCGAAGTAGATACCCAGAAAAGCCCGTAAAATGGACGAAAAATCAGAACATACACATCAATTAAAGAACATATATAGAATAGTTTAATATTTGCTGTCTCTTTTAGTAGATTATAATTTTTCAAAAACCTATTGACCTTTCTTTGAATATAGAGTAATATTTATGTAGCGCAAAAACAGATTGCGCTCTATAATTTAAATTCTGTGAAGAGAAAGAGTAGAGATAAGAGATTTCCCTACAGAGAGCTGTCGGTGCTGAAAGACAGTGGGAGGCTTATTTTGAAAATCATCTCTGAGAAGGAAAGCTGAAAGAATCACATCAGGTAAGTTTTCACGGGGATTTCCCGTTATAGAAATCACGTATGATTGTACGTAGTGAATATCACTTGTTTTAGAAGAACAGGGTGGTTGCGGAACTGATAATATGTCCGTCCCTATTTCAGGGGCGGACTTTTTGTATATATGATGCCAGTGACACAAGCTTTGCACTAATAGAAGCATAGATGTAGAAGAGTTAAAGCGTGGAGTAATCTGTAGGCATCATACTTATACACAACAAGAGAAAGGAGAAGATGCATGAGTAATCACACAGAGATCAGATGGCATGGCCGTGGCGGTCAGGGTGCCAAGACAGCAGCATTACTGTTAGCTGATGTTGCATTTAAGACAGGAAAATACGTACAGGGATTTCCGGAGTATGGTCCGGAGCGTATGGGTGCGCCGATCACAGCGTACAACAGAATCAGCGATGAGGTGATCCGTGTACATTCTAACATTTATGATCCAGAGTTCGTTGTTGTTGTAGACGAGTCACTTCTTGAGACTGTAGATGTAACAGCAGGACTGAAAAAAGAGGGGGCGATCCTTGTAAATACAGCCCGCCCGAAAGAAGAGATTATTCCACATCTGAAAGGATACGAAGGAAAACTTTATACAATTGATGCACATAAAGTATCTATGGAAGCTATGGGAAGATATTTCCCGAATACACCGCTTCTTGCAGCAATCGTAAAAGTTGCAAATATCATGGACGAAGAGACATTTTTAAGAGAGATGCAGGCTTCTTTCAAACATAAATTCGCCAGCAAGCCAGAGGTTATTGATGGTAACATGAAGGCTCTTGAGATGGCACTGAAGGAGGTAAAATAATGGCTACAGATATCAGCAAATTAGGAGTTAAGACAAAATGGCAGGATCTGACTGAAGGAATGATCGTTGCCGGAGCAGGAACTTCAAAGGATTTCCACACCGGTGAGTGGACAAGTGTAAAGCCGGAATTTATTGAAGACAAATGTAAACAGTGCCTGTTATGTGTACCTGTCTGTCCGGACAGTTGTATCCCGGTTAAGGATATGAAAAGAGGCGCATTTGATTATGACCATTGCAAAGGATGCGGTATTTGTGTAAAAGCATGTCCGTTCGGTGCAATTACGATGGAAGGAGTGAAATAAGATGGCAGGAAAAAGAGATCGTTTATCAGGAAATGAAGCAATAGCAATCGCTTTAAGACAGATTAATCCGGACGTATTTCCGGCATTCCCAATTACACCATCTACGGAGATTCCACAGTATTTCGCTTCATTTGTAGCAAATGGACAGGTGGATACAGAATTTATCCCAGTCGAGAGTGAGCATAGTTCTATGTCAGCAGCAATCGGAGCATCCGCTGCAGGAGCACGAAGCCTTACAGCAACTTCTTCTTGTGGACTTGCTTATATGTGGGAGGAACTTTACATTGCAGCTTCTAACAGACTTCCGCTTGCACTTGCACTTGTAAACCGGGCACTGTCCGGTCCGATCAATATCAACTGTGATCATTCTGACAGTATGGGAGCAAGAGATGCAGGCTGGATCCAGATTTACGCAGAGAATAATCAGGAAGCTTATGACAACATGGTTCAGGCTTTCCGCATTTCCGAGCATAAAGATGTACGCCTTCCAATCATGATCTGTCAGGATGGATTTATCACAAGCCACGCCGTAGAGAACATTGAACTTCTGGAAGATGCAGACGTCAAGAATTTTGTTGGTGAGTATGAGCCGGAAGATTATCTTCTGAATCCAGAGTGCCCGATGGCAGTCGGCCCTTACTCTATCACAGATTATTATATGGAAGCAAAGCGTAATCAGGCAGAGGGAACAAGAAATGTCAGCCGTGTCGTAAAAGAAGTGGCTGAGGATTTTGAGAAGCTTTCCGGCAGAAAATACGGACTTTTCGAGGAGTATCGTATGGAAGATGCTGAACGTGCAGTTGTTATCATTGGTTCCGCAGCAGGAACAACAAAAGATGCAGTAGACAGACTTCGCGAGCAGGGAGAGAAAGTCGGACTGATTAAGATTCGTCTGTTCCGTCCATTCCCGGCTGATGAGATTGCAGAAGCATTGAAAAATGTCAAGGCAATCGCGATCATGGACCGTGCAGAGAGTTATACAAATCACGGTGGCCCACTTGGAGCAGATGTGATGTCTGCATTATTCCGTGCAAGAAGCCAGGCACTCGCAATTAACTATGTATATGGACTTGGTGGACGTGATGTGCGTGTCGAAGATATGGAAAATGTATACGAAACACTGAAACAGGTCATTGCAGATGGTGATGCCGGAGAAATGTATCGTTACATGGGAATCAGAGAATAAGGAGGCGCGAAGAAGATGAGTTATAATTTTAAAGAGACAATGAACAAACCAGAGCGTCTTGCTCCTGGACACAGAATGTGCGCCGGATGCGGCGGAACAATCGCAGTAAGAAACGTCCTTCGTGGTCTTCATGAAGGGGACAAAGCAGTCATCGGAAACGCAACAGGATGTCTGGAAGTTTCTACATTTACATATCCATACACAGCATGGGAAGACAGCTACATTCACAATGCATTTGAAAATGCAGGGGCAACACTCAGCGGTGTTGAAGGCGCTTACAAAGCGTTAAAGAGAAAAGGAAAATTACAGGATACAAACTACAAATTTATTACATTTGGTGGAGACGGCGGTACATACGATATCGGACTTCAGTCATTATCCGGGGCAATGGAGCGTAATCAGGATCTTGTATATGTGTGCTACGATAACGGAGCTTATATGAACACAGGTATCCAGCGTTCTTCTGCAACACCAATGTATGCAGATACAACAACAACACCAGTTGGAAGCGAGAGCAATGGTAAACCGCAGAACAGAAAAGATTTGGCATCTGTAATTGCGGCACACGATATTCCGTACGTTGCACAGACTACATTTGTACAGAACTTTAAAGATCTGCACATCAAATCCGAAAAAGCTATCTATACACCGGGTGCAGCATTTCTGAACATTATGGCACCATGCCCGCGTGGATGGAGATACAACACACCAGACATTATGGAAATCTGTAAACTTGGTGTAGAGACATGTTACTGGCCGCTGTTCGAGGTCGTAGAAGGAAAATGGATCCTGAACTATGAGCCAAAGAAGAAACTTCCAATCGAGGACTTCTTAAGACCACAGGGTAGATTCAAACATTTATTCAAGAAAGGCAATGAAGATCTTCTTGAGGCATTCCAGAAAGAAGTAGACAGAAGATGGGAAGACCTTCTGTTCAGATGTTCAAGATAAGAGACAGATTTATTTTGAATCTGTAAATAGTAAGAAATGAAAGATTCGGGTTAAGCTTGTAGAGATGCACAGAAGAATATGCTATGTATTGCATGATGTGCATCTCACAGCAAGAATATAGTAAGATTTATGAATTAGGGAAATGAGGTAAAGGCATGGGACTTGCAATACCAATCGAGACAAGTGCAAGGCACATTCATCTGTGCCGGGAAGATTTTGAAATATTATTCGGAGAAGGAAAAGAGCTGACATTTAAGTCAGAGCTCAGCCAGCCGGGACAGTTTGCCTGTGAAGAGCGCCTGGAGGTCCGCGGACCAAAAGGAGCATTCGAGAGGGTTGCAGTTCTTGGACCTTTCCGTGGGGAGACTCAGGTGGAAATCTCTATGACAGATTCCAGAAAACTGGGAATTCCAGGAATGATACGTCAGTCCGGAGACACTGCAGGGACACCTGGATGTACACTGGTGGGACCGTGTGGAAGCGTGGAATTAGACCACGGTGTGATTGTGGCAAAACGCCATATACACATGACACCGGTACAGGCATATCAGTTAAATGTAAAAGATAACGACTCTGTATTTGTCATTACACAGAGCTTTGAACGGGCACTGATATTCGCAGATGTCATCGTTCGCGTCAGTCCGCAGTTCGCACTTGCAATGCACGTAGATACAGACGAGGCAAATGCATTCGCAGGAACCGAGAACCCGACAGGAACACTGCTCAAGCTCTTCGGAGGAAAATCCGAAGAACTACAAAGATGGGCAGATGAGATTCAGAGTGGTATTCATCGGATATAAAATTATATAATACAGGCACAAGAATAGTCCTATAAGGCACGCTCGCGCTACCTTCCGCTGGTAGCGGTACGTAAGCGACCTCAATACGGTCGCTAAGTACCGACCGCTCCAGAGTACCTTTACGGACTATTCTTGTGCCTTATTTTATACTTTTAAGTCCTGGATTCGGGCAAGGAGGCACGCTCGCGCTACCCTCCGCTGGTAACAGTACATAAGCGACCAAAAGACGGTCGCTAAGTACCGACCGCTCTAGAGTACCTTGTAGTGGAGGATTTTTTGTTATATACAATATTCTATATCTTGGATTCAGTTGGGGAGGCACGCTTGCAACATTTTTGAAAATTAGCAATAGGATTGAAAATAAATTATCAATATGATATACTGTTGATAAATAAAAATGTGGGAAAATATAAAAACGGTTACTTACAAGGGAAGAAAAATATGGAAAAAACAAATGAAATCGTATTATTTGAAACGCAAGATAAAGACTATTGGTAAACATATTAATAATGTGTTGAAAGAAGAATTAGATAACCAAGTGGTTGTCGCAAAATTTACGACAGTTCAGAATGAAGGAACAACAATGCTGGTAAACAGCGAGTTTGTAGCACTTTTGAAGCAGGCTAATACTGACAGTTCCAAGAGGGCGGCGGTTATCGGTGTATCGGATGCACAGCTTCGCTTCGTAACTAAACAGTCAGTCCAGTAGAGGACTTTTTTGAAAATCAACACAGCTTTATCTGTTCACCAAAAGGACATAGTTTTAATCTGATAACCGTCTTTTTCCATTTCTTGTACTTTTTCATTTATTTTTTCTGTTACATTCTCAATAGTAATTTCTTCAATCAAAATAGTTTTATGCATTATTACATCTCCGCAACTTCAAATTTTGTTATTTAGATTTATCCTTGAAAAAGCCAATTAAAATTAAAGCAATACCAAGAATTGCTACTGGAATATACATAACATTAGGTATATGATAAACAAATCTATCAATTCCAGACATAACGATATAAATAATAATTCCCATACTGATTAAAATATTCTTATCTTTCATAATGTTCCATCCAAACTGGAAGTTATTAGTTATTAGGAAGCACTTCTCCGTTTTCATCTAAAAGATAAATTGCATAAATTGTTCCTAGTTGTATTGGATAACTTTCCATTATCTCGCCATTAAATACAACACGAATGTTATCGTCAACATTCAATTCAGGTACTTCACTATTTGATACTACGTCTGTTGTAACGGAAAACTCTTCATCAACAGAGATCCCACTGTTAAATGTTTCTACACATCTAACCTTAATATATCCCTTATTCACTTCCAAAACTTGTGCATTGAAATATACTTGTCCTTTTATAGTTCCATTTTCACATCCAAATAAAGCTATTATACAACTAAAAACTACTAAAACAGATAGCCACCTTTTCATACTCAATCCCCTTGAATTTCAATAATGTTGTCTTATACAAACTGAAATTTAGCCTTTTAAACCTTTCGCTTGCCTGTCCATATCTTCAATAACAATGTCGTAAATTTCTCCAAGCTGTGAACAGTATTCTAATACTTTCCATGGTTCATTTGTATGAAAATGAATTTTTATAAGTTCTTCATCTCCAACTGCTAACAAACAATCTCCGTTAAAATTGTTTGTGAAATATTCGCTAATTTTATCTTCGTCAAGGTTTTCGCCTTCTATTAAAAGTTGAGTATCATATTTAAATTCTAACATCTTATTATCCTCCCAATTCCGATTCTAATGTCTCTATTATACCATAATGATACTATTATGAAAAATGAGTTCACCCACGATGAGTGTGTCAATCAGACAAAGACACTCCTTTACATAGTTTCACCTTTCAAAAAATAAAAAAATCCTATTTGTCAATCAGAAAGGCAAGCCCAAAGTTGCGATTGATTATAACGCCTTATTTGTCCGTATGGTAAAGAAATACAACAAGCAACACAAGGACAATCCCTTGCCACATATCACATCGCATACGCTACGCCATACGTTCTGCACAAGGCTGGCAAGTAAGAACATGAACCCGAAAGATTTACAGTATATCATGGGGCATTCAAATGTCAGTATCACAATGAACTGGTATGCTCATGCGTCCATAGATACCGCAAAATCAGAGGTTCAGCGTCTAATCGCATAGAAGTATTTACCACGATTTTAACCACGCTTGATAGCGAAAATATAAGAAGATAAACCTAGATATGTGAGGTTTACCACAAAAGCAAAATGCCCGTAGAGCCGATAAAATAAGGCTTTGCGGACATTTAAGAAGATATAAAAAGATAGTCAAAAAGATATATATAATTTGATTTAAACAGTTTAAAACTGCAACAGGTTGGCGCAGAAATCAGTGAAAATCAAAAACTGCACCAAGCTGGTGCAGAAATAGAATTTCCTACAATCTTTGGATTTGTACCATGGAGACATCATGTGGAAATAGTAACAAAATGTAAAACAATAGAAGAAGCTTTATTCTATGTGAGAAAAACAATAGAAGAGAGTTGGAGCAGAAGTACACTTGTTGATTGTATTAAAGCTAATTTATATCAATCATCAGGTAATGCACTTACCAATTTTGCGGAAAAGCTTCCTGCTATACAAGGAAAACTCGCACAGGAAATCGTAAAAGATACTTATGATTTCGGCTTTGTGTCACTTCCTGTAGGATATGATGAGGAAGAGTTGGAAGATGCGTTAGAACAGAATATTACACGCTTCTTATTAGAGCTTGGATCAGGATTTGCCTTTATTGGAAGACAGAAAGAGATTATCGTTGCTGGTAAAACAAGAAAAATAGATATGCTTTTTTATCATATCAGAGGTTCAGTGGGCTTTTCAGGGAATAAAGACTCCTATGGGAGTTGCAACTTACGATAATATTCGTTTGCAAGAAATAAAATCTCAGCTGCCATCGGAGGAAGCAATTCAGAAACGATTAGAACAGGCAGAAGAAGAATATATCTTAAAACTAAAAGAAAAAAATAAATAATCCAGTTAGAGTTATCACATAATCCATTTGGACTAACCCGGGTGGTAAGAAAACAGGATGGAATAATTCTATGATTGCTAAGATTATACGCTGGCAACACTTACGATTATGATTGCAGAATCAAAACTAGATGAAATGGAAATGATGATTACAGTTATTATGAATTGTATGAAATAGATTACTTGCACCTGTGTCGGTTTGTGTGTATACTTGATTTAGAATATTTGTGCGTGAGTGCTAAGAACAGGAGGTAGCGGTATGCGTGATTTTTTAGATAAGGTGAAGGAAATTTTTGACCGTGAATGGTCAGGTGAAGAGAAAGTTCTGATTATGCTTTGTTGTGTTCTTTTAGGAGTGATTTATGGATTTTTAATTTCTCCAATTAAAAAAGGAATTTCTTTTGGTAATAACAATGGAAATAATTATAATGAATTTGCAGATGATTACTGGTTAGATGACGAAGAGTAGAATAAAAAGTAAGAAATATTGATGCCGGATCAGAGTGATATGTGTCTGAAAATTTGGACATATTTTATGAGGTAACTTAAACAAATGAGGATTTTCTGTGTTGGACAGGAGATCTTCATTTTTTATGCAGATATATATTTGCTCATAGGATTTAACTTTGCAATTGAGTTCTATTTGAAATATACACTATTAATCAATTGTCAGGATTGACAAAGCATCATTTTCTTTTTATAATCATAAACATGTGAGACAATGGCGTTTTCATCCTTGTATGAGAGCGCCCTTTTTTGCTATAAAAGTATTATCAATAGATAGCTTGGAGGCATGTTTACATGCATTACAGGCTATCTATTAGATAATCTGAGCTGCATGAACAAGAAGGGCGAAAGCCCGGATTGTGAATGTGGCAGCAGATGCGGGAGTGCAAAGCACGGAGCATCTGGATTTTATAGATTCAGATAGTAAAAAATAATACAAGCGGGAGGTTTCTTATGAACAATTACACACGCGAGGATATTTTGAGGATGGTTGAAGAGGAGGACGTTGGTTTCATTCGTCTTCAGTTTACAGATATGTATGGAACTTTGAAAAATGTAGCAATCACCAGCAGCCAGCTTGAGAAGGCGCTGGATAATGAGTGCATGTTCGATGGTTCTGCCATTGAAGGTTTTGCGAGAATGGAAGATTCGGATATGTATCTTCGCCCGGATCTGAATACATTTGAAATCTTTCCGTGGAGACCGCAGCAGGGGAAAGTAGCAAGGCTGCTCTGTGATGTACAGAAAGCGGACGGCAGTATGTTTGAAAGTGATCCAAGATATGTGTTAAAGAAAGTGATTGCCGAAGCAAAAGAGATGGGGTATACATTTGACGTGGGACCAGAGTGTGAGTTCTTCTTATTCCATACGGACGAAGACGGACTTCCGACTACATTTTCTCATGAGAAGGCAAGTTATTTTGATCTGGGACCGTTAGATTTAGGAGAAAATGCAAGGCGTGATATTGTTCTGACACTGGAGGATATGGGATTTGAAGTAGAAGAATCTCACCATGAATTTGCACCGGCACAGCATGAAGTGGATTTTAAATATGATGAGGCACTTTTAACTGCGGATAATATTATGACATTTAAACTAGTCGTAAAGACTATTGCCAAGCGTCACGGGCTTCATGCTACATTTATGCCGAAACCGAAGTACAATGAAAATGGCTCTGGTATGCATATGAATATGTCCCTTCATAATGAAGCGGGGGAAAATGTATTCAATGACAAGAATGACCCGAATGGTATGAGTAAAGAGGCATACTATTTTATTGGCGGTTTGATGAAGCACATTAAAGCCATGACATTTATCACGAATCCTATTGTAAATTCTTATAAACGGTTTGTGCCGGGATTTGAGGCACCGGTGCATATCGCATGGTCCAGAAAGAATCGGACGCCACTTATCCGAATTCCGGCAGAACGTGGGGGGAACGTCAGAATCGAACTTCGTAGTCCGGATACTGCAGCAAACCCTTATCTGGCACTGGCAGTATGTCTTTCAGCAGGACTGGACGGTATCCGTAGTAAGATCATGCCACCGGACAGCATCGACCGCAACTTATTTGAGATGAGCGAGGAAGAACTCAAAGAGGCAGGAGTAGAAAAGCTTCCAATGAATCTGATGGAAGCGTGTCAGGAATTTGAAAAAGACGAGTATATTAAAAATGTGCTTGGAAATGATCTGGTGCAGAAGTATACACAAGCTAAGAAAAAGGAATACGAGGAATATGTAACCCAGGTCACAGAATGGGAGCTTAATAAATATTTACATCGAATCTAAGCCTGCTGTTGTGTGAAATATTTCTTATCAAGGAGAAGAAAAGATTCAGGAAGCTGCTAAAAGCGGACAGAAGGTCGGTTTTATCAGCGATACACAGCAGGAGGTGGCAAATTGGTAGGTATTATAGTTGTATTTCCGAACAAGGATAATGCGACCAATATCCGAAATCTGTTAGTGCGTGCAGGGCTTAATGTTACTGGAGTGTGCACGACAGGAGCGCAGGCGATGAACTACGCAGATTCTGTTGATGAAGGAATTATCGTGTGTGGATACAAACTAAAAGATATGATGTATTCAGAATTAAGAGAATATTTGCCGGATCGCTTTGAGATGCTTTTGATTGCGTCACAAGGGAAATGGGAAGAAGGGCTGGCAAGTGGTGTCATGGGACTGACTATGCCGATCAAAGCGTATGATCTTATGAATACCCTTCAGATGATGCTTCAAAATATGGACCGGCGGCGCAGAAAACGTAAGAAAACGATTAAGAGCAGGACTCCTGAACAGGAAGCATTGATCCGAAAAGCAAAAGAATTGCTGATGGCGCGAAATAATATGACAGAAGAAGAGGCACACCGGTATCTTCAGAAGAACAGTATGGACAGCGGAACGAATATCGTAGAGACAGCGGAGATGGTACTTAGCATTATGAATGAATAAAGATGGGAGAAATAATAAAAATGAAATTCACAAAAATGCAAGGTCTGGGGAACGATTACGTTTATGTAAATTGTTTCAAAGAAAAAATCGACAATCCACCTGAGGTGGCAAAGATTGTCAGTAACAGACATTTCGGAATCGGGTCAGACGGTCTGATCATGATCAATCCGTCTAAGGTGGCTGATTTTGAAATGGAGATGTATAATGCAGATGGTTCCAGAGGAGAAATGTGTGGAAATGGAATCCGTTGTGTCGCAAAGTATGTCTATGATTACGGACTGACTGATAAGACACACATTTCCGTGGAGACACTTGGAGGAATTAAATATCTGGATCTGACGGTGAAAGATGGAAAAGTTGCACTGGTACGTGTTGATATGGGAGAACCGGAGCTTGACCCGGAGAAAATTCCGATTATAATGAAAGGGTATTCCGATGAAACTGATAGGGTATTAAATGCTCAGATTAAAGTAGACGGGAAAGAGTATCATATGACTGGTGTATCAATGGGAAACCCTCACGATGTTGTCTATATTGATAATGTACAGGGACTTGACATTGAAAAAATCGGACCGAAGTTCGAGAACCATGAGAGATTTCCACAGCGGATTAATACAGAATTCGCAAGAGTTATCGACAGAAAGACCGTGGAAATGCGTGTGTGGGAGAGAGGATCCGGCGAGACACTTGCATGTGGAACTGGAGCATGTGCTGTAGCAGTCGCGAGCATTTTAAACGGATATACAGAGCGAGAAGTAGAAATCCGTCTTCTGGGAGGAAATCTTCAGATTGAATGGAATGAAGAAGATAATCATGTCTATATGACAGGTCCGGCGACCGTTGTATTTGACGGGGAGATAGAACTGTAAGAAGATATCACATAATGAATAAATAAAGGAGACTAGAAAGATGTTTAAAGTAAACGAAAATTATCTGAAATTACCAGGAAGTTACCTTTTTTCAACGATTGGAAAGAAAGTATCAGCATATCAGGCAGCTAATCCAGACAAGCAGATCATCCGTCTTGGAATCGGTGATGTAACACAGCCACTTGCACCAGCAATCATCGAGGCAATGCACAAGGCTGTTGATGAGATGGGCCATGCCGAGACATTTCACGGATATGCACCAGATCTTGGATACGAATTTTTAAGAAGCGCCATGGCAAAGAACGATTATCAAGATAAAGGCTGCGACATTCAGGCAGACGAAATCTTTATTTCTGATGGTGCAAAATGTGATTCAGGAAATATTCAGGAAATTTTTGCGGCAGACAGTAAGATTGCAGTGTGTGACCCGGTTTACCCTGTGTACGTTGATACAAATGTAATGGCAGGACGTACCGGAACTTACGATGCAAAGACAGAGACATGGAGCAATGTGATCTACATGCCTTGTACAAAAGAGACAAATTTTGCACCTGCGCTTCCAGAAGAGACACCAGATATCATCTATTTGTGTTTCCCAAACAATCCGACAGGGTCAACAATCACAAAAGCACAGCTTCAGGAGTGGGTAGATTACGCTAATAGAGTCGGAGCAGTCATCATCTACGACTCTGCATATGAAGCATATATCTCCGAGTCAGACGTACCACACACCATTTACGAGTGCGAAGGAGCAAGAACATGCGCAATAGAGCTTCGAAGCTTCTCTAAGAATGCAGGATTTACAGGAGTACGTCTTGGAGCAACCGTTATTCCAAAAGATCTGAAATCTGGTGATGTTATGCTTCATTCCCTGTGGGCAAGACGTCATGGAACAAAATACAACGGAGCACCTTACATCGTACAACGTGCAGGAGAAGCAGTATATAGTGAAGCAGGAAAGGCTCAGTTAAAAGATCAGGTCGCTTATTACATGAACAATGCAAAGACCATCAAACAAGGACTGAAAGACGCAGGATACAACGTATCCGGCGGCGTGAATGCACCATATATCTGGTTAGAAGTACCAAAAGGAATGACATCCTGGGATTTCTTCGATTATCTGCTTGAAAAAGCAAACGTAGTCGGAACACCAGGTTCAGGATTCGGACCAAGCGGAGAAGGATATTTCCGCCTGACAGCATTCGGAACACACGAAAACACAGTAGCAGCAATCAAAAGAATCAAAGAAATGTAAATTGTAGTAAAATTGTAGATGGGGACGGTAGCATTTTGTTAAAATGCTACCGTCCCCATCAGCGAAAAAATGTCTGGTGAAAAAGGGAAAATGCAAAAAATCTATTGACATTCTCTTGAATATGTGTATAATTAATATTCGCTGGACAAATAAAACAGCAGAGTAAGTCACACTAATGCGGATTGGTGTAATGGCAGCACAGCAGACTCTGACTCTGTTAGTAGAGGTTCGAGTCCTCTATCCGTAGTTATTGATGCTGAGTATTTCGTAAGAGATACTCAGCATTTTGCGTATACGGGCGCTGCGTTCGGGACGGAGAGTGTGAAAGAGTAAATATTGACACTTTTTACTTTCACACAATAGATGCAGATTTTCTAATATATTTCAGCTAGAAAATGAGAGATATAAATTTGATGAAAAATTGCGAAAAAATAAAAAAAAGGGTATTGACTTTTTTTCAGAATTAAGTATAATAATATTTGTTCGCTGATAACGCAGAACATCACACTAATGCGGATTGGTGTAATGGCAGCACAGCAGACTCTGACTCTGTTAGTAGAGGTTCGAGTCCTCTATCCGTAGTTCCTTGGCAGGGGCGCCGGATACTTGAATGAGTATCCGGTTACTTAATTTTAATTAAAGAATGTATCGGAGTGTGGCTCAGCTTGGTAGAGCGCTACGTTCGGGACGTAGAGGTCGCGTGTTCGAATCACGTCACTCCGATTTTACCCCCATTTTATGGGGGTTTTTCATTTTTTAGGTGTTGAAAAAGTTGGTTGGCTTTGGTTGGGATTATCCAGTGTGTGCCAGATTCTTAAATTTGGCATTTCGCTCTTGGATAATCTTTTTCTTTTCGGCAAGGTTTGAAGTGTCATAGGTATAATACTTCTCGTTGACCTCGGTAGTATGTCCTAACATACTTGCGACCACTGATTTTGGTGTGCCTTTAGCTTGTAAGTCGGAACTGGTTGTTTTCCGTAGCTTAGTGATACCACCACCGTTTAATTTGTTTTCCCGGCATAACCGTGTCATGCAGTCAGTTATGTTTCTTGCATGGGTATAACTTCCATTGCCATCCGTGAAAATCCATTCACATAAAATTCCATGTTCTTCTTGTACTCGCTTGATGCGTGCCAATAAGTGATTAATCTGTCCGTCAACCGGATAGGCTCTTGATTTCTTGGTTTTAGTCTTACCAACAGAAAATTCATTTTTTAACCGATTGTGTTTTGCAGATTTATTGATACTGATGCAGATATCATTGATATCAGACCATTTCAAGGTTGATAGCTCACTAACCCTCATACCCGTGTACATTGCTAATTCTATGGCATAAGGCGGCATATATAAAGGGTTCTCCCTATAATATCCATGCAAGGCTTTTAAGATAATAGCAAGTTCAGTATCGGTATAGTATTTATCGCAGTCAGATACTTCAATTTCTCCACAATGTTTTGTAAAGTCCTTAGGCTCAAGAAATTCCACTGGATTATCTGTGATAATTTTTTCAATTCTTGCGTATCTAATCACGTTTTTTATATAGCTGAAAAACTTACGTGTGGTTTCTTTGCACAATTCAAGTCGCTTGATGGTTTCCAACATAAAAACTTTTATTGTGTTCTCATTAATCTGATTAATAGGCATCTCAGCAAAGTCTGTACCAACAAAGAAACGTTTGCAGTCAGTATTAAACTTATAGATTGAGTTATCGTCTAATTCTAAATCCTTAATACTTCGCCACATGTAATAGACTTCTAGGAAAGTAGGGCAAGTCTTTTCCTGCTTTTTTCGGGATTCCTCAATGACATAATACTCTATGATTTTACTATTCAATTTTTCCTCGTTGACACTCTCAATCTGCTTTCCCTTTGGCGGTTCAACCCCCTCTTTTGGTAAATAGCTGTACCACTTACCATTTTTTCCTTGCCAGTAGTTATACATTTTTTTGTGTAAATCAAGAACTTGTTTTTTATTCATATCAACCTGTTCTTGTATATCCGTTAGCGAAAGTATACCAGTTTTTAATTCTTGATACAATATCTTTATTGAATCTGCTCTCGACATAATGGCTTTCTCATATTGCAGGATTTCAAGGGCGTTCAGTTTAGCCAGTACAATCACGCCCCTTTTTAATTTTCAGATATGTAACACTGCTGTCTTTAAGGGGTGAGCCGTTTGTAATGATAGATTTTGTATCATACACCTGTCTGGTATATTCTTTCTGAAAGACGACATTCTCTTGTGTTAAATCCTGTAGAATATCATCTGTAAGCATTAACTTTTGTTCAATTGGCATTTTAAGGTTTTGAGATTTGAAAAATGCCTTTTTTTTGTGTTCCTTTAACTCTAGGTCTTTACCAAAATATTTGCTTAAATAACGTCCTCTGTTCTCCATGCTGTCTACATCAATGCGGTTTATTTTGATAAATCCATACGTCCATAAATCTTGTAGTTTTTCCTTTGCCACAAACGGAAAATCAAAGAAAATAACATGGTAGTGGATTGCTCCACGTTTCTGTTTCTCCCACGTTGCAATATATTTCAATGTCTGGACTTTGGTTTGATACAGATAGTAATTTAATCGTTGTATAAAATACTTAAATTCCTTGTTGGTTATAGTGATGTCTTGAATATTCTCTCGGAATGTCAGCGTTAAAAATTTGGTCTTGTTATCAAAATTGCAGTCAACAATACGGGCAATCTCCCAACGGGTTTGCTCATAGTGTTTTTGCTTGCGCTTTAAACTGTCATATTGCTTATGAGCCGACATTTCATCAAATACTTTACGTTTATGTGCTTGTGTATTACTTGTTTTTGAATCTGAATTTGAATGGCTGTAAATTGGAGTTTCATAGAAATACACTTCTTTCGTAGTAGGAGTTTCAATGATTTTCGTATTGTATACAAAACATTGTTTTGCTTTGCCCACGAAATTCACCTCGTATCCTATTTTGTATGTGCTTGTTTCTACTCCGATTTTTCGGAAGATGTTGTTTTATATATCAAGTAAAGATAGAACGATATCTGTTTCCTTAAATGGTGCAGATAGTCAGCACCTTATGACGTTGTCCGGCACTGACTATCTGCCCCCTTTAGGGAACTATTTTGTTCCGGCTTTTCTGATATTGGCAGCTTCTGCTTTGACGGATAAGCGTCCATTATAAAGACTCGCCCATGTATGTAGTCCCTCAAATGAAACGGTCACTTGTCCTCTTTGCTCCAATTCTTCATTAGACACAAGCTGATTGGCATTTTTAACGCCAACTTTGATTTTCTCAAATTTCAGCTTTGGAAAAAGAACAGTGTAGTAGAAGCCTAGTTTCTCTTTGGTGTTGTAGTCAATCCATTCAGATACTTCGACTAATTGAAATTGTTCCTCCAGTTTGTCCGGGTTTAAAATGAAATCAGTTCCTCTAATCAATAAATATGACCTCCTTAAAATATTTGATTATCTGATATTCAGATATTTATTATAATACAGCACAGAATAAGCGATGTCAAGAGAAATATCTTAATATCCGATAAAAAGATTGACAGAGTGAAAACATTGAAATATAATGAGCATAAACAAGGAGGATTGCGATGAATAAAATAAAAGAATTGAGAAAAGAAAATAACATCACAGTTGCGGAATTGGCAAAAGAGTTGGGAATTTCACAAAGTATGCTGACTAACTATGAAAATGGGAATGGAACTCCAAGGGATGATTCTATATGGGATAGGTTATCACAACTGTTTGGCGTAAGCAAAAGTCATGTTATGGGATTGACTACAGATATTGATGTGGTTCACAGAAAGAAAAAATTTAAAGCGGTTGTGGATATGTCAGAACCCATATCAATACAAGTGGAAAATCAAACAGACATTGATATCTTGACTAAGTTGGACCTACTGGATGATGAAGATACAAACAAGGTATTAGACTTTATTAACAATCTTCTTACTATAAAGAAATATGAGGGAATTGAAGATAGTCCAATCGAATATGTGACGAAATAGCAGAAGTAATCTAAGGCGTCCACTTGCCCAGCCGACCCGCCGCCCTGTTAGGAACCGTCGCTCTGGGCATCCTTCGGAACGTTGGTTTTTGAAAGAACACGAACAAGAAAGAACTAGATGTGGAAAGTATACAGAGAATAGCAGACAGCACGATTGCGAAAGTGTTGTCTGTTATTCTTTTTCTTAGTCATATTCAAAAACAACGGTTTTAAAGGGTTTCTCTCCATAACGAATCAGCCATGCAGAATAATAGAGATTGATTTCAAGGGTAGTAGGAGTGCCGTTAATCTTGTTGTGTTCTGTTTCGATTTTACGAATAGTCTCATCAATTCCCCAATATTTGTAAACAATAACAGTTAGCTCCGTGTCTCGTGTGCCTTGATTACTGAATGACATGCTGTTACGGACATGGTAATCGGGCAGACTGATGTAATAGCAGATTCCGGCAATTAGACAGAACAATAAAAATGTAGTTATGACTTTTATTTTCATGTGTATGCACCTCTCTTTCTTAAATCCCTAAGGGGATAACTATATAGTACCTCGCTGTATAGTGAATTACTACATAAAGATTTATTAAATATACTTTGTGTAGGGGTGATGTATATGAATTATGGACATTTAGAGTTAAGGATAGAAGAACTGTTGAAAGAACGGGATATCAGTAAGAATACCATTTGCAAAGAGTTGGATATTCCGAGGTCAAATTTTAACAGATATTGCAGAAATGAATTTCAAAGGCTGGATGCAAATTTGATTTGTAAGTTATGTGATTATTTTGATTGTGAAGTTGGCGAATTGATTTGTTATGTAAAAGAATAACGAGCTGTTGCTGTTATTGGCATGGAATGGATAAAAGGGTATGCGGAGGTGTGAAAGTCTCTCATACCTTTTTACTTGTGTATTTTATAAAATCGAATTATACTGTGAGTAGTGAAAGTTAAGCAAATAGAATTTGTAAATCTGGACAAATCCGATTTATTATATGAAAGGAAATTATATTATGAAAATTGATGTATGTTCAAAGAAAGAACAGGATTATATTATTGAAAGACTGGTGGAATATAATCTATCTCAGGTTGAGGCTAAACAGAAAGAAAATTTCATAGATTTAAGCAAGAAAATCGGTAAGGATGATAAGATTGTTGCTGGTATTGTAGCAAGGATGTATTGTTGGAATGTAGTTTATGTTGATACATTGTGGGTCGATTCTAGTTATAGAGGGAAAAAACTTGGTAGCTTACTTTTAGAAGAAGTTGAAAATGATGCTAAATCAAAAGGTGCTAAACTTATTCATCTTGATACATTTGATTTTCAAGCCAAAGAATTTTATGAGAAGCAAGGGTATATTGTATTTGGTATATTAGAAAATTGTCCAGAAAAGCATTATAGATATTATTTGAAAAAAGTCTTATAGTTCTTAAATCAAACTTTTGGTCAATATATAAAACTCGACAACTTCCAGTTTGTCAAAATTAAGTACATAATCTTGCTTGGCACAATGGCGGAAATTAGCCACAGGGAACACCTATGGCTAGTGTTTTTTAGCTAATCTATTGAATTTAATAAACTTTTAGAACAAACGGATATACAAGTTTTCCTTTCTGACCGTTTAGGTCGCTTGTTTATATTTGTCATTGGTTGGCTTTTGGTTGGGATTCTTAAATACCCCTTACAAAGCCCGTAAATACGTTGTTCGTTGACCGTAGAGGTCGCAAGTTCAAATCTTGTCACTCCGACTATGATTGGTCGCAAAGCTGATATATGGTTAGTTTTGTGGCTTTTCTTTTTTTGTAAAGTTGTAGTTTAAATATTTTCCATGGTATACTGAGTTTATAGAGTTGGAAGGGGGAATATTATGACTGATAAAAAAGAAAAGTCAATGATACAGTATTTCTTATTATTCATGTTTAGTTTTGAAATTCTATTTATTTTTTTGGGGATTTTATATAATCAGGTGTTTCATTTAAAAAAATTCTCAGAAGGTTATATTTTGATGCTTTTACCAACCATGAGTACTTTGTTTGCAAAACAACGGGCATCAAGTCAGAATGAATCCAATAAATTTTTTAAGTTTTATAAAATTTGTTTTGCAGGAATGACGATATATACTGTAATATCTGTTGTTATTCCAAGTAGTGCCGTTATATCTCAAATATTGATGATAGCTGAATCATTATGTAGTATTTACTTTTTACAATCCATTGGAGAAAATACTTTGGCAAATATAGGTCTGTCTTATAATGTTTCGTTTAAGGAAGTATTGAAATATGCGTTGCTTTATATCGCTATTTTTATTCTTATGGTTCGAGTGGAATTCGTATGTGATTATCTAAAAACAGGAGATGTAGCGCAATTAAAGGTTCCATTGGCAGATGTGAAACAGCTAGTTGGTTTTGTTCCACTGTTTATCTTTACATTTATTGTATTCTTGGGCGAGGAATATGGTTGGGGATATTTTATGTTTCCATTGCTGGAGAAGGAATATGGGGTTTATAAAGCAATATTTTTCCTTGGAACGATAGAAGTGCTTTTTCATTTGCCGATAGATTATATGATAACTAAACTTCCAATTACTTTTTTTATTGGACGGTCTGTTATGCTTATTAGCCATACAATTTTTATGTGTTGGATTTATAAGCGGACATCAACTATATGGATTGCAGTGGTGATTCATTTCTTAAATAATAATTTATTAGGATTATGGAAATTAACAGAGAATAGCTTTACATTTTCAACGCCATTGGCAGTCATTTGTTATGTTGTAATATTCGGCTCGTTTATCTTTTCAAAAACATTAAAAAATCAAAGAAAGCCAGTTGCAAAGGAATTTTCTGTGCTATAATGAAAGAACAGCTTGATTGTGCCAAGGCACATTCATTGTTCTAGGAGTGACATCATGAAAATAGGTATTTTTGACTCGGGCATGGGTGGGTTGTCTGTTCTGCACCGTGCACTTCGCATGATACCAGAAGCAGATTTTCTCTATTATGCGGACGAGGAGCACGTCCCATATGGGGAAAAAACAAGAGAGCAAGTCCGGGGATATATTGACGAAATTATAGCATTTATGATAAAGAAGCAGGTAGATGCGATTGTGATTGCCTGCAATACAGCTACGAGTGTGGCCACAAAAGAATACAGAAGTCAGTTTCCACTGCCGATTGTGGGCATGGAACCGGCAGTGAAAAAAGCAGTAGAAGAATATGCTGACAGACCGGGAAGAATCCTGGTGGCAGCAACACCAATCACAATTCAAGGAGACAAGCTTCATCACTTGGTGGACCGGGTGGATAAGCGTGATATGGTAGATCTGGTTGCGCTCCCAAAGCTGGTTAGATTTGCAGAGCAGGAAATATTTGATCAGGATCAGGTTGTGCCGTATCTTAAGGAGGCGCTGAAGGATTATCCATTAGAGGAATATAAAGCATTTGTCCTTGGCTGTACGCATTTTAATTATTTCAAAGAGAGCTATCAGGAGATTTTCCCGAATAAGATAGAATTTGTAGATGGAAATGAAGGAGCACTTCGGGAATTAATCCGTAGAATGGAAAAAGAGTGTGATACGATCAGTGTGAAGAATGGGGCTAATGATGCAGAGGAATTTTCAAAAACTGATCGGGTTACATATTATTTTTCTGGTAAGCAGATTTCAGCGGCAGACCAGATACGTATTGACAAATATATGTGTCAGTTAGACCGAATGGCACTTATATAAAATCCCATATAAAGGAGGATGACAAATATGAGGTATCAGATTCAGGGAGATACTCTTCCGGTTGTGATCTGCCAGCTTGAAGCGGGTGAGCGGATGATTACGGAAGGAGGCGGTATGTCCTGGATGTCTCCGAACATGAAGATGGAGACAACGACCAATGGAGGGATTGGGAAAGCTGTAGGAAGAATGTTCTCAGGAGAGAAGATGTTCCAGAATATTTACACTGCACAGGGAGGCAACGGAATGATCGCATTTGCTTCTTGCTTTCCAGGATCGATTCGTGCATTTAACATCAGACCGGGGCAGGAAATGATCTTCCAGAAGAGTGCATTTCTGGCAAGTGAAGCGGGAGTACAGTTGTCTGTACATTTCCATAAGAAAGTGGCTTCCGGATTATTTGGAGGAGAAGGATTTGTTCTTCAGAAAGTCAGCGGACAGGGAGTTGCATTTGCGGAATTTGACGGACATGTAGTGGAATATGAACTGCAGCCGGGACAGCAGATTGTGATTGATACGGGACATCTTGCAGCAATGACAGCCAGTTGTCAGATGGATATTCAGACTGTGCCGGGCGTGAAGAATATGCTTTTTGGAGGCGAAGGGCTGTTTAATACCGTGATTACAGGACCGGGAAGGGTATGGCTTCAGACAATGCCGATCAGTAATGTTGCCGGGGCACTCAGACCATATATTCCGTCAGGCTCATAAGGTGAGGTATTTATAAGGCGCACGGATAAAAAACTGGTTATTATAGGTGCAATTCAAATTTGCATATAGCCAAGTTTTGAATCCGTGCGTTTATAATTTTAACAATACAGGAATAGAGGAAGTGAGATGGAAATGGAGAAGGTGAAGAAGGAGCTCATGCATATGTTTCATGCGTGGAGAATATTGTTAGGGAGTCTGGTGAAATGGATTCTATTATCGATTGTGATTGGCGGTGTGATCGGTGTCATCGCCAGTGCATTTGCGAATCTGATCACGTGGGCAACGGACTTTCGTATGGGGCATATGTGGATGGTATATCTGCTGCCTTTTGCAGGTCTCATGATTGTTTTTCTTTATCATGTTACGGGGCAAGAGAAGAATGCCGGAACAGATATGGTGCTTATGGTAGTACGGTCAGATCAGAATACGATGCCGGGAAGAGTGGCACCATTGATTTTGATTGCGACAGCTTTGACGCATTTGTTTGGAGGTTCTGCCGGCCGGGAAGGTGCGGCACTTCAGTTTGGGGCAAGCCTCGGAAATTGGCTGGGACGTAAGATACATTTGAATGAGAGTGATAAACGTATTATGACGCTGGCGGGTATGAGCGCAGCTTTTGCAGCACTATTTGGAACGCCGATGGCAGCAGCAGTGTTCCCGATGGAGGTTATCAGCGTCGGGATTATGTATTATGCAGCGCTCGTTCCGTGCGTGTTCTCCGCATTTATCGGAGAGCGGATTTCAATCTTTATGGGAGTTCGGACATTGACTGCGCCGTATCCCGTAGAAGAAGTTCCGAATTTTTATGGAATCGCGTGGGGAAAAGCAATTCTTCTGGCAATCTGTTTTGCATTTGCCGGAGCGCTGTTTTGCGTGATGTTACATATTTTTGAAAAGCAGTTGAAAAAATGGTTTCAGAATCCGTACCTTCGTGTGTTTGTTGGAGGTGTGACAGTCGTTCTTTTGTGGAAGATTACGGGAACAGATACCTATCTGGGGCTTGGTGGAGGTACGATTGCGCAGAGCTTTGCAGAACCGCAGAAATTGTGGGTTTTTTTGCTGAAAATACTATTTACATGTATCACACTTTGTTCTGGTTTTAAAGGCGGTGAGATAGTCCCGTCACTGTTTATTGGGGCGACATTCGGCTCCGCACTGGCACCGATATTTGGCTTGCCGGTAGATATCTGTGCAGCGTGTGGCATGGTAGGCGTGTTCTGTGCTGTGACAAACAGTCCGATCAGCTCCCTTCTGATTGCATTTGAGCTGTTTGGATTTGCAGGAATGCCGTATTTCTGTACCGTAATAGCAGTCAGCTATCTGCTGTCTGGATATCAGAGCCTTTATAAAGCGCAGAAGATTGTGTACTCCAAGACGGAAAATAAATACATAGATAGAAATACGACCTCTTAAAATAATAAAAATGCCACACAGACAGGTGACGAAAGAAAGCCTTGAATCTGTGTGGCGCTTTTGCTAAAAAAACAATCAATTGAAATTAGTTAGCGTCGCAGGACTGCAATCACGACTCCGAATTTTAGCCATTGTACCATATCGGTATGATTGTTCGGGTCAACTGTGATAATATCGCCATAACCGTTGATCGGGAGCAGCTGACAAGGATTTCCCTGTTGCATCTTGCGGATAAATGCGCGGCCGGTCGGCTTGTGGATCAGGATACAGGTGTCACCGTCACGCGGAGGTTTCTTTGAAATTCCCAGGATATCATTTCTGACATACACAGGATTAAGGTGGTTGGAAGTAATGCGAATGCCACAATGCAGGCGTTCACCATATTTCTTAATATATTCTGGACAGTAGATACGTTCTTCATTCGCAGAATCCAGTACCATACCATCTTCCATGTTGCCGGTCAGTACAAGAACATCCAGCATATTTTCTGAATCCTGCTCGTGACTCATCATTTCCAGTTCGAAATCAATCTTGCCACTGATGTATGCCTTCTGGCGATTATTTAACAGACGAAACTTTTTCAGACATTCCATTTCCGGATTATCATTTCCAAATAACTCATAAAGAAAATGCCCTGTCAGTTTGTAGATTTGCATGGCGATCATGATATCAATTTTGTCAGTCCTCCGAGAAATGATATTTTTGTAAGTAGACACTGAAATTTCCAGTTTGGATGCAAATTCTGCCTGTGTCATTCCAAGATTTAAACGTTCCTTTTCCAAATTCTGGACAAAACAGTCCAATAATACATTTTTCGTCATATTTGTCTCGATTTCCCCTTTTTTGTTTGCTGGAATAATGGACAAAAAACTGACCATTTATAAAATGATGTTGAAAAAAAGTCGTAAATTTCGGTTAAGTAATTAGCTTAGTAGTTGGATATAATACTTTATGTAAGTATTATATCAAGTGCATTTTTTTAAATCAACTACAGAATCAGGGGGGACGTAACATGGAGAATGCAACATTACAAGTTTTATCGAAATGCAATATTACGCCAAAATATAAAGGGTATACATATTTACCAGTGGCGGTCAGACTGGCGGATCAGTACATGAGAGAGCCGCTGTGCATTATGGCTGATATTTATCCTGTTATTGGACAAATCTATGACGAATCGCCAAGAAAAGTAGAGCGGGCAATCCGGAAGGTTGTAGAAGTGGGGTGGCAGAACAACCGGGAATATATGGTGGAGATTATGGGATTTGGTGCGAAGAAATGTCCTGGAAGCGCGCAGTTTATTGATGCACTTGTGTATTATATCAACTGGAAGATGACTCACACCTCGCAGCAAGAATGCCGAGGCATTCTTGAAACTCAACAGTAATCCACAGCCAGCTTTGAGAGGAATTGTCTAAGAGAAGATTGAAAGAAAGGAAAAGAACAAAAAAAGAACATAAAAAAGTTGAAAAAATGTCTTGCAAAGAAAAAAAACATGTGCTAACATAAGAGCATCTTTTTAGAGACAGTATAAAAAATGCAAAGAAAGAGACTCTGTTCGTGATAACTTGACAGGAATATGACGCCACCGACTGAGAGCGTCATTTGAGGGAAAGGAACAATAGGGAACACTCTGGAGCAGACTGAGCGAAAGCAATTCAGGTTTAAATTTACAGCAATTGCAGGTAGAGCAGTACGCTGGCACGCGTTATGTGCGAGAGATGAATTCAAAGACGAGTTCAAAAGCGGGTGGTACCGCGGATATTAAGATAATCCGTCCCGGAATACGATTATGTATTCCGGGACTTTTTGCATTAAGAAAGATACTTTCTGAAAGAAAAATATTAAAAGAGTAATAAAATGGAACAAAATTTAACAGGAGGGAAACAGTCATGGAATACCAGACAGGCGTAAAGAAGAAAGATACATTGGAGATTACAGAACTTTTAAATGCAAAGACCAGCGAGGCAGTAAAAGTCAATGGTGCAGTGCATACAATCCGTGATATGGGGACAGTTGCATTTGTAATCTTAAGAAAAAGAGAAGGCCTGCTCCAGTGTGTATACGAAGAAGGCAGTGCCACATTTGATCTGAAAGAAATCAAAGAAGCATCAACGCTTGAAGTCGAAGGGGTGCTTGAGCAGAATGAAAAAGCGCCGAATGGCATTGAAATCCGCATGAAAAAAGTTAAAATCTTAAGTCAGCCGGAAGATGAGATGATGCCGCTTGCAATTTCCAAGTGGAAATTAAACACTTCTCTGGAGGCAAAGTTAAATTATCGTTCCATTTCTCTTAGAAATATCAGGGAGCGTGCAAAATTCCGGATTCAGGAAGGACTGACAAGAGCATTTCGTGATTTTCTATATAGTCAGGAATTTACTGAAATTCATACACCGAAGATTGGAGCCAAAAGTGCAGAAGGTGGTGCAAACTTATTTAAGCTGGAATATTTCCACCGCCCGGCAGTGCTCCAGCAAAGTCCTCAGTTCTACAAACAGATGATGGTCGGTGTGTTTGACCGGGTATTTGAAACGGCGCCGGTGTTCCGTGCTGAGAAGCATAATACGAAGAGACATTTGAACGAATATACGAGTCTGGACTTCGAGATTGGCTATATTGATGGATTTGAGGATATTATGGGAATGGAGACAGGATTTCTCCAGTATGCCATGGAACTTTTAAAAAAAGATTATGCCAGAGAACTGAAGATTCTGAATGTGGAACTTCCGAAAGTAGATCAGATTCCGGCAGTAAAATTCAGTGAGATCAAAGAGCTGGTAGCTGAGAAATATAATCACAAGATGCGTAACCCATTTGATCTGGAGCCGGAAGAAGAAGTACTGATCGGAAAATATGCAAAAGAAGAGTGGGGCAGCGATTTTGTATTTGTTACGCACTATCCGTCCAAGAAGCGTCCATTTTACGCGATGGACGATCCGGAGGATCCGAAATATACACTGAGCTTTGATCTTCTCTTCCGTGGTCTTGAGATTACGACCGGAGGTCAGAGAATCCACGATTATCAGACACTTCTAAAGAAGATTGAAGTAAGAGGCATGACGACAGAAGGTATGGATCAGTATCTAGCTACATTTAAACATGGCATGCCGCCACACGGAGGACTGGGAATTGGACTGGAACGCTTGACGATGCAGCTGCTTGGGGAGGATAATGTAAGAGAAACAACATTATTCCCAAGAGACTTAAGCAGACTGGAGCCATAGAGAATTCCCAGACAGTTCTTCTCATCTATGCTCCCCCATAAAAGTGGAAATGTACCTGCTTAACCACCCGGGAGCGAAATGAGCAGAGAGGATGGAAGAAGCTATGTTTGGAAAGAGATGTTCTTTATGTGGAGGAAAACTGAATAGTAATGGAATCTGTACGGAGTGTGGATTAGACAATAACAAATCCGATAAAAATTATCGAATAAACCAAAGTGAATGTGATCATGAACCATTGACTCATGTGCATTATGGCAAGAATGAGAAGCCGGAGAAACAGCCGAAGCCAAATACATCGAGACAGTCCTGGCAGGGGAGTCAAAAAGATAACAACAGGCAGCAGGATCAGTCCTGGCAGGGGAGTACAACTACTTACTCTGGAAATACAGGAAGTACAGGGCGTAAGAAAGTCGGTAAGAAGAAAAAGCCGGGAAGGATTATCAGTAAGATTATAGCAGTCATTGTCATCTTCAATGTATTTTTTGGTATTTTCCAACCGATGGTCAGTGATATTTTAGATGATGTAATCAGCGGATACCAGGAGAATACACAAGACTATACAAGAAGTGACCCGTATGAAAATGTGACAAAAGAACTTCCGGCAGATGGTGAGAGTGTAAGTTTTGAGCTGACCAGTGGTGACTATGTGGTCGGTGTGCACATTCCGGAAGGAAATTATCAGGCGGATGTATCTTATGATTACGATACGGTCCAGGTTGATGACTGGGACAGCGGATTTTACCTTTATGAATATGCAGGGCGGACAGACGGTGATTATCTGGATGACTTAAGATTATACAATGGAGCGATTGTTCACATTTCTTCACAGACAACGATTACACTTTATTCAGATAATGCGCAGACAGAAAACATTCTTTATGAAAATAATCCACTGGCAGGACAAGAGCCTTTGGTAGTAAAAAAAGACCTGACCGTAGGTCCTGACCTTCCGGCAGGGGTGTATGATCTCATACTGGTCAGTGGAGAAGGCAGTGTGGACGTTGATATTTATACAGAATATGGTGAATCTATGGAGACAAAAAATCTGTATCTGGGCGAGAATTGCACAGACGGAAAGGAATATAAGAATCTTGTTCTTCCGAAAAATGCGCAGATTACATTAGATGACAATATGGAACTCCGACTGACTCCAAGCGAGCATATATCAACGACGGATTATTATGAATATTACAATTATTAGAGATAAGAATTAAGATGTAAGATAACTGGCAGACAGGAGGGTGCTTAAAATGGCAAACAAAATCTCAGACGAGACCATTGAGTATGTGGGTATTCTGGCGAAGCTGGAACTTTCAGAGAAAGAGAAAGAAGAAGCCAAGGCAGATATGGAAAAAATGTTGGACTACATTGATGTATTAAATGAACTCGACACGGATGGAATTGAACCGATGTCTCATGTATTTCCGGTGAATAATGTATTTCGCGAAGACGTTGTGACAAATGGTGATGGCAGCAGTGATACATTGGCGAATGCACCACTTATGAAGGATCAGAGCTTCAAGGTGCCGAAGACAATCGGATAGGAGGAGACGAGTTATGGATATTATGAGTCTGACAGCAGTGGAACTCGGAAAGAAAATAAAAGCAAAAGAAATTTCAGTTACGGAAGCCACGCAGGCATATCTAGATCAGATTGAAAAGGTAGAGAATGATGTGCACAGCTATGTGACCATTGATAAAGAGGGTGCATTAAAGCGTGCCGAAGAAGTTCAGAAGATGATCGATGACGGAACACTTCTGAGTCCTCTTGCAGGTGTTCCGGTGGCAATCAAGGATAATATGTGCACGAAAGGGACGAGAACAACTTGCAGTTCCAAAATTCTGGAAAATTTTGTTCCAACCTTTACTTCAGAGGCAGTTTTGAACTTGGAAAAAGCCGGTGCAGTCATAATCGGAAAGACTAATATGGATGAATTCGCCATGGGAAGTACAACCGAGACTTCTTATTATGGAGTGACAAGAAATCCATGGAATCTGGGACATGTGCCAGGCGGTTCTTCAGGTGGCTCCTGCGCAGCAGTGGCAGCAGGTGAGTGCGCTTATGCACTTGGTTCTGATACAGGTGGATCTATCCGTCAGCCGAGTTCATTTTGTGGTGTAACGGGGATTAAACCGACTTATGGAACGGTATCCAGGTACGGACTGATTGCTTACGGTTCTTCGCTGGATCAGATCGGACCAATTGCGAAAGATGTGACAGATTGTGCGACTATCCTTGAGACAATCGCTTCTCATGATGTAAAAGACAGTACTTCCGTGGAGCGGGAATATGACTTTACTTCGGCATTGACAGACGACGTGAAAGGTATGAAGATTGGTATTCCGAGAGATTACTTTGGGGATGGATTAAGCGCAGACGTAAAAGAGCAGATTTTAAATGCAGTGAAGATTCTGGAAGAAAAAGGCGCAGTTGTAGAAGAATTTGACTTAAGTCTTGTGAAATATGCGATTCCGGCATACTACATTATTGCAGATGCTGAGGCAAGTTCCAACCTGGCACGTTTTGATGGCGTAAAATATGGTTACCGCACAGAAGAATACGAAGGACTTCACAACATGTACAAAAAGACACGTTCCGAAGGATTCGGAGCAGAAGTAAAGCGCAGGATCATGCTTGGATCTTTTGTATTAAGCTCTGGATATTATGATGCTTACTATCTGAAAGCACTTCGTACAAAGGCACTGATTAAACAGGCATTTGACAAAGCATTTGCAAAATATGATATGATCGTGGCTCCGGCGGCTCCGACAACGGCACCAGAGCTTGGAAAGAGCTTAAGTGATCCGATGAAAATGTATTTGAGTGACATTTACACAATCTCCGTGAACCTGGCAGGACTTCCTGGAATCAGTATTCCGGTAGGAAAAGATTCCAAAGGTCTTCCGGTCGGCATGCAGCTTATCGGAGACTGCTTCCAGGAGAAAAAAATTATCCAGGCAGCCTACACATTTGAACAGACAAGAACTTATGAAGCACCACAGTTTGTGAAGGAGGGAAGATAGTTATGGCAAAGCAGTATGAGACAGTCATTGGACTTGAGGTTCACGTAGAACTTGCGACAAAGACAAAGATTTTCTGTGGTTGCAGCACTCAGTTCGGAGGTGCGCCAAATACCCACACATGTCCGGTATGTACTGGTATGCCAGGTTCCCTTCCGGTACTGAACAGACAGGTAGTAGAGTATGCAATGGGAATCGGACTTGCGACACATTGTGATATTACAAGAGTATGCAAATTCGACCGTAAGAATTACTTCTATCCGGATAACCCACAGAACTATCAGATTTCCCAGTTATATTTACCAATCGCAAGAAATGGTTATGTAGAGATCGAAGTTGGCGATACGAAGAAAAAAATACGGATCCATGAAATGCATATGGAGGAAGATGCCGGTAAGCTGATCCATGACGAGTGGGACGATACATCACTGGTAGATTACAACCGAAGCGGTGTACCGCTTGTGGAGATTGTATCGGAGCCGGATATGCGCTCTTCTGAGGAAGTTATTGCATATCTGGAAAAACTTCGTACAACTATTCAATATCTTGGTGCTTCTGACTGCAAATTGCAGGAGGGCTCTATGAGAGCGGACGTGAACCTGTCCGTTCGTGAAATGGGAACCAGTGAATTCGGAACAAGAACGGAGATGAAGAACCTGAACTCCTTTAAGGCAATTGCAAGAGCCATCGAAGGAGAACGGGAGCGTCAGATTGAGCTTCTGGAAGCCGGAAAGAAAGTTGTTCAGGAGACGAGACGCTGGGATGACAACAAAGAATCATCACATGCAATGCGTTCCAAAGAAGATGCACAGGATTACCGTTACTTCCCGGAACCGGATCTTGTCCCGATTGTTATCAGCCAGGAATGGATTGACCGGGTTAAGAAACGACAGCCGGAATTCCGTGAGGAAAAATTAAAGCGTTACAAGAAAGAGTTCGATATTCCACAATATGATGCAGAAATCCTCACAGAATCTAAACATATGGCGGATATCTTTGAAGAAACAACTGCTTTATGTGGAAAACCTAAGAAAGTTTCCAACTGGCTCATGGTGGAGACGATGCGGCTCTTAAAAGAACATAACATGGAATCAGAAGATATTACATTTACACCGGAGAACCTTGCGAAACTAATCGAGCTTGCAGATGCAGGAACAATCAACAGCTCGGTGGCGAAAGAAGTTTTTGATCATGTGTTCGAGGAAAATGTAGATCCAGAAAAGTATGTTGAAGAACACGGGCTTAAAACGGTCAATGACGAAGGAGCACTTATAGAAGTTCTCGAAAAAGTTATTGCAGATAATCCACAGGCTGTAGTAGACTATAAGGGTGGAAAAGAGAAGGCACTTGGAGCACTGGTAGGTCAGACGATGAAAGCAATGAAGGGGAAAGCAAATCCCGGACTGGTCAACCAGAAGCTTCGTGAGATGTTAAAGTAAAAAGAGTGGCCTGGCTTTTGCCGGGTTACTTTTTTGCATGGAATAAATAGTTATAAAAACAAAAGAGTATATAAGGAGGTCGCCATGGGAGGATTTTTTGGTGTAGCATCAAAGCAGGACTGTGTCCTGGAATTATTTTACGGAGTAGACTATCACTCACATCTTGGCACAAGACGAGGAGGAATGGCAGTTTATGGAGAGGATGGATTTTACCGTGCCATTCATAATATAGAGAATTCTCCATTCCGTACAAAGTTTGATCATGATGTGTCAGAAATGAAAGGATATCTTGGAATTGGCTGTATTTCCGATTATGATCCGCAGCCACTTTTGATTCAGTCACACCTTGGAAGCTTTGCAATCACAACAGTCGGAAAAGTTAATAACTATGAGGAACTGTTAAAAGGTCTGTTTGAGAAGGATCATTCACATTTTCAGGAAATGACTAACGGGCAGATCAATGTGACAGAGCTTGTGGCGGCGCTAATCTGTGAGAAAGAATCCATAGTAGAAGGAATCAAATATGTACAGGACGTTGTAGATGGTTCTATGACGATGCTTGTCATGACAAAAGAAGGAATCTATGGTGCAAGGGACAGGTATGGGCGAACACCTCTTGTGATAGGTAAGAAGGATGATTCTTACTGTCTATCATTTGAAAGTCATGCTTATATTAACTTGGGCTATACCGATTATAAGGAACTGGGACCTTGCGAGGTCGTCTATGTGACATCGGAGGGAGTAGAAGAAATACGCCCGGCAAGAACTGGCAAGATGAAGATCTGTTCTTTCCTGTGGGTATACTATGGATATCCGACTTCTGCGTATGAAGGGGTAAATGTTGAGGAAATGCGTTACCGTTGCGGAAGTATGCTGGCAAAGCGTGATGGAGATAGTGTGCATCCGGATATTGTAGCAGGTGTGCCGGATTCAGGTATTGCTCATGCAATCGGATATGCAAACGAATCAGGAATTCCGTATGCAAGACCATTTATCAAATACACACCGACATGGCCGAGATCATTTATGCCGACCAACCAAAGTCAGCGTGACCTGATCGCGAGAATGAAGCTGATCCCTGTACAGGCTCTGATTGAAGACAAGAAATTACTCTTGATCGATGACTCGATCGTCCGTGGAACACAGCTTCGTGAGACAACAGAGTTTTTATATAGAAGCGGAGCGAAGGAAGTGCATATCCGCCCGGCATGTCCACCGCTTCTTTATGGATGTAAATACCTGAACTTCTCAAGATCGAAATCCGAGATGGATCTGATCACGAGAAGAGTCATTCAGGAGCAGGAAGGCGGAGAAGTATCTGCAGAGGTATTAAAAGAGTATTCAGATCCATGCTCCGACCGCTATGCAAATATGATCGAAGAAATTCGAAGAATCCAGAACTTTACGTCACTAAGATACCATAGACTGGACGATCTTTTAGAGTCTATTGGAATTGATCCAAGTCAGGTATGTACGTATTGCTTCGATGGGCGGGAGTAATTTTTGAAAAGTTCAGTTGAAATTATATAACATAATAAAAATCCAGACTATTTTATCCTCCGCAGAGCGGGGCATTCCAATGAGCCTGATAAAGCAGGAAAAGTGCAAGTAAAGACTTTCACTTTTCCTACAGTCTCATTTACATCGCTCTGAAGTCGAAAAAATAGTCTGGATTTTTTATAGTTATTGGCGAACTGGAACTTTTCACAAGTTATGCGCCGAAAGAAGTGGAAAAATAATGCATTCAGTCAGAAAAATCAGGTGGATTTTCTGTTCTGCAGTTTCCGGTAGTATATAATCAATAAAACTTACATGCTGACACGAAGCTGCTTATTAAGGTTGCAACGCTTTCAATACACTACTTTCGGCTTCTATCTGGCTTTTGAGTTCGAGGATAAGTGTGCATTGCTGACGGATGTCTGCGGAGCGAATCTCGCATTGTTCTTTGATTCTGTGCAGGCGTTCTGCATAGAACTGGACACTGTGATTATCAAGAGGCTTGTCTTTCAGCATGGCTTCTTCTAACACAGCTTTCTGATACATTTTCTCAACAGTTTCTAATTGTTTCAGCAGTTCTGGTATTTTCTTCAAATATTCCCCGTATACTTCCAGTTGCTGACATTCTTTCTGAGTGTTCATAAGTAATTCCATGGCAAACTCCAATCTTTATAATTTATAGAAAAATGACATTAGTAGTTCTTAATAATAGTATAAAGTACTTGGAGCTGAAATGCATTATGATTTTTTACTGCTGTAAAATTAACGTGTGAATTTAATTGTAAAGAAGAAAAAGAATTGTTATACTAAGAAAAAGAACTGAAAGGAAGCGGTGAAAATGCCAAATATAAAACCAATTTCTGATTTGAGAAATTATACAGAAGTTTTAAAAGAAACAAGTGAAGGTGCTCCGGTATTTTTGACTAAAAATGGCAGAGGTGAGTACGTGATTTTGGATATGAAAGATTATGATAGAATGAAAGCAGAATTAGCATTGATGGCTGAATCAGGGAAAGGTGAAAAAACGGTAAGGGAAGAGGATTGGGTGTCAACGGAGGAAGTGGAGGAAGATTATGAGTAGTTTTGTATCCCTTGAGGATGTGAAGAAAATATATCAGATGGGCGAGGTGCAGATTATGGCCGCGGCCGGTATTGATTTCCAGATTGAGAGGGGAGAATTTGCGGTTGTGGTAGGGCCAAGTGGTGCCGGAAAGACGACAGTATTGAATATTCTTGGAGGAATGGATACGGCAAGCTCCGGGCGTGTGATCGTAGACGGAAAAGATATTGCACAGTATTCACCGAGACAATTGACAGCATATAGAAGAGATGACATTGGTTTTGTATTTCAGTTTTATAATCTGATCCCGAACCTGACTGCACTTGAAAATGTAGAATTAGCTCTTCAGATCTGTAAGAATCCTATGGATGCCCAGGAGGTTATGGAAGATGTAGGACTTGGTGAGCGTCTGGATAATTTTCCGGCGCAGTTATCTGGTGGAGAACAGCAGAGAGTTTCCATTGCAAGAGCGCTTGCAAAGAATCCGAAGCTTTTGCTGTGTGACGAGCCGACAGGAGCGCTGGATTACAATACAGGTAAGGCGATTTTGAAACTTTTGCAGGATACTTGCAGGGAAAAGGGGATGACTGTAATTCTGATTACACACAACTCTGCAATTGCTCCAATGGCGGACCGTGTCATTAAGATAAAGAATGGTATGGTATCAGAGATGATAGTGAACGAACACCCAGTTCCAGTCGAGACGATTGAGTGGTAAAGAAAGGCATTACATATGAAAATGAAACCAACACATAAAGATTTCTATATGGAGATCCGAAAGAGTCCGGGGCGTTTCCTGTCTATTTTATTTATTGTGGCACTGGGTGTTGCATTTTTCTCAGGAATTCGTGCATCGGAGCCGGATATGAGACTGACGGGAGATACATATTTTGATGAAAGCAATCTTATGGATATTAAAGCGCTCAGTACATATGGCGTGACACAGGACGATGTGGACGCGATTTTGAAAATCGACGGAGTAGAACATGCAGAGGGCGCGTACAGCGCGGACTTCATGCAGGTCGTAGATAAGAAACAAAAAGTTCTGCATGTGATATCTTTACAGGATGAGATGAATCAGGTGAAGTTAAGTGACGGACGGATGCCCCAAAAAGCAGGGGAATGTCTGGCAGACCAGGATGCAGGATATAAGGTCGGAGATACAATTAAATTGCGTTCCGGAACGTCTGATGAGGTTACAGATACTCTGACGACAGATACGCTGAAAGTTGTCGGCCTTTGCAGCAGTCCGATGTACATTTCTTATGGCCGCGGAAGTGCAACGATTGGTACCGGAACTATCAGTGCATTTGTCATGGTGCCGGAAGAGACGTTTGATATGGACGTATACACGGAAGTATATGTACAGGTCAAAGGTGCAAAAAATGAAGTAGCATTTACGGACGGATATGATAAGAAAGTAGAGAAAGTCCTGGATCAGATTGAAGATATTACGGACGAACGAGCCGAAATTCGAAAGCAGGAGCTGGTAAATGAAGCACAAGAGAAGATTGACGAGGCGAGAGAAGAACTGGAGCAGGGCAGAGCGGATGCAGCTTCGGAACTTGCGGATGCGGCGGCTAAGATAGCAGACGCCGAGGAGCAGTTGACGAGTGGAAAAGCACAGATCACCAGTGGTAAAAAGCAGATTGCCAGTGCTAAGAATACATTGAGCAAAAAAGAAAGCGAACTGGAACAGGCACAGAATCAATATAATGCCGGACTTGCACAGCTTCAGGAAGGTGAGGCGCAATATGAAGCCGGACTTGCACAATATGAGGCTGCGAAACCGGAAGCTGAGGCGAAAATCCAGACTGGAAGAGAAGGACTTGCAGCGCTTCAGCAGATGATTCAGGCAGACCAGCAGACATTGACGAAAATTCAGCAGGGGATCGAGACAGTAAATTCTGAATTGTCAGCATTTGACCAAATACCTGAGGATCAGCTTACAGAAGAGCAGAAGTTGCAAAAAGAACAATATGAACGACAGCTTACCGAGCTTAAGGAAAAAGAAGCTGGCATGCAGCAGAAGATTTCCATTGAACAGCAGAAATATGATGAGAGTAAAGCCGAACTGGATGCTGCCCAGAAGCAGCTTGATGACACTGCAGCAACTCTGGCTCAGACGAAGTCAGAGCTTGACGCTGCGAAGGCTTCTTTAAATGGTGTTCCGCAGCAGCTTGCAAGTGGAAAATCCCAGATTCAGTCCGGATGGGCTGAAATTCGAAAGCAGGAGAAGAAGCTGGAAGAGGGAGCGGCAGAAATCGCGGAAAATGAAGCGAAAGTTGCAGAGGCAAAAATTGAGTATGCCAATGGTGAAGAGGAGGCTGCCCAGAAGATTGCAGAAGGCGAACAGAAAATTGCGGACGCAGAGGCAAAGATTCAGGACATCGAAAAACCAACCTGGTATGTCTATGACCGTGATACTTTGACTGAGTATTCCGGGTACGGAGAAAACGCGGAGCGTCTAGGTGCAATTGGCCGTGTCTTCCCGGTATTATTCTTTCTTGTCGCGGCGCTGATTAGTCTGACCAGCATGACGCGAATGGTAGAAGAACAAAGAACAGCAATCGGAACCATGAAAGCACTTGGATATAGCAAGATGTCCATCGCGAAGAAATATCTTGGATATGCGTTGATCGCGACAGCAGGCGGCAGTGTATTGGGCGTGCTGATTGGTGAAAAGATATTGCCATATATCATTGTCTATGCATATGGAATATTATATCAGCATATTACACATATTCTGGTCCCATACCAATGGATCTATGCCTGGATGGCAGCGGCGGCAGCAATTGTATGTACAATGGCAGCAACATTTTTTGCGTGTTACAAAGAACTTGTAGCACAGCCGGCAGTACTGATGCGCCCACCGGCACCTAAAAATGGACAAAGAGTTTTCTTAGAAAGAATAAAATTTATTTGGAAACATTTAAGTTTCACATGGAAGTCTTGTATCCGTAACTTAACCAGATATAAGAAACGATTCTTTATGACAGTTTTTGGAATTGGCGGTTGTATGGGATTGATGCTGGTTGGATATGGAATCAAAGATTCCTGTTATGAAATTGCAGAACTGCAGTTCCGGGATATTCAGATGTATGATGGAAGTGTCTACCTGAAAGAAGACATTTCAGATGAGACAAGACAGAATCTCCTGGATTATATGAAGGACGATTCGGACATCAGTCATTATATGCAGACCAGCATGAAGAATGTAACACTTGTCAATGGAAAGAATAAACGTGATACTTATCAGGTCGTATTTTCGGAACCGAAAGACGTAAAAGATTATTTTGATTTCCACGACCGGAAATCAAAAGAGGAATATACGCTTGATGATGAAGGTGTCATTATTTCTGAGAAAACCGGAAAGCTTTTGAATGCAAAAGCAGGGGATACCATTGAAATTAAAGACGAAGAGAATGGTAACAAGAAAGTAAAAATTGCCCATATTTGCGAGAACTATATGGGACACTATATTTTCTTCACTCCTTCTTATTATGAAAAAGTGTATGGTGAGAATTCGGAATATAACAGTATTTTCTTTGCAGGACAAAAAGGAGATACGCAGGAAGACTATAACAAGATTGGTGAAGACATTCTGACTCAGGACGGAGCGCTTAGCGTCAGCTATATGCGTGATATTGAAAAACAGTTGGACGATATGCTAAAAAGTCTGAATCTGGTTATTGTAGTACTGATCATTTCTGCAGGAATGCTTGCATTTGTCGTACTATATAACCTTAATACTGTTAATATCACGGAGCGGCAGAGGGAACTGGCGACCTTGAAAGTACTAGGATTTTATGATCTGGAAGTGGCAGAACACGTATATCGTGAAAATGTACTTTTGACATTCATCGGAGCGGCGGTAGGAGTGGTGCTTGGAAAATTCCTGCATGCCTTTATCATTGATACGGTGGAAGTAGACACAGCCATGTTCGGAAGAAATATTAACTTTTCAAGTTACATGTACAGTCTGCTATTTACAATTCTGTTTTCATTGATCGTAAATGGAATTATGTATTTTAAATTGAAGAAGATTGATATGGTAGAATCACTCAAGAGTATTGAATAAATGGAATTGAAGCCAAGATGTAAGAAAAACTCCTTCCATGGATAAACTGTGGAAGGAGTTTTTATAATCATATATCAAAACTATTCCATATCAAAATCAAGCTCCTGACTGGCAAAGAATTTCTGGACATATTCGTCCCAGGCTTTTTCTACGCTTTTATCCATGGTAAATGTATTCATGGAAGTCCCGGTGATGCATTGAAGTGCCAGTCCGTCATAGCGGAAATTAAGATACAGTCCCTGGATTTCCGCAGGGCGGTAGGTCAGATCATGCTCAGTGAGAAAGGATTCGAACTGATCTTTTGCTAGAGATAATATGAATTTGAAATTTAACGGAGTTTTCTTTCCACGGATTACCTGGAAGAAAAAATCGCGCACTTCTCCCCAGGTGGAATACTCCTTTTCAAAAGCTTCATCAAAAAAGTCTTTATGGATTCTACCATCTACCTGGAAACGGTTAAAAGTAGTTACTTCTCCCTCAATCAGGGAAAAAGTATCAAATGTTGGTTTTAAAAGCAGGTGGGACATACAGACCTTTGCTTTCAGATTAAGAACGATCATAGTGAAAACCTCTCTGGATAATTATTAGAGATATTATAGCATAATTTTTGTAGCATTATAATTCTAATTTTTAAAAAAGCCTTTCAATAAATTTTAAATCGAGTATAATATATTTCTATATGACATAGACTTGGGGAAGGCATAATGCCGTTTGCGGATATGTGCTGGCTGAAAATAAGCGCAGATTTGCAAAAGATATACAGAAACAATGAGGTAAGAGAGGAAAAAACTTGGGGAAAAAGACAATAGAAGAAAATACGATCACGGAGGGGATTATCTGGAAGCAGCTTCTGATATTTTTCTTCCCGATCATGCTGGGAACTTTAATCCAACAATTATATACAACCGTGGATACGATTATCGTCGGACGTTTTGTGGGGAAAGCGGCATTAGCCAGCGTAGGCGGTCCGGCGGCTGTTTTATCAACGATTGTTGTTACATTTTTTAATGGACTGGCAAATGGAGCGGCAGTTGTCATTGCGCAGTATTACGGAGCGAAAGACAAAGGAAGACTGCATACAGGACTTCATACTGCATATTTATTTTCCATTGTGGTCAGCCTCGTAATATCTGTAGTGGGAGCAGTGCTGACACCATGGCTGCTTAAGATCATGAACACTCCACAGGATATGATGGCATCATCAACTACATATTTACGCATTTATTTTATGGGAATCTTATTTACGCTGGTCTATAATATGGGAGCGGCAATCATGAGAGCAGTCGGAGATTCCAAAAGACCGCTTCTTTATCTGGTGGTCTGTTGTGTACTGAATATAGGTCTGGATATATTCATGGTAGTTATATTAAAAATGGGAATTGCAGGAGCAGCACTGGCAACCGTATTTTCCCAGTGTGTCAGCGCATTTCTTGTGACCTGGTCTTTGACAAAAGACTATGATTCTATGAAACTACAATTCAGAGAACTTCGCATGGAAGCATGTGTTCTAAAAAGAGAGTTGAAAATCGGTATACCGGGAGCTCTGCAGGCATGCGCTTATGGAGTGACCAATGTAGTCATTCAGGCATCAATCAATAGCTTTGGAACGGATACTGCAGCAGGATGGGCGGCTTATGGAAAATTAGATTTGATTTTCTGGACAGTATCCAGTGCACTGGGAGCTGCGGTCACAACATTTGTCGGACAGAATTATGGCGCAGGTAAGTGGGACCGGGTATATAAGAGTATCCGGGTAAACATTGGTATTTCTTATGTATTTACAGGTATGATCATCTTTACATTGTATGCATTTTGTGAGCCAATGTATCACATGTTCACAACGGATCCGAAGGTGATCGACATAGGTGTGTATATGCTCCGGTTTCTGGTGCCGAGTTATCTGCTCAGCATTCTGCTTGAAAACCTGGACGGTGGACTTCGCGGAGTCGGAGATGTACTGTGGCCTACGATATTTACATTTGGAGGATTGTTTTTAATACGACTCCCGTGGGTTATGATTCTGACTCCGATTTATCATAAGGTGGAGATTTTGCTGATCAGTTATCCTATTGCATGGGGAGGAACACTTCTATTCGTAATACCGTATTATTTCTGGAAGAAGAAAAAGTGTTTTAACAAAATATGCAGTGAAAAATAAAACGAAATTTATGGATTTTTGCGAAATAATTCTCAAAAGTCAAAAAATTCTTTACAAATAAGCAATAAAGTATTATTATACAAAAAAAGATAGAAATCTTCAGGGCAGGGTGAGATTCCCTACCGGCGGTAAAGCCCGCGAGCCGAGAGGCATGATTCGGTGAGATTCCGAAGCCGACAGTATAGTCTGGATGAGAGAAGAAGACGGTACATATAGTTTTAGTTATGAATGCGGTATCGAGGCTCTGAGATGGTAGACCATTTCAGAGCTTATTTACTTTCGCAGATAATTAGTCATGAAGTTGTGATTAAAGTACCAGTGAACAAAACCCCTGTAGATCATCTGCAGGGGTTTTGTTCTAAGATAAAAAGAAAGAAGGAATGTATGTGACAGACCAGGATTATATGAAACGTGCAATAGAACTTGCAAAAAAAGGAGAAGGATGGACGAATCCTAATCCGATGGTCGGAGCGGTCATCGTAAAGGATGGACGTATTATCGGCGAAGGCTATCATGCCAGATGCGGAGAGTTGCATGCGGAACGAAATGCAATTGCTTCTCTCACTGAATCAGCCGAAGGGGCAACGCTGTACGTTACATTGGAACCATGTTGTCATTATGGAAAGACGCCGCCGTGTACGGAAGCAATTTTAGAGCAGAAGATAAAAAAAGTAGTGATTGGATCCAGAGACCCAAATCCGAAAGTGGCAGGAAAGGGAGCGAAGATATTAAGAGATGCCGGTGTAGCGGTTGTGGAAGATTTTATGAGAGACAAATGTGATGAATTAAATCCAATATTTTTTCATTATATAACGACCAAAACACCGTATGTAGTTATGAAGTATGCAATGACGTTGGATGGAAAAATTGCAACAAAGACAGGAGCTTCAAAATGGATCACCCAAGAAGCCGCACGCAGAGAAGTACAGTATATGCGTCATCGGTATATGGGAATCATGGTCGGGATAGGAACGGTACTTGCTGATGATCCAATGCTGAATGTCCGGGTAGAAGGGCTTAAAAGTCCGGTCAGGATTATCTGTGACAGTAAGTTAAGAATTCCACTGGACAGCCAGATTGTAAAAAGTGCGAGGGAGTACCGGACGATTGTAGCCTATGCAGATCTGGAGAATGTAGAGAAGAAAAAAGAAATTTTGCAGACAATGGGAGTGGAAATCGTATTTTGTCCGGATATGAAAAAACATGTTAATCTGAAGCATTTGATGGAGTATCTGGGAAAAGAAAATATCGACAGCATTTTACTGGAAGGTGGAGGAACTTTAAATGACAGTGCATTACGGGCCGGAGTTGTCCAGGAGGTGCAGGCATTTATTGCACCAAAAATCTTTGGCGGAGCAGGAAGCCGGACTCCGGTGGATGGAATTGGGATAGAGCTTCCGTCTCAGGCAGCGGTACTAAAGTTCAAAGATATCTGCCAGATTGGAGAAGACCTAAAAATTACCTGTCAGGTCTTAAGAAAAGAACAGGAGGAATTATGTTTACAGGAATTGTAGAAGAAGTGGGAAAAGTCCGTTATATTCAGTTGAATGGGAATTCAGGGGTATTGGCGGTGAAGGCAGCAAAAGTACTGGAAGGTACGAAAATCGGAGACAGTATTGCGGTAAATGGAGTATGTCTGACAGTCACTTCCCTGCAGCCTGACGGATTTACGGCAGATGTCATGGCAGAGACGATCAGAAGGAGCAGTCTTGGAAATTGTAAGATTGGAAGTTATGTAAATCTTGAACGGGCAATGGCAGCGGATGGAAGATTCGGAGGCCATATTGTGAGCGGTCATATTGACGGAACAGGAGTTATCAGGTCAATGATCCAAGAGGAAAATGCAGTCTGGGTATCCATTAAAACTTCACAGCGGATATTAGATCTGATCGTGGAAAAGGGGTCTGTCTGCATCGATGGAATCAGCCTGACGGTTGCGAAGGTAGATGATGAAGGGTTTCAGGTATCAGTCATTCCACATACAGGGGAAGAGACGATACTTCTGAAAAAAGCATCCGGAGATCTTGTGAATCTGGAAAATGACATAATCGGAAAATATGTAGAAAAATTAATGGGGATTGGAAAAAAAGAAGAGTCCAAATTGGAACATGAGAAAAAGACAGGAATTACAATGGAGTTTCTGGAAGAATTTGGATTTTAAATATACAGCAACAGAAAAAGAATAACGGAGGAAGAACAGATGGAACAAAAGTATCAATATAATACAGTAGAAGAGGCAATCCGGGATTTACAAGATGGAAAGATCATTCTTGTTACAGATGACCCGGACAGAGAAAATGAAGGAGACATGATCTGTGCTGCTCAGTTTGCGACCCAGGAAAATATTAATTTTATGGCAACGCATGCAAAGGGACTGATCTGTACGCCGATGAGTGCAGAACTGGCAGCAAAGCTTAATTTTCCACAGATGGTTTCAGAAAATACCGATAATCATGAAACAGCATTTACGGTATCGATTGATCACGTAGATACAACAACCGGTATATCGGCAGCAGAACGTGCATATACAATGATGAAATGTGTGGATGATACATCAAGACCAGAAGATTTCAGAAGACCGGGCCATGTATTCCCGCTGGTGGCAAAAAAAGGCGGTGTACTTGTGCGTAACGGTCACACAGAAGCAACGACAGATCTTGTAAGACTGGCGGGGCTGAAAGAATGTGGCGTATGTTGTGAAATCATGAAAGAAGACGGAACGATGATGCGTACATCAGAACTCTGGGAGCTGGCTCATAAGTATCATCTTACATTTATCACAATCAAAGATTTGCAGGATTATTTAAGAATTCATGAAAAGCATGTAAAAGAAGAGGCGGTGGCAGATCTTCCAACACAGTATGGAGAATTTAAGATTCATGGATATGTGAATGACATTACAGGAGAGCATCATCTTGCTTTGGTAAAAGGAGAAATCGGGGAGGGAGAAAATGTACTTTGCAGAGTCCATTCAGAATGCCTGACCGGAGATGCTTTTGGTTCTCTTCGCTGTGACTGCGGATTGCAGCTTCAGACGGCAATGCGCCAGGTGGAGGAAGAGGGAAGAGGAATCATTCTCTACATGAGACAGGAGGGAAGAGGAATCGGACTGATCAATAAAATCAAAGCATATGAACTTCAGGAACGTGGATATGATACAGTCGAGGCGAATGTTCAACTGGGATTTGCCCCAGATCTCAGAGAGTACTGGGTCGGAGCTCAGATTTTATCAGACCTGGGCGTGAAATCCTTAAGACTTCTTACCAATAACCCGGATAAAGTCTATGGGCTTCAGGATTTCGGACTGGAAATTAAGGAAAGAGTACCATTAGAGATCCAGCCACAAAAATATGATCTGAATTATATGAAAACAAAACAGGAAAAAATGGGACACATTTTCAAAGAAATACAATTATAAAAAAGAATGCAGGAGGAAGAAGAACATGAAACAGATTCAGGTAATTGAAGGAAAAGTAGTAGCACCAGAGGGAATGAAAGTCGGAATCGTAGCAGCCAGATTTAATGAAATTATTGTCAATAAGTTATTAGGCGGAGCTGTTGACGGACTTGTGAGACATGGTGTAGAAGAAGAAAATATTACAGCAGCATGGGTGCCGGGAGCATTTGAAATACCAATCACAGCGCAGAAAATGGCGCAGTCAGGAAAGTACGATGCAGTCATCTGCGTAGGTGCAGTTATTCGTGGAGATACATCTCATTATGATCTGGTATGTAACGAGTCAGCAAAAGGAATTGCACAGATCGAGCTTGCAACAGGTATTCCTGTTTTATTTGGAATCATTACAACAGAAAATATTGAACAGGCAATTGCACGTGCCGGAAGTAAAGCTGGAAATAAAGGTTATGATTGTGCGTTATCAGCAATTGAGATGGTGAATCTGATAAAACAGTTATAAAATTTGACTTTTATTCTTATACAAAGTAAAATAAACTATGTATGTCTTTTTAAAGATGTACATAGTTTATTTGTTTATTGGAGAATGAAAATGTTTGAAAAGAATAAAGAAAAAATGAAGGAAAAAATGGAGCCGGATAAAGTGCTTCGTTTTGCGATTGTTGCGGTAATCCTCTTGTTTTTGATCGGTGCGCTGATTATTGGAACACGAATGATGAATCCGCGAGTGGATGCAACAGAAGGAGTAAAGAAACTGACAGAACTGGAAGATGCCAATGTTCAGAAGATTGATGCCAAGATTCAGGAATTAGAGCAGACAGAAGCAGATGAGGCGGCAGCGTGGAAAGCAAAGTCTGCAAAAGAAAAAATGGATGGCTGCATTGTGCTTGGCGACAGTACTGCACTTGGCTTCAGACAGAATGACATCTTGAGTAAGTCGCAGGTGAAGTCAAAGGATGGAGCAACGGTCAGCGATGCGGAAGGTTCCGGATTAAATGAGCTTTTGACAGCCGTAACAGAAGCAGAGACTGCACCACAGAAGCTTATCCTCTGTATCGGAAGAGGAGATGTAGCAGTCAGTGGAGAGACAGCGGATGCATTTGCAGCGAATTACAAAAGCTTTGTTGAGCAGGTGAAAGCAGCATTGCCGGATACGAAAGTTTATGTATGCAGTATCCCGGCATACCTGTCACTGACAAGTACAGGTGATGAGACAGGTTCAGCCGATTCAGATACTGATTCAGATTCAGATACTGATTCAGATTCAGATGCTAAAGATACAACTGACAACTCGGATCTTAAGAGCAGTACAGATTCTAAGAGCAGCACAGATTCTAAGAGCAATAGTGATAGTGATACATCATCAGATGATAGTAGTTTGTCCAAGATGAGTACCGCGCTGGATGTAACTTCATACAATGAAGCTTTGAAGGCTCTTTGTAAGGAAGAAAAAGTGAAATATGTAGACACAACAGATCTTACGGACGCTTCTTATTATGGGGAGGACGGAAGTACAATGACAAAAGCCTATTATGAGGCTTGTATTAATAAAATTCTGGAGGCAGCGTTTAGAAATTATGTTATTCAATAGTATCGCATTTATATGTGTATTTTTACCAGTTATTTTCATATTGTATTATCTGCTTCCGGGAAAGATAAAAGACATTGCCCTGGTTGCAGGGGGAGCAGTTTTTTTTGCATGGGGAGCCCCGGTCAATCTGGTCGTTCTGGCATTTTTTATATTGTTTAATTATGCTGTAGGAATTCAGATGGAAGGCTACATGCGAAGAAGAAGGAGTACGGAGCAGTTATTTGCTGGAAGCATACTGATTAATATTATAGTATATGTGTTCTTTGCATTTATCGGACAACGCGTGGGCTTTATTTCGGAAGTGCCGGTCGGAATAGGAATCTGTATCTTACAGGTGCTTTCTTATCTGATTGAGATTCACCGGGGAAATGTAAAGGCTCAGAAAAGTATTCTGGATTTTGCTGTTTACATAGCAATGTTTCCGTTGTTCCTGGCAGGACCGGTCGTAAAATATCCGCAGATCCGAAAGGAATTAAAGACTCGCAAATTGTCCTGGGCAAAGGCTGGCGAAGGAATTGCTTTATTTGTATGTGGTTTTGCAAAGAAAGTTATCATTGCAGATTACCTGGCAGATTCATTCACCAAGATCATGTCTTTGAAGGCAGGCGAGTTGTCTGTGTTTGGTGCATGGCTGGGATGTGCAACCTTCATGTTCCAGATTTACTTTGCGTTCAGTGGATATTGTGATATGGCAGTGGGACTTTGCAGAATGCTTGGATTTGATGTGAAGAAAAATTTCCGCTATCCATATGTAGCACGTAACATAACAACATTTGTACGACGTTTTAACAGCTCTGTTTTTGCATGGTTCTGGGATTACATCTGTGAACCACTCTGGGGCGGCTGGCTTGGAACACTTGTATCCGGAATTCTGATGGGACTTTGGTATGCAGGTATGTGGAAGAATGCACCGTGGCAGGTAACGGTCACAGGTGGATTGCTCTGGGGTATCTACCTTGCATTCTGGCAGATCGTGGAGCGTTATGCATTGCCATTTTTAAAGAGATTACCACCTGTGCTTGGACAGATTTATACATGGTTTTTCACAGCGCTTGGCTGGGTATTTTTCTTCGGTAAGACACCGGCAGCGTCATTTGGTTATCTGAAAGTGATGTTTGGATTTGGCGGAGGCGATGTGGTTGGTATCATGGGAAGATATCTTTTCCTTGGAAATGTGCTCGTTCTTGTAGTGGCATTTCTTGCAAGTACACCACTTCCGAATCTTATCTGGAAGAAGATTCTGGTATTTGGAAAGAAAGATAAAAAAGAAAAGAATAAAAAACGTCTGGAGCGAGGCAGAAGTGCAGTATTTGTATTCGCAGCCGTGATTATGATCCTGTGTCTTGTGAATGTGACAGGAGCAGGAAGGACATTTTTCAAAGAGACGGTGAAAGATACCCAGGCGAAACTGGATACAGTTCTTGGAAGACGGGACGTGAACGGTGTGTACCGAGGAAAGAACCAGTATCTTCTGGCGGATATTAACAAGCTGGATGAAAAGAAGATTCAGGCAAATGTGGACGCGATTACAGCGCTTGCCGAGGATTATTCCGATGTGCCGATGTATATGGCACTGATTCCGGATGCTGCAAATGTATGGGCAGATAAGCTTCCTTCTTATGCTCCGGTGGAAGATCAGACAGTGCAGATTGCACAGATTCAGAGCATGCTTGGAGACAGTGTGAACTGGATTGATGCACAAGGTGTTCTAAATGCGAATAAAGATAAGGAAATTTATTACCACACAGATTCCCGCTGGACAACGCTTGGAGCTAGTCTTGTATGGCAGCAGATTGCTTCAGATCTGGGGCTTGACACTTCGAAAGCACCGGCTTTAAAACCTTATGTAGTGACCGGTGATTTCAGTGGAAATCTTTCCCGAACAAGTGGATTTGAAAGTGGATACCGTGAACCGATTTACGCATATTTAACGGAAAATGCTTCCGACAACACGCAGATGGTGGCAAGTTATGAGTCTGAGGGCATAAAGACAGCAGAGCTTTATGACCGTACAAAACTGGACGAACCTGATGCGTATGAAGTATTTCTCGGTGGAGATTATGATAAAATAGATATCCGCACGACAGCAGACAGCACGGACCGGCTGCTTCTGGTGAAGGATTCCTTTGCAGACTGTATGATTCCATTTTTAATTCCATATTACAGGGAGATCATCGTGGTAGATGCAGATTATTATCAGAAGCATGTGTCGGATCTGTTAGATAAGAATAAAATTACAAGTGTGCTGTTTTTGTACGATTGCAATAATTTTGTACAGGATGACAAGCTGAGTAGTATTTTGACAACGGATAAGGCAGAATAGGAACTGCAAAGTAATTGGAGTGTTAGTAAATGATAAGATTAAATAAATACCTCAGTGAGGCAGGTGTCTGCTCCAGAAGAGAGGCGGACCGTCTCATAGAGGCGGGACGTGTGACGGTGGATGGTGTACGGGCTGTACCGGGCATGAAAGTGTCAGAGGAGCAGAAAATCTGTGTCGGGAAAAAAGTGATCCAGGGTGCAGAACAGAAGGTTGTTCTGGCAGTCAACAAACCGGCAGGTATCGTGTGTACCGGGGATATGAAAGTGAAAAATAATATCATACGTTTCCTGCATTATCCGGTGCGCGTAACCTATGCAGGAAGACTGGATAAAGATTCGGAAGGCCTCCTTATTATGACAAATGATGGAGAACTGATCAACAGTATGATGCGGGCGAGATATCATCATGAAAAGGAATATCATGTCCGCGTGGATAAAGAAATTACTTCAGAATTTGTGCGGCAGATGTCAGAGGGTGTGCATATACAGGACGTGGAAAAGAATCTGGATGCGGTAACAAGACCATGTGAGGTAAAGCAGATTGGAAAGTACACATTTTCCATTATTCTGACACAGGGGCTGAACCGTCAGATCCGGAGAATGTGCGAAGCACTTGGATATAAAGTGACAAAGCTTGTAAGAATAAGAATTATGAATGTAGAACTGGGAAGCTTAAAGAGTGGAGCAGTGCGAAAAATAGAAGGACAGGAGTTAAAGAAGCTATATGAACAGGCAGGAACGCATGAAGGAACTGGTGGAGCTTTTGAATAAAGCATCAAAAGCATATTATCAAGACGCAGAAGAAATCATGAGCAACTATGAGTACGACAAGCTTTATGATGAACTTCAGGAATTGGAGCGTGAGCTAGGGATCACACTTTCCAACAGTCCGACGGTGCGAGTCGGATATGAAGTGGTCAGTGAACTCCCAAAAGAACGGCATGAAAGCCCAATGCTTTCTTTGGACAAGACGAAAGATGTAGAGGAATTAAAGAATTTTGTGGGAGATCAGAAGGCACTGATGTCCTGGAAAATGGACGGACTTACCATTGTTCTGACTTACCGGGGCGGACATCTTTTTAAGGCAGTCACTCGTGGAAATGGAGAAGTAGGCGAGGTCATCACAAACAATGCAAAAGTCTTTAAAAATGTACCGCTTCAGATCAGCTATCAAGGTGAGCTGATACTGCGCGGCGAAGCAGTGATCGGCTATAAAGATTTTGAGAAGATTAATGAACAGATTCAGGAAGCAGAAGCCAAATATAAAAATCCGCGTAATCTCTGCAGTGGTTCTGTACGCCAGCTGAACAGTGAGATTACAGCAAAAAGAAATGTAAAATTCTATGCATTTACACTGGTCAGTGCAAAAGATGTGGATTTCCACAATTCCAGAGCCTGTCAGATGGAATGGCTGAAAGAGCAGGGATTTGAAGTAGTAGAATACCACGAAGTAATAAGAGACACAGTAGAGGCGGAAGTTATTAAATTTTCAGAAAAAATTGCCGAGAACGATTTCCCGTCCGACGGACTTGTGTTAGTATATGATGATATAGCGTATGGAAGATCACTGGGGCGGACGTCTAAGTTTCCACGAGATTCATTTGCATTTAAATGGGCTGATGAGATTCGCCAGACAAAGCTTTTGGAGATTGAGTGGAGTCCATCTAGAACAGGACTCATCAATCCGGTCGCTATCTTTGAACCGGTGGAGCTGGAGGGAACGACAGTGAGCCGTGCTAGTGTCCACAACATCAGTATTATGGAAGAACTGGAACTTGGTGTGGGGGATGAGATTGAAGTTTATAAGGCTAATATGATCATTCCGCAGATTGCACAGAATCTGACAAGAAGTGGTGTGAAAGATATTCCAAAAGTCTGTCCGGTCTGTGGCGGCAAGACAGAGATTCGCCAGGTCAGCAATGCAAAAGCACTGTATTGTACCAATCCGGAATGTCAGGCAAAGCATGTCAAAGCATTTGCACTTTTTGCGAGCCGTGACGCTTTGAATATTGAAGGTTTGTCAGAGGCAACGCTGGAGAAGTTTATTGACCGTGGATTTATAAAGGAATTCACAGACATTTTCCATTTGGATAAATGGCAGGAAGAGATTCAGACTATGGAAGGTTTTGGAGAAAAATCCTACAAGAACCTGATCGCAAATGTGGAGAAAGCAAAAGTGACGACACTTCCGAAAGTAATCTATGCACTTGGAATTCCGGGAATTGGTCTTGCAAATGCGAAGGTCATCTGCAGAGAATTTTCCGGTGATGTGGATCGTATGATTCATGCTACTGCAGAAGAACTTGCAGAGATTCAGGGAGTAGGCGAAGTACTTGCCGGCGCATTTGTAACTTATTTTCAGGATGAGAAGCATGTAGAAAGCTTAAAGCGACTGATTGCAGAGCTTGAGATTCCAAAGGAAGAAGAATCAGAGAGTCAACAGATCTTTGCCGGAGTGAACTTTGTTATTACCGGAAGTGTGGAACATTTTGCAAACAGAGGAGAGGTCAAGGAACTGATTGAGAGCCTGGGAGGAAAAGTTACGGGATCTGTCACTTCCAAAACAAATTACCTAATCAATAATGATGTGACATCGACTTCATCAAAGAATAAAAAAGCAAACGAACTGGGAGTTCCGATTATTTCGGAGGAGCAGTTCATTAAGATGGTAGAGGAACAAAAGTAGGAAAGAAGGGAAAGAACCATGTCTGAACAGGATTATGTAGATACAATTGATAACAACGATAATAATAGCAATGACAATCATAACGATGATGAATATGAGAAAGTCTGCTTTGTCTGCCACAGACCAGAGAGTGTGGCTGGAAAGATGATCAATCTTCCGAACAATATGTGTGTGTGCAATGACTGTATGCAAAAGAGTTTTGATGCTATGAATAATATGAACTTCGGTGGTGCGATTGATTATAGCCAGCTTATGAATATGCCGGGAGTTCAGTTCTTAAATATTGATGATATGAGCCAGCAGATTCCAAAGCAGCAGCGCGTGAAGAAGAAAAAAGAAGGCGAGAAGGCAACGCCGCTCGTTGACATTCATAACCTTCCGGCACCGCATAAGATCAAGGCGAGCCTGGACGAGTATGTAGTCGGACAGGAATATGCCAAGAAAGTGATGTCTGTTGCTGTATACAACCATTACAAGCGTGTGGCAACGGATTCTATGGACGACATTGAGATTGAGAAATCTAACATGCTGATGATTGGACCTACAGGTTCCGGTAAGACTTATCTTGTCAAGACGCTGGCAAGAATTCTGGATGTGCCGCTTGCGATTACAGATGCTACATCTCTGACGGAAGCAGGTTATATTGGAGATGATATCGAAAGCGTTGTATCCAAGCTTCTGGCAGCAGCGGATAACGATGTGGAAAAAGCAGAACAGGGAATCATTTTTATTGATGAGATTGATAAGATTGCAAAAAAGAAAAATGCGAGTCAGCGTGATGTCAGTGGAGAGTCCGTACAGCAGGGAATGCTGAAGCTTTTAGAAGGAAGCGAAGTGGAAGTTCCGGTTGGAGCTAATAGTAAAAATGCGATGGTTCCGCTCACAACAGTCAATACAAAGAACATTTTATTTATCTGTGGAGGAGCATTTCCGGATCTGGACAGCATCATCAAAGAGAGACTTACAAAGCAGTCTGCAATTGGATTTGGCGCAGATCTGAAAGATAAATATGATCATGATAAGAAGATTCTTGAGAAGGTAACAACAGAAGATCTTAGAAACTTTGGTATGATCCCGGAGTTCCTGGGACGACTTCCGGTAGTCTTTACATTACAGGGACTCACAGAAGATATGTATGTGAAGATTCTGGAGGAGCCAAAGAATGCAATTCTGAAGCAGTATCAGAAACTTCTTGCACTGGATGAAGTGAAGCTCGATTTCACAGAAGGTGCATTACGTGCAATTGCGAAAAAGGCAATGGAGAAGGATACAGGAGCGAGAGCCCTTCGTGCGATTATCGAAGAATTTATGCTGGATATCATGTATGAAATCCCGAAAGATGACAGCATTGGTCAAGTGACGATTACACAGGAGTACATAGAAAATACTGGTGGTCCGATTATTACACTGAGAGGGCAGGAAGTGCCGAGATTAGAAAGTCAGGCATAGATAGTAAGGTAGTTATAAAAATATAGAAGATAATGCCCAATAATAAAATAAGAAAACATCTCATATACATATGAAAAGTATACGAGGTGTTTTCTTTTTTATGAATGATAGTTATGGAGAAATAAATACGTTGCTAAAGACACGAAAAAATACAAAAAACAATGTTTTAAAGGAGAGAGTGATAGCAACACAGCAGAAGGAGGAAGAGAAAGGAGATACTTCATGCCGTGAAAAAATCCTCTCTCAGGATTTTCGGGATTTTATTATCCCGAATTACCGGTTAGATCAGGAACTGGTCTATCCCAAGAGCCAGATTTGTGTGCAGAGCCTTGGCTTTGGCTATCGTGTAGCATATGTGGATCAAAGTCTAGGGGAAGAACTAAGCATTGCGGCTTATGGTTATAACAGCATTCCAAATTGCTATGCACTGTTGGATATGGAAGCTATGAATGAGACAGGAATCAGTGTGCTTCAGAATTACCCGGGTCTTAATCTTCGAGGAAAAGGAATTATGATTGGATTTTTGGATACAGGAATAGACTATGAAAATGAAATCTTTCGAAACATAGATGGAAGCAGTCGAATCACGGCGATATGGGATCAGACTGACCAGAACGGTCAGCCACCGGATACATTTACATATGGAAGTGAGTATACGAATAATCAGATTAATCAGGCACTGAAAAGTGACAATCCAAAGGAAATTGTGCCAGTAAGCGATGAAAATGGACATGGTACATTTTTAGCAAGTGTGGCAGCAGGTGGAGAAAATATCCAGGAAGGTTTTACCGGGGCGGCATCAGAGGCTGAAATTGCAGTAGTGAAGTTAAAAGAAGCGAAAGATTATCTGCGAAAATTTTATGGAATACGACAGAAGGCAGTGTGTTATCAGGAGACAGATATTGTGCAGGGACTTCGGTATCTGCATCTTCTGGCACTGAAAAAACAGAAGCCCCTTGTTATGTGTGTGGCTCTTGGAACGAATCTTGGCGGACATAATGGAATGTCCAGTTTGTCGCGGATTCTCGGAAGCTATTCCAGACTGGTAGATCGGTGCGTGGTTATCGGAGGAGGAAATGAGGCAAATGAACGACATCATTTTCAGGGAAAACTGAATCAGGTAGGAGAGGTTCAGGAAGTGGAAATGCGTGTCGAAAGTGGAAATACGGGATTTGTAGCAGAATTATGGGGGACCATTCCCAATATTGTGACAGCGTATCTTATATCTCCGTCTGGGGAGAGAAGTCCGGTGATTTCCATTCGGCAGGGAAGTCGCTATCAGCTTACATTTCCCTTTGAGCAGACGGTTGTGGATGTGGAATACCAGTTGTTTTTGCGGGATGGAAGATCCCAGCTTTTGTTTTTGAAATTCGATCGTCCGGCACAGGGTATCTGGAAGATAGGAGTACAGTCGCTGGGGCGTGCAGATGGAGAGTTTCACATCTGGCTTCCGGTGCGGGAATTTCTTGATGGAAATGTATATTTTCTGGAGGCAAGTCCGGACGTGACATTGACAGAGCCTGCGAATACCGATGATCCAATCACGGTTGCTTATTACAGGGGAGCAGATAAGAGTGTTGATATTAATTCTGGCAGAGGTTATACTAGAGACAAGAGAATAAAACCTGATTTTGCAGTTCCAGGAGTCCAGGTTTTGGGAGCAGGGGTAAATGGAACATTTGTAAGGCGAAGCGGTTCCAGTGTGGCAACGGGAATCACAGCCGGAGCCTGTGCGATGATCATGGAATGGATTTTGAACCAGCCGATTCCGACAAGAGTTACCACAAGTCAGGTGGCAAATATTATCATATTAGGAGCACAGCAGAACACATTTTCAGAATTCCCGAACCGACAGTGGGGCTATGGAACGATGGACCTGTATCAATCGCTGGACAGATTGAGAAGATTATAACAGATAGGAGAGGTACAATATGGCAGACTTTTTTGAGCAGTTAGGAAAGAAAATTTCAGACGTAGCAGAGGACTTTGGAAAGAAGACGGAAGATACCCTGGAAGTGCAGCGTATCAAAAGCCAGATTCGTTCTCTGGATCGTGCCAATGAAAGGGATTACATCGAAATCGGAAAGAAGATTTATGAAAAATTCAAAGCAGGAGAAGTGGCGGACTTAGAGTACATTGCCCTGTGCGAATCAATCGAAAAGAGAGAGGAAGAAGCAGTACAGTGCCAGGAGGAGATACGCAAGATTCAGGAGGTATAGCAGATGTTATTGATGGCAGCAGGAGGACTTCTCGTTGTGCTGGTGTGCGTGGACATGGGCATTAAGCAGTACATTGAGGAGAATTTTGAAGAAGAGGAAGAACGGGAGACAATTCTGGACAAAGTTGTGCTCCGGAAGGTTTATAATAAAGGCTTCTGTTTTAATACACTGGATAAGAAGCCGGAGCTGGTGAGAAAGACATCTGGTATCTTGTGTGCCGGGCTTGCAATTTATGATGCATGGCTCTTTCTCAAAAAAGGGAAATGGCTCAGAAAATTCGGCATGGTATTTTTGACAGCCGGTGCAATCAGTAATACCTATGACAGACTGATTCGTGGAAAAGTCATTGATTATATCGGAATCCAGTGGAAAAACAGCAGATTTCGAAGACTCACCGCGAACCTGGCAGATGTGTATGTAGTAATTGGGGCAGCAGTGACAGGCGTAGCGAAGATATTCCGAAGATAGAAAAAGCATTCTTAAATAAAAATAGTGTGTAGGTCATTGCAAAGATAATCTACACACTATTTTTTATGATTATTTTAATTATGGTTTCAAGAATTATTTCTTATTGCTCTTTACTTCCTGAAGCTTCATAGCGCGAACCTTAAGCGGCAGTCCGAACAGATTGATAAATCCGTCAGCGTCGTGGTGGTCATAAAGGTCACCAGTTGTGAAGCTTGCAAGAGACTCATTGTAAAGTGAGTACGGTGAAGTTGTTCCGGCTTTGATGATGTTACCTTTGTAAAGTTTGAATTTCACTTCTCCTGTTACGTACTCCTGAGTTGACTCAACAAATGCCTGGATTGCCTCGCGAAGTGGTGTAAACCATTTTCCTTCATAAACAACCTGAGAAAGTTTATTTCCCATATCTTTCTTAACTTCTGTCGTAGCACGGTCAAGAACTAACTCCTCTAACTGCTGATGTGCCTCGTAAAGGATTGTTCCGCCAGGTGTCTCATATACACCACGGGATTTCATACCTACAACACGGTTCTCTACGATGTCGCAGATACCGATTCCGTGTTTGGCACCGAGCTCATTAAGTTTCATGATGATCTCAGATACTTTCATCTGCTGTCCGTTTATACTTGTTGGTACACCTTTTTCAAATGTCATGGTTACATATTCACCCGCATCCGGAGCTTTTTCTGGTGTAACACCAAGTACGAGCAGATGCTCATAGTTTGGCTCGCAGGAAGGATCCTCAAGCTCAAGCCCTTCATGGCTGATGTGCCATAAGTTACGGTCACGGCTGTAGCTGTGGCTGGCATCAAATGGAAGGTCGATACCATGTGCTTTACAGTAAGCAATCTCGTCTTCACGGGATTCCATCTTCCAGAGATCTGTCATTCTCCAAGGAGCAATGATCTTGATGTCTGGAGCAAGTGCTGTGATACCAAGCTCGAAACGAATCTGGTCATTTCCTTTACCAGTAGCACCGTGGCAGATTGCTACAGCACCTTCTTTTCTTGCAATTTCAACTAATTTCTTAGCAATTGCCGGACGAGCCATAGCTGTTCCGAGTAAATATTTATTCTCATATACTGCATGAGCCTTTACACAAGGCATGATGTAGTTGTCGCAGAAATCATCAATGATATCCTCGATGTATAATTTGGAAGCACCAGCCATCTTTGCTCTTTCTTCCAGACCATCTAACTCCTCGCCCTGTCCACAGTTAATGCAGCAGCAGATTACATCATAGCCAAATGTCTCTTTTAACCACGGAATAACAGCAGTTGTGTCCAGTCCGCCTGAATATGCTAATACGACTTTTTCTTTCATTTTCGAAATCCTCCTAATGTATCATTTACTTTCTATTCTAATAAGAAAATATCTTATTTGCAATCGCAAATCATACTATACACCTAAATTCATAAATATGCAAGAAAAAAATGGAAAAATCTTTTTAATATGCAAAATATGCATTGGAAATGTATAAAAACGGAGAGTTGTATAAATGAAGAAACAGGAAGAAAATAGTAAATACAAGAAAAATAAAGAAAATACAGAAAAAATATAAGCACTAATCCTATTAATATGATATGCAATATGTATAAACATTAACAATAAATATAAGGGATTTAATGCATTTATCAATTGGACGTGTCGAAAAAAAGAAACTAAAATAGAAGTTGTAATCTAAAGACGAGAGTTATGTTATTGGAGGAGGAAAAAAAATGAATTTAACAGGCTCAAAGAAAACACTTGCGTTGGCAGGTGTGATATGCGGACTTGTAGCAGCATGTCTTGCATATTTTGGTAACCCGGCAAATATGGCATTCTGTATCGCATGTTTTATCCGTGATACAGCTGGTGCAATGGGGATGCATCAGGCTGAAGCAGTAATGTATGCAAGACCAGAGATTATCGGTCTGGTTCTTGGTGCATTTATTATTTCAATTGCGACAAAAGAATTCCGCTCTACAGGTGGATCTTCACCGATGATTCGTTTTGTACTTGGTGTGATCATTATGATCGGAGCACTCGTATTCCTGGGATGCCCGCTTCGTATGGTACTTCGTATGTCAGCCGGTGATTTAAATGCATGGGTAGCACTTATCGGATTTATTCTTGGAGTAGCAACTGGTGTATTTGCTCTGAAACAGGGATTCAGCCTTGGAAGAGCACAGGCAACAACAAAAGCAAGTGGAGCAGTACTTCCGGTCATCGTTGTTGGAATTTTGATTCTTGCAACATGCACATCACTTTTGAAAGTAAGTGCGGCTGGTCCGGGAAGTTTACACGCACCAATCATTATGTCTCTTGTAGGAGGCCTGATCTTCGGAGCTATGGCTCAGAAATCAAGAATGTGCTTTGCAGGTGGAATCCGTGATGTCATTATTATGAAGAACTTTGATTTATTATCTGTTATTGGCGGACTTTTCGTTGTAATGCTGATCTTCAATATTGCAACAGGAAAATTTGTAGTAGGATTTAACACACCAGGAGTTATTGCACATTCTGAACACTTGTGGAATATCCTTGGTATGTATACAGTTGGATTTGCAGCAGTTCTTGCAGGTGGATGCCCGCTTCGTCAGTTAATCCTTGCAGGACAGGGATCTTCTGATTCAGGAGTCACTGTAATCGGAATGTTCGTAGGAGCAGCAATCTGCCACAACTTCGGACTTGCAGCAAGTGGAACAGCACTTAACCCGGAGACAAAAGCTGTTGTAGCCGGAGCAGTTCCAACTAACGGAAAAGTTGCATGTATTCTTTGCATCGTAGTTCTGTTCATCATAGCATTTACATGCAAGAGAGAGACAGCTAAGAAATAAGAACAGAAAGAAATTCAGATGAAATAATTATAACAGAATAGCTGAAAATAATGTCTGAAAGGAGTATATAGATATGGTAGAAGTAGATGCAAGAGGACTTTCCTGCCCAGAGCCGATCATGTTGACAGCAGAGGCTCTGAAGAATGAAAAAGGTCCAATTAAAGTATTGGTAAGTGAGCCGGTACAGAAAGAAAATGTTGAAAAATATGCAAAGAGTCAGGGAAAGAAACCAACATCAAAGGAAGTTGGGGACGAGTTTGAAATCGTCATTGAATAAGATTTCCTGATTTAGGCATCAGACGCATATGGAAGTTCAGGAGCAGTCGTGAAAACGGCTGCTTCTTTGCATATATCTTTGCACATATCTCGCACATATCTATCTACAGAAAATGCTTGACATATATCAATTGTCGATATACTATATAGATAACCGATATATCGATTGCCGATATAAAACATTGTTTTAATGATGAAAGTCAATTTATATCAGTTATATCGGATAAGATGTGTCGGCAGGGTAGATATGAATGCAAAAATCAGAACTGATTAAAAAGATTCTGAATTGAAAAAGAAAGGGGAGGTATAAAATGGCAGTAGATAAAAGCCTGGTGTCCGGAAGCACGATGATGTTGATTCTTAAGCTTCTGGAAGAGAAAGACATGTATGGTTATGAGATGATCGAGACTTTGAGGGAGAAGTCAGAGAATGTATTTGAGTTAAAAGCAGGAACATTATATCCGCTCCTTCATGGACTGGAGGAAAAGGAGTTTGTAAAGTCTTACGAGCAGGAAGCGGGTGGAAAGACAAGAAAGTATTATTCCATAACAAGAGAAGGAAAGAAGCAACTCCGGGCAAAAGAAAAAGAATGGAAAGAATACGCCGGAGCAGTGAGAAATGTTCTGGGAGGTGTATGCTTTGGATAGACAGGAATATTTGAAATCTTTGACGGAACAGATTCGTACAAAGCGTGCGCGAACCATGGTCGCGGAGGAAGTAGAAGCACATATTGAAGACCAGAAACAGGATTTCATGGCTCATGGATTAGGTGAAGAAGAAGCCGAGTCGATGGCTGTAGTGGAGATGGGAGATCCAGTGGAGGCAGGCGTGAAGCTTGACCGGGTGCACCGCCCGAAGATGGAATGGACAGTTCTGATGGCGATTTTAATTATTAGTATTATGGGACTGATCCTACAGGCGGTAGTTACTTCGTCTTTTCCAACAATGAATATGAGTACACTGGAAGCTTTCAAAGATAACTTTTTGTATGGCGGAATTTGGAGTGCAATGTTAATAGGAATTGCGGTCATGTTAGGAATCTGTTATCTGGATTATTCTATATTAGTAAAGTGGTCATTTCCAATTTGGGCAGTCATGCAGATACCGGCAGTCTTTTCTATAGTTAGTAAGCTCTTTTTTGATGAAACAATGTGGATTGGACCGATGGTCAATGGCAGAAGTATAGTTCAGATGTTATTGTCCTATCTGGTCATTCCCTTTTACGCAGGGACAATTTATCATTTCCGCAGAAAAGGAACGAAAGGACTGATCATTAGTACCGTGTGTCTTGGAATATCAGTACTTACCGATTTGATGATACCATTTATGTCATCTGCAGTTGTTACAGGAATTACAGGGCTGGTCTTACTGCATGTGGCGGTCTGTAAGGGCTGGTTTGGAGAAAATAAAAAGAAATTTTTGACCAGGATGTGGGGTGTGATTGGAATCTGCCTGCTACTGATGTCCGGAATAACATTTTGGTGTAATGGACGTTTCGTTACAGATTATCAGGTACATCGACTGGAAGCTTTAATTACCGGAGAACACTGGGATTATACAAGAGGTGCGGTTGCAGACGTAGCAAATGCTGCAAAAGATCCAAACTCAAGTAAATGGCATGAGTCGCAGTCTTCCGGGAAACTAGAAGTAACGGATCCATATAATGGTGCCACAGAAGTAGAAGCTGTCACGCTTTATAATTATGCAAGAAATGATTATATTTGGACATACCTGTTCCATTATTTGGGAAATGTAAAAGGAGTTTTTCTGGTTGTAGTATTTGCGGTATTTATGGCTCTATTGCTTCGAATGGCGGTAAAACAGAAGAATCGCCTGGGATATATGCTCAGCATCGGCTGTGTAATATTTTTGATTTTACAGTCATTGTTCTATATTGGAGTAAATGCAGGACTTTATCCGATTAGCGGAAATTATATGCCATTTTTATCTCATGGAAATATGACCATGATGATTACTTACTTTTATATGGGAATATTGTTGTCCGTGTACCGGAATACCAACGTCGTGAAAAATTAGTTGACAATATAGAAAAAGGCATATATCATATAAAACATATAGGAAAAGAAAGTATATGAAAGATTGGAGATGCCTGATATGACGAGAGCGGAAGCCTGGGAACTATTAACAGAATATAATCAAGACGAATTTCACTTGCAGCATGCACAGACAGTAGAGAATACGATGCGCTATTTTGCAAAAGAACTAGGATATGGAGAAGAGGAAGAATTCTGGGGAATTGTAGGTCTTTTACATGATCTGGATTTTGAAAAATATCCAGAAGAGCATTGTATCAAATCTCAGGAAATTATGAGAGAGAGAGGAGTCGACGAACGTGTTATTCATGCGACGGCAAGTCATGGATATGCAATTACGGTTGATATTCAACCAGAGCATGAGATGGAGAAGGTGTTGTATGCAGTAGATGAACTGACAGGGCTTATTGGAGCTGTAGTGCTTATGCGCCCATCGAAAAGCGTGCAGGATCTGACGCTAAAGTCGGTAAAAAAGAAATATAAAAGCAAGAATTTTGCGGCTGGATGCTCAAGAGAAGTCATAGAAAGAGGAGCAGATATGCTTGGATGGACCCTGGATGATCTGATTCAAAGAACCATCGATGCATTGAAAACATTTCAGGAATAGAGAAGAAATACTAAAATATAGGAAATTTAAGAGGTTAAAAGAGGATGCAGTATTCAAAAAAATGAGTGCTGCCTCCTCTTTTGCTATAGATAGTAAATTATATTTTTCCTGTATGTAATAATTTTAAAATTTTCTCGGCATCAAAATCAGGTGCCTGGTTCATGGCAAGGTCATAGATTGGCTGAATAGTATCAAGCGGTTCCAGCAAATCAGTAGCTATCTGAGAAACAGAAAAGTTTTTGATTATCCTTTTAATAACTTGTTTGATTAAGTAGAGCTGCTCGCCTTCAATACGGCCAGCACGTTCCCCTTCTTCACGGCTGATGCGCCGGGTCTCCTGTACATCATATGCTTCAAAAGAATCAAACATCATATGGAACTGCCTCCTTGTAATATGGTCTGTAAGGTCATTGATTTCTTCAGCAGGGACATTGATTGTATGAAGAAATGCTGAAAATACAGAGCCCATAAGCTCTAAAATGTGTGGTGGTGTATTCTGTGTCAATTGGTTCCAGTAGTCTTCTGGAATCTCTTTTAAATGCTTGAAATCAGAGGAACTCTTGAGCTTGTTAAGAATGAAAATAGCTGAGAGTTCATCACCTTTTTCAATTAAATCTTCTTGAGAATACTTATTCAAAGGAACGATTAGATATTTATAATCTGGAATGAATTCTTCAAAGATATCACTCATGAATACCCGGTCTTTAAAATGTAATGCAGAAGTCCATTGTCCCGTGCCTTCATAATAAATAATTGGCAGGATTGGCGGATATAAAAAATCTTTGGATTCCGTAATTCCAGGATGTAACTTTTCCTGTGTGGCAGTGTAATCAGTCCAGACATAAACCATGTATCTGAGCAGTCTGAAAGACATGTCAGCATCTGCTTCTGATTGATGTTCAATAAGTGCAATCAGATAAAGCTCTGTGTTTTCAATCTGAATTTTCTTCACAATGTCAGAATCACGGGATTCCTGAAATAAAGGAATAAAATGTGAAGAAACGTCTTCAATATCCTCTGGCTTTATGTTCATGAAAAAAGGAATATCCGTGTATCCTTTTAGAAATTGGGCACAGAGTGTCGAGTCTCCGAATACAATCTTGGCTGCATTGTCATGAATCTTTGAATTGTGTACCCCATGTTCAGTTGTCTTGTTGGTAGTTTCCATAGCGCTCCTCTCTGAGCAAATGTAAACTAAAAACTTTCTGAATATATTTTAACATTGTAAGTATAAAAAGACAATATAGAAATTGAATGAAAATAAATTCTATACAAAAGGGATTTGTCAAAAATTCAGAAGTACCGTAACATTTGCCCGGTGTGCATGCAACTTGTGCAAGTGCAGGGGCACTTAAAGTTGCGGTGAATGAGTAACATCATCAAAAATCTGAGTGAATTCTTTGCTGAAAAAGCAATGAAATTCAGAAACGAAATCCTGGCTGTGGATTTCCATGGGCGTTGAAACATAATGAAAATATCGTGCCCGAAATTTGATGTAGATGTAGTGTAGCACAGATAAAGAGTGAGGGCAATAGATGCAACAAAATGTTGCAGGAGATTTTGTGGGAACATATAAACATAGGTTTGGAAATGCGATAAGATAGTGGTTTGATTATAGATAAAACAAATAAAATGATATTAGTTATAGAAAATGTGCGATGTGTACAAAAAGAAAATATGAATTGTAGAAATTAAACGCTGAAAAATAAAAAAAGCATATTTATAATAAACAACTGTGATAGACATGATGTAGGAAAATATTTTTGATTGACATAAATGTTATAAGTACCTATCGGAAATTTAATGAAAAAGGAGAAAACTAAATGCATGATATAAAAATTCATGATGTTTCATTTTCTTATGCAGGCAGTGATAAGTTAGTTTTGAAAGACATTAATGTGGATGTAGAAGGTGGAGAATTCGTTTGTATTCTGGGACAATCTGGTTGTGGAAAGAGTACTTTGTTGCGCCTGATTGCTGGGTTGGAAGATTGTACAACAGGTGAAATTTTAGTCGATGGAGAAAAAATACATGGTGCAAGTTTGAATCGAGGAGTAGTATTTCAGGATTATGGCTTGTTCCCTTGGAAAACAGCCGGAGCCAATATAACGTTGGCATTAAAAAAGAAATTTCCGGACTGGGATAAAAATCATCTGAAAGAAAGAACGATTGAGCTATTAAAAGCGGTAGGATTAGATGAATCAGTTTACCGTAAATACCCTAAAGAATTGTCTGGTGGCATGAAACAAAGATGTGCGATTGCCAGTGCATTTGGAATTGACCCACCAATTCTTCTTATGGATGAACCGTTTGGTGCACTTGATGCCGTAACCCGTTCCATGCTTCAGGATATGGTATTAAAACTTTGGGAAAAACAGGAAGATAAAAAGACGGTCTTTTTTGTAACACACGATGTAGATGAAGCAATGATTTTGGCTAATCGGATTATTGTGCTTGGACAATCACCAAGTAATATAATTTTTGATGTAAAGATACCAGATGAGAAACGTACTACGAGAGATTCCAGATTTGAAGATCCAGAGTCAATTAAACTTAGAAATGAACTGCTTCGTCAAATTAATCAAGATGTGGAAGCACATGTACAAACCGTGCAATAATAGAGAAATCTATTTGCAAATAAAAATATTTAACTAAAAAGGAGAGAACAAATGAAAAAGAGAATTATCTCACTTCTTCTTGCAGCAGCAATGACTTTCAGCCTTACAGCATGTGGTGGAAATTCATCTGATGATAAAAAGGAAGAGACAAAAACAGAAAACACAGACAACAAAGAAACTCCAGAAGTGGATACAATTCACTGGGCAAGAGCAAATAGTGGAAATATTCTTGTTACAATTGCAAAACAGCAGGGATATTTTGATGAAGTTGGAATCAATGTAATTGAAGATCCAGTTGAGTCTTCAACAGCAGCACTTCAGGCACTTCAGGCAAAACAGGTTGATGTAACATCTAACCAGGGAACAAATAACCCGCTTCAGTTTATCTCCACAGGTTCTGATTTTTCAATCGTTGGTGGCTATATGCTGAAAGGTATGTATATTATTGGAAAGAAAGATACTCAGTATAAAGATGTTACAAGTCTGAAAGGTTCTAAATTTGCATATGCAGGGGTACATCCGGTAGTAGGTATGGCATTATTAGATGCAGGAATTGATCCTAATAATGATGTTGAATGGCTTACATATAGTACAAACAGTGACCGTCTTGCAGCAGTAGTTTCCGGAGAAGCTGACTATGCAGTACTTAGTGGAGACCAGTTATATGCAGTAGGTAATAATGATCAAATTGAGATTAAAGCATGGTTAGATGATCTTGTACCAAACTATGGATGCTGCCGTATGAACATGAATACTGATTTTGTAAAGAAGAATCCTACAACTGTAAAACTTCTTCTGAAATCTCTGATTCGTGCTGAGCAGTGGTATCTTGCAAATAAAGAAGAGTGTGTAAAAATTCTTGCAAAAGAAATCGGTGCAGAAGAAGATTATGTTGCAGCATATCTGTTAAATGATAATTATGTTTCCAGTGTAGATCCGTGTAAGAATTCTGTAGTTAAGACATGGGAGGCTATGATTAAGATGGGATTCATTGATCAGGCAGATGCTGACAAAATCAACATTGAAGATCATATTAACACAGAACTTTACAAAGAAGCTCTTGATGAGTGTGTAGCAGAATATCATGATGAAGATCCAGATTTCTATGATGGAAGAGTTAAATTCTTTGAAGAAAACGATCAGTAATAAGAGATAATTAACAAATAACTCAATTCCGCCGTTTTATACTGCGGAATTGGGTTTTTTAAGAAGGTAATGGTTCGGAGGTATCTATGCGAAAAGTTTTAAAATTTATAAAGGATTATTGGATAACAGGTTGTATTTATCTGGCTATGTTTTTTGGGTACAAGTATATCGCAGATAACCAGCTTTTTGGTGGATATCTTTTCCCTGCGGTAAGCAAAGTTGCAAATTCTTTTAAAGAAAATATTGGTACATTATTTATGAATATGTTTTATTCATTTCAATTAATGATTCCAGCTATTATTATTGCTGTTGTAATTGCGATAGTTGGTGGGACTATTCTTGGGATGAGTAAAAAAATTCGGAAAGTGGTTCATCCGGTGGTTTACTCAATTAGTGTAATTCCATCTATTTTGATGTCCCCATTTGCGCTGCTTATGGCTCCAAGTTTTAGAATAGCTTCTTTGTTCCTGGTGGTCTACAATACAATTTGGGCTACATTTTTTGCTACAATTAATGGTATTATGACGATAGACAAAGTTTATCTTGATAAAGCAAAAACTTTGGAGTTAAATCCGGTAGAAAAGATGTTTCAGGTAATCTTACCTGCAGCAATGCCGTCTATTATGTCAGGGTTTATTACATCTCTTAGAGGATCCTTTGTAGTGCTTGTATATGCTGAAATGTATGGCGCAAAATTTGGTATGGGATTTTATGTAAAAAAATTTGCAGAATATGGACTTTACAGTGAGGCGTGGAGTGGCTTCATTTTCATGGTTGTAGTTCTGGTTATTGTTATGCAGATATTCGAAAAAATGAAAAACCGTATTTTAAGATGGACAATTAATTAACAGAAAGACAAAGGAGGCAAATAAATATGAAGATTACAAAAGTAGATGCAATTCAGATTGAGGATAAACCGGATGATCAGCCGGGATGGCGTCCGATAGTGTGTCGCGTTTATACAGATACAGGATTATATGGAGATGGGGAAGCTGCAATTGCATATGGTGTTGGATCTACAGCGGCATATGGAATGATTCAGGATCTGGCAAAATTGATAATCGGTATGAACCCGTTGGATACAGAAGTTATTTGGGAAAAATTATATAAATCGACTTTCTGGGCACAAAATGGGGGACCGATTGTATTTGCAGGAATTTCTGCATTAGATATTGCGTTATGGGACATAAAAGGAAAATATTTTAATGTTCCAGTATATCAGTTGCTTGGCGGGAAAATGAGAGATAAGCTTCGCTGTTATGCAAGTCAGCTCCAATTTGGCTGGGGAGAAAGAAAAACACCGGCATATCAGATTGAAGATTATGTTGCAAATGCAAAAAAAGCTGTTTCGGAAGGCTATGATGCTATAAAAATTGACTTTTTTACATTCGATCCGAAAGGATACCGCTATAGCTCTGAGGAGACAACAAGAGTGCTTGATCCATATCATGTCCATGTTGTAATTGACCGCCTTGCAGCCGTCAGAGAGGCAGTTGGACCAGATGTAGATATTATTATGGAAAATCATTCCTATATAGATGCGCAGGTCGCAGTGCAACTGGGAGAACAGGCGAAAAAATATAATATACTGTTTTTTGAAGAACCAACTACACCAAATCCGAAGATGAATAAATTTGTCTGTGATAAATTAAATATCCCAATTGCTCAGGGAGAAAGAATTTATTCAAGATGGGGATATGCACCATATTTTGAAGATGGTTCCATTCAGTTGATTCAGCCAGATATCGGTAACTGTGGAGGATTAACGGAAGCAAAAAAAATATGCGATTTAGCTCACATTTATGATGTAGGAGTACAGGCACATGTGTGTGCAAGCCCATTGTCAACAGCGGTTGCTTTACAGTTAGAAGCAGCAATTCCAAACTTTACGATACATGAACATCATGTGTATAATCGATATGACTACAATAAAAAATTATGTAAATATGATTATCAGCCAGTTGATGGATATATTGCAGTTCCGGATTTTCCTGGTATTGGAAATGAATTGACAGATTATTGTTTCACAAATGGAAAGGTGACAACGATCGAATAAGCTTATTGATAAAAGCAATATATCTTTCAAAAGAAATCTATTTGACAGAAAATTCATCTTGATAAATAATATCCATATTGGAGAGTGTGGATATGTTTGAAATTGATGTCTGTTATAAATTTATATTTGAATCAATGCTCGAGGATGATGTATTGGGATATATAGCAAACAAGGTATATGAATATACTCATGCCGGGATATTTTTTGTGTCGGAGTCCGGAGAGATTCTGGCTTATGCCTGTTCGGGAAAAGACCAGAGCATGCGTTCGATTATAGAAGGGCATGTAACATTGGAAGATTATCCTTATTTCTTTGAGGAAGTGTCACCGAATGGAGAGTTCCAGACGGTTGCTGCGGTGAAGGATAAGAAGAAAAATATTGGATATATCATTATTCACTATAGTAATGAAGAGTTTTGGACGTTTTTTGAAGAATTAGGAACAATTCTGACGGAAACAGCAAGACAATATTTTGAAGAGAAGCAGAAGAATACGTACTTAAATCTTTCGCTCAAAGACTATATTATCGGTTGGATGATTTTTGAAGGACAGCATTTTGTGGAATCGGAGCAGAGTCATACATTAAAAGGAAATTATTTGATGGCTTTGTTTACAGATGATTTTTCTGATATGGCGGTAGAGGCAGCAAAACTGGGAAGAATCTGGGAGCATTTTTACTTGTATGAAGAGAAACACTCCCTGACGGTTGTGCTATATCAGGTTTCTGAAAAGAATGCGCAAAAGATTTATCAGATGGCGCAGAAAGAAAATCTGAACTGCTATATGAGTGAGACATTTGAAGATATCAATGACTGTAGAACAAAAAGAGATTTGCTAAAACAGATGGAACGGATTCCGAAGATATGTGATGTCAGAGGGGTTAAAAGAGAAAAAGATTGGTATCTTCAGGGTATTTTTTCTTATACATTACCTTTAATCGAAGAGGCAGGACTGAGTGACTATTCGATTTTGAACTTGATAAAGGAAGATGAGAAGAATCACACAGAGCTTTATGATACATTGAAAATGTATTTATTATGCGAAAACAATGTGACGATGGCAGCGGAAAAACTTCATGTTCACAGAAATACATTGGTGTATAGATTAAAGCAGATAAAAGATTGTCTGGAATTAGATATTAACAATAATGAGATTTCGAGAGAACTTCTCGCATTTATGATTATGTATGACCTGTCGAAATCTTCAGAGGACTAGAGCATGAAACTTGTACAAGATTTACCAGAGATATTTGAAGAATTTGGAGAAAAAAGGCGGGAAGCCTTTTTAGAGGTAAAAGAGTATAAAGACAAAGGTGTACCTGTTGTTGGAATGTATTGTGCATATTTTCCAACAGAGCTTGCAATGGCGGTAGGTGCAATCCCGGTCGGCTTATGCTCTTTTTCGAATGAAACAGTTACGGCAGCAGAGCGTGAACTTCCTAAGAGTATGTGTCCACTTGTAAAATCGAGTTATGGTTTTGCAATCGAGGATAAATGCCCATTTTTCCATTTTGCAGATCTTGTGATTGGTGAGACAACTTGTGATGGAAAGAAAAAAATGTATGAACTGATGGCTGAATTTAAGCCGGTGTTTGTTATGGAACTTCCAAACAGCCAGTCTGAGAAAGGGCTGGAATTCTGGAGACGGGAAGTCATAAGGACAAAGGAATACTTTGAAGAATTTTTCCATGTTATTATTACGGATGAGATGATTCATCATGCAGTGCATCTGAGTAATGAGATTCGCAGATCCCTAAAGGAATTATGTGAAGTGATGAAGCTTGATCCGGCACCGGTTTTTGGTACGGATATCCAGAAGATGATCAATGGATCTAAGTATCGGTTTGATTTTAAGACGACACCGGAGCTGGTGGATGCTGTTACAGAAAAGATATTGGAAGAATATCATCAGGGAAAGCATCTTGAGAGCAGACCGAGAATTTTGGTGACAGGCTGTCCGATTGGCGGAGATACAATGAAGATTCTGGAAGGAATCGAAGAAAATGGCGGAGTAGTTGTTGCGGTAGAAAACTGCAGTGGGGTAAAGACGCTTGACCAGATGGTGGATGAGACTCAGGAAGACATTTATGGGGCAATAGCGAAAAGATATTTATCTACAGGTTGCTCTATTATGACGCCGAACGACAATCGAATTGAATTAATCGGACGAATTATTGAGGAATATCATGTAGATGGAGTTGTGGAAATGATTCTGTCAGGCTGCCATGCGACAGGTGCGGAATCTATTTATATCCGAAAGTTTGTAAATGAAGAAAAGAATCTCCCATACATTTCTATTGATACAGATTACTCGTCGGCAGATAAAGGACAGATATCTACGAGACTTGCCGCTTTTATTGAGATGATTCAGGCAGATAAAAGTGGCAAGAAAGAACTGGATATGAATTATTGTTATAAACTGATCGTATCAGGCATTTCAGGTGGAAAATGTTTTGAAGAGATTTTGCAAAACGTATGGGATTATACTGGAGTTCCGGTCAGATTTTCAAGGAGAAATCAGGAAGTTCTGTATGAAGTTGGAAAAGAACAGGTCACAGTAGATGCGCAACGTATAGTACATGAGTGTTTAGACGGTGTTTGGATTGAAGCAGTGATTCTTGATGATCAGCGAAAGATACAAGTGCAGGAACTTGCAGATATTCTTGCAAAGAGCTTTTCCATGTATCAGAAGAACAGAAAAAATACAGGGAACAATCAAAAACGTCAGCCGGACTATTTGTGGATACTGGCGACAGATACTTCTCTGGCAGCAAGACTTGCAGGAAAAATTGAAGAAACTAAAGAGTTTTCTTCGGTTGTTGAAAAGCAGAAAGACAACAGTATCTTAATAACCAATATACGAGGTAAAGAGGATCGTGCCTTGCTGATCCGGTTGTGTAAAGAATTCATTTATGATTGTGATGGAAAGATACTGATTGGAAATGGTGTTAAAGCTGAGCAAAACTTAAGTGAAAATAAAAGGTTGCAGCAGGAAGTGTTTGAACTTGCAAGGAACCGTGCACCGGGGAAACATTTGTATTTGATAGAGCAATATTATCATGAACTGGCTATTTCTTACATCAGCCGGAAAGTTGGCGAAAATGGATTTAAGTTAAAAGAGCTGGAGCAGATCAGATGTGAAGATGAAGAGACAGGAAGAAATCTGTATGAGACACTCTACTGGTATCTGAGAATGAAAAGAAATGTGTCTCAGACAGCGGCAAAACTAAAGATTCACAGGAATACGCTACTTCCACGTCTGACCCGGTTAAATGATATGCTGGATCTGGACAATCGCGATGGGGCAGAGTGCGAAAAACTTTTGGTTGCCATGGAAATAGACAGAATGAAAAACAGTGATGAATAATAGAAACAATCTATAAAAGCAATACAATTATAGAAAAAATCAATTTGCATATTATGCTTTAAAAGTCTAAAATTTTAAACAGAATGGTTAATTGTGTCCGTTTATAGATACTAATAAATTTGATGAGGTGAAAGAATATGGAGATTATTAAAGATTTGCCAGAGGTTTTTGAAGAATTTGCTGAGCAGAGACAGAAATCATTTCTTATGATGAAAGAACTGAAAGACAAGGGAACACCAGTAGTAGGAGCTTATTGTACATATTTCCCAAAAGAGATTGCTATGGCTATGGGAGCTTCAACAGTCAGCCTGTGTTCCACATCTGATGAGACAATTCCGGAAGCAGAAAAAGACCTTCCGAAGAACTTATGTCCATTGATCAAATCCAGTTACGGATTTGCAAAGACAGATAAATGTCCGTTCTTCTATTTCTCAGATGTAGTTGTTGGGGAGACTACATGCGATGGTAAGAAGAAAATGTATGAGTTGATGGGCGAGTTCAAAGATGTGTTTATAATGGAACTGCCAAATACTCAAGGACCAGAAGCACTGAAGCTTTGGAAGAAAGAGATTATCCGTTTTAAAGAATATCTTGAGAAAAGATTTGAAGTAACGATTACAGATGAAGATGTAAGAAAAGCTGTTAAAATTGAGAATGAAGCAAGAAAAGCACTGAAGCGTCTTTATGAAGTTATGCAGCATGATCCGGCTCCAATCAGTGGACATGATCTGTTCAAGGTTCTGTACGGAAGTACATTCAAATTAAATCGTTCTGAGATTGCCGGAGAAGTGAATGCCCTTGTTGACAAGATTGAGGCAGAGTATGCATCTGGAAAGATGCTGGAGAAGAAACCAAGAATTCTGATTACAGGATGCCCAATCGGAGGAGCAACTGAGAAAGTAATCCGTGCTGTTGAGGATAATGGTGGTGTTGTCGTAACTTATGAAAACTGTACTGGAGCTAAATCCATCGATCGCCTTGTTGATGAAAACGCTGAGGATATTTACCAGGCAATTGCAGAGAGATATCTGGCAATCGGTTGTTCAGTTATGACACCAAACCCGAATCGTTTTGATCTTATGGGACGCCTGATTGACGAGTATCAGGTTGACGGAGTTCTTGAGATGACACTTCAGGCCTGTCATACATATAACGTTGAGACTCGTGCAATCCGCAAGTTTGTAAATGAGGAAAAAGGAATTCCATACATTAATGTGGAGACAGATTATTCTCAGGCAGATGTCGGCCAGCTCAATACAAGGATTGCAGCATTTATTGAAATGTTGTAAGATTGCCGGTTACAGACTATTTTAACATGAATTTTGAAATTCATGTTGTGTAAATTCATGAGAGGGAAAGCTAAGATATGAAGTTTATAGGAATTGATATTGGATCTACTTGTGCCAAGACTGTTGTTATGAACGAGAACAAAGAAATTGTTCTTGAGTTTGTGCAGCCGACAGGATGGAGCAGTGTGGATACGGCAGAAGAGATTCGTAAGAAGCTTGTGGAAAATGATGCGGATCCTGCAGAAAATGTATGTGTTGCTACTGGATATGGCCGTGTGTCTGTGCCATATGCAGATAAGATGATTACAGAAATTACCTGTCACGCTATGGGGGCTGTCTGGATTTTTGATAATAAAGATATGACAATCATTGATATCGGTGGACAGGATACAAAGATTATCTGTGTAGAACAGGGATTTGTAAAAGATTTCATGATGAATGATAAATGTTCTGCCGGAACAGGAAGATTCTTGGAAATTATGGCAAATACATTGTCCATGCGTCCAAATGAGATGTGTGAGCTTGCAAGAGAAGGCTCAGGTGTAACGATCAGTTCTATGTGTACGGTATTTGCAGAGTCTGAGGTCATAAGTCTCATTGGTCAGGGAGAGAAGAAGGAAAATATCGCATTTGCAGTGGTTGATTCTATCGTACGAAAAGTTGCAGCACAGGCAAATCGTATGAGTGAAGATCGTCCGATGCTTTGCCTGACTGGTGGTCTCTGCGAGTGCAGCTATATCAGTGAAGCGCTGACAAAGGAACTTGGCATGGAAGTTAAGACAGATCCGCAGAGCCGTTATGCAGGAGCAATCGGTGCGGCACTTGGAGCAGTAAAGAAAGGTAAGAAGAACTAGGAAAGTCTGGATTAAAGGAGTTTTACATTTTTGTTGTAAGCTCCTTTTTTGTATGTTATATTAGATGTATAACAGAAAACTTAATCTGTTCATGAAATCATCCGTAAGGATAGAACAAAAGAGATAATGAGGGTGATACGATGCTGATAGAGATTGATTTTAACAGTGATGAGGCACTGTATGTGCAATTACAGAATCAGATTATTATGGGAATTGCGACTGCGACGATCCAAGAAGGAGAATCCCTTCCATCTGTCCGTCAGCTTGCGGATACGGTAGGCATCAATATGCATACAGTGAATAAAGCATATTCCATATTGAAGCAGGAAGGATTTATCCAGCTTGACCGCAGACGTGGTGCTGTGATTGCAATTGATGCAGATAAGGCAAAGGCTTATGCAGAAGTAAAGCGTGCGCTAAGAATCGCGCTGGCTAAGGGAAGTCTTAAAAATGTCAGTAGAGAAGAAGTTCACGAGATGGTGGATGAATTATTTGATGAATACGGTGGAAAGGAATAACAGACAGCATGAATTATACAGAACCAGCAAAAGAAGTGCTGAAAAAAGCGGAAAAGATTGCCAGAGAACTGGATCATCCATATGTAGGAACAGAACATCTGCTGCTTGCATTTATGCGGGTATGTACAGGTGTGGCGGGACAGATATTGTCAGCGAATGGTGTAGAAGAAGCAAATTTATATAAGATTGTAGATGAACTGATCTCACCGGTCGGAGAAGTGACTTTTCAGGAAAAGCCAAAGAGAAGTCCGAGACTTGAATATACTCTGGAGGAAAGCAAGGAAGAGGCAATCCGTTTTCAATCAGAGGCAATTGGAACAGAGCATATGCTCCTTGCAATCCTTCGGGAACCGGACAGTGTTGCAACCAGAATACTTCTGACACTCAATGTAAATATACAGAAAATCATGCAGGATACGCTGGAAGTTCTCGGCGTGGATATCAAGGAATATCAAGAGGAGCTTCAAGAGGCATATCAAAGAAAAGATGGGATTTTAGACCAGTATGGTACAGATCTGACTATGCAGGCAGAAGAAGGAAAGCTTGATCCGGTCATTGGAAGAAAAGCAGAGATTCACCGCCTGATGCAGGTACTTGGCAGAAGAACGAAGAACAATCCGTGTTTGGTGGGAGAGCCAGGAGTCGGTAAGACAGCAGTGGTAGAAGGACTTGCCGCACAGATCGCAAGTGGCATTGTACCGGAAGGAATGCGTGACAAGCGGGTCTATACGTTAGATCTTGCAAGTATGATCGCAGGTACAAAATACCGTGGTGAATTTGAAGAACGTATGAAGAGACTTTTGCAGGAAGTAAAGTCGGCGGGAAATGTTATTTTATTCCTGGATGAAGTGCATACAATCATCGGCGCAGGCGGTGCTGAAGGCGCAATGGACGCATCTAATATTCTGAAACCGTCTCTTGCAAGAGGAGAACTTCAATTGATCGGAGCAACAACGATTGCGGAATATCGGAAATACATTGAAAAAGATGCGGCACTGGAACGAAGATTCCAGCCAATTACAGTGGAAGAACCAGATGAACAGCAATGTAAGGATATTTTAAAAGGATTAAAAAGCAGATATGAAGCCCATCATCATGTAGAGATCACAGATGAAGCTCTTCAGGCGGCAGTTACACTTTCTGCACGTTACATCAGTGACCGTTTTCTTCCGGATAAGGCAATTGATGTGATTGATGAAGCTTGTGCGAAAGTGAGTCTTAGTGGATTCAAGACACCGGAGCATATCTATGAACTGGAAAAGGTTCTTGGTAATTACGAAGCAAAGATGGAAGAGGCAATTCTTGCAGGTGATCTTGTGGAGGCTTCCAGGATCCGGGCAGAGAAAGAAGATGCTCAGAAAAAGATTATGCAGACGAAGAAGCGTTTTCAGAAAAAGCAGGCGGGCAGAAAACCACTTGTAACAGAAGAGGAAGTGGCAGCGGTCGTATCTGACTGGACGAAGATTCCGGTGCAGAAGCTTCAGGAATCTGAAGGTGTGCGCTTGCAAAAGTTAGAGCAGACGCTTCACAAGAGAGTGGTTGGACAGGAAGAAGCAGTTACGGCTGTGGCGAAAGCTGTACGAAGGGGGCGTGTGGGGCTAAAAGATCCAAAGCGCCCGATTGGCTCATTTTTATTCCTTGGACCGACCGGAGTTGGTAAGACGGAATTGTCAAAGGCATTATCAGAAGCATTATTCCATGATGAGAATGCCATGATCCGTGTTGATATGTCCGAATATATGGAACAGCACAGTGTGGCAAAGATGATCGGTTCGCCTCCGGGATATGTTGGCCACGAGGAAGGTGGACAGTTAAGCGAACAGGTGCGAAGACATCCGTATTCAGTGATCCTTTTTGATGAGATTGAAAAAGCACATCCGGATGTATTTAACATTTTACTGCAGGTATTAGATGATGGACATATTACAGATTCTCAGGGTAGAAAAGTTGATTTTCGGAATACGGTCATTATTATGACGTCGAATGCAGGCGCACAGGCGATCATTGATCCCAAAAGGCTAGGATTTGGCAATAAGGAGAATCAAGAGGAAGATTACAAGCGTATGAAGATGAATGTTATGAATGAGATCAAGCTTGTCTTCCGTCCGGAATTCCTGAATCGAATTGACGAGATCCTTGTATTTCATCCGCTAGGTGAACCGGAACTTAAAAAGATTACGGGAATGATGTGCCAGGAGGTGGTCAAGCGTGCAAAAGAACAGCTGGATATTCATTTGACGGTGCGTGATTCTGTGAAAAAGCTGATTATGGAAAAAGGAACCGATAAGAAATATGGAGCAAGACCGTTAAGACGTGCAGTACAAAGTGAACTGGAAGACAGTCTGGCCGAGGCAATTCTCGCAGGTGAGATTAAGCGTGGTCAGGAAGTCGTTGCCGGCGTATCGAAAAAAGAAATAAAATTTGAGGTCAAGACTACCAAATAAAAATAAATTGATATATAATAATGAATACAAATGAACCTTAGGAGGAAAGAGCTAATGGCAGCAGTGAAAGAGCTATTAAGAGCTGAAGCAGACGGAGCACTTGGTTTTGGAGACTATACTCTGAGCAGCAAGACAAAACTGGACGGATTTGAATTCCAGGGAGATGTGTATAAGGTAAAGACATTCTCTGAGATTACAAAGTTGGAAAAGAATGGTATGTTCGTATACGAATCCGTTCCGGGAACAGCAGTAGAAGATTTTAAAGCTTCTGAGAGAGAGGTTTCTTTTAAAGTATCCGGTACTGAGGATGCGCAGATTACACTGGAGCTGGAAGCAGACAGCGAATATGTTGTGTATATGGACGATGTGAATGTCGGCGATATGACAACGAACTTAAGCGGAAAACTGAGCGTGAGCGCAGAACTTGATCCGAATAAAGAGATTGAGATCAAGATTATCAAGAAGTAAATACGCAGAACATCGGGGGGAGCTCGCAGAGGCGTAGCTTCCCCTTTCTGGTAAAATGGAAATAAAAAAGAAATGATAAATCAAGGTTTAAGAGTGGATTTATAAGTAGAAGTATAAAAAAGATGTAAGGGAATCGTACATGGCAAAAGGTAAAAAAAGTATATTTTTCTGTCAGAACTGTGGACATGAAGAAAGCAAATGGCTTGGGCAGTGCCCGATGTGCAAGGAATGGAATACATTTGTAGAAGAGAAAGTTTCAGTAACAAGAGGAAATACGGCTGCAGTGCAGCAGGTAAGGGATGCGAAAGATGCGAAGGTAGTGACACTTTCCAGTATTACGACTGATGACGATGAGCGGATGCAGACGGGGATTCTGGAACTTGACCGAGTGCTTGGTGGTGGAATCGTGCCTGGATCGCTTGTGCTGGTGGGAGGGGATCCGGGAATCGGTAAATCAACACTTCTCCTGCAGGTATGTCAGAAGTTATCAGGACAAAGCCGTAAGATATTATATATTTCCGGGGAAGAATCGTTAAAGCAGATTAAACTGCGTGCGAATCGGATGGGAACATTTTCTGAGAGTTTGTTTCTGTTGTGCGAAACGAATCTTGGAATTATACGTCATGTGATAGAAGAACAGCATCCAGATATGGTCGTGATCGACTCAATCCAGACGATGTATAACGAAGAGGTCGCGTCGGCACCGGGAAGCGTGTCTCAGGTGCGTGAATCGACCAATGTATTTATGCAACTTGCAAAAGGACTTAATATTTCAATATTTATTGTAGGACATGTGACAAAAGAAGGCACAGTTGCAGGCCCACGCGTATTGGAACATATGGTGGATACAGTGTTATATTTTGAAGGAGACAGACATGCATCTTACCGGATTCTGCGTGGGGTGAAGAATCGTTTTGGATCTACGAATGAGATTGGCGTGTTTGAGATGCAAAAAGGTGGCTTGGTGGAGGTAGAGAATCCGTCCGAGTATATGTTATCAGGAAAACCGGAAAATGCATCGGGTTCTGTTGTGGCATGTGCAATGGAAGGAACAAGACCGATGCTCATGGAAATTCAGGCACTTGTATGTAAGACGAACTTTGGAATGCCGAGACGTACGGCAGCAGGGCTTGATTATAACCGAGTCAATCTTCTGATGGCAGTTCTGGAAAAACGTATGGGAATGCCGCTTTCCGCGTATGATGCATATGTGAATATTGCAGGAGGAATCCGGCTGAATGAGCCGGCAGCAGACTTAGGAATTGTGATGGCGATTGCATCAAGCTATAAAAATCGCCCAATTGATGAGGATACCATCGTGTTTGGCGAAGTAGGATTAAGTGGAGAGGTGCGGGCCGTGACCATGCCGGAACAGAGAGTATCAGAAGCAAAAAAACTGGGATTTAAAAGATGTATTGTCCCTGCAGTTTCCATGAAGACGATTGGAAAGATGGAAGGAATAGAGATACTAGGAGTAGAAAATGTAAACCAGGCTATGAATCTTGTGTAACGGCTGAAAGAGATAGGAACAGGAGGGTAAAAGATGGCGTTAAAAGACTATAATAAAGCATTTCGTTATGGGAAAAAAGAATATGAGAGCCGACTTCTTGCAGGGAGGAAGCCGACTTTGGAATCTTTGGACGAAATATTACCAGATGAGGCATTATCAACAGAATCACTGGGACTTGTTCAGATTCCGATCGATCAGATAGTTGGAACAAGATATAGTGGTAGAAGCAGTGCATTTGCAAGTAATTTTATGCCGATATTGGAGAGTAATACGGAGTTTGCAATCAAATGGGCAAAACTCAGCACTTCTCATGAAAAGGAAGGAATTCATGAGCCGATCAAGGCGTGGGAGTATATGAATAAATTCTATGTAGAAGAGGGAAATAAGCGTGTCAGTGTCATGAAATTTTTTGGTGCAATTTCAATCCCGGGAACGGTAACGCGTATTCTTCCGAAGAAAACGAATGATAAAAACGTAAAAATTTATTATGAATTTGTGAATTTTTACAGAGTGTCTAAAGTAAATTATATTACATTTTCAGAAGAAGGACAGTATGCACAGCTCATAAAAGAGATGGGAAAACATCCGGATGAGTACTGGACAGATGATGACAGACTGATTTTCAGTTCTGTGTATGCAAGATTTACAGCGGCATTTCATGCACAAGGTGGACAAGAACTGGAAGTTTCATCAGCAGAGGCATTCCTTTCATTTTTACATCTATACAGTTATGAACGAGTGGAAGAAATGTCAGTAGAAGAAATTAACGAACTTGTGAAGAAAGCATGGGAAGAATTTGTTCTGCTTCAGTATAATGATGAGGAAAAAGTAGAATTGAAAATGACTCCGACAGAAGATAAGCCATCTCTGTTTGAAAAATGGCTTCCTCTCGGTGGCAATAAAGAACCATCTCATTTGAAAGTAGGATTTATCTATGCGAAGACACCACATTCTTCTGCGTGGACATATGGTCATGAACTGGGACGCAGGCATCTTGAGCAGACATTTCCAAATGAAGTCACGACTGTAAGTTATGAAAATGTAACAGAAAAAAATATAGCATCAGCCATGGAGGAAGCTATTCATGCGGGTTGCAATATTATATTTACGACAACTCCGACATTTGCGCAGGAAAGTTTAAGAGCGGCAATTACACATCCGGAAGTAAGAATCTTAAACTGTTCTTTGAATACGACGCACCGCTACATCCGGACTTATTATACTCGTATGCATGAGGCGAAGTTCCTGATGGGAGCAATTGCAGGGGAAATGGCTGAAAACGATAAGATTGTCTATATTGCGGATTATCCGATTTTGGGAACAATTGCACAGATTAATGCATTTGCGCTTGGAGCGCAGATGACAAATCCAAGAGCGAAGGTGTATTTAGAGTGGTCTACGCTGAAAGAGCAGGATATTGAGAAAAGAATTGACGAGATAGATCCGAATTGTATTTCGGGAAAAGATATTATCGTACCAGATGATAACAATCATTTTTATGGAGTATATCATCGAGAAAGTGGCGGAGGTGAGCAGAAGAATCTTGCAATGCCACTGTGCCACTGGGGAAAATTCTATGAAGAACTGATCCGTACAATTATGGCAGGAAACTGGGAACAAGATAACGATGTGGAAAAAGCAATTAATTACTGGTGGGGAATGCCGACAGGGGTAGTAGATGTTATTTGTTCAAAAAAACTTCCGGCGGGTACAGTCCGGCTGGTCAATGTATTAAAGCATAATTATAAAACGGGACAATTTCATACATTTACAGATCAGATGTATGCACAGGGACATATACTTAAGGAAAAGAAAGGTGAAACGCTGTCTCCGGAAGAAGTAATCGAGATGGACTGGCTGGCAGAGAATATTATAGGAAGAATACCAAAGATTGAAGAATTACAGGAGCAGGCCAAACCGGTTCTTACACAACAGGGGATTGAGACGAGGAAGGGATAAAGAACAATGCGAATAATGGTAATTGCAGATGAAGAGTCGAAATACCTTTGGGATTTCTTTGACAAAAGCAAACTGGAAGGTGTGGACTTAATTATATCCTGTGGTGATTTGAATCCAAATTATCTGTCTTTTCTTACAACATTTGCAGCTGCTCCGGTACTGTATGTGCATGGAAACCATGATGAAAAATATGATCGTATCCCACCAGAAGGTTGTATTTGCATTGATGATAAAATTTATGAATTTGAAGGCTTGCGAATTTTAGGACTTGGTGGTTCCATGCGTTATAGTGGTGGGAAATATCAGTTTACAGAACGCGGAATGAGGAAAAGAGTGAAGAAACTATGGTTTCAATTGCTAAAACACCGTGGTTTTGACATTCTGGTCACACATGCTCCGGCATATCAGATCAATGACGGAAGAGATTTGCCACATCAGGGATTTCAAGTATTTATAGAGCTGATAGAGAAGTACAGTCCGAAGTTCTTCGTACATGGACATGTACATATGACTTACGGAAGGCAGCATAAGAGATGTGATAAATATAAAAACACACATATTATCAATGCATATGAAAGATATGTATTTGATTATGAAGATGATGAGATGAGTCCATTGAAGTTTGGAAAAATCGTAGGACAACAATAAGTTTAAGGCTGGCACGTAGTATTTTAGTGAAATGCTACGTGTCAAACTGCGTTTAATGGAAACTCTTCTCGCAAATAAGATACTTTAATTGCAATTTTGGGTATTAATTTGGGGGAAATGTAATTCAAACTGCAAATATGAACAAGTAAAGCGAAATGTGATAACTAAAATTGTGTAAATTGTGCAAATAAAATAAATAATAAAAACAATATTGACAATTCTAGACAGGCATGATATATTATACAAGCTGTCGCGTGAGACAAGACTGGAAAGTGCTTAAGAGCTCATGGGAACGCAAAAAAATAAATGAAATTTCCTATTGACAAATGTCGATAGAAATGATATTCTAGATAAGCCGTTTTGAACGACAGAGATGATCGGAACAAACAGCAAAAAAGAAAAATAAAAAAGTTGTTGACAAGCGATTGTGAATGTGATAATATAAATAAGCTGTCGCTGAGACGACAACAAAGAAAAAGATCCTTGATAATTAAATAATAGACAACAACCCTGAAGATTCTTTAAGAGAAAATTCAGAACGGACATTGAATGACAATGTCAACCTTAAAACAGTAAAAGGGATAAGAAAGCTAGTAGTTTTCTTGACCTGGAACGAACTTTGATTTTAAATCCGAGTCAAATCGGAATTAAGATTTTTAAACGAGAGTTTGATCCTGGCTCAGGATGAACGCTGGCGGCGTGCTTAACACATGCAAGTCGAGCGAAGCACATAAGTTCGATTCTTCGGATGAAGACTTTTGTGACTGAGCGGCGGACGGGTGAGTAACGCGTGGGTAACCTGCCTCATACAGGGGGATAACAGCTAGAAATGGCTGCTAATACCGCATAAGACCACAGTACTGCATGGTACAGTGGTAAAAACTCCGGTGGTATGAGATGGACCCGCGTCTGATTAGGTAGTTGGTGAGGTAACGGCCCACCAAGCCGACGATCAGTAGCCGACCTGAGAGGGTGACCGGCCACATTGGGACTGAGACACGGCCCAGACTCCTACGGGAGGCAGCAGTGGGGAATATTGCACAATGGGCGAAAGCCTGATGCAGCGACGCCGCGTGAAGGATGAAGTATTTCGGTATGTAAACTTCTATCAGCAGGGAAGAAAATGACGGTACCTGACTAAGAAGCCCCGGCTAACTACGTGCCAGCAGCCGCGGTAATACGTAGGGGGCAAGCGTTATCCGGATTTACTGGGTGTAAAGGGAGCGTAGACGGCTGTGCAAGTCTGAAGTGAAAGGCATGGGCTCAACCTGTGGACTGCTTTGGAAACTGTGCAGCTAGAGTGTCGGAGAGGTAAGTGGAATTCCTAGTGTAGCGGTGAAATGCGTAGATATTAGGAGGAACACCAGTGGCGAAGGCGGCTTACTGGACGATGACTGACGTTGAGGCTCGAAAGCGTGGGGAGCAAACAGGATTAGATACCCTGGTAGTCCACGCCGTAAACGATGACTGCTAGGTGTCGGGTAGCAAAGCTATTCGGTGCCGCAGCTAACGCAATAAGCAGTCCACCTGGGGAGTACGTTCGCAAGAATGAAACTCAAAGGAATTGACGGGGACCCGCACAAGCGGTGGAGCATGTGGTTTAATTCGAAGCAACGCGAAGAACCTTACCTGATCTTGACATCCCGATGACCGCTTCGTAATGGAAGCTTTTCTTCGGAACATCGGTGACAGGTGGTGCATGGTTGTCGTCAGCTCGTGTCGTGAGATGTTGGGTTAAGTCCCGCAACGAGCGCAACCCTTATCTTCAGTAGCCAGCATTTAGGATGGGCACTCTGGAGAGACTGCCAGGGATAACCTGGAGGAAGGTGGGGATGACGTCAAATCATCATGCCCCTTATGACCAGGGCTACACACGTGCTACAATGGCGTAAACAAAGGGAAGCAGAGCCGCGAGGCCGAGCAAATCTCAAAAATAACGTCTCAGTTCGGATTGTAGTCTGCAACTCGACTACATGAAGCTGGAATCGCTAGTAATCGCAGATCAGAATGCTGCGGTGAATACGTTCCCGGGTCTTGTACACACCGCCCGTCACACCATGGGAGTCAGTAACGCCCGAAGTCAGTGACCCAACCGAAAGGAGGGAGCTGCCGAAGGTGGGACCGATAACTGGGGTGAAGTCGTAACAAGGTAGCCGTATCGGAAGGTGCGGCTGGATCACCTCCTTTCTAAGGAAAAAAGTAAGGGTTGTTGTCTGTTATTTAGTCATCAAGGACTGAGCGCGGCTCAGGACTGTAAAAATGAGGAAGCAAACTTGTTTGCTGAATCATTTGAAACAGGAATGAGACATGTGAAGGCTTGAATCTACCGAAAAGAAGCAGAGCGGATTTGAGGTAGGGCAAGACGCGCGAAGGACGAGATGAAGATTATTGGTTCTGTAAAAAGGCCAAATAGTATTTCTGGTGGCGATGCGCTTAGGGGACACACCCGTTCCCATCCCGAACACGATGGTTAAGACCTAAGCGGCCGATGGTACTTTACTGGAGACGGTACGGGAGAGTAGGTGGCTGCCAGATTATAAAAAAGAAAAACTGGTCTTTACCAGTGATCAGAGAGCTGAAAAGATTCAACTATCTGATGGCTGATAAAACAGTCAAATGCTTACATTGCACCTCAAGAACTTCGTTCTTTCGGTCGCGTGCAGGCACGCTATGAAACAGAATATTTCACAGCTTATGAATGCAAGCATTCAACGCAGAAAATATTCGTTTCGCAATGTACCTTGAAAACCGCATATAAGAAATATAGATAAGATATTAAATATCTAATCAAGACATCCGAGGTAATTGTTATAAACAGAGTAATAATTACTACACAATTCGAAGAAAACGAATCCAAAAAATTGACCTAGAAGCCAACGCATGCAACGCTATGCATGTGTAAGCAATCATTCATTCCCGTGGATGAGAGCAAGTTGGTTATGCTAATAAGAGCGTATGGTGGATGCCTTGGCACTAAGAGCCGATGAAAGACGTGATAAGCTGCGAAAAGCTTCGGGGAGGAGCAAATATCCTATGATCCGGAGATCTCTGAATGGGGAAACCCACCTGAGCAAACCTCAGGTATCCTAACGCCAATACATAACGTTAGGAGGGGAACCCGGTGAACTGAAACATCTAAGTAGCCGGAGGAAGAGAAAACAACATGTGATTCTGGAAGTAGCGGCGAGCGAAACCGGAAGAGCCCAAACCGGAGTGCGTGCACTCCGGGGTTCGGACCGCGGAATTGATCCAAAAGACTTAACAGAACGGCCTGGGAAGGCCGGCCAGAGAGGGTGAAAGCCCCGTAAGTGAAAGGTCGATTGGCATGGCGGTATCCAGAGTAGGTCGAGACACGTGGAACCTTGACTGAATATGCGGGGACCACCCCGTAAGGCTAAATACTCCTTAGTGACCGATAGCGCATAGTACTGTGAAGGAAAGGTGAAAAGGACCCCGGGAGGGGAGTGAAAAAGAACCTGAAACCATATGTTTATAAGCTGTGGAACCACTTTAAATGTGGAACCGCGTACTTTTTGTAGAACGGTCCGGCGAGTTACGCTGGCTGGCGAGGTTAAGTCCTTAAGGGATGGAGCCGAAGGGAAACCAAGTCTGAATAGGGCGAAGAGTCAGTCGGAGTAGACCCGAAACCGGGTGACCTATCCATGTCCAGGATGAAGTTGCCGTAAAAGGCAATGGAGGTCCGAACCCACATCCGTTGAAAAGGGTGGGGATGAGGTGTGGATAGGGGAGAAATTCCAATCGAACCCGGAGATAGCTGGTTCTCCTCGAAATAGCTTTAGGGCTAGCCTCATACAAGTCTTGCGGAGGTAGAGCACTGAATTTCCTAGGGGGCGTCAAAGCTTACCGAAGAATATCAAACTCCGAATGCCGCGTAGATGGTGTATGGGAGTCAGACTGCACGAGATAAGTTGGGTAGTCAAAAGGGAAAGAGCCCAGACCTGCAGCTAAGGTCCCAAAATGTGTGTTAAGTGGAAAAGGATGTGGGATTTCGAAGACAACTAGGATGTTGGCTCAGAAGCAGCCATACATTCAAAGAGTGCGTAATAGCTCACTAGTCGAGAGGTCCTGCGCCGAAAATGTCCGGGGCTGAAACACACTACCGAAGCTCAGGAATGTACTTGTACATTGGTAGAGGAGCATTGTATACGGGAAGAAGCAGTACCGATAAGGAGCTGTGGACTGTATAGAAGAGAGAATGCCGGAATGAGTAGCGAGAGGAAGGTGAGAATCCTTCCGGCCGAATATCTAAGGTTTCCAGAGTAAAGCTGATCTGCTCTGGGTAAGTCGGGGCCTAAGGCCAGGTCGAAAGACGTAACCGATGGACAACAGGTTGAAATTCCTGTACCGCGATATAACAGAACTGTGGGGACACGTGTGGAGAGCACAAGCCGGGAATGGAAAGCCCGGCGCAAGCAAGGTAGGAGTCGTACTGGCAAATCCGTACGGCAATCCGAAGATGTGATGCGTACCGAATTAAGAGTAGGGAAGAGTGTGAGCCATGCGTCAAGAAAAGCCGCTATTGTTTGTATCGCGCCCGTACCGTAAACCGACACAGGTGGATGAGGAGAGAATCCTAAGGCCGACGGGAGAAGCATTGTTAAGGAACTCGGCAAAATGACTCCGTAACTTCGGGAGAAGGAGTGCCACTGAGAGGTGGCCGCAGAGAATTGGCCCAAGCAACTGTTTAGCAAAAACACAGGTCTATGCAAAACCGAAAGGTGAAGTATATGGGCTGACGCCTGCCCGGTGCTGGAAGGTTAAGGGGAGAGGTTAGCGCAAGCGAAGCTTTGAACTTAAGCCCCAGTAAACGGCGGCCGTAACTATAACGGTCCTAAGGTAGCGAAATTCCTTGTCGGGTAAGTTCCGACCCGCACGAAAGGCGTAATGATTTGGGCACTGTCTCAACAATGCACCCGGTGAAATTGAAATACCAGTGAAGATGCTGGTTACCTGCGCCAGGACGGAAAGACCCCATGGAGCTTTACTCCAGCTTGATACTGGGATTCGGTATTGCATGTACAGGATAGGTGGGAGGCTAAGAAGCGGTAACGCCAGTTGCTGTGGAGCTGCTGTTGGGATACCACCCTTGCAGTACTGGGTTTCTAACCAGCGGCCTTAATCAGGTCGGGGGACAATGTCAGGTGGGGAGTTTGACTGGGGCGGTCGCCTCCGAAAGGGTATCGGAGGCGCTCAAAGGTTCCCTCAGAATGGTCGGAAACCATTCGAAGAGTGCAAAGGCAGAAGGGAGCTTGACTGCGACACCGACGGGTGGAGCAGGTACGAAAGTAGGACTTAGTGATCCGGTGGTATAAAGTGGGATTGCCATCGCTCAACGGATAAAAGCTACCCTGGGGATAACAGGCTTATCACTCCCAAGAGTTCACATCGACGGAGTGGTTTGGCACCTCGATGTCGGCTCATCGCATCCTGGGGCTGAAGTAGGTCCCAAGGGTTGGGCTGTTCGCCCATTAAAGCGGTACGCGAGCTGGGTTCAGAACGTCGTGAGACAGTTCGGTCCCTATCCGGCGTGGGCGTAGGATATTTGAGAGGAGCTGTCCTTAGTACGAGAGGACCGGGATGGACTGGCCGCTGGTTGATCTGTTGTTCCGCCAGGAGCATAGCAGAGTAGCCAAGCCGGGACGGGATAAACGCTGAAGGCATCTAAGCGTGAAGCCCCCCTCAAGATGAGATATCCCAACGAAAGTTGTAAGACCCCTTGAAGACGACGAGGTAGATAGGACAGAGGTGGAAGTGTGGTAACACATGGAGCTGACTGTTACTAATAGGTCGAGGGCATAACCAAGTAAGGTGGATAGGTAAGATGTTAAAAAGTTTCTTATATGTAGTTTTGAAGGTACATATTTTATATAAAATAAACATTAACCTGGAATGAGAGGCACGTCTGAAAGAGTAATCTTTTGGACGTGTTTTTGTAGTAGAATAGGAGAAAGTAATGAAGCAGTTATATACCAGATGGGGAGAGAGATTGGATTCGGAGCATATTTTACAGGAGTATCCACGTCCTATTTTAATCAGGAATACAGATTATACGATATTAAATGGAGAGTGGGAATATACATTTACGGAAAACAGCGAAAGACCTGTAGAGTATGGTGGTAAGATTTTAGTGCCATTTTCACCGGAATGTATACTATCAGGTGTAGCCAGGCAGCTGAAGCCTGAGGAGTATCTTTGGTATAGAAAAGAAATTTTGTCCGAAAGATGGAATGTAAAGACTGAAAGAAGGCATATGCTGTTACATTTTGGAGCGGTAGATCAGATGTGTAAAGTTTTTGTGAATGATACCCTGGTGACAGAGCACATAGGAGGATACCTTCCATTTTCTGCTGATATTACAGACTATATATGTGAGGGGAAGAATGAGCTTGTTGTTATGGTTCAGGACGATTCTGACACTTCTTATCATGCCAGAGGGAAGCAAAAGCTGGAGAGTGGCGGGATGTTTTATACGGCCCAGAGTGGAATCTGGCAGAGTGTTTGGCTGGAGGAAGTATCAGACAAATGGGTAAAACATATAGATACAAGGATTAAGAAATATGTTGAGAAAGAAAGATCAGAAGGCTGTTTAGAGACTGTAAAAATAGAAATATATGTCGAATCCAACAAAATTAATGAAAAAATTCCAGTGGAAATTGAGATTCGTTTTCCTGAGATTTATTCAGATTCTGGAAGTAATTTGACGGAAACAGAATCATTTTTACAGAGGCTGCCGGAAGTAATGATGACAGTACAAGGTAAGACGAATTCATGGATTGAAGTGGAGATACCAAATCCGAAATGCTGGAATTGTGAGAAGCCATATCTTTATTATATGCATGTCAAGATGCAAGGATACAGACCTGGAAATGTATGTGTAGATGAAGTAGAAAGTTATTTTGCAATACGAAGATTCGAGATAAAGAATGATAGACATAATATTCCGCGTATGTATTTAAATGGAAAGGAACATTTTCAAAAAGGTGTATTAGATCAAGGGTATTGGCCAGACGGTTTGTATACGGGACCTTCAGATGAAGCATTAATCTTTGATATTTGCGAAATGAAGCGAATGGGATTTAATATGGTAAGAAAACATATTAAGATTGAACCGGAGCGATGGTATTATCATTGTGACCGTTTAGGCATGATTGTATGGCAGGACATGGTCAATGGTGGTGAAAGGTATCATCATTGGTTTGTAACATATCTTGCAAATGTGATGTCATGGCCGGGATTAACAATGAAAGACAATCATTCCAGACTTCTGTCTCGTCAGAATCAAGACGGAAGAAATGAATTTGTTCGTGAAGTGAAAGAAACTATTAAGTTGCTAAAGAACCATCCGAGTATATGTACCTGGGTAATTTTCAATGAAGGCTGGGGACAATTTGAAACGAAGAAAATTACAGATATGGTAAGAAATCTGGATCCTGGGAGTATGATTGATTCAGCAAGCGGCTGGTTTGATCAGGGAACGGGAGATTTTCAGAGTGTACATAACTATTTCTTTCCATTAAAAGTAAAACCGGAAAAAATCCGTGCAGCGGTATTAAGCGAATATGGTGGTTTTACATTTGGAGTGGAAGGACACGTAGCATCGGAGAAAAAATATGGTTATGGAAGTTATAAGACTGTTTCAAAGTACAAAAAGGCATATGAACAACTTGAGGATAAGGTGATACATTTAAAAGAGAAAGGGCTGTGTGGCTGTGTATATACGCAGTGGAGTGATATCGAAGATGAGATTAATGGAATTTATACATATGATCGGAAAATAAATAAACTCGAAAATGACGTATCAGATGTAAGATAAAGAAATCCCTCTGGAATATATCCATCTTTAAGATGAAATATTTCAGAGGGGTTTTTCTATCTATAAATGCCTTATGTGCATTTCGAAACGAATTTACTGGAGTATTTTGTGTATTTTAAATCAGATGTGTACTTTCCAATTTTTCTGTAAATGCATCATTTAACTTGATGACTGGTTTCCTGAGGATCAGACCGAGCAACAATGCCGGAATCAGGAAGAGTGCCAGTTTTCCAAGTTCAATCCAGTAGTTCATGCCATAGAAACCGGCGATACATTCACGCATAGCGTTCATGCTGTGTACAAATGGAAGTAAAGGATATACTTTCCGGAAAAATTCCGGCGCACACTGAATTGGGAAAGTTCCACCACTTCCGGCTACCTGCATGACCATCAGCACAACTGCGATTGCTTTACCGATATCTCCAAAGGAAACAGTCAAAGCGTAAATAATGTTTACATATACAAGACTGCTAAAGCATCCTGCCAGTACAAATAATACAGGATGTTCACATTGGATGCCCAGGAAATAAAGATCGCCAAGACAGATCAATGCGCTCTGTAAAAATCCTATACAAAGGAGAAGAAGAATGCGTCCAATATATAACTGGTGTTCTTTCGGATTATTCAATTTGTGCTTTAAGTTGTCTGAAACATTTACTTTTAACATGGCAGCCATTACAACTGCGCCGACCCAAATCGCGAGTGTTGAGTAGAATGGAGCCATAGCAGATCCATAGTTCTCGATAGGGTAAATATGTGTTTCATTAAGCTTGACCGGTGATGCAAGGAATGAACCAATTGCCTCCGGATCCTCAGAGAGAAGGCTGGTCAGTAATTGAATGCCGTTGTCATCGGAAGATAGCATTGCAGTTGCTGCATTAGACATTTTACCGGATGCTTCATTTAAAAGAGAAGCGGAATCTGATAAAGCTTTCTGTACCTCTGTGAGATTTCCGGCTGCAGAGCCTGTCACCCCGGAAATGTCTTTCAGACTGTTATCTAACTGTCCAAGCAGTGAAGTAATAGAGCTGCCTGTGCTAGTCAGATCATTTGCCAGATCATCCAGACTACCCTTAACATTGTTTTCATAATCTTTTTTCACAGTACTGATTGAAGAATTACTCTGGGCGATCAAGCCGTCAATATTGTTCTTTAATTCGGTTGCATTTGCAGTTGCGGAAGTAATACCAGTAGCTGCATCGTTAATGGCATCACGGATTGCTTCTTGAGAAGCTTTCGCTTTCTGAATATTGCCGATTGCCTGCATAAGCATACCTTTTAAATTTGGCTCAGTAATAGAGTCAGCAATTTGGCTCAGCGAGTTTTCCAGTGACTGGTAACCATCTATCAGATTCTGCACACGTCCACTTACGGCATTCAGTGCATTTGCACAAGCCTGTGCGTCTGAATTATAGGAATCCAGTGCATTTCCGACACAGGTGGATACCGCACTGTAGAAGGAAGCGCTCTGTGAAAGTGCCTGGTTGATGGAATCGGTTGTTCCTGTTAAAGCTGAATTCAGGGAATCAATACCATTTCCAGCCACGCCCAGAGCATTTACACTGGCTTTTGTACCGGAACCGGACTGACTTAAGAATTCTGTAGTGGTATTCAACATAATTGCCGCAGAATTTGCCATATCGGAAAATGCCTGTACAGTGCCGGCAGCAGAGGATAAGTCTGTTGAAATCTGCGCCAGTGCGGCTGAGAGGTTGTCGGCGATTGTCTGATCATCGGTCTCGTCAGCAACGTTATTAACAAGCTGAAAGGCTTCTAATGCGGTCTGGGATACCGTCTGTACAAATGTATCATTAATTTGCTGCTGTACGGCATTTGCGCCTTTTACGGTGACTTTCGGGGCAATTGCGTTTTCCTTTTCATTGATATAATATTTGATTTCAGGATGTGTTACATTGGATGTGAAAATACTCATCATGTCTTTACTGAAATCTTTTGGGATTACGATTGCCGCATAATATTTTCCGGATTTTACTCCTTCTTTCGCTTTCTTAGCACTTGTAAATGTCCAGTCAAGCTGCGAGTTACCTCTAAGAGTTGTAAGAACCTGATCTCCAAGGTTAAGGTTTACTGAGAGAAGTTCACCACTATAACCTTCATCAGAGCTTGCTACAGCAACTTTTAAGTTTCCTGTATTTCCGTATGGATCCCAGCTCGCAGCGATATTGAACCACGCGTAAAGAGTCGGAATAACAGTGATTCCCATAATAACGATCATGGCAATGACATTTTTATGGATCTTCTTTAAATCATACTTAAAAATGCGAAGAATATTTTTCATGATTATTCATCCTCCTTTCCACGGAATTTTTTCACCATCTCATCAAAAGACATACCAGCCAGCTGTTGTTGCTCGGCGAGTCTTGTGTGAATGAATTCTACAATAATAAGCCATGTTGCGATGGCGATGATAGATATGATCCAAAGAACCAAAAATACAATTTTCGATTCCAGACTGAACATCAGTATCAGGAAGATCAACGGAATAATAATGATCGCAAGGAAACCATAGCGAATCATTTTCCGATAATTCTGTTCAAAATTCTGAGCTTTCTCAGCGGTCTGTGTACGTAAGTCGTCTTGTGAAAGAGAGGCTTTTAAAAGCATAGACAACTGAGCGCTCCTGCTTAATTGATCATCTGGTTCTTCGCAGACCATAAATTCTGTTTCAGACAGCTTCAGGTCGAACAGGCGGTTCAGTCCTGCCAGAAGAGGTCTTATTCCCAGTCCGATTAAAAGTGCAATCGGAACGTAGCAGAGCAAGATTAAAAGGTTGTGGATATAAACACTTCCATACATGCCTGCAATTGCTTCACGCATAGCAGCAACTCCATAAGTGAATGGAAGAAGCGGGTGTATTTTCTGGAAAAATACCGGTGTCATTTCAATCGGATAGGTTCCGGAAGATCCTGGAATCTGAAGAATGACAAAGATTACACATAACGCTTTTCCAATATGCTTAAATGTCAGTGACAGAGCATAAATAATGTTGACATATACAAAGGAGCATACAAGCCCGGTCAGTACCAGCGCAAATGGGTGACGGCACTGAACGCCTGGAAGAAATACATCTCCGACACATACGATCAGTCCCTGGACAAGACCTAGCAGCATGTATAAAAGCCAGCGCCCAAAATACATATTTGTGGCACTGTAAGAACGCATGGATCTGTCACGGTCCACTTCCATTTTGAAGATAGCAATCAGGACGATTCCTCCAACCCAGATTGCCAGGTTCGAATAGAATGGTGTCATGGAAGAACCGTAGTTTTTAACAGAATAGTAAGTTTCTGTATTCACATTTACTGGAGATGATACGAATTCAGCAATCGTATCGGAATCAATGCCTTCTAAAGAGGTAAGCTTCTGGAATGTCTCAGAACTTGTAATCGCATTGATGTCGGTACGGACGTTGTCCAGTCGGTTGATTACGGCATTCAGAGAGGACTGTGTTCCATTCAGTACGTTGTTCAGTTCTGTGAGGCTTGTGCCAAGCTGTGTCAGAATACTGTTTAACTGCTCAGTGGTAGCAGGTACACCGTTCAGTATTCCGTTCAGTTCACCTGTCAGACTGGAAAAAATATCCATAGTCTGATTTAACTGTGGAAATACGTTCTCATCAAGAGAGGTACGAAGACTCTGAATACCACTTAAGTTTGCTTTGTTGATTGTTTCCAACTGTGAAAGTGTATTGGTTGTTGTGGAAAGTGCGTTGCTAATACCATCGTTTCCGGCAGTCAGGCTGCTGATCAACTGTTGATTGCTCTGGTTCTGCTCGGAAAGTTTTGCGAGAGCAGAGTTGATTGTATCGGACTGTGCCGGTAATTGTGAAGCAAGCTGCTGCAGTGTTGCAATGACTGATGCATTTGTAGTATTAATCTTATTGGCATAGGCTAAGGCGTTTGTTACATCACCGTTAATTGCTTCGGCTTTTTTACCGAGATCACTAATTCCACTGGAAGCCTGGCCATAAGCCTGTTCAATAATACTCAGACCATTTGAAATAGACTGGGATAATGCGGAAGTGAAGCCTCCGGTAGCTGTTCGTGTCTCCTTTAATACGCTGTCTGCATCGGAAAGTGCATTTGCACCGGAAGTTGCTGCGTCGCCTAAAGCAGATGTGGCACTTTTTGCGTTATCGATCAAAGTCTGTGTACCACCGACACTGGAATTGAAGGAATCCAGAATCTTTTGGTACTCGGCAATATTATCATTTACTTTGTCAAGCATTGACACAAGATCAGAATTGACAGTATCGATAGTACCGGCCAGGTCAGTAACAGACTGCTTTAATACATTTGAAACCGATTCAGATGCAATGGATGAAAAGGTATTGTTGATTTGAAGCTGGATTGTGCTGGCACCACTGTCTGTGATTTTTGGTGCAATTGCATTGATTTTTTCATTAAGATAATAATCCAGTTTCGGAGTCTCCATCTTGCCGGAGAGGATACTCAGAAGAGAACTGCTAAAATCTTCCGGAATTACGATTGCCGCGTAATATTTTCCGGATTTGACTCCTTCAACAGCATTTTCTTCATTCGTAAAAGTCCATCCGAGTTGATCATTTTCTTTTAAATTTTTAATAATTTCATTCCCGGCATTGATTGTAAGATCATTGCTTGTTGCATCTTTGTCGTTATTGGCAACGGCTACTTTAATGCCGGAGGTGTTGCTGTATGGGTCAATATTGGCTGCAATATTGAACCAGGCATACAGAGAGGGGATAATACATACGCCGATCATGACCAGCACGGCAGCAGGACTGCGAAGCAGACGTTTCATGTCCCGGCGGAAAATCCGAAATGCGTTCCTCATAAGTAAAATGCTCCTTTTGTGTAAATATTTTTCTAGTAATAGATACGATGTTGATTATCTTATCAAAAAGTATTATATTAAGGAAGAAAGTGATTTACAACCGTTAAAAGGTTAAAAAGTGCTGATTAATAGACAGAAAATATTAAAAATGTTGCATTATATCAATATGTTATAAAAATTTAACATTATAATGAAAGAAAGAGCAGGAAACATATGCAGAAGAAGACAGACCGCCGGGTCCGCAAGACAAAGACCCAGCTTAGAAATGGGCTCGCCATGCTTATGAAGGAGAAAAGTGTAGGTGAGATTACAGTAAAAGAATTGGTAGATCAGGTAGATATTAACAGATCTACTTTTTATTTGCATTATCCAGATATATCTGGGCTGTTGTATGAGATTGAGAATGATCTGGCAGAGGAGATGGAACGTGCGATCAGAGAGCATCCAATTGAAAAGCGAGAGGATAATGGATTTTATTTTCTTCAGGACATATTTCAAGTGTTAGACAACAATCGAGAGATTGTTTCTGCTTTGGTCGGACCTTACGGAGATATACGATTTATTCAGAAAGTGGAAGTTATTCTGGCAAGAAACAGCAGGGAAGTGTTAGAGCAGATGTTTCCGGAAAAAAGTGATCAGATGGATTACTTTTATGCATATTGCCTGAATGGCTGTCTTGGATTTGTAAAGACCTGGCTTGCCGATAAAAAGTCCTGTACACCAGAGTTCGCAGCAGATTTTATCTATCGAATGGTGGTCAGTTCTATGCGTGCTTTTTGTGAAACTCGTGAGGAAGTGTAGGAGTATACAATGCACTCTTAGTGAAATGTAACAAAAGAGCTTTCCCTATTTTGGTACATTCTTTTATTGACGGGAAAGTGTCAAAAGGATATAATTGAATTATCAAATGTAAGAGCTTACAAGGACGGTAAATGCCTTACGATTTTTTTTAAAATTAAAATGTAAGCGTTTACAATTCGTAAAGCATTTCAGTTCGAAAAGTTCTTCGTTGCGTTAGGAAGATGGCTGAAACAAGGGATCAGGAAAGCACAGGTTATCAGTCAGAGATCCTAGTTACAACAAAATATAGAAAGTGAGGACAAGCAATGAAAAAGAGGTTATTAGCAGTATTACTGACAGCAGCTATGGTACTCGGAATGACAGCTTGCGGATCTAAATCCAATAGCGGAAGCTCAGACAAAAAAGAAGAAGCTCAGTCAACCGATGATATCAAAGAGTGCACAATCAAGTTCCAGTATTGGGCAGATAACACAGATTATTCTTCCCTGATGCAGGACATCATCAAGAAGTTCAACGAGGAGAATAAGTACGGAATCACTGTTGAAGGTGAAGAAGTTCCTTGGGATGGTGGAGGATATTCCAACACACTGTTCAACGCAGCTATGGGTGGTGGAGCACCGGATGTAGCAACCTTTAAGCTTTCCGCAACACCGATGTTCACAAACAATAACCTGCTTGCAGACTTAACACCTTATGTTGATGCATGGGATAAGAAAGATGACATTTCTGACAACATCTACGACGTAATGAAAAAGGCAGGCGGATCTGACGATTCACTCTATCTGATGCCATGGAACATTCAGGTACTCTATGTATACTACAGACCATCAATCTTCAAAGAGGCTGGTATCACAGAGACACCTAAGACATACGATGAGTTCCTTGAAGACATTAAGAAATGTACAATGGATACAAATGGTGATGGAAAGACAGACGTATACGGATTTGGTATGCGTGGTGCTTCCGGTGGACAGGAGCCATGGGGAAGTTTCATCTATGGTGAAGGTGGAAGCTTTGATGATCTGACATCTGATGCATCTGTACAGGGTATGCAGGACTTCATCGATCTGTATAAGAACGGATATGTTCCGGAGTCAGCTACGAACGATGGATTCAACGAGACAGTTGCTAACTTCAAGTCTGGAAAGACAGCTATGTTCATACATCATATTGGATCTTCTAAAGGTATGGTAGAAGAACTTGGTGATGATGTTGATGCATTCATCATTCCAAAAGGAAAAGGACAGTGGACATCCATGGGAGATACAGAGACTGTAATGTTCGATTCTTGCGAGAACAAAGCAGCAGCATTTGAGTGGATGAAATATCTTGCAACAGAAGAAGGACAGGAAATGTGGTGTGAAGGAACAGGACAGGTTCCAGTAAGCCAGACTGTTCAGCAGGAAGATTACTTCCAGAATGACAAATTCATGAAAGTATCTATGGAAGGTGTCGATATTGCGGGTACAGTTCCGGTAAAAGATACAACAACTGAGTGGATCAGTAATTGGCCGGCAACAATTTCTCAGGCTCTGACAGGCGAGATTACAGCTAAAGAGTGTATGGATAAGCTGGACAAAGCTCTTAACGAGTAGAAACTAGATTTTGTAACAACTAGATAATAATTGATTTATGGAACTGCCTTGTCAGGCAACTGGCAGGGCAGTATGATTGAAAGGGAAAGAACACGATGGTAAAAAAGAAAAGTATCTATCCATATTTATTGGTAGCACCTGCTCTGATTATCATTTTGTGCGTAGTATTCATTCCGGTTATTAATGCGATTGGAATGAGTTTCCAGAGTTATGATTTGAGAAGACCGAATGACATTGCGTTTGTCGGACTTGCAAATTACATCGCGGCATTTAAAGATGCGCTGTTCTGGAAAGCACTTTGGAAGACGATTCTCTGGGTGGTATTTGGCGTTGGATTTCAGTTTGTATTTGGTTTTATACTGGCGTTGCTTCTTAACAAGAAGTTCAGAGGCCGCGGTGTTGTCCGTGCAGTCAGCCTGATTCCATGGGTCACACCTGGTATTTTGATCGGTCTTATGTGGAGATGGATGTATGACGGTAACTATGGTGTACTCAATGACATTCTTCAGAAATTACACATAATTAATAAGAGCATACCATTTTTAGCACAGACGAATACAGCATTTCCAGCAGTTGTAGTAACGATTATCTGGCAGGGAATTCCATTCTTTGCACTGATGATTCTTGCAGGACTGCAGGGAATTCCAGGAGAACTTTATGAAGCAGCCGACATGGATGGCGCGACAGGATTCCAGAAGTTATTTAAGATTACAATTCCAAGTATTAAGAATACAATCTTTATCACAGGACTTCTGAGAATTATCTGGGTTGCAAACTCAGTCGATGTTATCTTCAACATGACGGAAGGTGGACCGGCTTATGCAACACAGACACTGAGTGTATATGTGTTTAATAAAGCTCAGGCATTGAACTTAGGATACTCATCAGCAATGGCAATCTTGCTTGCACTTGTACTTTGCCTGGTTGCAGTTCCGTATTTGATCTTTACATTTAGAGAGGAGGATAAGTAGTATGAAGAGGGAATCATTCTTAAAGAGATTTTTAACAGTATATCTCCCACTGATCGTAATATTACTTTTCATCCTGTTCCCGTTTTATTGGACATTTATTACATCTATAAAACCGGACACAGAGTTATACGGAGCAGTTACATACTGGCCAAGACAAGTTCAATGGGAGAACTACACGAAACTGTTTACTACAACAGTAAATTTCCTGGCTGCCATGAAGAATAGCTTTATTGTTGCGGCAGTAACAACAGTTGTTTCTCTGACAGCATCAACATTAGCATCATATGCGTTTTCAAGATACAGATTTGCAGGACGTAGAGCGATGATGGCATTGTTTTTAAGCAATAATATGTTCCCTACGGTATTGCTTTTAATCCCATTATACTCTATAATGAGAAATCTGGGGTTACTTTATACTCCATGGGCTCTTGTACTCGCATATACAACGTTCACACTTCCATTTTCTGTATGGTTGCTGAATGGATTTTTTAACGACTTGCCACTATCACTTGAAGAAGCAGCATTGGTTGATGGATGTAATAGAAGGATGGCATTTTTCAAGATCATTTTACCTATATTAGGTCCTTGCCTTGTTGCCACCGGTGTATATATCTTCATGACATCATGGAACGAGTATACATTTGCGGTAATGTTTACGAACAATGCGACAAGAACAATACCTGTAGCACTGAAGAGTCTGATCGGTCAGCTTGGAGTTGACTGGGGTCTGTTAACAGCAGGTGGAATTATTACAATCATTCCAGTATGTATCATGTTCTTCTTTGCACAGAAGAGATTAGTTGAGGGATTAACAGCAGGAGCTGTTAAAGGTTAATATAAGGAGGAAGAAAAATGAATTACGAGAAAAAAGCAAAGGAATTGCGCCAAGAGATATTGAAGAGTTTATTTGCCTGCCAGTCAGGTCATCCGGGCGGATCATTATCATGTGTTGAGATTCTTATGGCTCTCTACTATGATGAGATGAAGAATCTTGATCCTAAGGATCCTAAGAAAGCAGACAGAGACCGTCTCGTATTAAGTAAGGGACATGCTTGCCCTACATTATATGCAATCCTGGCAGATCTGGGATATTTCCCGAAAGAGGATCTGGCACACCTTCGTCAGATTGACAGCCATCTTCAGGGACATCCGGACTGCAACAAGACTCCAGGTGTTGATATGAACACAGGATCTCTTGGACAGGGAATGTCTCTGGCAACAGGACTTGCTCTTGCAGCTAAGCATGCAAAAGCCGACTACAAAGTATATGCAGTAGTTGGTGATGGCGAGTGTCAGGAAGGTATTGTATGGGAGGCAGCTATGGCAGCAGCTCATTACAAACTTGATAACCTTTGCGTTTTACTTGACTATAACGGACTTCAGATTGATGGAACTAACGATCAGGTTATGGGACTTGGAAACATCGTTGAGAAGTTTAAAGCCTTCGGTTTCGAATGCTTTGAAGTAGATGGACATAACATCGAAGAAATTGACAAAGCAATTGAGGCTCCAGTATCTGGTAAGCCAAAATTCATTTGCTGCCACACAATCAAAGGTAAAGGTGTATCCTTCATGGAGAATCAGGTAGGATGGCACGGAAGACCGTTGAAACCAGAAGAGTTCGAGACAGCTATGAAAGAATTGGAGGCGTAAGAAGATGGGAAAATCATTAAGAGTTGCTTACGGAGAAGCATTAGTTAAATTAGGACAGAAGAACGATAAGATCGTTGCATTAGATGCAGACCTTGCACATGCAACAATGTCAGCTACATTTGCTGAGGCATTTCCAGATCGTTTCTTTAACGCAGGAATTGCAGAGTGTAATATGATGGGTATGGCAGCTGGATTTGCTCATACAGGATACATTCCATTTGCAAGCACATTTGCTCTTTTCGGAACAGGAAGAGCTTATGAGATCATTCGTAACTCTATTGCATACACAAACACAAATGTTAAATTTGGATTATCTCATTCAGGACTTTCAGTAGGAGAGGATGGAGGAAGTCATCAGTCTATCGAGGATGTTGCTCTTATGAGAGAGATGCCGAACATGACAATTTTTGTACCATGTGATCCTACAGAGATGGAGAAAGCTGTATTTGCAGCAGCAGAGATTGACGGACCAGTTTACATCCGTGTTGCAAGACCTGTTTGTGAGGATATCACAACAGAGGATACACCATTTATCCCGGGAAAAGCTAACATCTTAAAAGATGGTAACGATGTTTGCATCATCACAATGGGACTTATGGTACCAATCGCATTAAAAGCAGCTGAGATGCTTGAGGCAGAAGGAATTTCTGCAGCAGTTGTTAATATGCACACAGTAAAACCTATCGATGCTGAGACAATCCTTGCTATGAACGAGAAGTGCAAAGGTATCGTAACAGCTGAGGAGCATTCTGTGATTGGTGGACTTGGATCTGCTGTAGCAGAAGTCCTTGCAGGACATGACGGAGCTAAATTCGAAAGAGTTGGTATCCAGGATAAATTCGGAAAATCCGGTAAACCAGATGAACTGTTTGCAGCTTATGGACTTACAGCTGAGAACATCGTTGAAAAATGCAAAGCAACATTAGCATAAGAATCTGATCAAATTCATTTTATTATATAAAAGGGAGATAAGAATCATGGAAATTTTAAATTATTCATTTGACGGGGAAGGAATGCAGAGAGTATTCGAGAACGAGAAATGGACAGTTGGTATCAAAAACTGGAAACCAGCTAACGACATCACAGGAATCAACAATCTGGAGCGTCACAACAAGACTGATGAGCTTTTCGTACTTGTTGCCGGATCTTGCACACTGATCTATGCAAATGAAGTAGAAGGCGGTCTTGATATCAAGGCAGTTAAGATGGAGCCAAACAAGGTTTACAATATCCCAGCTACACTGTGGCATAACACAGTAACATGCAAGGATACAAAGATGATCCTGATTGAGGACTCCAACACATCCATGGACAACAGCGATATTTTAGATCTGAAGGAAGATCAGATTGCTGCTATCAAAGCTTTAGTATAGTATCTTACGTAATGCATTAGCTGCATCGCGACAATAAAACAGGCTCTCTACGACATAATTATGCGAGATTATGTGTTGAGAGCCTTTTTTGTAAAAAAATCCAGACAATTTTGCAATAAATGAGAATATTTATGCATTTATCGGTATTTTATACAATAAGCTTGATGCGGATATTTATAGAAAATTATAAAGGAGGTCGGAAGAAGTGTACAATTTAAAATTTGGCTGTCAGTCCTATCCATGGAAGATGGGAAAGCATTTTGGTCAGTTGCCGAGAATGCTTAAAGTGGCAGCAGAGGCAGGATTTCAGAGCATTGAGTGCGAAATTGACATGCTTGGAACATGGTTCCATGACCCGGAAGGTGTGAAAAAACAGCTTGAGAAATATAACATGGAATTTGCGGCACTTGTTCTTCATCAGGATTGGAATGGCATGGAGGAGACTGCGGAAGAAGCAGCGTTAAGCCGTGAAGCAATTGAATTCGTGAAACATTTTCCAAATGCCAAGATTATGCTGAGTCATCATGCAGGAAATGTACCTAGAGGAGAAGGTGAAGCATTGGCAGAAAGAAGAAAATGTCTGATCAACTGCATGGCATCTGTAGCGGCTGAGGCAGCAGAGGCAGGAATCGTATGTTGTTTCCATCCGAACAGTGCAAAGAATTCGTTGTTTCGTACAGAAGAAGATTATGAAGCCATGTTTGAGTTGATTCAGCCGACTGCTATTGGCTGGGCTCCGGATGTAGGACATATTGAGAATGGTGGTATGAGTGCAATTGAACAGATGAAAGCACACAGAGATCTGATCCGCCACGTACATTTTAAAGACCGTATTGCTCAGAATGAATGGGCTGTTATGGGAGAAGGAAAAATTGACTATCCTGCAATTATCAAATATCTGGCAGAGACAGGATACCTTGGCTGGATTATGGTGGAAGATGAAAGCCCGCGTGCAGAGACAGACAGTGACGGGGTTGTTGCTGAGGACGGAAAATATATGTGCCGGCAGATTCACAGGTAAGCAATCAGACAGAAGCAGACTTTGCTGGAAGAAGAGATATTTCAGTAAAGATACAAAAAAGTTTTTTCTCAGGAGGAAAAGAGACTATGAGTATGCATACAGTTGCGGTAATGGGTCTCGGAGTCCGTGGTAAGATTCATCTTCACGGGCTTCTGGAAAATCCAGATTATTATAAAGTAGTAGGCCTTTGCGATATTGATGAGCCTAAGATGAAAGCAGTTGCTGAGGAATACCATCTGGACGATGTACCACTTTTTACGGATGCAGAAGAGATGTTAAAGGAGACAAGACCGGAAATATTTGTATTTGTTACATATCCAGATCTCCGGCTTTCTGTCATTCAACTGGCAGTAAAATACGGTGTAAAAGGAATTTCCTTTGAAAAACCGATGGCTGAGAGTCTTCAGGAGGCAAAGAAAATTGTAAAGTTGTGCCATGATAACGGAATCAAAGCAGTTGTTTGTCATCAGCAGAAATATCTGTCCCAGATGCAGACACTAAAGAAACGTATTGAGGACGGCGAAATTGGCGAGATCACAAAGATACATGTAGAGTGTCAAGCCTGGTTCAGCCAGCTTGGAACACACTATGTAGACTATATTCTCTGGGCGAATGGTGGACATCGTGCAAAATGGGTATGTGGACATGTACACGGTCCGATTTGTCTGGATGATAACCATCCGGCACCAGATTACCTGCTTGGTACTATGGAACTGGAAAATGGAGTACATGCTTATGTAGAGTGTGGATATCTTGCAGAGGCTCACAACCCACCGGAATATGGAAGCAGTGATAATCGTCTGACTGTTTATGGTAAAGAAGGTTATGTATATGCTGAGACAGACGGGTTCTGGGGAGCATGCACAAAGGCTACAAATGGTCGTCTGATAGAAGGAAAGGATCCAGGCTGGAGAAACCATCAGCAGATTCCGATTCAGACACCTTACTATACAGAGTTTGCAGAGTGGATGGAGGATGATTCAAAAGTTCACAGCTGCAACATTGATACAGCATATCACGGATATGAAATTCTGGAAGGAATGTGCCTGTCAGCACTGAACAATGTGCGTGTAGACCTGCCGATTCAGGATCTGGACTATGAACCGGTATTTGACCGCATGAGAAAGGATCTTCCAGAGTGCGACAGCCGTAAGATGTACATTTATGATGGCAAGACACCACGTAAGGAGCGCGACTAGCCAAAAGGAATATTCAAAGGTCGGTTAAGAGTAGAAAAAGCAGAAAGTGCAGGTTCATAAAATGAATCAGAAAAAAGAATGTATGGATGTCCATGTAAATGGATTGAAATTTCATGTACAGACATTTGGAAGCGGTGTCCCTATTATTATGATTATGGGACTTGGAGCACCGGGAGATAAATGGAAGCATAACTATGAGCTATTAAGTAAATGGTTTTGGTGTATTGTTCCGGATAACAGAGGAGCAGGATTAAGCGACAAACCGGAAGCAGAGAGTTATACAACAGAGCAGATGGCAGACGATATCATCGGTATCATGGATACATTAGATATCAAAAAAGCCCATGTTATGGGTGTCTCTATGGGAGGCGCCATTGCACAGCAGGTGGCACTGAAAGTTCCGGACAGAGTTCTGAGTCTGATTTTGACAAGTACATTTGCAAGTGTAAGTCCGGCATTTAAAAAGGCTTTAAATCTAATCTGTGAGCTGAAAGAAGATACAGATCCGGCAGTATTAAAGCAGTTGAATCTTTGGATGACCTATGGCCAATACACGCAGATACATCACCCAGAGAAGATTGAGAAATCTATTGAAGAAGATGCAGCGTACCCTTATCCAATGCCGGTGTATGCCTATAAGGCACAGTGTGGGGCATGCCTCAGCCACAATACAGCAGGCAGGCTGCATGAGCTTAAAATGCCGGTACTGATTGCTGCAGGGGCGAAGGATTTGTTCATGAATATAGAGAAGACCATGGAATTAGTACATGGAATTTCACAGGCAGAATTCTATCTTGCACCGGAAGGCGGACATGTACATCAGTGGGAATATCCTGAGCCATATGACAGTGTTGTAGTGGGATTTTTGATGAAACATACAAATTAAAAAAATATATAATGTAGACCATGAATTGAATTAGAGTTTCATATCATGGATATAAAATTGAAATGAGAGAATGGGGGAAACAAAATAATGTCTATAGATATGAATACGTTGATTAGTCAAATGATTATGTTTTTTGTCATTCTCGGATGTGGATTTATAGGAGCAAAATTAGGGCTTTTGAAAGCCGAAGTCATTCATGGGTTAAGCAGTCTGCTTATGGGCGTTATCTGTCCATTGATGCTGATTGCAGTATTTCCGTCAGCAGTGCAGGAGGAAAATGCATGGGATATTGCAAAATCTGTAATTCCCTATGCACTGATTACATATCCGCTGCTTACAGGAGCTGGATTCCTTACAGGAACGTTATTACATTTCCGGGGAGATAAAAGAAAAATCTTTACTGCCCAATGTCTTTTCGGAAATATGGCGTTCTTTGGGCTGCCTCTTGTAAAAGAGATATTTGATCCGGTTGCAGTAGTAGCATTTTCTTTCTGCGTTGTAATAGATAATCTGTTCCTCTGGACAGAAGGAGTATTGCTCACTTCTAAATCAGAAGGAGGACAGGAATTATCCTTGAAGCTGATCATAAAGAAGCTGTCTAATCCTGTTATAGTAGGAGTATTGATCGGGCTGGCGTTGATGATTTTGAAAGTGCCATCAGATTTACTGATTCTTCGAAGCTTTGATACAATAGGAAGCTGTGCAAAGCCACTGGCACTTTTGTATATCGGAGGAACGATTGCACTGATGGAATCAGGATCATTAAAGAAAGCATGGCCAGTTGTATTTGTCATAATCATTAAGCTGATAGTTATGCCGGTTGTCATATTTCGTGTGATGACGTGGCTTGGCGTGAATGATCTTGCGAGAAATATTTGGACGCTGATTATTGCACTTCCGAGTATGGCGAGTATTCCGATTATGGCAGAAAGCTTCGGTTCAACAGAAGCTGATTATGCGGCACAGGGTGTATTTATTATTACACTGGCAAGTCTGGTAACAATACCGCTTGTGGTGATGCTTTGCATGTAAGTAATGAGATCAGGCATTTAGAATACATAAGGTGAAAGCTTTTATGTATATAGGAGAGCTTAAAAATATTAAATAAAAAGAGCAATGATTTGATTGTATTAGAAACAAAAATATTTCTAATACGACATGAAAGGAGAAATTAAAATGGTAGATCAGAATTGTGCATATTGTGTAGAGGGAGAATTATTGGCAAAGTTTGGAATTAAGATTTGCGAACTTGAGAATTCTAAAGTATATCTTTTTAAAGAGCAGAGCCATCCAGGAAGAGTTGTAGTTGCTCATAAGAAACATGTCAGTGAGATTCTTGAGCTGACACCGCAGGAGAGAGCAGCATACTTAGAGGAGATTGCAAAGGTATCTGAGGCAATCCACAAAATCTTCAAACCTGCAAAAGTGAACTATGGTGCATATGGAGATACAGGACATCATCTGCATTTCCATCTTGTACCAAAATACACAGATGAGTATGAGTGGGGTGGCACATTCGAAATGAATCCGGGAAAGAAATTCTTAAGTGATGAAGAATATGCTGAGATGATTGAAAAGATTAAGGCTGAGCTGGTTTAGAAAAGTGTGTGTAAATGATTCTCTAAGTATCTTGGATAATTAATATCCGCAAGGTTTCCCAATGAGGAAGAACTGTTGGGAAAACTGTATAATCATAAAGTGAAAGGGGATGTCGGTTAATACCACATTTCGGCATCCGCAGTAGTAATTAAAAGGATTCCAGCAAGGAAGAGGCTTGTTAGCCTTCTACCTTGCTGGGATCCTTTTTTCTATGAAAGATGAAATTTATTTTTGACCGCAAAAATCCCTTATCTGAACAATTGGCCAACAGGCCAGAAAAATCTAAATCCTCACTTTTTTTAGGGTATAGACTGGATCGTCGTCGGGTAAACTCAATTCGAAGAAACTAAAGTTAATTTTCTGTTGCCTTATTTCAAAAAATTCGTTATAAGAATCTTGTTTTTGCATAGTTCCATTATAACATGGAACGGAGAGAAAGGTGGTTGTCGTTAGCCATCTTTTTCTCTTTTTATGGAAAAATTTCAGGGACAGGTGTGACTTATGCGAGTCACACCTGTCCCTGTTTGAAAATATCTATTTCCCGATAGTCCCCTGCTTTGGAACTATCTATTTCCCGACAGTCCCGTTATTTCTTATGTAATTGTACAATTTTCTTCAAAACAGATGTGTCTAAAAATAGAAAGTATGATACAATAAAAACATGAAAACGAAAGGAGAGCTGAAGATGAAGAAGACGTCGTTATTGGTATTTATCATTGCTGCTGTCATGGTATTTAGTCTATGGCCACAGCAGGTGAATGCCGCAGAGAATGCTGCCAGGACTACAACGACAGACAATGTAACTATAAATAACTGGCACGATGCAAATGCATTGGATGACAGTACAAAGAATGTGGGGCGTATATGGACGGACAAGTCTGTATCGGCAGGTGATGTGACTCTTACCAGCCGGGAAAAAGAGTCCGGCACAGCAACGATCAAGAAAGGTGCTGATTCAGATTTTCTGGTAGGGTTGTCTGCATTATCTTCGACTGCCAAGATTACAGGGCAGACTACAGTGCCGCTGGATATCGTACTGGTTCTTGATGTATCGGGAAGTATGGATGATCCGATGGGCAGTGGTGATAATACCAAAAGAATAGATGCACTTAAAGCTGCAGTGAACAGTTTTATTGACGGTTCAGCAAAAGTCAATGATCAAAGGGCGGATGTGAATAAGCAGAATCGTATCGCAGTTGTGAAGTTTGCCGGTAATAAGACGGACAAAATTGGAAATGACCAGTACAGTCAAAACAGATATTGGTATAATTATACACAGGTTGTCAGTGGATATAAGGCTTACACAAGTGGAAATAAATCAGAATGGGAGACAACAGTCAATGCCCTGAAGCCGGCAGGATGTACAGCAGCGGATTATGCGATGGATCTGACAAAGACGCTTGTGGATCAGAGTAAAACCGATGCGAATAATAACGCCGATAGAAAGAATGTCAAAAGAGTTGTTATATTTTTTACAGATGGAGAGCCGAATCACCAGTCTGGTTTTGATGATGATGTGGCTAACGATGCAATCACATCTGCAAAAACGATAAAAACAGATGCAGATATTTACACCATTGGTATATTTAGCGGTGCGGATGTCAGCATTACCGGGCATTCCGGAAGTGGATCATGGAGTGCTAAAGAAAAATTTAATGCATTTATGCATGGTCTGTCCAGCAATTATCCGGATGCGGAGAGATATAAGAAGCTGGGAACCCGTGCGAAGGATAGTAAAGGTCAGGATGCGACATATTACAAAGTAGCAACAAAAGCAGATGAACTGAAAAATATCTTTACTCAGATTGAAGATGAAATTATATCTTCTGCGCAGTCACCTACTCAGGTCGATCAGGGTGAGGATCCAAGTGATGCTGGATTCATTACTCTTACCGATCAGCTTGGCGATTATATGCAGGTGGATGACATCAATACCCTGGTGTACGCAAATCAATTGTATAAAAATCCGGGTAAGACGGAAACTACTAAAGACGGTAAAACTGTTGTGACATATACCTTTAATCAGGAGATTCCGGATACCAACCATGTATATCCGGAAGGCAATCTGGGAGATATTAAGATTACGGTAGAAAAGGCAGCCGGTGAAGACCAGCTTCAGACAGGAGATCTTGTTACGGTTAAAATTCCGGCCAATCTGATCCCACTCAGATATTATGAAGTTAAGAGTGATGGAAGCATGACTATAGATGAGACGTATCCGATGCGTCTGTTCTATGATGTGAGCCTTAAGGCAGGTGTAGAAGAGAAGTTTGCAAATCCGGATGCGCAGTTAAAAGCATATATTGATGCGAATAAAGATGAGAATCATCAGGTACATTTCTACAGCAATAAATATGATCAGAATCAGGCAGGTGCAGAATCCGGTGGCGTAGGTGCATATGCGAAGTTTGAACCTGCAGAGACGAATGATTTTTACTATTTTCAGAATGATACGGTGCTCTATACGGATGAAGCATGTACGACTCCGGCGAAAGACAGTATTGATACTACCGGAGCAACGACATATTATTATCAGAGGAATTATTACGTATTGGGTGATGATGGGAAAGCAGTCAGCAAAACAAATACTGTAACCATTCCTGGTAACAGCAATCTGATGCTTGGAAATTATGCAACAAAGAATACTGGCGGAGAGTATTATATTCCGGCAGGAACACCGAGAACTACAAGTCTGACATATTTTGCAGAGGACAAAGCGGAAGGTGCTAATAAGACCAATACAGCTTCAAAGTCCGTCAATCCTGTATGGAATGAGAATTTTAAAGGTGCACATATTACCACATATCTTGGCAATAATGGCCGTCTGACAATAGGACTTCCGGATGAGCCAGTGACATTGACTGGAGATACAGCTCTTAAGGGAAGTAAAACATTTATCGGAAGAGATATGAAGGCAAATGAAGCATTTGAATTCACTCTGACAGCGGCAGATGACGATACCAAAACAGCGATACAGAATGAGAAAGTTAAGATAGCAGCAAATGGCGATAAAGCCATCGTAGCGGGAGCAAAAGACGGAGCTACAAAGGCATTCCAGTTTGGTGATGTGACATTTACAAAAGAGGGAACCTATACATTTAATATCAATGAAACAGTTCCTCAGACACAGGCAGGTGGAATGACATACGATAGTCATACTGCACAGGTGACGATAGTTGTGACACGTGATACTGAGAATATCGGAAAACTTAAAGCAGAGGTTACTTATAATAATGGAGCTGCTTCTGATGTAACAGACAGGGCGGTATTTGCCAACCGCTATGATGCCTCCACAGAAGTCACGGGTGGAACAAAAGCAGATATTTCTGCAAAGAAAACATTGCATGGACGTAATCTGAGAGCTGGAGAATTTCAGTTTAAACTTACGACCAGACCGGCAGATGGAAGCAACGGTACAGTATTGCAGGAAAAGCAGAATGGAGTGGATGGAAGCATTGCATTTGACTCCATCAGCTATAAGACCTCGGATACAGCGGCCGGAGCAAGTGCAGTAGTACTTGATAAAGCAGTTGAGGCAGGTTATGCTGTGAAATCCACAGATGCTGACGGTAATACGGTATATACACTTAGCTATCGGATATATGAGGATACCGAAAACGGGACAAATTCAAATGGGATAAGTGTAGTAACAGGAACTTATGATTTTACCGTAACAGTGACAGATCATGGTAATGGTGTCCTGACAGCGGTTACCAATTATCCAAATGGACAGAATCAAATTGAATTTGTAAATCAGTACGGTACAGAACCTGTGCCGGTGGAAATTACAGGAAGCAAGACTCTGGCACATGATACCAGTCTGACACCAGCTGATATTACAGGCAAATTTACATTTACGCTGGAAGCGTTGACAGAGGGGGCACCGATGCCGGCGCAGACTACAGCAGTTAATGATGCGGCTGGAAATGTGGACTTTGGAACAATCACATTTACAACAGATCTTCTTCAGGATGTAATAACAACTGACAATGGAGTGAGAACCAAAGAGTTTGAATATAAGGTTACAGAATCTGGCAGTGCAGCAGGCGTGACCAATGATGCAAATGCATCAACGGGCAAAACATTCAAACTCACTCTGACGGATGATGGTAACGGTAATCTTACTGTAACAAGAAATCCGGCAGATGGACCTCTGTTTAGCTTTACCAATACATATCGTGTCGGTGAGCTTCCATCCAGCATTACCGATCAGGTAAAAGTCAATAAGACACTGGAAGGCAGAACGCTGAAAGAAGGCGAATTTAACTTCGAACTGGTGGAAGATGGTAATGTTGTGGCAACAGGAAGTAATGACGCAGACGGCAATGTAGTATTCAGCAGTATTACATATACACAGCCGGGCAGCCATGTTTATACAGTTCGCGAAGTGAAAGGCAGCGAAACGGGTGTTACATATGATGATCATAGCTATCTGGTATATACACAGATAACCGATAATGGTGATGGAACTCTCGGAGTAACACATCAGGCGGTATCGTCTGAGGAAAATGATGAACTGATTCCTGCAGAAGGAAATACTGTGACTTTCAATAACATTTACAAGGCAGAACCGGCTACCGTGACGATTGAAGCGGTCAAGAAGCTGACCGGCAAAGAGTTGAAAGACGGTGAGTTTACATTCCAGTTAAAAGATGTCAACGGTAAAGTTATTGCTGAAGCAAAAAATGATGTATCTGGAAAAATCAAGTTCGAAAATCTGAAATTTGAGGATGAAGGTACATATGAATATACCGTGTCGGAAGTAAACGATAAGCAGACAGACATTACATATGACGAGAGAGAATTCAAAGTTACAGTTAAGGTGAGTGATAACGGCGAGGGTACCCTTTCGGCAGAAACAGGCAGTGACGATATTGTATTTACTAACAGTTACAAAGTACCAAAAGATGGTAAAACAACCGATACTCCAAAGAAGCCGAATAAAGCACTCAGAAGAGTGGCTACCGGAGACAACAGTCATATGGTACTTTATCTGGTTCTTATGATCGCAGCAGCGGCAGCAGTCAGCATGGTGATTATCAGAAGAAAGAGAAGATAGAAAACAATCAGTCATATCAGATTGGGGATTCTATGTAGATGGCTTACGACCGGCAAATGGGAAGAAAGCGGAGAGATAACATGAAGCGGAATTATACCTATATGGTAAAATGCAGTGACGGAACATTATACACTGGCTGGACAACGGATCTTGAGCATCGTGTGAAAGCACATAATGACGGTGAGGGTGCGAAGTATACCCGCAGCCGTCGTCCAGTGGAACTAGTATATTACGAAGAATACGCAACCAAAGCCGAAGCCATGAAAAGGGAGTATTCAATAAAACAGCTTACAAGGAAACAGAAAGAGAAGCTGATAGAGAATAAAAATATGTGTATCATTTGACACTTGCGTTTTCATTAAAATGATTAAATTAATCGGATTATAAAACAAATGCATACATTACCACGAAATGACATATGCTTCCGCCCATAACGAAGAGATGGAAGATTTCATGACTTCCGAAATCTTTATGTTTCATGTTGAAAATTGGAAGCTTTAATGCGTAGATAATACCTCCGGCTGTTTAGATTGCAATAGAGACAACGTAAATAGGACTTGGCTCATGTGTGGCTTTGATAATTAGTGGAACGGCAGCAAATACCGCCATGAGCATTCCTATAAAATGTGTGATTGCGCTTCCTGGATCTTTTACATGTTTTTTGATTGTGTCTGACATACGAATACCTTCTTGGAATATTGATATTTTAATATGTAGTATTAAAAACTATATGTAGTATATATAGATATTATACCAAGGAGAAAGAAAAATCAAGGATGAAAAGAAAAAAGGGGATGTCGGTAATACCACATTTCGGCATCCGCAGTAGTAATTAAAAGGATGGGGCTGTCGGTAAATAGACAGTTCTAAACAGGGGCAGACATGACTCGTATGAGTCTTGTCTGCCCCTGAATTTATTTCTCAAAAAGAGAAAAAGATGGCTAACGACAACCATCTTTCTCTCCGTTCCATGTTATAATGGAACTATGCAAAAACAAGATTATTATAACGACTTTTTTGAAATTGGGCAACAGAAAATTAACTTCAGTTTCTTCGAATTGAGTTTACCCGACGACGATCCTGTCTATACCCTGAAAAAAGTGATGGAGGAATTAGATTTTTCGGGCCTGCTGGCCTGTTATTCGAATAAGGGAAGAACCGGGTATAACCCAATCATGCTGTATGCTGTTGTTACCTACGCTAACATGCGAGGAGTCAGGGCTGTTGACCGTATTGTAGATTTATGCCAGAGAGATCTTGCTTTTATCTGGCTGACCAAAGGGCAGAAACCCCAAAGGGATACTTTTTACGATTTTAAAGGGAAAAAGCTGACGGGAGAAGTCCTGGATGAACTGAATTACCAGTTCATGCGTCGCCTGGAGAAGGAAGGGCTTATCACACCGAAAGAACTCTACATCGATGGGACAAAGATCGAAGCAAACGCAAACAGATATACGTTCGTCTGGCGGGGCAGCCTCAACTATCATCTTGCCGGCCTGCTGGACACTATAGATGCCCTTTATGAAAAGTATAATACGTTTCTGCACGAGAACGGGTATGGGCCTAAATACGACCTGGGGGATGCCCGGATGTTTGTGATTGAAGGAATGGATAAAGTCAGGAAGGTCATCGAAGAAAACAGGAACCGGAAACTTACAAAACATAAGAAGATCTCCAATAACACCGTCATTGAGATTGATCATTGCTCCCCGCTTGAGATCCTGAAGCTGCAGAAGAACCTGATACGGATAGCCGAAGGAGAAGGGATTGGGTTCGTTTATGGGAAAGGAAAGCATAAGCCGGAAATCCAGAAGCTTTACGAGGAACTGGAAGAATGCGGAAGCCGCCTGATGGAATATAAGGAATGTTTTGAGATCATGGGGAAAGACCGCAACAGCTATTCCAAAACAGACCTGGAAGCAACGTTCATGCGGATGAAAGAGGACCATATGCTGAACGGTCAGTTAAAACCGGCGTACAATGTCCAGATCGCAGTAGAGAACTACTTCATTATCCACGGATATGTGAGCAATGACCGGACAGACTATAATACGCTGATTCCGGTTTTAGAAAAGCACCGGAATGCGTTTGGCGATACACTGGAGGCAGTGACTGCCGACAGCGGCTACTGCAGTGAGAAGAACCTGCTGTATCTGAAAGAGAATGAAATCAAAAGCTTCATCAAGCTTCAGGATCATGAAAAGCGGAAGACACGGGCCTACAAAGAGGACATTGGGAAGTATTACAACATGACATACGAGGTTTTTGAGAATGAGCATTATTACATCTGCCGTGATGGAAGGGAACTTCGCTATATCCGGACGGAAAGCAAAGAGCAGGATGGCTACACCCAGACAGTGGAGGTGTACGGGTGTGCGGACTGTAGCGGCTGCGAGCATAAATCCAAATGTCTTTATAAATACAATGAGGAAAAGAACCCAGACCGGAATAAAGTCATGAAGATCAATGAACGGTGGGAAGAACTAAAGGAAGAATCTAATGCGAATATCCAGAGTGAAGAAGGAATCCTGAAACGTCAGACACGGTCGATCCAGACAGAAGGGCATTTTGGAGATATCAAAGAGAACGAAAAATTCCGGCGATTTAATTACCGTTCAGCGGAAAAAGTGTATAAAGAATTCATGCTGTATGCGATAGGCAGAAATCTCATGAAATACCATCGTTTTTTACATCATGAAATTGAGAAATACGAAGGGAAAAAAGGGCAGAAAACAGCTTAGCTGATGGAATGCTTCAAAAAATCCGGCCAAGGGGATTTTGCCCCCTGAAATAAGGATTACAAAAGGGAAGAGACAAGCCGTTGGAGAATTCAGGTCTTAAAAAAGTCCGAATTTTCTGGGATTGTCTCTTCCCTGCATGTCAGGGGCTAAAAATCGGTATTAACCGACAGCCCCATCCTTTTTTCTATGAAAGATGAAATTTATTTTTGACCGCAAAAATCCCTTATCTGAACAATTGGCCAACAGGCCAACAGGCCAGAAAAATCTAAATCCTCACTTTTTTTAGGGTATAGACGGGATCGTCGTCGGGTAAACTCAATTCGAAGAAACTAAAGTTAATTTTCTGTTGCCCAAACTCAAAAAAATCCTTATAATGATTACTTGTTAGCATAGTTACATTATAACATGTAACGGAGAGAAAGATGGTTGTCGTTAGCCATCTTTTTTCTTTTTTTAGATACATTTCAGGGAGGGTATGACTCGTTGTGAGTCATACCCTCCCTGCTTTGGAACTATCTATTTCCCGACAGTCCATTTCTTCAGGGGGAATAACTATATAAAGTTATCGCCTAAAATTATTAGTTACAGCTATATTTATTTTACAGGCAGGAAGCGTAAGCTGCTTCTGCACCTTCTTCACGGATCTTCTTAAGATCAGCAACGATCAGTTCTTCCAGTCCTTTGATTTCTGTCAGATCCTGATCCCACATATCTTTGTTGGAAAGTACAGCTTTTACGAGTTCTTCTGCACTGTCATCTTTGTGTGCATAGTAGAAGTCAAGTGCCCATGCATCGTCCTGTACTTTGTACTCATTTCCTTTTGGTCTCTTGCATACCAAAGCTGCATCTTCACGTCTCTGAATATCATTTGAGTAGAATGCAATGTAAGCTGCAAGGCTCATTGCCAGGCAAGTAGGAATCTCACCTTTTTCGTTGATATACTCAAGGAATGAAGGCATGTTACGAGCTTTCCACTTAGATGTTGAGTTCAGAGAAATGCTCATAAGCTCATGATTTACAAATGGGTTGTTAAATCTGTCTGATACAGCTGCTGCAAAGTCAAGCAGATCCTGTTTGTCCAGTGGAAGCGTAGGGATAATCTCATCGTAAAGCATTTTGTTCATGAAGCCTTTGATCGTTTCGTTGTGCATGCAGTCACGAACGATATCCTGCCCAGACAGGTAAGCACCAAGAACGAAACCTGTATGAGCACCGTTCAGGATACGAACTTTTCTCTTCTTGTATGGAGTAACATCCTCTACAACATGTACATTTAAACCGGCTTTCTTGAATGGAAGCTTATCTTCAAGACCTGCAGGTCCTTCGATGATCCATACACCAAAGATCTCGCCGACATCAATCAATTCATCGTGATATCCATTTGCTTCTTCCATTTTCTTAACTTCTTCTGCATCACGTACACGTCCTGGAACGATACGGTCTACCAGTGTAGAACAGAATGTGTTCTTCTCATTGATCCATGTTTTGAATTCTTCTTCAAGTCCCCAGTCATCAATGTACTCGTTGACACATTTCTGGAGTTCTTTACCATTGTTGTCGATCAGCTCACAGCTTAAAACTACAACTCCATCTTTACCTGCTTTGTAACGCTCATAAAGTACACGTGTCAGTTTGGCAGGGAAGCTGATTGGAGGACACTGGTCAAATTTGCTTTCTGACTCGTGTACGATACCGGCTTCTGTTGTGTTGGATACGATATACTCAAGGTCGTCACTCTTGGCAAGCTCAAGAACTGCGTCGAAATCATCATATGGATTGATACATCTGCTTACAGAAGAGATGACACGTTTTAAGTCAACTTTCTCCCCTTTTTCACTTCCGCGAAGGTACAGTGTGTAAAGTCCTTCCTGGTCGTTGATGAGTTTTGTAAGTCCCTGTGCGATTGGCTGAACTAATACAACTTTTCCGTTCCAGTCAGCTTTTTCATTTGCACAGTCAAAGAAATAATCTACAAATGCACGAAGGAAGTTTCCTTCTCCGAACTGCATAACTTTCTCTGGTGCGGATTCTTTGATATATCCGTTATAACCTGATTTCTTAAGAACTTCGTAATTTAATGTTTCCATGATTGAGTTTCTTCCTTTCTTAAATTAATGAGATATGATTTTTACAATGTTACACCCTGTTTAAAGATTGCCATATCGTGGAATCCGGCGATTTCGGATTTTACTTCTTTACCGGAAGCAACTGCGATAACTTCATCGAACAGTTTTTCTGCCAGTTCAGGAAGAGTATCCCCTTCTACCAGGGTTCCACAGTTAAAGTCGATCCAATTCTGTTTTCTGTTATTTAATGAAGAATTGGTAGAAATCTTCATAGTTGGTACAGGACATGCGAACGGTGTTCCACGACCTGTAGTAAACAGTACAATGTGTGCACCGGAAGCAGCCAGTGCAGTAGAAGCAACCAAGTCATTTCCAGGAGCACTTAAGAGATTCAGACCTTTTGTCTTAACCTGTTCTGCATAAGACAGTACGTCCATGACCGGAGCGCTTCCGGATTTCTGAGTACAGCCAAGAGACTTGTCCTCAAGAGTGGAGATACCACCTTTTTTATTTCCAGGAGACGGGTTTTCATAAATTGTCTGATTGTGACTCTGGAAATATTGTTTAAAGTTATTAATCAGATCAACTGTCTTTTCAAATAATACTTCGTCTTCACAACGGTTCATTAGCTGAGTCTCAGCACCGAACATCTCAGGTACTTCTGTAAGAACAGTACTTCCGCCTTTGGAGATAAGAAGATCGGAAAATGCTCCTACGACCGGGTTGGCTGTGATACCGGAAAGTCCGTCAGAGCCACCGCATTTCATACCAATGACCAGTTCGCTGCAGTCAATGTCTTCACGTTCAAAGCTTCCAACATAAGCGGACAGATCTTCGAGAATGTTAAGTGCATCAGCAATCTCATCTTCACTTTCCTGAGCAACAAGGAAACGGACACGTTTCGGATCATAGTCGCCGATGTAATTCTTCAGTACATCAATATTACTGTTCTCGCAGCCGAGTCCAAGAACAAGGACACCGCCGGCATTCGGATGATTGATCAGATCAGACAGAATCTTACGGGTATTCTCCTGATCATCTCCCATCTGGGAGCATCCATAAGGATGTGGGAATGCAAAAATTCCTTCTACAGATCCCTGTACATACTTCTGAGCCTTGCGTTCGATCGCAGTAGCAACGTTATTTACACAGCCTACAGTCGGAATAATCCAGATTTCATTACGGATGCCGACTTTTCCGTTCGGTCTGCGGTATCCTCTGAAAGTGCGAGGAGCTGTCGGGGTAAGTTCTGTAACAGAACGATCATAGGTGTAAGTAAGCAGATCTCCAAGTCCAGTCCGAATATTATGTGTGTGAATCCAGCTTCCGCAGCTGATGTTCTCCTTTGCAATACCGATTGGACAGCCATACTTGATAACCTGAGCATCAGCAGGAATATCAGTCAGAGCAAACTTGTGTCCCTGGGGAATGTCCTCACGGAGAGTAACCTCTGTACCGTCCACATCTAATGTACGATTTGCAGATAAAGGAGTAAGTGCAACTGCAACGTTATCATTCTGGTGAATTTTGATAAATTCTTTCATGATAAAATCCTTTCTCTTAAAAAATGATGTTAGTACTAGTAAATGATGAAGGAGACATTAAAAATTCTAATCATCATGAACTCACGATGAAAGAAATGTCTTCGACATCTGAATTTGTTATAAAATAAACGTGTAAGCGCTTACACTAAACATACATCATTTTGATGTTTAGGTCAATAAAAATGACAAATCAATTTTGCCCAAAAAGCATTTTTGGAAAAATGCACAAAAACAAGATAACAAATTTGTCGAAAAGATTGCTTAAAAACCATTGATTTCATATGTGTAGTTGGGGTAAAATGTAATAAATGTAAGCGTTTACAATATAGACGATGCAAGCATAGAACACAGGAGGAAAGAAAAATGAAGAAATTTATGGACGAGGATTTTCTATTAACAAGTGATGCGGCAAAAAAACTTTATCATGATTATGCAGAGAATATGCCGATTGTAGATTATCATTGCCATATTAACCCACAGGAGATCTGTGAAGATAGAAAGTTTGAAAATATCACACAGGTATGGCTCGGAGGAGATCACTACAAGTGGCGTCAGATGCGTTCCAATGGTGTAGATGAGAAATATATCACAGGTGATGCTACAGATCGTGAAAAATTCCAGAAATGGGCTGAGACTCTTGAAAAACTGATCGGTAATCCACTGTATCACTGGAGTCATCTGGAGTTAAAGAGATACTTCGGATATGAAGGATACTTAAACGGTGAGACAGCAGAGGAAGTATGGAATCTTTGCAATAAGAAGCTTGCACAGGATGATATGACCGTAAGAAATATCATTAAAAAGTCAAATGTAAAATTAATCTGTACAACAGATGATCCGATTGACACTCTTGAATATCATGAGAAACTTGCAAAAGACGATACATTTGATGTAAAGGTACTTCCGGCATGGAGACCAGATAAGGCTATGAATCTGGAGAAACCAGAGTATCTTGATTACCTTAAAAAGTTAAGTGAAGTCAGTGGAATTGAAGTAAAGAGCTTCAAGACTCTGATCGAGGCGCTTGTAAAACGTATGGACTATTTCCAGGAGAGAGGCTGCTCTGTATCAGATCATGCTCTTGAGTATGTAATGTACGCACCGGCTTCCGAGGAAGAAATCGAGGCAATCTACAGCAAACGTCTTGCAGGTGGAGAAATCACAAAAGAAGAGGAACTGAAAGCAAAGACAGCCTTTATTCTTGCAGTTGGAAAAGAGTATAATAAACGTGACTGGGTAATGCAGCTTCATTATGGATGCAAACGTGACAATAATGTAGTACGTTATAAACAGCTTGGACCAGATACAGGATATGACTGCATCAATAACTATGCACCATCTTCAGAAATGGCAGATATGTTAAATGCATTGTCTGATACAGATGCACTTCCTAAGACAATTCTGTACTCTCTGAATCCGAACGACAATGAGTCTATCGGAACAATCATCGGATGTTTCCAGAATGAGAAGACCGTTGGAAGAATTCAGCAGGGTAGTGCATGGTGGTTCAATGATCACAAAGTCGGAATGACAGCTCAGATGACATCACTTGCAAACCTTGGTATTTTAAGTAACTTTGTAGGAATGCTTACAGATTCCAGAAGTTTCTTATCTTACACACGTCATGAGTATTTCAGACGTATCCTTTGCGAGCTGATTGGAGGATGGGTAGATAACGGAGAGTATCCGGATGATTACAAGACACTGGAGAAGATTGTAAAGGGAATTTCTTACAACAATGCAGTGGAGTACTTTAAATTTGACGTATAGGAATTAGAAGCGTAGTAGGAGTTTTTGCATATGGCAGTGAACATTTATGATGTCGCAAAATTATCGGGAGTGTCCATTGCGACTGTTTCAAGAGTGGTAAATGGAAGTACAAAGGTCAGTGAGAAGACCAGAAGAAAGGTTCTTGATGTGATGGAACAGTGTGGCTATACGCCAAATGTGTTTGCAAGGGGACTTGGACTGGATTCTATGAAGACCATCGGAATTTTGTGCCCGGATATATCGGATGCATTTATTGCACAGGCAGTGGCATTCCTTGAAGAACGTCTGCATCAGTATGAATATGACTGTATTTTGGGATGCAGTGGTTATGACCTGGAAGCGAAAGAGGCACATACGAAAATGTTACTGTCGAAGCGGATTGATGCGCTTATTCTGGTAAGTTCTACTTACGCAGGTCGGGAAGGACACCCGGAAGATGTGGAATACATAAAAGAAGCTGCAAAGCAGACACCGGTATTTCTGATCAATGGATTCATAGAAGGAAAGAATATCTACTGTTCTTTTTGTGATGATTTTAAGGCAACATATGATGTGACGAGTGGATTTATCCGTCGAGGAAGGAAGAAAATCTTATTTTTGTGTGATTCCTATTCATACAGCGCATCGAAGAAGATGGCGGGGTATGAGGCCGCTCTTTGCGATGCCGGATATCCGATTCGCGGAGAATTAAAGTTCTATACAAAGAACAGGATTCATCATGTCAGGGATATGCTTCTTTCACATAAGAATCTGGAGTTTGACAGTGTTGTTGCAACGGATGACGGACTCGCGATTGGAGCACTTAAGTATGCGAATGTGAAAGGACTTAAAGTACCAGATGATATTGAAATTGCAGGATATAATAATTCGCAGCTTTCGGTAGGCTGTGAACCGGAATTAACTTCTGTGGACAATCATCTGGAGAAGATGTGTAATGACACTGTAGATTATATGTTACGGGTTCTGCAGGGAGATACTGATGTGCCACCGCAGAATGAAGTTGTATGCGAAATCAAAAAGAGATGTACGACAGATTTTTAAAGTATAAAACTTAAAAATTAATTAAGAAAGTTTTTAGATTAAAAAGAAATAAAATAATTGCCAGATAACGATTCTAGGAAATATATCGTTATCTGGCATTTCTTATTCTCTACAATGATTCATGATAAAAAGCTATTTATAATTCGCTCTGTTCAATTAAAAGGTTACTGTCCCAATTCAGCCAGTAACTGCTTTTTAGTATTTAATAGAAGCTTTTTATATTGGGTAATTTGCTTATCTTTCATGCGGTCCTTTGGAGCAGAGATGCTGATAGCATATGGCAATTTGTGGTGTACACAGCCAAGGGATACAGCAATGCACCGGACTCCGATTTCCATCTCCTCATTATCCATGGAATATCCGTTGTTACGAATTGCACCGATGACCTCTAAAAAGGTATTGTAGTCAGTAACGGTATTGGCTGTATAAGTGTGTAATTCGCTCTGGTCCCAAATCTGACGGATCTGGTCATCATCCATATCAGCAAGAATTGCCTTACCGACACCGGAACAGTAAAGAGGGATTGTTTTTCCGATCATAGATACCATACGAACAGAATTATGTGGTGCTTCTACTTTATCGATATATACAGCGTTGATTCCTTCCATCTGTACGAGATGAACAGTTTCTCCGGTCTGTTCAGCAAGATCCTGAATGTAAGGTCTTGCAATATCAATGAGACTGTTATGTGAAAGAACCTGATTAGAAAGACTGCAGATCTTAAAAGTAAGACTGTACTTGGAAGTATCCGGATCTTGTTTTACATAGTCCATGCAAATTAAGGAATTTAAAATGCGATGGACAGTACTTTTATTTAATTCCAGTTCATTACTGATATCAAGAAGACCGGAAGGTCCGGATCTGGCAAGCAGTTCAATAGTCCGGAAAATTCGGTCGGAGACCTGGATTGGATTTTTCTCACTCAATGTTATACTCCTTAGATAAAACTATTTACAGTGGGATAACAGAGTTCCTCACTGTCTGTCATCTATTGTAGCATGATATAGAAGAAAGAGCAAAAAAAACTTGACTTTTTTATGAGTTCGTGTATAATTCAAAGTAAAGAAAGGTTCACGATATGAAAATAGATTTCATAATGTGAAACCAAACATATAACCCCATAAGTAATTATATATCATCATCAGAACAGGCAGTCCTTTTGGACTGCCTGTTCACTTTCAAGAATGCTATTTATTCAAAATAAGACTGCTTAAATTGCCTTCATGGGTTGTTATCTGTCAGTGTTCTGCATAGATAAAATCTGGTCGATAATGTGGAATGCAACCTCTTCTTTATTCATAATTGGAAGTTCCAGAACTTCTGTATCTGTAATCATTGTGACAACATTGGTGTCCGTCTCAAATCCAGCTCCGGCAACTTTCAGATTATTTGCAACAACCATGTCAAGGTTCTTTTTTGCCAGCTTCTTTCTGGAATTCTCCAGCATATTTTCCGTTTCCATAGAGAAGCCGCAGAGGAATTGACCGGGAGTTTTATGTTCTCCAAGATATTTTAAAATATCATCTGTACGTTCCAGCTCAATGGAAGTGGAAGAATCCGATTTTTTGATTTTCTCATCAGCTATGTGGACTGGCCGGTAATCAGCAACAGCGGCGGCTTTGAAGATCATGTCCATACCGGCACTTCTTGCAGTAACCTCCTCGTACATATCTTTAGCAGAGATGACAGGGACGGTCGTTATAAATGGCGGTGGAGTAAGAGCAGTTTTACCTGTGACTAAAGTTACATCTGCACCGCGAAGCATACACGCTTTCGCGAGGCTGTAGCCCATTTTCCCGGAGGAATGATTGGTGATATAACGCACCGGATCGATTGCCTCCTGAGTAGGACCGGCGGTGACCAGAACCTTTTTCCCACGCAAGTCTTTTTTACATGCTATACATTTTAAAATATATTCGAATAAATCTTCTGGTTCCGGCATCTTTCCGGCACCGACATCACCACAGGCAAGCCAGCCATTAGCCGGAGTGATGACCTCCATACCATATTTTTCAAGAAGCTTTAGATTGTCCTGAGTGACAGGATTCTCATACATTCCTGTATTCATGGCAGGAGCAATAATCTTAGGAGCTTTGCTTGCGAGAATAGTTGTAGTGAGCATATCATCAGCCAGTCCGTGTGCAAGTTTTGCAATTACATTTGCAGTTGCCGGAGCAACCATGATGACGTCTGCTTTTTGAGCAAGAGCAACGTGTTCTACTTTGAATTCAAAATTGCGGTCGAAAGTATCTACAATACATTTATTGCGCGTCAACGTTTCAAATGTGATTGGATTAATAAAATTAGTGGCATTCTGGGTCATAATAACATGAACACAGGCACCGGTCTTTACAAGACGGCTGGCAAGCATGGCACTTTTATATGCAGCAATCCCACCAGTAACACCTAATAGAATGGTTTTATCTTTTAACATCATAGAAATAAACCTCTTTCTCTTTGTATGATTTATATTTCAACTATAGCGTGTTTGGCAGTCTCTTGCAAGATGAGGAGACACAAAGGGATGACTTTTTTTTACGAAAATGTTAAAATTAGTGAAACAGTTCTGGAATATCAGGCATTCTTGAATTAGAGAGAGGAGAAAAGAATATGAAAAAAGCAGCGGTATTTTTGATGATATTAACGTTAAGTGTTTCTAGTGCAGCGTGTGGCAATAAAGAAAAGGATGATAATCAGGCAGATGCGAAGACGGAACAAAGCCAGAATGCAGACAATTCTAAAGATAATGATAAAAGTGATACTCAGACGAAAGCGGCAGACAATAAGATGTACGAGTTATCTTCGGAGGACGATGTATGGACTATAAAAGTATCTGCACCAAAAGGGTGTTCTGAGACAGACTTTTCTTCGGACACGGCAAGAGCATTTGAACGTATTGGAAATGTAGATGGCAGCAGTCTGCAATATGTGATGACTCTTAGGAATGCAGATGTTTCCACTGTAGAAAGTGATATGAAGGAAGAAGTACAATATCTGTATACTGCAAATTCTGATGATACGATTCCGGCAATGGATACACAGAGCAGTGAATACAATGGGAAAATGTGGAATTATTTTTCCTATAATATGGAAGAGTTGAGTGGTTATCGTGTTTGGGTAGAATTATCAGATGGTGATGTGTTTGCCTGTACAGTTGAGTGGATTGGAGAAGAGGAGACGCCGGATGATATTGATACGGTCATTAAGACATTGTCTTCCTGTATTGCCGACTATGATGTATAGATTCTTCTTGAAAAGAAATGTACTTAATTTAATACTTGTATCTATAGTAGAACAGATGTTATAATTACTCGGTAATTGTATTGTATCCTGCATGGCAGGAATGATAACAAGGAGGTAATTGAATAATGAAAACAAAAAAACACGACACTCAGTGGATGGTCAGTGTTGCACTTATGGCAGCAATTGTCATTCTTCTGGCGAATACACCGCTTGGAATGATCCAGCTTCCAATTATTAAGGCGACAACCGTACACATCCCGGTAATCATCGGAGCAATTCTGTTGGGACCGTCAGCAGGGGCAATTCTTGGATTTGTGTTTGGTGTATGTTCACTGGTGAGCAACACAATGGCACCAACCCTTTTGTCTTTTGCATTTTCTCCGTTCATGAGCACTACTGGAATTCCGGGAGCAATCAAGGCAATCTGGATTTCTGTAGGATGCCGTATGTTGATTGGAATCGCAGCCGGATGGTTATGGATTCTCTTTAACAAACTGAAAGTGAATCAGATCATTGCACTTCCAATCGTTGGATTCGTCGGATCTATGGTGAATACGATCACAGTTATGGGAAGTATTTATCTGTTATTTGCACAGCAGTATGCACAGGCAAAGGATGTAGCAATAAGCGCTGTATGGGGACTTGTTATGGGAACTGTTACAGCATCTGGTATTCCGGAAGCAATTGCAGCAGCGGTACTGGTGCTTGCAATCGGAAAAGTGCTGATCCAGGTATTAAAAAGAATGAATTTTTCATTTATTGACGCACAGACAGCAAAATAAACACATAAATAAGCACTAATACGCCCCACGGTAATTTCCGTGGGGCGTTTGTATAATTTTCAATATTGTTAGAATTACGGATCTGGGAATGGTCTGTGATGGTATTACAGGAAGGGATATTCAAAATATTGCACAAAAAAATTAAAAAAGAGGACAGGACAATTTTGGAATTACAACAAAAATGGACCGATGGCTTTTGTAGCAAAACTTCGGAATGGGATTTTTAGAAATACAGGGGCATGCCTTTCTCCGGTCAATGCATATCTGAATCTGATCGGTATTGAAACACTTGGACTTAGAATGGAACGTGAGTGCCAAAATGCACTGGAACTTGCACACTGGATTGCAGAGAATTATTCTGATATAATAGTAAATTATCCGGGACTGGAAAGTAGTTTCTGGCATCATGTTACAAAAGAACAGTTTGAACATGGATATGGCGCAATTCTTACACTTCGCGTAGGAAGTAAAGAAAAGGCATTTAAATTTATTGACAGTCTTACAATCCCGTATATCATTTCCAACATAGGAGATACAAAGGCGCTCAAAAATCAGAGACTAATCAGGAACAAGGTACAGGAGGAGAATGAAAATGGCAGAAAAGGTTGATTATGCTGCATTAAAAAAAGGTGGATTTATGAGACAAAAGCAGAAAGGTTGTTTTTCCTTAAGACTTGCAGTTGTGGGAGGAAATCTGACTGCTGAAAATATAAAGACAGTTGCAGAGGTGGCTGAAAAGTATGGACATGGATATGTGCATATGACTTCCAGACAGGGAATTGAGATTCCATTTATAAAAGTAGAAGATATCAATGAAGTAAAAGAAGAGCTTGCAAAAGGAGGAGTCGGAACAGGTGTCTGTGGACCGAGAGTCCGTACGATCACAGCCTGTCAGGGCGCAGCTATCTGTCCAAGTGGCTGCATTGATACTTATACACTGGCAAAGGAATTAGATGCAAGATATTTTGGAAGAGAACTTCCTCATAAATTCAAATTTGGTGTTACAGGCTGCCAGAACAACTGCTTGAAAGCGGAGGAGAACGATGTTGGAATCAAAGGAGGCATGACAGTTGAGTGCAATCATGATGACTGTATCCAGTGTGGTGTGTGTGTAAAAGCCTGTCGAGAAGGAGCACTTCGCATGGAAGATGGAAAAATTGTCATCGATAGAGAAAAATGCAATAACTGTGCACGATGTGTAAAGAGCTGTCCAACAGATGCGTGGGTCGGCGAGCCGGGGTATATCGTTTCCTTTGGTGGATTATTTGGAAATAAGATTTATAAAGGTGAACAGATTGTTCCGATCATCCGTGATAAAGAAACTCTTTTCAGAGTCACAGATGCGGCTATTTCATTTTTTGAAAAGCATGCCAATGCAGGTGAGCGTTTCCGACTGACACTTGAGAGAGTCGGAAAGGAAGAATTCAAAAAAGAGGTTCAGGCTGCTTACGAAGGCAGATAGGTGTACTGACAAACAAAAATGGCGATAAGAATCGAAAAGGAGAGAAAGAGCATGGCAGAAATACAATTTGACGACCAGGTAGATATTACAGATAAGGTTTGCCCACTCACATTTGTAAAAGCTAAAGTAGCAATTGAAGAGCTGGATGATGGTGAAGTCCTTGCAATTCGAATGAATGACGGAGAGCCTGTTCAGAATGTTCCAAGAAGTATGAAAGAAGAAGGACATAAAATCTTAAAGCTTGAGGATAATGCAGACGGAACTTATACACTGTATGTCAGAAAGGTAGAAGAATAATATGGCAGTACGGATCAACAAGGATGATTTTGAAGAGAAAGTTTTAAAGAGTGATCTTCCGGTTATCGTAGATTTTTATTCTGATTCCTGCATAGCATGTAAAAAGCTTGCACCGGTATTGGGAGATGTAGAAGATGATTATGAAGGAAAATTATATGTATATAAGGTGAATACCAATTTTGATAAAGAGCTGGCAAAAGAATATCAGATAGCAGCGAATCCAACCCTTCTCTTTGTAAAAAATGCAGAAGTATTAGATCGAAAAATAGGAGCACACACTCTGGCAGAGCTTAAGACCTGGGTGGAAGCTTTACTGTAATAATATGGGTCAGGAGGAAGGCATTATGATAATTGTAGTTTCAGGAGAAAAGAAAGAAGTAAAGGATAATCTGACATTACCGGAGTTAATCGCGCAGGAAAATGTAGAGATGCCAGAGTATATAACGGTATCTATTAATGAAGAGTTTGTTCCTTCAGATGAGAAAGAGACAACCGTATTAAAAGAAGGAGACGTTGTAGAATTTCTTTATTTCATGGGAGGTGGATGTTAATGGCAATGACAGATGAACAGATTGAACGTTATTCTCGCCATATTATTCTAAAAGAAGTAGGCGCAAAAGGTCAGAAGAAGTTGCTGAAAGGGAAAGTTCTGATTATTGGAGCCGGTGGTCTTGGAGCTCCGGCAGCTATGTACCTTGCAGCAGCAGGAGTTGGAACAATCGGAATTGTAGATGCAGACGAAGTTGATCTGTCCAATCTTCAGAGACAGATTATCCATACAACAGCAGATGTAGGAAAAGCAAAGGTCAGATCGGCAAAAGAGACAATGAATGCCATGAATCCGGACGTTACAGTCAATACATACCGCATGTTCGTGGATTCTACGAATATCAGAGAACTGATCCGGGATTATGATTTTATTATTGACGGAACAGATAATTTTCCGGCAAAATTCCTGATCAACGATGCATGTGTACTGGAGAAAAAACCATTTTCACATGCAGGAATTATCCGCTTTAAAGGTCAGCTTATGACATATGTTCCGGGAGAAGGACCATGTTACAGATGTGTATTTAAAAATCCACCACCGAAGGATGCAGTCCCAACCTGCAAGCAGGCAGGTGTCATTGGAGCTATGGGTGGAGTCATTGGTTCCCTTCAAGCTATGGAAGCAATCAAATATTTGCTGGGAGTTGGAGATTTATTGACAGGTGCGCTGCTTACTTTTGACGCTCTGACGATGGAATTTCATAAAATTAAGCTTCCAAAAGATACTCATAACTGTGCAGTGTGCGGAGATCACCCGACAATTCTTGAGCCGATTGATTACGAACAGGAAGTATGTGAGGAGACAGCAGGCAGATTTGATGCACCAAGAAAAGAAGAGTAATTTGTAATCAGTGAAGAGGTATAAGTATGGCAATTATAAGAATGAAATATACACTTCTTGATGAGATTGCCCGGTATGCAACCGGGCATCTTCCAGAAGAAGCTTGCGGACTGATCGCAGGAAGCGAAGATGAAAATGGTCGTTTAATTGAAAAAGTTTATTACCTGACAAATGTTGATCATGCAGAGGATCATTTTACACTGGATCCGAAAGAACAACTGTCAGCAATCAAAGATATGAGGGCGAATGGATTAAAACCACTTGGTAACTGGCATTCACATCCATCCAGTCCGTCCAGACCGTCGCAGGAGGATATCAAACTTGCATTTGATTCCAATGCCAGCTATATGATCATATCATTTATGGCAGAAAATCCAGTGTTGAATTCTTTCCATATAGAAAATGGTCAGGTGGAAAAAGAGGATTTGCGAATTTATTCAGATGAATATTATTTCTAAGTATAGTAAAAAGGAATAAAAAATGAAATTAAAAACGAAAGAATTGACAACCTGTGCACTGTTTGCAGCTTTGATCGCAATCGGTGCATTTATAAAAGTTGATATACCATTGCCAATGTACACCATGCACTTTACATTTCAATGGTTTTTTGTGTTGATGGCAGGTTTTCTGCTTGGTACAAAACTTGCAACGGTTAGTGTGATCGTGTATCTTAGCATTGGCCTTGTCGGAGTTCCGGTATTTGCTGCCGGAGGTGGACCTGCATACATTTTCAGACCAGGATTTGGATTCTTACTTGGTTTTGTACTGGCAGCATTTGTCATTGGTACTATTACAGAAAAAGTAGGAAAAAATCATAAGGGAATGTTCTTAATGGCATCAGTTGCGGGACTGGTGACTTATTATACGAATGGAGCAATTTACTTTTATTGTATAAATAATTTTTATGCAGCAACTCCTGTGAGTTGGAGCGTTGTAGTTGTGGAATATTGTCTGATTACGATTGCACCGGATTTTATATTATGTGTATTGGCGACAGCATTTTCTTTAAAGCTCCGTCCAGTATTTCTTGGGATGATGCATGAGTATAGTATGGATCGGAAAGTGGTGTAATATGGCGTATTTTCCTATGTTTGTGAACTTGAAGGATCAGCTGTGCCTGGTGGTCGGCGGAGGGATGGTGGCATACCGGAAAGTAAAAGTACTTCTGGATTTTGAAGCCAGAGTGGTTGTAGTTGGAGAGAATATCTGCGATAAAATCTATGAAATTGCAAAAAAAAGTAATCAGTTAGAATTACAAAAAAAGTGTTTTGAAGATGCAGATTGTGATAATATGTTTATGGTGATCGCTGCAACAGATGATAAAGAATTGAATCACCATATTGTGGGAATCTGTAATTCAAAAGGAATTATGGTAAATGCTGTGGACCAGAAAGAGGACTGCAGCTTTATCTTTTCTTCATATATAAAAGAAAAAAATCTTATTGCAGCATTTTCGAGTGGTGGAAACAGCCCTGTGCTGGCACAATATTTAAAAAGTCAGGAAAAGGAGATCCTGACACCATTTCTTGGAGAATTGAATGAATATATGGGGAAGATCAGAAAGCGTGTGATAGAAAAGTATGACACAGAAGAAAAACGAAAAGAAATATTTAAAGAAATAGTAAATACAGCCATTGAAAATGGAGAATTGCCACAGGAGTAGATATGAGATACCGGGTAGGAACAAGAGGATCAAAGCTGGCGCTTGCCCAGACAAAGCAGGTTATTGAAAAATTAAAAAGTGCATTTCCGGAAGATGAATTTGATGTAGTAATCATAAAAACGACCGGAGATATGGATCAGAAAAGCCGGCTTGACCAGATTGGATCAAAGGGCATATTTGTAAAAGAAATTGAGGAAGAACTTTTGGAAGAGAAGATTCATCTTGCAGTACACTCTATGAAAGACATGCCAGATACAACGGCAGATGGATTAATATTTGCAAAGGCATGGAAGCGGGAAGATCCAAGAGATGTTCTGATCTTGAGAGAGGCAGTGTCTGTGGACGACCTTCCGAAAGGAGCTGTGATCGGAACGGGAAGCAAGCGTAGAAAGTATCAGCTTCTGAAAATCCGCCCTGATCTTAACATAGTTGGGATCCGTGGAAATGTAGATACAAGGATTCGAAAAATGCAGGAAGAAGAGATGGATGGAATTGTACTTGCCGTAGCAGGTATTAACAGACTAGGAAGAGAGCAAGAGATTACCTGCTATCTTGAGCCGGATCAGATGATTCCGGCTCCGGCCCAGGGGACACTTGCTCTGGAAGTAAAAGCAGATAATATACAATTAATCAGAAAACTAAATAGATTGTCTGATCAGGAAACAGATATATGTGTAAAAGCAGAAAGACAATTTTTGAAACAAATTGGAGGAAGCTGTCATCTTCCGGTAGGAGCATATTGCAAGATACAGGATGAAAAACTAGTATTAAGAGCAATGTTTGGAACGGAGGATGGAAAAAAAATGGCATATACAAAGGTGGAATCTGCAGTTTTAAATAAAATAGAAGATTCATCACAGATAGATGAAATCTGCAGACAGATTGCCAGAGAAGCAGTAGAAAAAATTCAAATGCAATTAAGTCATGAAGAATAAAATGGGTAAAGTTATATTAGTTGGAGCAGGGGCAGGAGATACCGGTCTGCTCACGATAAAAGGAAAAAAATATATAGAAGAGGCAGACTGTATCATCTATGACAGACTTGCATCGCCGGAACTGCTTGGAATGGCAAAGCATGGCTGTGAGTGCATTTATGTAGGAAAAGAAAATCACAAGCATATCATGAAGCAAGATGCGATCAATGAGTTATTATATAAAAAATCCAGAGAATATAGTCTGGTCGTACGGCTAAAGGGTGGTGATCCTTATGTCTTTGGAAGAGGCGGTGAAGAAGCATTATATCTTCGGAAAAGAAAGATTGATATAGAAGTCGTACCAGGAGTTAGTTCTGTCGTTGCAGCATTGGCAGACGCAGGAATTCCAATTACGCACAGAGGGATTGCAAAAGGTTTTCAGGTCATTACAGCTCACAGCAAAAAAGACGAAGAAGCGCAGATTGATTATACGCTGCTTACCGATGAATCCATGACTTGTGTATTTCTGATGGGACTTGCACATGTAGAACATATTGCAGAAGAACTGATAAGAGCTGGAAGAAGACCGGATACTCCGGCAGCAGTGATATCCAACGGAACACTGGCTACGCAGAAAAAATGTATCGGAACATTGGAGAGTATCGGATATAAAGTAAAATGTGCAAAACTGGAATCTCCGGCAATCATTGTTGTGGGGAATGTTGTTTCACTGAATGACCAATTGGATTTTTTTGAAAAACGTCCATTATTCGGGAGAAAAATAACCGTACCATATATTGAAGCTATAGGAGAACGAACACATTTCAATAAGCTGATTACAGATTTGCAACAGCTCGGAGCAGATGTTGATACAATCATGGTTGGAAAGATTCTACCAATCCAAATTTCAGATTTTGAAAAAGAAATTAGCAGCTCCGACTGGATTCTCTTTACAAGCAGAAATGGTGTCAGGGCTTTTTTCTATAATATGAAATTCAATGACACAGATATCCGATGCCTTGCAAAAATTCGTTTTGGAGTTGTAGGGAAAGCAACAGAGCAGGAGTTAAAGAACTATCAGATAAAAGCAGATTTAGTTCCAGATGAGCAGACAGGAGCCGGACTTGCCAAAGCTTTAAAAAAACAGATCAGTGACCAAACGAAAGTCTGTATATTTTCTGCAAAAGAGGCCTCCGAAGACTTGGAGAGAGAACTTCAGAAATTTTGCCATGTCATAAAAACAGATGCATATGAAAATGTAAATGTATCAGAGCAAGATTATATATTAAAGCCTGCAGATACAGTTATTTCAGAAGCTGTATTTACAAGTGCGTCCAATGTGGAACGTTTTTTTCAGATGCTGACAGAGGAGATAATGGTAGAACGAGCTTATTCTATTGGAAAAAAGACGACAGAAGCACTTAAGAAAAAGAATGTAATGAATATTTGCGAGTCGGAAGAAAGTACTTATGAGTCAGTTGTTTCTTTGATAACAAAAAAATAAGTCGGTTGTTTCTTTCATACAATTGAGGTATAATGGTAGCCAAAATAAATTGAAATGAAGGAGACAGATGAATGGAACTTGTAAAATCAATCATCATTCTTGTTATAGGATTTGCACTTTTGATGAAAGGAGCAGATTATTTCGTAGAAGGAAGTTCATCGGTAGCAAAACGACTCTATATTCCTTCCATGATTATCGGTATGACAATTGTAGCTATGGGAACGAGTCTTCCGGAATGCGCGGTCAGTGTAACAGCATCACTTGCCGGGAATAATACACTTGCGGTCAGCAATGTTGTCGGATCGAACATTTTTAATCTTATGGTCGTATGTGGAGCATGTGCTTTATTTGCCCCGCTTACAATAAAAAAAGATACGCTTGTAAAAGAATTTCCATTATCGATTATCTGTTCAGTTCTGCTGATTGCACTGGGATATCTGGGAATGAAGTTGGGACATATCGATGGAATTGTCTTTTTAATTCTTTTCGCAGGTTATCTTGTCTGGATGATCAATTCCGTAAAGAAAGCAAGAGCAGTGCACAAAGAGGACGAGCTGATGAAAGAATCCGGAGAGTATGTAGAAGATGAAATCAGAATTATTCCAATGTGGAAAAGCATACTCTTTATTGTTGGAGGGATGATCGCAATTAAATTCGGAGGTGATTTTGTTGTTGACAGTGCATCAGATATTGCATTGTCATTCGGACTTAGCCAGACACTGATCGGACTTACAATCGTTGCACTTGGAACAAGTCTTCCAGAGCTTGTGACATCCATTGTTGCAGCGAGAAAGAACGAAGTTGATATGGCGCTTGGAAATGTAATAGGTTCTAACATTTTTAACATTTTACTTGTGCTTGGAATTGCAGCAGCAATCAGTCCGGTAGGATTTCTGATGGACAATATTGTGGACACTCTTATACTGATTATAATGAGTAGTGCAGTTCTTGTATTTGCGTGGACTTCAAAAGTCATTAACCGAAAAGAAGGCATTGCTATGTTATGCATGTACGCAGTATATATGGTATATATATGCATGCGATAAAACTTGCAGGTAAAGTTGCAAAGAGAAGAATCAAGCAGGATTAAAAGGTTAACAGAATAAATGAATGGCAGATGTCTCAGATGTGTGAATGTCTGGGACATTTTCTCTATAAACTAGAAAGCATACAGAAAGTACAGAAATAATAATATTTTTTACAGATAGGGCTGTGATTGAAAAATCGTGTTGTAGAGCAGGCAGAATTTATGATTGTAAAGAGGAGTGAAAATGTATGAATATTTATCATGTACATGATTTTAAAGAAGATGAGTACGGTTGGAATGAAGTGGGGAGAAGAAAGGCGAAAAAGAACAGCTATATCCGATGGCTGATTATGATAGTGAGCTTCGTAATTCTTTTTATAGCAGCATATCTGGAGTTTCGTTATGATTTGCTGGAAATAAATGGATTTTTGTGCTGGTTACTGGCAATTTTGGTTTTTTCCTGGGGTCTTACCATATGCTATGCGTCTTATGTCAGAAAGCACGCATGTAAAATGTCTCTGGAAGAACGACATGACTTTAACCTGTATCTGTACCATCACAAATACTGGAAAAATCCGATTCTGGCAAATCAGGCGCTTCTGAATAATGCAATTATTCTTGTCAAGATGAAGCAGTATGAACAAGCGGCACAGGCATTAGATGCAATGCATATCGAAAAATGTAAAGCGAAAGAAATGAAACTAATTTATTTCTTAAGAATCATTATAGCTTCTTTTGAAGACAATGAAGAGGAAATAGAAAAAGCAAAGATACGGTATACAGGCATCAAAGATGATACAGGAAATTATCCGGCTTCCGAATTGGTGGAAAACTGGATTCAGATGAATGATCTGGAGCAGATGACAGCGTGTCTGGAACAAATTAAACCTGTCAAAAAAGAATATCCAGGTCTTGCTTTCGTAGTTACGATCTTCCTGGCATACACATTTTGGTTCTTAGGAACTGCGTATGGAATTAACCGGGGTGCAGGATATGAAATCCGATATGTATTTTCTGCAATTTCTCTTATAGTTGTAAATATGGGACTGTTTGTAATGTTGATTTTGGGAATTATTTGGCTGCACAGACACATGAATATTACAGCATCTGTATGGATTCAAAAAGTTGTGAAATTTATCATATGTACAGTAATTGCAATTGCAGGGCTGATATTGCTATTAAATAATTTCCTGTATGTATTTCTGGGACTGGATGATAAGGAAACCGTCATGAGAAAAGAAAATGGATACACGTATTTGGAAGTTAGCTGGAGTAATATGGGTTATAACGCTTATACAGAAGAATATGTAACGAATAATCCATTTATTATGAAAAAAATATATGTACCGACAAAAGATGATACATTTACAAATGAACAGCCAGACGCTTCCAATCCGGACAATACAGAAAATAATGACCAGACAGATAACGATGCAGACAGTGCAGATTCTGATACAGGAAATAGTGATTCACAGGATAATACAGAACCATATGAAAGTGATGAATGGTTAAGAATGAGAAATGGAATGCAGGCAGTCTATAATTATCTGATTGAGACAAATGCATTAGAAAATCCGGAATTCACTTACAGCAGTAATGCAAAAGGAGAGACGTATGTTATTGTCAGTACAGGACAGGAGACGAAGGATGGAAATCAGGTAAGTGTCGAATACGGTCTGTATTACAATAGAGAAAAGACAGATGACAACGGAACATACTGTGACGAGTATGTTTTGGAGAAAAAGTATCCGGGTGGAACATACGATACACAGTTAGTTGATTTTTATCTGGTAAATCCTGATACACTGGAAGTGACAGATGAACACAAGACAACATGGTAAGTATTGGAATGATGTGATGCCAGTATGAAAGTGCGAAGTAATTCAAAAATATCATAGCTGGGGGCATTTTCCTAATATCATAAAAAATAACAGAGAAGGAGATTAGAATTATGAACAGTATTTTTCACAGAATCAGTGTTAGAAAATTCGAGGACAGACCGGTAGAGAAAGAAAAAATCGTGCAGGTTTTAAAAGCCGGGATGCAGGCGCCGAGTGCGTGCAACCAGCAGCCATGGGAGTTCTATGTAGTGACAGATAAAGAGAAGATACAGGAATTGTCTACTGCAACCCCATATTCCAAATGTGCAGCAGGGGCACCGGTCGTAATTGTACCAGTATATCGGACAGAAGGATTAGTTGCACCGTCTTATGCAGAGATAGACCTTTCCATTGCACAGCAGAATATCTGGCTGGAGACAGATGAAATCGGACTTGGCGGAGTCTGGATCGGAATAGCTCCGATTGAAGAGAGAATGGAACTTGTACACAAGATGCTGGATCTTCCGGAAAATGTAAAAGTATTTTCCTTATTTGCGATGGGATATCCGGCAGAGGAAAGACCACAGCAGGACAGATTCAATCCGGAGAGAATACATTTTATGGCACCGGAGGAATAAGGTGAAATATGTACAATCCTCAGTTAGAAACATTTCTTGCATCATTACGAAAAAAAGGATATACTTACATTATCAGTATAAAGGAGGGCTGTGAAGAATGGGACAATTTTTAAATAATAAAGAACCATATGATAAATTTAAAACGGTTATGAATGGGACGTATTTTGTTGATAAATCAGAAATACTTGAAGAATTAATTCCGGCACTCCAACAGGAACAGCGTTTCTTTTGCATTACCCGCCCTAGACGTTTTGGAAAAACAGTTATGGCAAATATGATTGCTGCTTTTTTTGAAAATACAGGTGAGCCATCTTTATTTGAGCATCTTCATATAGCAGAGTATGCCGGATATAAAGAACAGGCAGGAAAGCATGATGTGATTTATATTGATTTCAGTGAGATGCCCAGAGAATGTCAAAACTATCAGGAATATATAGACCGGGTACAGAACGGACTTGTCAGAGATATACAGGAGGCATATCCAGAACTTGTTATTGAAAATAATGCGGCTGTCTGGGATATATTATCTTTGGTTTTTAATCAGACAGGACATAAATTTATTTTTGTTATTGATGAATGGGACGCAGTTTTTCATAGTTCTTTTATAACAGAAAAAGATAAAAAAGATTATCTGCTTTTTTTAAAGTTATTGCTAAAAGGACAAAGCTATGTAGAACTGGCATATATGACAGGTGTGCTTCCAATCGCAAAATATTCGGACGGCTCCGAATTGAATATGTTTTTAGAATATAATATGGCAACAAGAGTACGGTTCAGTGAATATTTTGGATTTTCTGATGAAGAAGTGGATATGCTGTATCAGCGCTATTTAGAGAAAACAAAAAAGCCACAGATTACCAGAGAAAGTCTAAGAGAATGGTATGACGGGTATCATACAGCAGCAGGAGAACGGTTATATAATCCACGTTCGGTTGTGTGTGCATTGACAGATAATCAATTGTCGAATTACTGGGTCAGTTCCGGAAAGTATGATTCCATTTTTACTTACATTCAGTATAATGTGGATCAGATTCAGAATGATCTTACGCTGATGTTTGCCGGAGAAAGGATACCATCCGGTATACAGGAGTATGCAGCCACAGCACAGGAATTAAAGACAAAAGAAGAGATTTATTCAGCAATGGTTGTATATGGACTTTTAACATATGACAATGGAATGGTTTTTATTCCGAATAAAGAACTCATGGAAGTCTTGAAGTGGGAATTAGTTATGATAAAGAAACAAAAGAACACTCCTGTAAAGTAGAAGAGTTATAGAGTGAATAAAATGATGAGGGTCTGGCGAAAGCCAGATCCTTTATTAAAAATCATCAGAGAATAGGATTTAAGGTGAATTGAATGATTTTTACAAGCGCTTCAGCATCAGGATATGATGAAAATATTACTCTTATAGGGATTACTGCAGAAAAGGGAGAAGTCATAAGAGTTGGGGATACTATTACGATTCCAATGAATGACCACACTTTTGAACAACGTGAGATTATTGACATGTATAGAGATTGGAAGAAGTGGAAAAAGGGCAAGGACTTATTTTTTGAAATAAAAGAAGGGGAATGGGCAGAATGTGTCATTCATAATATTTCTGCCGGATGTATTCATACAATCAATTCCCCTTACGATGAAGAAATATTGGAACATTTAGAAGATTGGGTTTGCTCGTAAAGATATTTATTTCCTGATATGTTCATTTGTGTGAATATAATAGTTGCAAAATGGGAAGTAAAGGATTCGTAGATTGACAAAACAGCCTGTTTTCCCCTATGCTGAGACTGTAAAAACGCTTTGCACACCTTAAAATAGCGGAGCGGGAACAGCAGGAGGAAGTGACAAGACGTGGAGGCGAAACAGTTCGGGCAGTTCATTGCCGGGATAAGAAAAGAGAAAAAAATGACGCAGGCGGAGCTTGCAGAAAAGATTCATGTGACGGATAAAGCAATCAGCCGGTGGGAGCGTGGACTTGGATTTCCGGATATCCAGACATTAGAACCACTGGCACAGGTACTTGGAATTTCGGTACTGGAATTGATGCGTTCTGAAAAAAAGAAACCGACAGGTGATATGGATACGACAGAAACTCAGTATACCCAGAAGGAGGTAGCTGAGATGCTTCAAAATGCAGATGACATTTCAAAGCAACTGAAAAAGCAGGATAAGAACGCTAATATCATTGCCGGAATTCTGGTGATTGGTGTGGGTGCATTAGCATGGGCAACAAAAATTGCCAGTCTTGGAGGCGGTCTTGTGCTCGGCGGACTCTCAGCAGCTGTGTTTGTTTCTCTGTGGTATTTTTTTCAGAATATTGATGATGAAGAAAGCCGGAGAATTTACGGTGTGGCATCGATTTTGTCTATTGGAATATTGGTATCACTGGTTAATTATATCTGGGGTGACCGTATTGCAGAGTGGATTCCGGGTGGAATAGAACGAACAGAACAGATTTTCTGGACATTGTGGTATCTGTTCATGATTGCGATGATGATGGTTGGAACAATCCGGTGTGTCCGTCGGCAAAGACAGAAAAAAGAAAAGAAGTATAAAACGGTTCTTTTTACAGGAATTATGGCAGCTATTATGTTTGCTACACTCTGGCAGTATCAGAATACCATGCAGGGACAGCGCCGGAATATGGGAATCTGGAGCGGGGCACAGCAATATGCTGAGACATTACTGAAAAAGGATAAAAATCTTGAAAACGACTGGCTGATCGGTGATGAATCATGGCGAGAAGGAAAGAATACTTATCATATCCGGCTAACATATTATTCTGATGATGATGCTGAAAAAGAAGGCAGAGAGAGTGAATATCAGTACACCATTCGTTTTGATGAAGCAGAAGGGTATCTTATCAAATCCGAAGGTGTTCCGGAGAAGGAATATAAACTTGCAAACCATAACTAAAAGTTATATCAAACCAATAAAAAAGGAAATTTTACACAATGAATAATAACTGGTAGACTATCCTCATCAGATGAAAGAAGACGGAGGATAAGATATGAGTATATTAAAGACACCATTTCGATATGATTTTGTAGGAAGTTTCCTGAGACCGGAAAAACTAAAACAGGCTAAGAAGGATTTCAGTGAAGGTAAAATTACAGAAAAAGAATTAAACGATATTACAGATGAATGTGTCCGTGATATTGTAACGAAGCAGAAAGCGGCAGGTTTTCATGCAATCACAGATGGAGAGTTCCGCAGAAAATTCTGGCACCTGGATTTTATGTGGGGATTTGAAGGCGTTGAACATGAGGCAGAAGGTGGCGGAGTTCAGTTTAACGGAGAAGTTGCTGACCTTGAAGCAACTTATCTTGTAGGAAAAATTAAAGCGAAAGCACACCCGTTTGTAGAATATTTCAAATTTCTCAAACAGTTTGAAGATAAAAATACAGTTGCAAAATATACAATTCCGGCACCGGCACAGACATATCAGCAGATGATTGTGCCACAGAATATTGACCGGACAAGAAAATTCTATAAGAATGATGAGAAATTGATTCAGGACATCGGAAAGGCTTATCAAGAAGTTATCACACAGTTTTACGAGGCTGGCTGCCGAAATCTTCAGCTTGATGACTGCACATGGGGAGCCATTGTCGGAGATGCGGCAAAACTCAGATACAGAGCACTGGGAGTGGACATTGAAGAAGTAAAGGCACAACTTCTGAAAGTCAACAATCTTGCATTGGAAGGAAAACCAGAAGATATGATCATTACTTCACATATTTGCAGAGGTAATTATCATTCCACATTCTTCACAAGTGGCCCATATGATTCCGTTGCGGATTATGTATTTGCGCAGGAAAATGTAGACGCGCTCCTTCTTGAGTATGACGATGAAAGATCCGGTGGATTTGCACCACTTGCAAAAGTATCTCCGGATAAGAAAGTCGTTCTTGGTCTGATTACAACAAAGAAACCAGAGTTAGAAGATAAGGAAAAAGTCATTGCTAGAATTCATCAGGCAGCAAAATACATTCCATTAGACCGTCTGTGTTTAAGCCCACAGTGCGGATTTGCCTCCTGCGAGATTGGAAATAAGCTGACAGAAGAAGAGCAGTGGAAAAAATTAGCTCTTGTAAAAGAAATAGCAGAAGAAGTCTGGAGATAAATAATAAGACTGATCGGCCATTTAATAGTGGTTCGCTCAGGCTTATTATTTGTTCTAAAATATAGCTTTTATTTAGCAGAAATGATAATATAATAACAAAGGAGTTTAAATACATATATGAAGGAGAGATAAATGATGTACCAGGCAGACGAAAAACGATATGAAACTATGCAGTATAATCGATGTGGGAAAAGTGGGTTATTATTACCAAAAGTTTCGTTGGGACTTTGGCATAACTTTGGATCAAATGGTGATTATGATAATATGAAAGCAATGTGCTTTACAGCATTTGATCACGGGATCACACACTTTGACCTTGCCAATAACTATGGTCCGGAGCCGGGAAGTGCAGAGATTAATTTTGGGAGAATCCTAAAAGAGGATCTCGGAGTTTATCGCGATGAGATGTTGATAAGTACAAAAGCCGGTTTTGATATGTGGGATGGTCCTTATGGAAACTGGGGAAGTAAAAAATATCTAACAGCAAGTCTGGATCAGAGTCTGAAAAGAATGGGACTGGAGTATGTCGATATCTTCTATCATCACCGTATGGATCCGGAAACTCCATTAGAGGAAACAATGGAAACACTGGCGCAGATTGTCCGAAGCGGAAAAGCACTGTATGTTGGGATTTCTAATTATGATGGAGTACATATGGAGAAGGCAGCTACAATTCTGAAAGAGCTGCATTGTCCATTTATAATTAATCAGAACCGCTATTCTATTTTCGACCGCACAATCGAAAAAAATGGATTGAAAGAAGCGGCAGTAGAGTCTGGAAAAGGAATCATTGCATTCAGCCCACTGGCACAGGGAACATTAACAAACCGCTATCTGAACGGAATTCCGTCAGACAGCCGTATTGCAACAGATGGACGATTCCTTAAGGCAAGTCAGTTGACAGAAGAAAAAATCACAAGTATCCGTGGTTTAAATGAAATTGCCAAAGAGAGAGGTGAAAGCCTGGCGCAGATGGCATTGAACTGGGTATTAAAAGATGGCATAGTGACAAGTGTTCTGGTAGGAGCATCAAAACCAGAGCAGATTCTCGATAATCTGAAGGTTCTTGAAAGTGCACCTTTTACAGATGAAGAGCTGAAAAAAATTGATGCATTGAGTCTTGTGCACGCAAAATAATTAGCAAGTCAGGTGTGGACAGAAACGATAATTTATAAGTGAAGAGATTGATAGACAAAGCTTCGGTTTTGTCTATTTTTTCTGGGAAGAAATGGAGGTAAGATAAAAGTAAATAAGCAAACAGCGTTCATACAATAAATAGTATAGAATGAAATGTGGAGTGATGATTATGAATCAGAGAGATAAGTGGAAAAAATTTATTCCGGTTATGGCAATTCTAGCGATAGCGGTGATACTTGTTTTGATCGTGAAAATATCAGGGGAACCATTATCCGTTGATACAATTGTAAAATATACACCGAAAAATGTGGCGCTCGCAGTGATAATGCTGATTCTATTATTTGGATTAAAGAGCTTGACGATAGTTCTGCCGCTTTCTATTTTATATCTTGCCAGTGGAATATTGTTTTCGCCGGTGGCAGCTGTGTTCATTAGTACAGTTGGTCTGTCTGTCTCCATTACAATTCCGTATTGTCTTGGAAAATGTAGTGGAAAACAGATTACAGAAGAAATATTTCAGAAATATCCGAAGGCAAAGAAGTTATCAGAATATCAAAAACAAAATACATTTTTTACTTGCTTTATAACGAGAATCGTTGGGTTCCTGCCAGGGGATATTGTCAGCTTGTATTTTGGTGCATGTGATGTGAATTATCTGATTTATCTTGTGGCAGGAATCAGTGGTTCATTACTTAGCATTGTGACGACGACCTTATTAGGAGAAAAGCTAAATAATCCGTTCTCAATAGAATTTGTTTTAGTAGCTTTTTGTAGACTTCTAGTATCTATAGTTTCAATAATGTTAAAAATATTATTTACAAAGAAACAAAAAAATGTCTAAACAAAATTACCAAAGGTGCATAATATGTTGCATAGTCAGACTGACAATGGTAATTCCAATCCAGCAGGAAGCACCGAGAAGAAGTGGCTTTCCGCCAGATTTTATTAATTTTATAACATTACTGTTCAGACCAATGGCAGCCATGGCCATAATGATGAAGAATTTGGACAGTTCTTTCAGCGGTGCGAATACATCAGCACTAATTCCCATACTCATACATGCAGTAGTGATAATTGCTGCAATGATGAAGTATAAAATAAACATCGGAAATGCTCTCTTTATGCTAAAATTTCCTGCTTTTTCACCATTTACAGATGCGGATTTTGCGTGGATCAGAGACAATACAAGTGTAATTGGAATGATTGCAAGTGTACGAGTCAGCTTAACGGTAACAGCATTATTCAATGTTTCATTTCCAAGATTCCACATGCTGTCCCAGGTGGATGCAGCTGCGGTTACAGAAGAAGTGTCGTTAATTGCTGTTCCGGCGAACAGTCCGAAGGAAGAACCGCTCGTTGTGTCAAAGCCGAGGACGTGTCCAAGTACAGGGAATAGTACAGCAGCAATGACGTTGAAGAAAAAGATAACGGAAATGGCCTGGGCAACTTCCGTATCGTCGGCGTCAATAACCGGAGCAGTAGCTGCGATAGCAGAACCTCCACAGATGGAAGAACCAACACCAACCAGAATCGCAGTGTTGGACGGAACATTGATAATTCTGTGAAGTAACCATGCAATGATTAGGGAAGTACTGATCGTACAGATAATAATTGGCAGTGATTGTTTCCCGGTCTTCATGATTACACCGAGGTTCATTCCGAATCCTAATAGTACGACAGCAGTCTGGAGAATAATTTTGGAAGTCCATTTAATGCCGGCTTCTGCTTTCCCTTTATCTGTCCAAATCAATGTGATGAGCATTCCGGCGAGAATTGCAATGACCGGACCGCCGATGACCGGAAAAGCTTTTCCAAGAAGCCAGGCAGGTACAGCAATTATAAAACAAACCAAAATACCAGATAAGTTCTTTTTGATAAAATCCATAATTTTTTTACCTCTCGTTTAAATTTAATAATTTTCATTTTTCTAATTGATTATAACACTGGAAAACAATAATAAAAAATTATATAATATTATTGAAATATAAGAAATCCTTATTGATAAAATAGCAAACCAAAAGAGGAAAATACTATGTTAGATTTTAGGACGAACACCTTTCTCACAGTGTGTGAAACCATGAATTTTACAGAGGCAGCAAAGAGATTAAATATTACACAACCGGCTGTTTCGCAACATATTCGTTTCCTTGAAAACGAATATAATACCCAGTTATTCTTGTATCACAATAAACAATTGTATATTACCCAGACCGGAAAGGTACTTAAAAAGCGTCTGATGACTATGAAAAATGATCAGCTCTCAATTTTTGAAGAAATGAAAAGTGTCAGTGGAGATATCGAATTATTATCTATCGGAGTTACAATGACGATTGGAGAATATGCAGTTGTTGACAGGATTGCGGATTTTATGAATCAACATCCAGATATGAATTTACATATTCATTTTGGGAATACGTCACAGTTGCTTTCGTTATTAGATGAAGGGAAGATTAATCTTGCTTTAGTGGAAGGAAATTATCCGAAAGATCGTTACGGACACATGAATTATAGTACAGAAGATTACATTGGGGTCTGCAAGGTTTCCCATACATTTCTGAAAAAGAATCCAAAGACTATGAATGATCTGAAAAACGAACGTTTGATTGTACGGGAGAGTGGCTCGGGGACAAGGAATATACTGGAAGAGTTGCTTTTGGCACGAGGAATGGAAATTCCTGACTTTGAGCGTTGTATAGAAGTGGAAAATATGCACACGATTATAGGTCTGTTAAAACGGGATTGTGGAATTTCATTTATGTATAAGATTGCAGTCGCGGATGAATTAGAGTCGGGAGTGTTGAAAGAAATAAAGCTTTCGGATTTTAAAATGCAGCATGATTTTGATTTTATCTGGGAAAAAGACAGTATTTATACGGATAAATATGTAGAAATATGTAAGGAGCTGTCCATTTCTAAATAAAATTCAAATACATAAATAAGGTAAATCTAAATTAATGCTAAATAAATAGTAATAAATCAGCAACAGTATTTGCCATAATATTCATCGCCCATTATAATATTATTAATGATTGAAAAGCTGATTGTAAAAGTAGTAAGGAGCTTGTTAAGAAGAGAATGATAGACAGAGAAGATATGCTGGCGCTTACAAGGCGCATGACAGTTAAGCGAACATCAATGACAAGGATAGCCGGGGGATACATGGATTCAGACGGTTGCATTGACGGGACATTTAATATTGCATTTTTGAAATTAAGTCCGGCGAATCGAGAGAAAAACTTGCAGATTGCAAAGAAAGTTCCGTTTGCAGAAACGAATCAAAACTTGCAAGAATACAAATTTTTGCAGGAAAATATGCAAAATGACAGCTTGTGGAAACTTTTGATGGGAATGCGGGCATGCGGACTGAAAAATGATGCATTAATGGAGACATTTTATGAGATTGTAGGAGCAAATTATAAATCGAAAGGTGATTATGCTGTTTACGTGTTTCACGACCGTTACGATATTCCGGTGAAGGGAACGGATCATGAGCGTCAGGGAGAATCCGAGAAAATGTATGAATATCTAATCTGCGCGATTTGCCCGGTGAGTGGTGATTATGAACCGGGAGAACCCGAGTGTGGATTTTTGTTTCCGGCATTTATGGATGAAAGCGCGGCATTAAATTATATAGATATATATCAGGCTGACATGAACCATCCTCATATAGAATTGCTGGAAATGCTTGGAATATGATGAACAAAAGAAAAAAGCTATAATTAAGAAAGACAAGAATGTGGGGGGATAGCCTCACATAGAAGAAAGAGAGGAAAATGTATGAACGAATTATACGAAGCAATTGAGAAAAAAATTAAGGATGCAGGGTATCCAAGAAATATTTCCGGAGCAGATGTGTATGATGATATCTGTGATCAGATTGACGGAAAGGATAAAGGAGAGTATATTCTGTTGTCTAAATTTGAAGATGACGTAGTTTTTGAATATCACATTACAATTCAAGAAGAGGATTTTAATCTTGGAATCCTGAAAATGAAAACACCGGAAGGTGAATTTGTGGCTGATTTTGATGCATAGGTCTTTTAACAAAAATGTAGCAATAATATATAGCAGATGGTTCCTCCTGCAATAGATACCAGCATCTGACGTTTCCAGATATGGAGTCCGGCAGTAACGAGAATGGAAATGAACTCTGGGATTCCATGTGTACCTTGCAATACATTTACATTTCTCAGACAGTAAACGACCAGCATGCCGAAAACTGCGGATGGAAGAAATTTTCCAACATATTGAATGAACTTAGGAGTTTCCCGGTTTTCACGAAATACAAGAAAAGGCAGGAAACGTGTAGTCATTGTACCAAGTACACAAAGTCCGATAGTGATGATTTGTTGAGCTAATGTCATGTTAGCAAACCTCCTGTGTTTTTTATTGCTACTTCATTTTTTCAGAAGCACATTTGTCGAAATGAAGTCGCGAGTAGTTTTTTTGATCCGGGATATCAAGCTTTTTGCGTAATAATGTCAATGAGACGATAATCAAAATCATGGTCGGAATCATAAAAGAGTCCGGTCCGAATACAAGGAGACAGAGAAAAGAAATTCCAAGTCCAAGTAATGAAGATGTATGATTCTTTTCTTTCAGCCACTGATCCATGAAGATAACGACGAACATAGCAGTCATGACAAAGCTGATGCCTTCTGTATTAATGAGGAGTAAAGAACCGATGACGCCACCGAAAGTTGCAGAAGCGACCCAGTATTCCCTTATATTTATCCAGCATGGAAAGTCCGTAGAATAGATGTCTTGCCTGGATCAGAAGTGCCATAATTTAAAGTTATAACAAACAGATATTTTTAGCTATTATACAAAACATTTGAAATAAATTACAATAAATCTATCGCAACACAAGTTTAAAATTACGATAGGTTTATTAAAATTTAGGAGATAATAATTATGAAGACACCATTTCGATATGATTTTGTAGGAAGTTTTTTAAGACCACAGAGATTAAAAGATGCAAGAAAAGATTTTGAAGAGGGAAAAATTACACAGGCTGATCTGACAAAAGTAGAAGACGAGTGTATCGTTGATTTAGTAAATAAAATCAAGGGACTTGGCTACCATGTTATTACAGACGGAGAGTTCAGAAGATCCACTTGGCATCTTGACTTTATGTGGGGATTTGAAGGTATCGAGCATCAGAAGACAGTAGAGGGAAATACAACATTTGACGCAGAAGCAGCCATGATTGATGATACCTATATGACAGGAAAGATTTCTGTAAAGAATCACCCGTTTGTAGAACATTTTAAATATGTAAAAGCATTGGAAGATGAAAATACAGTTGCAAAACAGACCATCCCTTCACCAGGACAGTTCTATGCTTACTTCACCGGAGCGCAGCTTCTTGCTACGACTTTAAAAATCTATGGCTCAGAAGAAGCATTTGCAGATGATGTCATCAAAGCTTATGGAGAATTCGTTCAGGAGATTTATGCGGCAGGATGCAGAAATCTTCAGTTCGATGATTGTGTATGGGGCGGTATGGTAGATGCAAAAATGGCGACAGCTCTGACCGGAAGAAACGGACAGGCTTTGGAAGATTATAAGAAGCGTCTGCTGAAACTGAATAACCAGGTTGTTGCACAGGCACCGGAAGACCTTGTAATCAATACACATGTGTGCAGAGGGAACTATCATTCTACGTTCTTCAGCTCCGGTGCATATGATTCCGTTGCAGACCTTCTGTTTGGAGAGGAAAATGTAAATGCCTACTATCTGGAGTATGATGACAAGAGATCAGGAGGTTTCGCACCACTTGTAAAAGTATCTGGAGATAAGAAGGTCGTACTTGGACTCATTACGACAAAGATACCACAGTTAGAGGATAAAGGAAAAGTCATTGCCAGAATCCATGAAGCAGAGAAATACGTTCCACTGGATCGCCTGTACTTAAGTCCACAATGTGGATTCGCATCTTGCGAGATCGGTAACAAGCTGACAGAAGAAGAGCAGTGGGAAAAATTAAAACTTGTAAAAGAAATTGCAGAAGAAGTCTGGGGAGATAGATAAAAGTTAGATATAAGGAAAAATAAAATCAGGTAACTTCCGGTTGTAAATCGTACAGTCCGGAAGTTATTTTTATATAATATGAAATTAAAAGCAATTTCCTTAAAAGTAATTTTGAGCTTTTTTTAAAATCACCTATTGACAACCCACCAATAAATATGGTATAAATATCTAGTGTCACGGAGACAGACACACAATTTACTTAAATAGGGGATTGGTCAAGTGGTATGATAGGGGTCTCCAAAACCTTTGGCGGGAGTTCGATTCTCTCATCCCCTGCTCTTAAAAGTGCCGGAAACCTTGAATTTTCAAGGATTCCGGCGTTTTTCATTTTCTGAAAAATTCCTATGTAGTCAAGCATGTAGTCAAACAGGAATCATTCCTAAAATGAGATAGCATTTTCAATCTGCTTTTCTTTATTTTTCGTTGTTTTGTTGCTGAAATAATATAACTTTTTTGTTGTGCTGATGTCGCTGTGTCCCATTTGTTCTGTGATAAATCCCTCGTCCACGTTGCTGTCAATCAATGTAGTACCATAGGTCTTTCGTATTTTGTGCATTGTTCTGTGAGGGATATTTAACTTTTTGCATATTTGGGATAAACGCTTATTGAACGTATTTCCTCTGATACGTTTACCATTACGTTCAAATAAATATGTTCCGTTATGGTTTAATGCCAGTATTTGATTTATCGTTTCTGTTGCAGTTGTAGGAATAATCAAATCACGGTTTCCGGCATCTGTTTTCGCATGTTCTTTCACAGCTACAACCCACTTGTCATTTTCATCCCGGTATTTATCTTCCGTACGTCTGATTTTAATAATACGTCCAGAAAAATCTCCTGCTTTTAAGGTACTTAATTCCCCTACTCGTAACCCTGTCTGAAAAGCAAGCAATATTCCAAGGTTATAAATATCCGGGTTACGCTTCAAATAATTGATTACAAGAGGGATTTCATTTTCCATGAATACTTCTTTTTGCTTATCGACAATTCTTCTTTTAAAGAGATTATTGGGAAGTTCCAAGTCTCCGAAAAATTCTGTTATGCTGATAGAAGTATATTTTTTCTTCTTGCCATATTTAAAAATACCTCTAATCAATGTACGAAGTCCGGCATAGGCTTTTCTAGTCAGTCCTAAATCACGAATGGTAGTTTTAATAAAGATTTCTAAGTCATCCTCATTGATATTTTTAAACTTCTTTTTGGAGATTGGAATATTTGTATAATGAAAAAATCTTTTGTAGTCATTTACATAACGGTCATAAGACGCTTTTTGTATTTCTCCAAAATCCAGTTTCCGGTCAATCCATTCATAGAACACGTTTTCAATGTAGATTTCTTCTTGTAATGCCTTATAAAAATCTACAATGACATTTTCCAATTCCTCAAGAGAATTTCTTCGTCTGAAAAGCCGAGTACCGTCCGGGTTGGGTAAATAGGTAGAAAAAATTTCTTTTCCCGATTTATCAGTTGTAGTTGTTATTGAATAAACATGCTGTGCAAGTATTTCTTTTCTTTCCATAATTGCCATATCATTCAGCATGGTATCTAAAGAGATTATACCTGTCTGGACTGCATAATTCAACAGTTCAGAATCATCGTAAACGGTTGCTTTTGTCATAAAGTGTACTGATGTGATAAGGGTATCGTTCTAATCTCTTTTTACTTTATATTTCATCTTTTCTAAAATCCATATTCATTTATTTACAATTCTATATTTCATAATCTAATACGTTTATGTTAGACACTAATACTCACTATCAAAAATTCTCCTTTCTTCTTCCCTCAAAAGGAAAGATTTTTTATAGTCCTCATATATCCGTTGTTGTTCTTCGTTCATCTGCCCCCGTTCTACTAACTGCCGGATGTAATCTCTGTTATCCAGTTTCCCAATTTTATCCATTAGTTTTAATGAGGGCGAAACTGCTACGTTCAGCCACCGCCATGTCCGTTCCAGAGTTTTTTTCTCTGGATTCATGGTCAGCTTTATCTTCCCTACATCCTGCATGAGTTCTTCCCACGGGGGATAAGTAGGATAGAGCCGTTTCCTTGTAATCATATTGTTTTCCGGCTTCTGTAAGAAACGTACTTTCTCGTTTAATACGGACAATGCAATCCGTGCCACATCCCTGTCTTTCAGAACTTCTTCTACTAATCTGCCCGCTTTTTTGTGCCGGAATCGGAGTTCATATCTGTTCCAGTCCGGGTTGAGTTCTTTTCCGAACTTTTCTGCCTGTTCATATCCCTTTTCATAGAATATAATTCGAAAATCACTGTGTTTACTGCCGAGATAGAGCGTTTTCCCCTGTGCTTCTATTTCATCTTCTTTCAGCTTATCGGAACGGTTCTCTGATGTGTCACGCAACTGACTGGATATCAGCCCCTCATTTTTCAGTCGAATCAATTCCGGGATAGACAGGTAAGGCTTTCTATCGTCGATTGCCAAGTCTATCCGCGGGAAATTCACCGGGTATCTGCAAACTCTTTCCAGAAAGTCAAACCATGTTTCCCTGTTCAGTAAAAGAAAATTTTCATAATTCCTGCATCCCGAACCACTCATAAGAATCTGGAATCCCTCATACTGTGCATTTCCTGTCGGTTTCAGAATCTTGATATTGTCAAATCTTGCTATCAGTTCGTGCCCGGCAATTCCTTTTTCCTTACCATGCAGTTCCATAAAACTCAGTGGAATCCGCAGGATATCTTCTATAATTGTGAACACGTCTGCACCTTTGACGGTAATCTGACACCAGTCAATCAGTGCTGTCAAATCTTCTTTCTGACGAGTTACCCCCCTGTTAGTATAGGGGGGGGGTCTGAAATTTTCATTATTTCCGTTATTATTATCCCTGCCTTTCCTAGTCTGCCGTGGCTTTCGCCACGTTCCCGGAACTTCCTCTGCTCCCTTTGCTCCTTTCACGCTGTACGGAGCAGTCCGCAGAGAATGTCCGGGAACAGCCTTTACACGTTTCCTTTTCCGGCAACAGTGCGGATACCCTTACAGGTGATTCTGTCCACTAATACCGGGAAGTTTCCCCTCTGCACATAAGGGGCATATAACGGTTCTTCCAGTTCTACCACAGTATAAGGCTCTACCTTGGGAAGTTCCGTTGCTTCCAGACGGATATCTACGCTGTTTCCAAGTTTCATGCTTCCGAGATGGAGTTTCAATGCTTCCACTTCCTCAGTTTTCTTCCGGGTTTCCTTATCATACTTGTAGCAGTAGTCTGCTCCCATGTAACGGAGTTCCCCGAACGCTTCTCTGACCTGTTCTTTTGTCAATGTAATCTGCATTCTGCATTTCTCCTTTTTTGAAATCATGGTGAATGAGTGTCCGGTAAGTGTGACAAGTCCTTTTCATATCCACATCTATATTTATTTCATTACTTTTCTCCTTACCTCTTAACCTCATCATAGACCTGTTTTTTCCTCTTGTCAACAATTATTTTACTTTTTCCCTTACTTTTTTATTTTTGTATTTCAAACGCTTAACCATATCTTTTTGTAACTCATTATAATTTCACCCTTACATTTATCCTTATCTTATGTTATGATGAGAACAGAAACGAGGTGTGCATATGTTTGTAAATAAAGAAGCAGTAGGAAAACGGATTTTGCAGATACGCAAGAAATACGGTTACAGTATGCAGAAGTTTGGGGAAATCATAGATAATGCCCCGAAAGGCTCTGTAAACAGTTGGGAAAAGGGTGTGAATCTCCCCAATGAGAAACGCTTGAAGCAGATTGCCACGTTGGGAAATATGACACTTAACGAACTTCTGTATGGTTCATTCAAAGAATATGTAGATATGCTTATCACAGAAAAACTGGGGATTGAACTGCCGGAAGAATTTACTAAAACTTTTTATCCCCTTTTAGAACAGAAAGGCTTTACCTACGGGGATGATATCGAGATTGTCCGGCTTGTAAACGGCTTTCTGACTTATCATAACCTTACAACAAAAGAAACTGCCATTTTCTATCAGCCGACTGCATACTCCGGCGATTATTTTGACGGTATCATACAAAAAGCGGATTCTTCCATTCTAGTCTGCCGGGCATATGCAGATAAGGCAAATAACACCTTACATATCATTCCGGCTTTTGAGAATGGACAGACAGCGGAAGTAGCAGACTTTTTTCATGCACTGGAAAAAATAACTGTTCCACACAGCAATAATTACTTCACTTCCGGCTTTCTGACACTCGGACTGGCATTAAGAGATTCCAAAGTGATTGTCTATGGAATTGACGTGAAACAGGGAACAGCACAGGTTATCCCCTACGAATATGATTGCGAATCAGACGCTTATATCCAGAATGAACATCTGACATATAACAGACAGGACAGCTTTCTCCGGGAAGCTACGAAAGAAGCAGTCTATCGGAAAATGCAATCCGACCAAAAATAACCCATAGAATAAACAAGAGGACTTGCAAGGTTTGTGACCTTTCAAGTCCTCTTATGTATCATGGTGGTATTGGCTGTGTCCGTTCCGTAAAGGACTGCCCTACGGCGTATCGGCTTCGCCTTGTTCCTTTACCTCACTGGATATCGACAAACTGGGATTTGTTTTATTACTTGTTTTCCATAAATCCTATAATCGAAAAAATCAATCCTACACTCCCAATTCCGATAGCAAGTAGCCCCATTCCTGATGAACAAAGAGAGATTATGATAGCAAAAAGTAGTATCGCAATACCTAAACCGATTTTTTTCATTGAATCTACTCCTTTGCAAAATTCTGATTTTTCTATTTCTTTCTCAGTTAAACAGACTGGGGTTTAGCTCTTTTAACTCAAGTGGCAGTTATTTCATTTCCACAATAATGGAGCTTTCCATTATTTTAATATCCTCAAAAGAACTGCTATATAGGCTTTTTGACACATCTTCAAAGGTCAATTTTTCATTGTCCGTAAGAACGACATAATAACTATCTGCCTCAGCATTTGGCATTCTTCCGTCCAGTTCTAATCGAAATGGATATATTGTATCCTCACATTTCCATGTTCCATCATTCATTTTATAGTATGTTATTAGTATTCCATCTTGTTCTGATTGTTTATAGGTTTTAGAAATATCACTCTTTCCGCAACCAGTAACCAATAAAGTATAAAGTACCAAAGCCGTTACTATTTTTTTCATTACAATACCGCCTCGTTTTTCAAGATTAATTTTTACACAAATTCCATTTTTTCTATTTCTTTCTCAGTTAAACAGACTGGGATTTATATACCAAATCCATTTGTTAATCCAATAACAACCAAAATCATTCCTGCTATTCGTATTCCCTTTTCTGCATCTTTCCGTTCTAAACGAACTATATTTTGTGGATATACAGGGTTAATGAAAAAGACGAGACCTGTAAAGGCCCACGCAAGATTATAATATATATCCTTATTGAACCATAAAGAACTTATAAACCCTGCAATAACCAAAATCATAGTAGCAATTATTTGCGTTCGGAAATTTATTCTCATTTTCTGCTCCTCCATAAATTCATTTTTACCACTTTCTATAAACTGGAAATGGTCTATTTCTTCATCCTATACATTACTATAAAAATTATTGCAAAAACCATAGGGACACAAGCATAGCCTGCTTTTACTTCTCCATGATTAAGTAAAACATATCCTACACCTATCAAGGTTATTATTGTGAATATAATACCCAATATTAAATATATCCTTTTCATGCTCATACCTCGAATTTATTTTTTTCTAAATGGTAATGCTATTAAATTACCTAGTAACGCAATAACTGTATACGCAACTACATAAACCCACGCCGTATAGTTATAAAAAATAAATATAGATGGAATAAGCATAATAAGTACAATCAAAATATACAAAAAGCGAAAACCGTTTCTAATTCCATAAAAAATAGACGTTACTAAGCATACCAAAGGAACAATCATTAACATAACAATCATTCCGCTCCCTGTGTCTTTTATAAGACACGGAATAACATAAAAATCTGCAAGCAATACAATATAAAAAATCATATTCTTTTTTAACTTATCCATAATTTCCACCCTCCTTGCAAATTCCAATTTTTCCGACTATTTTCATGGTAATATTATATCATTCTGATACAATATTGTCATTCAGTTTCAATCTTGATTTTGAACATTTCTGGGCGGTCTTTAACATTGTAGACGTAATTATTTTCTGTGCCTGCTTGATATAAAATTGTAAAATGATTATCCCCAAGTTTTCGACTTAATTCATTTGGATAAACAGAAATACATATTCTATTTGGATATCCTGTTATGTCATACGAAAAACGTACCTCATGAAAAGTGTTATCTGTACATCGTTCTATTATTTCTTCAGCAAACTTTTCTTTATTTGAAACAAAGAGTTTATTCGCTATGATAGTCAATCTTTGCTCATAAAATTCACTGGAGCAATTCAGAACACTTGATTCCACCTTAACATCACGTCCATATTGTAAGTAAATCAAAGTGGTAAAAATACCAATGAATACAAATACCGTAATAAAGCGTTTTTTCAATATTTCCACCTCTTACAGTGTTCGTATACAAACACTATTATTAAAACAATTTTACGCTAATAATAATTACATAGCAACAGAAATTTGTAAGAAAGCGGAAAAGCGTGAAATGATAAAATATGACAAGTTGTGGGAAACAATGAAGTCTAAGGGAATTACTCAATATGATTTGTATACTCGTTATCATATGAATCGTTCCCAACTAAACAGACTGAGACATAATCGAAATGTAGAAGTAAACACCATAGATAAATTGTGTAATATTTTGAATTGTAACATTGAAGATATTATGACGCATTATCCAGACGATAATGTTTTTTAATGAGTAGCAGAAGTATTTATTAGAACGATACCATGCTGAACGATTTCTCCTTTCTGATTGTTATTTTATATCCATGTAGTCAAAATGTAGTCACTTGTAGTCAAACAGAATTTGAAGAAATGCTGTATTTTCGGGGATTTCGAGAGTTCCCCACAGGGTTCGATTCTCTCATCCCCTGTTGACTAGGGTCTTACAAAGCCTATAAATACGGGCTTTGTAAGGCTTTTTTGTTTTCTTAATTCTTGAGAGTAATCACCATAGTAATCACCTAATAATTAATTGCCTGTTCAATCTGTTTTTTTCGCTCAGCTTTTTGTTGAATGTCAAATTGATAATAACCTTTGGTTGTTTATATAACTTTTCTTTTTGGCAGTACTTGTATCTTGAGTGAATGCCCTAGTCTCAATACGCTGAATATGAAGTGTTCTATATGCGAATTCGTTCTTCATCAGTAAAACATTTTTGCGCATCAGTTTCTCACTCTTTTTCAAAATATTTTTTCCAACTTGAAAATCACCGAAAAAGTTTGAGATATTAATAGAGGTATATTTTTTCTCGAACCTTGCATATCGAATCATTCCATGCAATACAGTTTTTACATGGAATTTGCGCCACATTTGCAGTCTTGATAATTCAATATATCTGTAGTAACATAAATGAAAAGTCCAGATGAGAGAAGGTGTGCTTATGAATGAGCAGTTGCTAAAAATGAATGGTTTATCTGTGAAAATTTTAGATATGTTATCATTTGAATCACACTTGGGAATGGGATATGAATTTACAACAGAAAATATACAGACATATCTCAATGATGTAGCAGGCGTTCGAATAGTTTGTGCGTTTATTGACGATATTTATATGATATCAGATTTGATTACCCAACAGGATGATATTAAAGTTATTGAAATAAAAGATTATATAAAAATCCAAAATCGAATGGTTATCGAAGCTATCATATGATTGTTGAAATACCAGTATTTTTTGCTAAGGGTAAAACACCTATGCGTGTAGAATTACAGATTCGAACCAATGGTATGGATTTTTGGGCAACATTGGAACATCAACTTTGCTATAAAAAAGGAATTGAAGAAATGCCTGGCTATGATGAGATAAGTGAAGAATTACTTCATTCTGCAAGAGCTATCATTGAAGCAGATAATGAAATGCAGAGAATAAAAGACAAAATTGGTATGTTCCACGAAATTTAGGGAGAAAATTGAGCAAGTAGGAAGGTGGAATATATATGAAACAAGATACTTTAGAGGGCAAAGCAAAAACAAAAAATGGGGTAAAACGGCTGTGTTTTTCCATAATCTGCATTCTTCTGGAAGTGATTTTTATTATTACTATCGTAACACGCTTGAATGAATATGCAGAAATCATAAATTTATTTACAAGGATTTTGAGTGGGATCTTGGTTTTGGGATTGTACGCATCAAATAAGACATCCTCTATGAAAATGCCTTGGGTCATCTTAATTCTAATTTCCCCAATTATGGGTGTAGGCCTGTATTTGTTGATTGGTTTGAATGGTGGCACACATAAAATGCGTGAGAGATATGCAGAAATTGATAGCAAATTGTTACCAATGCTTCCAGACAGTCAGGAGTGTTTGAGCAAAATAAAAGAAACAATTCCGAAAGCAGGAAATATAGCAAGTTACATACAAAGAAATTCGCAGTATCCAATCTATCAGAATACGGATATTGTGTATTTTGATGAAGCAGTGAAAGGATTAGAGGCACAGCTTAAGGATTTGGAGAAAGCACAGAAGTTTATCTTTATGGAATATCATGCGATAGAAGACGCTGAAGCATGGCATAAGATTCAAGATGTTCTGGAAGAGCGAGTAAAAGCAGGTGTGGAAGTTAGAGTATTCTACGATGATATGGGTTCTATTGGCTTTATTAACACAGATTTTGTGAAAAAGATGGAGGCAATAGGAATTCATTGCCGTGTATTCAATCCGTTTGTGCCAGGTTTAAATCTGTTTTTGAACAATCGTGATCATAGAAAAATAACAGTTATTGATGGAAAAGTCGGATTTACAGGTGGATATAATCTAGCAAACGAATATTTTAATTACACACACCCGTATGGACAGTGGAAAGATACAGGTATTCGTTTAGAAGGAGATGCTGTTCAGTCGCTTACGGTGACATTTTTGGAAATGTGGAATGCAGTAAGTGATAAGGATGCTAATGATTCTGATTTTAGTAAATACCTTTTCCACTATGATTATGCGGCACAGCAAACTGGGTTTGTTCAACCTTATGCAGACAGCCCTATGGATAATGAGCAAGTAGGAGAAGAAGTTTATATCAGTATGATAAATAAAGCTGAAAAATATTGTTGGTTTATGACTCCATATCTAATCATAACAGATGAAATGACGCATGCGTTATGTCTGGCTGCTAAGCGAGGGGTAGACGTAAGAATTATCACACCTGGTATCCCTGATAAAAAATTCATTTATAATATAACTCGTTCTTTTTATCATGGATTAGTTAAACATGGTGTTCGTGTTTATGAGTGGACTCCTGGTTTCTGTCATGCAAAAATGAGTGTGGCAGATGACTGTATGGCAACTTGTGGAACAATTAATCTGGATTATCGAAGTTTATATCACCATTTTGAAAACGGCTGTTTTATGGCAGATTGTCAGGCAGTTGTGGAAATAAAAAATGATCTGATAAGAACGATGGGAGAATGTCGTGATGTGACAGACCAATATCAAACCGGACGAAGTGCATATTTGCGACTGGGACAATTATTTATGAGATTATTTGCTGGATTGCTATAAGAATCTGATGAAACGACCTTTCAAAAACAGTTGATTTAGAAGTTAACTGTTTTTGAAAGGCCGTTTTTGCTATATCTAACAGTCTGTTGTACAAAGAAGATTTTGTATGGATGAAAAAAATAAATTTTGTTGAGGTTAAATTGAGATTGACTTTGTATTGTATAAGTATGAAATAAAAAGGAATCAGGTGATGTACAATGAAAAAGCATAAAATATGTAAAATCCTTCTTGTTATACTGGCAATTTTTTTATGTGTGGCTTTTTATGAATTGCTCGGAATCTGCGTTGCATATAAAAAGCAGCCGGAAGTGTCCAATACAACCAAAAAAGAAACAAAAAATGGGTCATGGAACGAATGCAGTGAAAATACAGAACGGGCAGTAATCATAGAAAAGAATCCAGAAGCACTTTTACAAAGAGTGCGTTTGATCAAGAATGCAAAAAAGGAAATTATTCTTTCTACTTTTGCATTTCAATCCGATGAAAGTGGAAAATTGATTTTAGGAGCACTGCATGATGCGGCAGACAGAGGTGTACATATTCGTCTGTTAGTAGATGGAATGGAGAGCTGGATTGATATGGAAGGAAATCCGTATTTCTATGGATTATCTTCCCATGAGAATGTTGAAATTAAACTGTATAATAAGGCCAATCCGTTGAAACCGTGGAAAATGATGGGTAGAATGCATGATAAATATTTGATTGCAGATGGAAAGAGATATATTCTTGGGGGAAGAAATACATACAATTATTTCCTGGGTGATTTTCCGGGACATAAGAACTATGACAGAGACGTGTTGGTGGTTTGCGATGAACCTGAGAAAGAAAATTCAGTTAACCAGTTGTCAGAGTATTTTGAAACCATATGGAATCAGGAAGACAGTGGTTATTTTCATAACAATAAAAAACTGGCAAATAGAAAATCTGTAAAGAATGCAGTTTTAGAGCTGCAGAACGGCTATCAGAAATATTTTGAAGAGAATAAGGAAAGAATCTGCGATACCGATTACACGGACGAAACTTTTGAGACAGAAAAGATTACATTAGTATCAAATCCTATTCACACAGGTTCCAAAGAACCAGTAGTGTGGTATCAGTTGGGAGAATTGATGAAAAATGCAAAAAATCGTGTGAAGATTCACACGCCATATATTATCTGTAATGATATGATGTATAATACATGGGAGGAGATTGCAGAGAACGTTTCAGATTTTTCTATCATGACCAATTCGGTTGCCAACAATGGAAATCCGTTTGGTTCTGCTGATTATGCGAGAAACAGAAACAGAATTTTAAATACAGGAATTGATATCTGGGAGTATGAAGGCGGCTATTCTTACCACGGAAAAAGTATTCTGATTGACGATGATCTGTCTGTAATCGGTTCCTTTAATATGGACATGAGAAGTGCATATCTGGATACGGAACTGATGCTTGTAATACGCAGTAAAGATATTAATAAACAGTTGGAAGAGGGCATGATGGAATATGAAAAAGTGTCCCGCCAGATATTAGAAGGCGGAACTTATAATGATCCATATCATGTAGAGCCAATTGAATTGACAAAGAAGCGTCAGAGAAACATACTTTTGGTACAGCATCTGCTTGGATGGGCAAGGTATCTGTTTTAATAAGGAGGAAGGAAAACGTGTTTCAAATATTGATTGTAGAAGATGATAAAGAATTAAGCCAGCTATTCCAAAAAGTGCTTGAGAAGAATGGATATCAAGTCAAAAGTGCATCGGATGGAGCACAGGCATTAGAAGTATTGGATAAGGAATATATTGATCTGATCATTTCTGATATTATGATGCCGGTTATGGATGGTTATGAACTGGTGTCAGAACTTCGTTCAGCAGGATATCAGATACCAGTTCTTATGATCACTGCGAAAGGTTCCTTTGATGATATGCGCCAGGGATTTCTTTCGGGAAGTGACGATTATATGGTAAAACCGGTAAATGTGAATGAAATGGTTTTAAGAGTCGGAGCACTGCTTCGTCGTGCACAGATACTGAATGAACACAAAATTGTGATCGGTTCAACAGAGTTTGATTATGATGCAATGACGGTTACAACTGATAAGGAAAGTCTTGTTTTGCCTAAAAAAGAATTCCTACTTTTATATAAGCTTGCAGCTTCGCCAGGCAGAACATTTACAAAACAACAGTTGATGGATGAAGTATGGGGATACGAGACGGAGGCAGACCCACATACGATAGAGGTACATATAGGAAGAATCAGAGAGCGTTTTAAAGATAACCCTGATTTTGAAATCGTAACAATGCGTGGAATTGGATACAAGGTGGTGAAAAAATAATGGAACAAAAGAAAGAAAAAGGATTGCGGATCCGATCCTGTCTGACTGGTGCAATCTGGCTGGCACTTGTATTTTCAACAGTCATATCTGCTTTATTATTTGCTTTTTTGAATCATTTTTTTAATCTGCCGGGCAGCATACCTGTGCTTGGCTGGCTTTTGATTTTCAATACATTGATTGCAGGGCTGATCACTTCCTTTATTAATGCAAAGTTACTGGAACCAATTACCAGACTTAGTAAAGCAATGAAGGAAGTTTCTCGGGGAGATTTTGAACAGCATTTGGAAACGAACAGCCGTATAGCAGAAGTTGGAGAATCTTATCAAAGTTTTAACGTTATGACAAAAGAACTTCGTGCAACAGAGGTGCTGCAGATGGATTTTGTATCTAATGTTTCTCATGAGTTTAAGACCCCGATTAATGCCATTGAAGGATATACAATGCTGCTTCAGGGAGAAGAACTGTCTCCGGATCAAGAGGAATATGTAGAAAAAATCTTATTTAACACCCAAAGACTTTCCGGATTGGTTGGTAATATTTTGCTGTTATCCAAGTTAGAGAATCAGAATATACCAATGAAAAAAACAGAATATCGTCTGGATGAACAGATCCGCCAGGCATTTCTTTCATTGGAAACAAAATGGACAGAAAAAGAAATTGGTTTTCAGGTAGAATTGGAGGAAGTTAAATATACTGGGAATGAAGGACTTTTTATGCATATCTGGATAAATCTTTTGGATAATGCGATTAAGTTCAGCCCTTCAAAGGGGACAATTACGATGTTTCTGAAACAGGAACAGGATTCTGTTAAGTTCATTCTGGAAGATGAAGGACCAGGAATAGAGGATGATGTAAAATCCAGAATATTTGACAAGTTCTATCAGGTAGATGGATCTCATAAAGCAGAAGGAAATGGCCTAGGTCTTGCACTTGTAAAACGGATTGTAGATAGTGCCGGAGGAACAATCAAAGCAGAAAACCGTGAATATGGTGGATGCAGATTTGTTGTAGAGCTTCCAATACAGAAAGATGAGATTATATAGTTTTAAGATAAATTAGAAGATGGGAGAATTTATATGACATTTTATCAGGAGTTGCAGTTAAATCAGACAGGTTCTAAAAACCTGTTGAAAAAGAGTGAAACACTAAAAGAAAAATTATATCATATGTGGGTATATCTGGTGAAGATAGCTGTTACAATGGCATTTTGTTTTTTCTTTGTTAGTATTTTCAGCATCCTATTTGGAAATGAGAACAGCATTGTAGGTGTAGTAGTCTTATTATGTCTCATGGTGTTTAGAAATGCGGATCTGGGGATCCACACCGGACAATCTACGATACTTTTGGCTTTGTTCTTTGTAATTATGACTGTATGTCCGCATTTAGCAAATCAGTTTTCACCGGTATTGGGAATGCTGTTAAATATTGCGGCATTGGCTGTGTTGATTCTGTTCGGATGCCATAATCCATTCATGTTTAATCAATCTACATTGGTTCTTGGGTATCTGCTGCTATATGGTTATGATGTTACGGGAAAAAGCTATCAGATGCGATTAGTCGGAATGGCTTTAGGTGCAGCACTTACCTGCTTCGTATTTTATCGAAATCATAAAAACAGAACTTATAAAAGAAATCTGAAAGATCTGATACAAGAATTTGATATCACTTCTTCCAGAACAAAATGGCAGATATGTCAGATTTTATGCGTACCGATTGTCCTTTGCATTGCAGAACTTTGTAATATGCCACGTGCAATGTGGGCTGGTATTGCGGCCATGTCCACGATTTTGCCGTTTATGGAAGATATGCACTACAGAGTCCGTAAAAGGATTGTCGGAAATATTGCAGGTGTTATATGTTTTACAGTATTATATTTTCTGCTTCCTTCGTCAATCTATGCATATATAGGAATTCTTGGTGGAATCGGTGTAGGATTTTCAGCACAATATGGCTGGCAGGCAGTATTTAACACATTTGGTGCTTTAGCCATTGCTGCAGAGACTTATGGACTACAAGGAGCGGTTAGTCTTAGAGTGATTCAAAATGTTTTTGGTGTTGTGTTTGCTTTAGCATTTTGTGTTATATTTTATTGGTTTATGTCTAAAAAAAAGGAAAGTGAGGTGACCGTACATGCAGAGTGAAGTGAATCAGGAAGAAAATTTGAATAGAATTATTACGGTTCCTAATCTTCTTTCTTTTTTTCGGCTTTGTCTGATTCCGGTAATTATATGGAGTTATTGTGTAAAGAAAAATCCTCTGTTAGCTGGTGAAATCTTATTGCTGTCTGGTCTTACGGATCTTGCTGATGGATATATCGCAAGAAGATTCCATAGGATTAGTAATTTAGGAAAAATACTTGATCCGGTGGCTGATAAGCTGACACAGGCAGCGATGTTAATCTGTCTGTTTACTCGTTTTCCGCATGTGCTTCTTTTAATCGTAATAATGGCAGGTAAGGAGCTGTATATGGTAGTCAGTGGATGTCTTGTGATACGAAAGACAGGAAAAGTACATGGTGCAGACTGGCATGGAAAGATAGTAACCTTTTTATTATATGGAACTGCAGCGGTGCATATTATATGGTTCCACATTACACCGATGGTATCAGATCTGTTGATTGGTTTGTGCGCTATAATGATGGTCATATCGGTCGCTCTGTATATTATCCAGAATACCAGGACTCTTAAGGGAGAGACTGTATAAGCAATTTTATATTGCAATGACTAGAAAAATATTTAGGAGAAGATAGATATAAACAGTAAGTCAAACACACAAACTATGGAGTCTTTAGTCGGTTTAATAAAATTTTAGATAGAAAATAAATCATTCAATGTCATTTAGATAAGGTTTTTTATGATGAAAACAGTATATCATATGCGTTCATGCATTGAAAATACTGTTCAGTTAAGAAATGCTGTATTTTTTAGGTGCACTAATGCGTAGAAAGCAGGTGTATGATGAGTTCAAATCATTTTAGGTTTAAGAAAATAATTTATGATCGTGTAGATGATGCTGATGTAAAAGTGACATCAACAAGTGCGATTGCTCAGATGTATATACGTAAACAGAATATTTTCACGGAGAAGAAGATATTTCCTTATGCCAAAATGGAAGACTTGAGATTAGATTTGTTACCTAAAATCAGGGTTATGGCCCAGAATCATGCGGGTGGGCAACATCCATGGACAGCAATGGATGATCAGGAACTATTGAAAAGTGCAGGACTGTATGGCAGAGATGTTGTTACAGGAGAAGAGGGATTCAATCTTGCAGCACTTATGCTTCTTGGAAAAGATGATGTGATTTTAAATGTTGCACCGACTTATGTGACAGATGCACTTGTAAGGAAAGTCAATGTAGATCGTTATGACGATCGGGAAATTATTAAGACAAATCTAATCGAAAGTTATAGTCAGCTTCTGGATTTCGGAAGAAAGAATTTGCCGGATAAGTTCTTTTTGGAAGGAGCTGTAAATAAGAGCCTTAGAAACACGATTGTAAGAGAAATGGTAAGCAATACCTTGATGCATCGGGAATTTACAAGCAGCTATACGGCAAAATTCGTGATTGAAAAAGATCGAATGTATGTGGAAAATGCAAACCGTGCAACCAAGGAAGGTTTTATAACAGTAGATAATCTGGAACCCAATCCAAAGAATCCGATTATAGCAGCATTTTTTAGAAATATCGGTTATGCTGATCAGCTTGGATCTGGGGTACGTAAACTATTTAAGTATTGCAAATTCTATTCAGGTAAAGAGCCGGAATTTGTTGAAGGAGATGTGTTCCGGATTATTGTGCCATTGGATGAGGAGTATTCTTTTGACTTTGGAGTTAATAATAAATCGGTGAGTGAAACTTTGGATGATAAAATTGCAACTTTAGAGAGCGACTTAAAAAGAACAAAAAATAAAATTGAGACTTTGGATTGCGACTTTGAAACAAAAGAGGAGTTGGAGATTGTTCAACTGATAAAAGAAAATCCATCTATCACACAAAAAGAAATTCAACAAAGGACAGGTATTTCATTAGGAACAGTAAAAAGAATTTTACCTAAACTACAGAAGAAAGGAATTCTTGTTAGAGAGGGCGGTAAACGTTTTGGCAGATGGATTATAAAATAAAATATAGCTTTTGCTAGTTGTTAAAAAACTGTGATAAACTAAAAGAGAAAATTTTATAGAGCAGGAGGGCTGATTTATGTGTCAGATAGTATTAAGTATACCGGATGAAGTTCTTTATGATACAAAAATGAGCCATGAGCAGGTGAATCAGTTTGCAAGACAAGCGGTGGCTCTTAGATATTATACTCAAAGTGGCGTCAACATAGGTTATTGTTCTCAGATAGCAGGAATGACAGAAGAAGAATTTATCAAATATTTAGGTCGAAATCATATATCGATCTTTCGGTTTGATAATGAAAAAGAATTCTTGGAGGAGTTGAATAATGCGTAAAGTAATTGGGAATTCAACACCGTTGATTATTCTGTGCAGGCAGATTAGATATTTTGGTACTTCGTATCTTGAGGATTTATAGAGAGATCTGGAAAGCTGCCTCCTTTCCATGGTTGTTTGGGTATAAAAAATAGTAATCAGTAGTAATCAGTAAACGAATGCCGTATAGCCCCATAAATCAGGGGTTACAGCACCCTGGGGAAAGAGTTCGATTCTCTCATCCCCTGTTGACTGAAGAGTCAGAAACCTTGATTTTCAAGGCTTCTGGCTTTTTCATTTTCCGGGTAATTCCAATGTAGTCAAACAGGAATCGTTCTTAAAATGAAAAATCAATTAATATTTAAATTCGTTTTATTGCTTTCAAATTTTTCTATTAAAATTTTCCCCATTATAATAATTTCTTTTTTCCAAGGATTCCCAAATATTCCATAGTTCCAGTCGGGGTCAAAAAATAAATGATAATCACCATTCGGATAGTAGGTAGGAAAATACACGTTACATTTTCTGTTAGTGTCATAATATTCATAATTAAAAGGGATATATTCTTTTGGAGAAAATAAAAAACAGTCATGTTGCCAATCAAAGGCATACACTTCATTGCTTACCAACTCTTCCAAAAAAGAATTAATTAGATATTCCTGTTCATCTGTCCAAGGAGTGTCTTTGTGATATGTCTTATTCTCATTAGGAATTTTTATCCATTCAAATTGTCCGTGTATCTTGGGGGTGAATTTATATTCATTATATAATTTGTTCCATAAGAGATTTTCTGTATTTTGTGGAATAATTTTCAATAGTACATTCCCCCTACGGTTATAGTATTCTATTCTTTATTATGTATATTTCTTAAGGTATGATAATATATTTTCATATCCGAATCTACTTGTTCTTTACTTCGCATACTATAAGTGTCTAAGTTAGTTGTATCTACGCTTAGACCAAGCATTCTGCAGATAATGTCAACTTGCCACACCTCAAGTGGGATTTCCAATTTCCTATCGTCATAGGCATCTATTACTAATGTTACAGATTTAATATTATCTTTTCTTTTGATGTTATTTTTCATCGTATCGTATTCTTCCTTTATTTGCAAATCTCTGATAAAGCTTTGTCGACAAAATCCATCTATGTACCCTCTTTTTAATACAATTCCATTTTCTGTAACCATTGTATCATGAAACGATATTCAAGTCATTTGAAAATCTAAATCATTTTAGGTTTTTCTAACTTTATAAAAATAGTTGACAAATAATAAATACCACTCTATAATCGTTCTAAAAAGAACGATATGGAGGAGAAAATGTATTTTTGGGATAAGCATAAAACAATAATAAGTTATTATGAGTTGCTTTCAGGCGCGGTATGTGATCGGTATGAGTTAACACAGATGGAATATGACATACTTATGTTCTTGCATAATAATCCGCAGAATAATACTGCAGCAGAAATCGTAAAGATTAGAAAATCAACAAAATCTCATGTGTCCACTTCGTTGAAAACCTTGGAAAACAAAGGGCTTGTTGAAAGGAAACAAAGTAAAGAGAATAAAAAGCATATTGAGATTTTTTTGCTGGATAAGGCAGAGCTAATTGTGGAAGCAGGATTAAATGCACAAAAAGAGTTTGCGAAAAATGTTTTAAGTGGAATGACAGAAGAAGAAAAGCATATGTGTATGAAGGTATTTGATAAAATCTGTAATAATGCAGAAAAATGTTTAAGGGAGCATAAGGAGCGGGATTTATAATGAAAGAGAACAGTTACAAACCACAGATGCCAGATGTGATGGAAGCGATATTTGATGCAGCGTATTTGCTTTTTGATCTGGTTGCAGCAATTTTATTTTTTATATTTTCAAAGGGAAATGTGTTGTTTATTCTTTATGGAATATTGACATTGACACTTTGCGGAGGAGATGCTTTTCATCTGGTACCAAGAATTATCCGGGCAGTACATGGAAGTAATGATAAAATAAAGAGACAGTTAGGGATTGGATTGCAGGTATCGTCTATCACAATGACAGTATTTTATATTATGTTGATGTATATCTGGAAATTAACATTCCCAGAATTAAAAATGCCAGTCATCATTGAAGCTATCATATGGATATCGGCAATCGTCAGAATTGTGATATGCATATTTCCACAGAATAACTGGTGTACGGATGAAGGTAATATGAAATTATCTATTATTAGAAATGCAGTCTTTGCAGTGACTGGCGTAGGAGTAATTATCCTGTATATCATATCGGGAAATACTTATGGATATCATATGACAAGAATGGTTGCAGCTATCATTATTTCTTTTGGCTGTTATCTTCCGGTAACTTTATTTAGTAAAACAAAACCAAAGGTTGGATTATTAATGATTCCAAAGACTTGTGCATATATGTGGATTATTGCAATGGGACTTCAGCTTTTATTTTAACAAAATATAGCAAGAATGCCTCTTCCTCTACAGGTGGGAGCAAGTTACTTGATTGTGGATTTAGGAGAGCCGGGAAACCGACTCTCTTTTTGGGAGTATAGTTGCACTGGTGTGGAAAAAAATGTATACTTGTAACAGAAGTGGGAAAGCAATAATTGAGATAATATGGAAGGACAACAATTTTATGAATGACGAGAGATATCTGGAATTATTAGCGGAGAAATATCCGACAGAACAGGCTGTCAGCAGGGAAATTATCAACCTGACGGCAATATTAAGTCTGCCAAAAGGAACAGAACATTTTATGAGCGATCTTCATGGCGAATATGAAGCGTTCTGCCATATTTTAAATAACTGTTCCGGTGTTATCCGGGAAAAAGTAGACCTGCTGTTCGGTGAGACACTTTCTGATTTTGACCGCGAGGAAATCTGTACATTGATCTATTATCCGGTGGAGAAGCTGGAACTTGTGCGGAAAGAAGGAAAGAATAATGAGGAGTGGTATCGTGCAACACTTGGAAAACTGATTGATATCGCGCGGCTTCTTTCTTCAAAATATACACGTTCTAAAGTTCGTAAGGCAATGCCGAAAGAGTATGCATATATTTTAGATGAGCTGATTCATGTACAGAAAGATGAAGATGATAATCAGGTAGTTTATCACAGAAATATTCTAGATACGCTTCTGGAACTTGACAATGCAGATGAATTTATTGAAGTGCTGGCAGGACTGATCAAACGTCTTGCAGTGGATCATTTACATATTGTGGGAGATATATTTGATCGTGGTGCATGTGCAGACCGGATCATGGATCTTCTGATGCAATATCACTCCCTGGATATTGAGTGGGGGAACCATGATATTCTCTGGATGGGAGCGGCAGCGGGAAGCAAGGCATGCATTGCAACGGTTGTCCGAAATAACCTGAAATATAATAATACGAAGATTCTTGAGAATAGTTATGGAATCAGTTTGCGGAATCTGGCTCTTTTTGCAGAAAAGATATATCCGAGCGAGGAACCAATGAAAGCTGCATTAAAAGCGATTTCTGTCATGCTTTTTAAGTTGGAGGGACAGGTAATCTTAAGGAATCCGGATTACAATATGACAGACAAGTTGCTTCTTCACAAAGTAAATGTGGAAAAGCAGACAGTAGAAATTGATGGAACTGAACATGCAATTAAAGAAGAGGCATTTCCGACAGTGAATTTTGATTCGGGCGATATAGAAGATGTTTATCAGTTGTCTGAGGAAGAAGAACAGGTGATGGAAGGGCTTCGTATGGCATTTGTGAACAGCATACGTCTCAGACAGCATATTGATTTTCTGTATCAGAAGGGAAGTATGTATCGCATTTTTAATGGGAATCTGCTCTATCATGGCTGTGTGCCATTAGATGAAAGTGGTAATCTGGAAGGCGTTGCATTTGGCAAGAAGAGATATCATGGAAGAGAGTATCTGGATTACGCGGAGAGAATTGCCAGACGGGCGTGGTCAAAAGATGCCAGACAAAAAGACCGTGATTTTATGTGGTATCTCTGGTGTGGAAGAAAATCCCCTCTTTCCGGAAGAAATATTAAGACATTTGAGCGGACTTATGTACTGGATGAAAATACGTGGTTTGAACAATCAAATCCATATTATAAATTCTATCATGAGGAGAAAGTCTGCAATATGATTCTTCATGAATTTGGATTGTATTCCGAGAGCTCTCATATTATCAATGGACATACGCCAGTCAGAACATCAAAGGGAGAACATCCGGTACGGGCCAATGGGAAACTGCTTGTCATTGATGGAGGCTTCTGTAAGAGTTATCATAAGACGACTGGAATAGCAGGATATACGTTAATATTTAACTCGCATGGAATCCGAATCAAATCACATCAGCCATTTCAGAGTGTCTATGCGGCTTTGACAGAGAATAAGGATATCGAATCCAAATCAGAACTGGTGGAGACAGAGAGTGAACGATTGATGGTGCGCAATACAGATATTGGTGCGAAAATCAAAGAGGATATTGAAGGATTAAAGATGTTACTGCGTGCTTACCGAAGTGGAGATTTTGATGTATAGAGAGTTGAAACACAGATTGGAAATATAGATTAAAAATATAGAGGACAGTATCTTATTGTAAGTCATGATTTGACAAAAGTAGTTGGCGTGAGATAGAATAAGAAACAGAATGTAGAGGCATTCTTGAATTCGCCAGAACGGTGAAATATAACAGCAGAGTCCCATGAAGATTTGAGAATGGAGGCGGAGTGGAGTAATGAAAGAAAAGATTATACAGGGCGGTATTGTGAACGGCGTTAAGATGCTGGTATGTCCGACTTGGGAAGAGGATTTTCAGACTGAGATCCATAAGACCGGAGGCTGTCTTAGAATCAGCATGAATTATTCGGCTGTAGATGTTTCTTATTGGAAAGAATTGGAAGAGATAGCTGAGAGATACGGATATGATCTGGATGAGGAAGCCAAAGAGATTATAAATGAATATGTAAAAAAATATGAACAGTTCGATGATATGATCTGGATGAGTGGAGAGACAGAAATTGGGTTCGAGACTTTTTGCCGGGCACTTGCAAAAAAAGCAGGGATATCGCCGCGTCAGGCAAAAGAATATGTTGTGTCAAATCTGCATAATCTGGAGCATGAAGAAGCAGTAGATGCATTGCTTCTGGCTTTGCAGATCATAAAATCAGAAAATGGACTGGAAGGGACACAGTGGAACAAACCGACCTGTGATTTTCTGAAGAAGGAATTTGAAAAGATGCTCGGACTAAACGACGGGCAGGCAAACGCATGATACATCAGATAGCAGCAACGCTGCTACTTATGATAGTATTTGGAACTTTATATGGTGCCCTTCGGGATCGCTACCCGAAGGGTTCTTTAGTATTTAAAGCGTCAGCAACCTGTATGGCGGTCTGGAATTGTGGAAGCGGTCTGGCAGCGGGAAAACAGGGATTTTCAGACTGGATGATATTTGTCGGTCTTTTGTTCTGCGTGCTTGCAGATGTGCTTTTAGAATTGGAATTTTTATGGGGAGTCGTTACATTTGGTATTGCACATTTTTGTTTTATTGCAGGAATTTACAGGATAGAAGGGATTCAAATTGGCAGTATTCTGGGAATACTTGGAATATACGGCGTGTTTCTTATGATTTTTCATAAAGGATTGCCGAAACTTGGGAAATTAAAGATTCCTGTACTTCTCTATGCAGCGGTCTTAAGTTCTATGGTATCTATGGCAGTTAGTGCAGCGGTTATTGTACCAGGAAGAAGCAGATATTTTCTGGCAGCAGGCGCCTGTGCATTTCTTATATCAGATAGCCTGATTGCAGTAAGAACTATTGAGAAAAAGCAGAGTCTTCTGATGGGTGCTGTGTTACTCATATTGTATTATGGTGCAGTTTATATGATGGGGATGTCAGTCTATATGCGCTAATCCTTGCAGTAACAATGTTGGAGAATTTTTGAATAATTAGGATGATATAAATTATTAAGAGCGCTTCATCAATTTTTTTGTTTTGATGAAGCGCTCTTAATTTCTCTCTTCTGAGTACATTGGACTATACCTTTCGGTTGATAACCTGTCCTTTCTTTTTATTATGGGGTGTTTCTTTTATGTTCCTGGTGGTTTATCCTCCTTTCGGATTTCTAGTTTTTTTATTTTTAATTTCTTCTTTTGTTTGACTATAATATATCACTTAATAATGAAAATGTCAATATAAAAATTGAAAATGATAAAAATAAAATCGCAATGTCAGATAATAGTGAAATTCAGATTGAAAAAATAGATTTCATTAATGGGAATAAGACATTGAAACAAGAATGTCGAGGTTATTATTGAAGAGATAAATAAAATACGAAAAGGTCAATAGAAGAATTTATGCAATATTTATAGAAAATATGCTATAATAATTTGAATTGCGCAAGGAGGAAGAGAGATGAAACCAAAGAATGCAGTTATGTTGTTACTGACTTCTCTGATTTGGGGAACCGCATTTGTTGCACAAAGCGTAGGAATGGACTTTCTTGGACCATTTACATTTAACGGAGTGCGAAGCTTTATTGGAGGAGTGACGCTTTTGCCGTGTATCTGGTTGTTGGAAAAGATGAATGGGAAGCCGGAAGTGGACGGAACAAGAAAAGATCTGATTCAGGGAGGAATTGCCTGTGGTCTGCTTTTATTTGCAGCAAGCAGCCTCCAACAGATGGGGATTCAGTACACAACAGCAGGAAAGGCGGGATTTATTACCGCATTTTATATTGTGTTTGTTCCGGTTCTTGGGATATTTTTAAAGAAAGCAGCAGGTTGGAAAGTGTGGATGTCAGTATTTCTGGCACTGATAGGGCTGTATTTCTTATGTATTAAAGAAGGATTTTCAATTGGCAAGGGCGACATTATGATTTTTGCCTGTGCATTGGTTTTTGCAGTACATATTCTGGTGATTGATTATTATTCACCAAAAGTAGATGGTGTGAAAATGTCATGTATCCAGTTCTTTGTGTGTGGAATTGCATCACTGCCGTTTATGTTCCTGACAGAAACGCCGCAAATTGGAAATATATTAGATGCCCGGATGCCGATTTTATATGCGGGAGTCATGTCCTGTGGGGTGGCATATACATTACAAATCCTCGGACAGAAGCATGCGAATCCGGCGATTGCATCACTGCTTTTAAGTATGGAATCTTGTTTTTCTGTACTTTCCGGCTGGATAATATTAGGAGAAACACTGTCAGCGAGAGAAGGAATAGGCTGTGTGTTGATGTTTGTGGCAATTATACTTGCACAGCTTCCGGACAAGAGAGAAAAATTAAAAAATGGGCAGGCATAAAAGGATTATGTAAATACAAAAGACAGGAGAGAGAAAATGAGATTCGTAATTCAGAGAGTGTTAGAAAGTGAAGTAAAGGTAGATGGAGAGAGCCTTGGAAAAATCGGGAAAGGATTTATGGTTTTAATCGGAGTCAGCAATGATGATACAAAAGAAGTGGCTGACAAGATGGTAAAGAAAATGTTAGGACTTCGTATTTTTGAAGATGAACAGGGAAAAACCAATCTGTCACTGGATGCAGTAGGAGGAGAACTTCTTCTCATCTCTCAGTTTACATTATATGCAAACTGCAAGAGAGGAAACCGGCCAAGCTTCATCGAAGCCGGAGCACCGGATATGGCCTCGGAAATGTATGAATACATTATTGAAAAATGCAAGGAACAGGTAGAGGTTGTAGAAAGAGGAAGATTCGGAGCGGATATGAAAGTCAGTCTTGTTAATGACGGACCATTTACAATCGTGTTAGATTCTGAAACTTTATAAGATTTAATTCTTGAATGTCAACAGGGCCGGGATGCAGTACATTTGTAATTATGTATTGTGTTCCGGTCCTGTTAATATATCAGCTGGGAGATGAATCCTGGATATGATCCCATCATGGATAATTATAAAAAAATAATAAATCCTATTGACATTTACATTCAAAGTGATTATTCTAACCGTTAGGCATTTAATAATTAGCCGTCTAATTATTAAAGATGAATTGATTTTACAAAAAAGTTCAAAACAAATAAAAAGAACTTTGAATTGGGAGGTGAGAAAACTGTGAATGATAAATGGATGGAATCTGGATTTATGTTGATTCAGCAGGTGGCGCATCTTGCTAAATACCAGACTTTGAAAGAGATGGAATCCTGCGGATTAAAACCAAATCAGGCAGGAATATTGGTTGTGTTGCGAAGTGAAGGCGGATTATCCCAAAAAGAGCTTGCTAAGCGCATGGGAGTGACGCCACCGTCTATGACAGCGGCGCTGAAAAAAATGGAAAAACAAGGATATGTTCTGCGGGAGCAGGATGAGAAAGACCAGCGGATTACGAGGATTCGAATATCTGATCAGGGAATTGAGTGTCTGAATGGACTTCAGCATATGATGCGAAATCTGGAGAAAAGGCTGTATGAAGGTATTTCTGCAGAAGAACGGCAGGAAATGAAGGAGACGCTTTTAAAAATGAGAGAAAATGTGCTCAGGTACAAAGAGTTTCAAGGAATGGATATGTGTGAGATCATGGAGAAGACCAGACCGCCGAAAATGCCGGAAAAATCGATTTAATAGAAAAGAAAAAATTCATTTATTATAGTAATAACGAGAAAGGATAAGACAGCTTATGAGAAAATTATTTCAGTTTTTAAAGCCATATGCACCACGGGTACTTCTGATATTATGTGTCCTTGTCGTGCAGGCTTACTGTGATTTGTCTCTGCCGACCTATACTTCAAATATTGTAAATGTAGGAATTCAGCAGAGCGGTATCGATGAGGAAATTCCGGAGAATATTTCTGAAGAAGAAATGAACCGGCTGCTATTGTTTGTGTCGGAGGACGACAGGCAGGATATTCAGGATGCATATGAAAAAAGTAGTGAAAGCTTTGATTACGATGGAGAAGTGCTGACACTGAAAGATTCAGTGAAATCAGATAATGAAAAGCTTGATGCACTTACAGAAGAGATGAAACTTCCGATGATGCTGACTGACGGATTTGAGAATGGCAGTGATACAACAAAGCCGATGGAAGGGCAGTTAAAAGAGCAGATGAGCCAGGTGCCGGGAATCGAGAAGATGTCCGTGTTTGACATATTTGGCATGATGGATGATACGCAGAGAGCAGCAATTGTTGATAAGATTACGGAGCAGATGGATAAGATGCCGGATTCGATTCTGGATCAGGCAGCAATTTCTTATGTGAAATCCACGTACGAACAGATTGGTCTGGATACCGGACATATGAGTACGGTGTATATTTTAAAAACAGGTGCAAAGATGCTGGGACTTGCAGCACTTGGCATGGCAGCAAGTATTCTTGCCTGTCTTATGGCATCAAGAGTTGGAGCTAAGGTCGGACGTGGACTCAGACGTGATACCTTCCGCAAAGTCATTGGATTTTCTAACGCAGAGTTTGATAAATTCTCGACCGCATCATTAATTACAAGAAGTACCAATGATATTCAGCAGATTCAGTTTCTGACAGTCATGATTCTTCGTATTGTGCTGTATGCGCCGGTTATGGCAATCGGAGGAATTTTGAAAGTATCTAAGACAAATGTGGATATGTTCTGGATCATAGGCCTGGCAGTGCTGCTTATTGTTATGGTTGTGGCAGTGCTTTTCATTGTAGTTATGCCGAAATTCAAAATCGTACAGAACATGGTAGATAAACTGAATCTGGTCAGCCGAGAGATTCTGACCGGACTTCCGGTTATCCGTGCGTTCCATACAGAGAAACATGAGGAAGAACGTTTTGACAAGGCAAATAAAGATCTGACAAAACTGAACTTATTTGTCAACCGTGCCATGACATTTATGATGCCGACTATGATGCTTGTGATGAATGGGATTACCGTTCTGATTGTGTGGGTCGGTGGACACAGTATTAATGACGGAGCAATGCAGGTCGGAGATATGATGGCATTTATCCAGTATGCAATGCAAATTATTATGTCATTCCTTATGATCTGTATGATTTCGGTTATGCTTCCAAGAGCAGCAGTTTCTGCAGAGCGTGTGGATGAAGTCTTGAAGAGCGAGACAAAAATCCATGATCCAAAGGAGCCAAAGACACTTCCTAAAAACGGCAAAGGCGAAGTTGCATTTGAACATGTATCTTTCCACTATCCGGGAGCAGAAGAAGATGTACTGCATGACATTACATTTACCGCAAAACCGGGAGAAACGACAGCATTTATCGGAAGTACCGGATGTGGTAAATCTACACTGGTCAACCTGATTCCGCGATTCTATGATGTGACAGAAGGAAAGATTACGATTGACGGACAGGATGTAAGAGATCTGACACAGCATGAACTTCGTGATAAACTGGGATATGTTCCACAGAAAGGAGTGCTGTTCTCAGGAAATATTGCTTCTAATATTATGTTCGGTAATCCGGCTGGAAGTGAGCAGGAGATGACAGAGGCGGCTCAGATTGCACAGGCTGTCGAATTTATCGACACGAAGCCGGAACGCTACAAGAGCCCAATCTCACAGGGAGGTGCCAATGTTTCCGGTGGACAAAAGCAGAGACTTTCCATCGCGAGAGCCATAGCAAAACACCCGGATGTATACATTTTTGATGACAGCTTTTCTGCACTGGATTACAAGACAGATACAGTTCTAAGAAGCGCATTAAAAGAAAAGACAACAGACAGTGTCGTTCTGATCGTGGCCCAAAGAATCAGTACAATTCTTCATGCAGAGCAGATCATTGTTTTGGATGACGGTAAGATCGTTGGAAAAGGAACGCATGAAGAGCTTCTGAAAACTTGTGATGCCTACTATCAGATTGCAGCGTCCCAGTTGTCGGAGAGTGAATTAAAAGAAGCAATGAAGGAGGAAGACTAATATGCCAAGAGGACGTATGGGTGGCAGACACGGTATGAGCACCGAAAAAGCCAAAGATTTTAAAGGTACCATGAAGAAGCTTATGGGATATCTTACACAGTATAAGATAGGTCTTCTCCTTGTAGTGATATTTGCAATAGGAAGTACTATATTTAATATTGCAGGACCGAAGATCCTTGGAAAAGCAACAACAGAACTATTTCATGGACTGATAAGTAAAGTTTCCGGTGGAAGTGGAATTGATTTTGATAAGATCGCAAAGATTCTTATCGGACTGATGTGCCTGTATGTGTGCAGTGCATTGTTCTCATTTATCCAGGGATACATTATGACAGGAGTTTCCCAGAAACTGACTTACAGAATGAGAAAAGAGATTTCGGAAAAGATTGACAGACTTCCGATGGGATATTTTGACAAGATGACACATGGTGAGATTCTTTCACGAATTACAAATGATGTGGATACTTTAAGTCAGAGTCTGAACCAAAGTGCGACACAGGTTATTACTTCTGTTGCGACAATCATTGGAGTACTGGTCATGATGCTCAGCATCAGTCCGCTTATGACAGTGATCGCAATTTTAATCCTTCCACTTTCCATGGGGCTGATCGGAATGATCGTGAAGCGTTCCCAGAGATATTTCAAGGAACAGCAGGAGTATCTTGGATATGTTAATGGACAGGTAGAAGAGGTCTATGGCGGACATAATATTGTAAAGGCATTTAATAAAGAAGACGATGTCATAGATGAATTTGACAGAGATAATGACAGACTGTATCGTTCTGCATGGAAATCACAGTTCTTATCCGGAATGATGATGCCGATCATGCAGTTCGTTGGAAACCTAGGCTATGTTGCAGTTGTAATTCTTGGTGGTTATCTGGCAATTAAGAAGACTATTGAAGTCGGAGATATCCAGTCATTTATCCAGTATGTGAGAAATTTTACACAGCCGATCCAGCAGGTGGCACAGGTGGCAAATATGCTCCAGTCTACAGCAGCCGCTTCTGAGAGAGTGTTTGAGTTCTTAGAAGAGCCGGAAGAAGAGGCAGCACCAGAAAATCCGGTTGTATTAAAGAATCCAGAAGGAGCTGTAGAATTTGAGCATGTTCATTTTGGCTACAATCCGGAGCATACAATTATTCATGATTTCAGTGTAAAAGTAGAACCTGGACAGAAAATTGCAATTGTAGGACCGACCGGAGCCGGCAAGACAACGATGGTAAAATTACTGATGCGTTTTTATGATGTGTCAGGTGGTTCCATCAAGGTAGATGGACATGATATCCGCGAGTTTGACAGAGGAGAACTGCGTCGTATGTTTGGTATGGTACTTCAGGATACATGGCTGTTCAAAGGAAGTATTGAAGACAATATCCGTTATGGCAAATTGGATGCTACACATGAAGATGTGGTGAAAGCAGCGGATGCAGCTTATGCACACCGGTTTATCCAGACTCTGCCGGGTGGATATGGTATGGAGCTGAATGAAGAGGCAAGTAACGTATCCCAGGGACAGAAACAGCTTCTGACGATTGCAAGAGCGATTCTTGCAGATCCGAAGATTTTGATCTTAGATGAGGCTACAAGTTCGGTCGATACACGTACTGAGGTGCGTATTCAGAAAGCAATGGATAACCTGATGAAAGGGCGCACAAGCTTTATTATCGCGCACCGTCTGTCTACGATTCGTGACGCAGATCTGATTCTGGTCATGAAAGAGGGAGATATCGTGGAGATGGGCAGACATGAAGAACTACTTGCGAAAAATGGATTCTATGCGGATCTGTATAATTCACAGTTTGAACAGACTGCTTAAAAAGGAATTTTGAAACATGAATGTGGAGCCGGGAAGGCTGTCAGATTAAGGGCAGTTTCCTGGCATCATTTAAATTAAGTATTTTATAAGATTTCTATGGTTGTGCGAAGGACGGATTCTATAGTATAATGTAAATTCGTAAGGAGCTAAAGAGAAATGTTAGAAGAAAAACCAGAATATAAAAAACGAAAAAAATATACGAAAAGACGTCAGCAAGTTATCAGACAGTTATTCTTTATAGGAGTGGCAGTCGTTGTTGTTATCATCGGTTGTGCAACATGGGCATTAAAGTCTGATAATATGGCAAGAAAGGCTGATATACAGGCAAAGACATCTCAGACCGGCAGAAAAGCGGATGCAGCAAAGACATCGGTTGAGAATGGGGTACAGGCGAACAGTGAAGCTGTGAAAGAGAAGACAGATGATAAGGATACATCAGATACGACTAAGAAGACAGAGACGGCAGAGGAGCGAATTGCAAGGGTAAGACAGGAAGCAGTTACGGCAGGATACCCGGAGAAGGTCATTGAACTTCTGGATAAGAATCCGGAGACGGTACAGTTTGTGGAAGATTATGGAAAGAAGAAAGATCAGGCACCGGCTGCAACTGTGGAAGCAGAAGATGGTTATTCCGGTATGTTTCCGGAGATTCTCCAATGGGATGAAAGATGGGGATATTCTCCATACGGAACGAGTATTATTGCAGTAAGCGGCTGCGGTCCAACTTGTGTTTCTATGCTGGTCGTAGGGCTTACCGGAGATAAGACAGTGACTCCTTCAGTAGTTGCTGATTACGCAACACAGAACCATTATGTAGATGAGAATAATGATACGACCTGGGCATTTATGACATCAGGCGTGGAACATTGGGGACTGACGTGCCGTGAGAGTAATGGGAATGAGAGCGAGATCGCAAAAGAACTGGAGGCAGGGCACCCGGTCATCTGCAGTATGCGTCCGGGAGACTTTACAGATATCGGACATTTTATCATATTGACATCTTATAATAATGGAAATGTCACGATTTGTGATCCATTCAGCCTTGAAAATTCCAAGAAAAGCTGGAATTATTCCCAGATCAGTTCTCAGATCAAAGCAGTTTGGGTATATTCAAAATAATTCATAAAAATTCATAAAAATACAGCCTCTAAATAAAAGTAGAGGTTGTATTTTTTTAGAAAATGGGTTACAATTGTTTAAATGTATACAATAACACAATATAAAAAGACATCCCAAAGATACGGGAGGGCGCAAGGAGGGACCCTGGAATGAGTAATAATGAGGTCATGAAATTAGAAGAAGATAAAGATTTAAAAGGAGAATTTAAGGAGCTTTGCAAAGCCCTTCGTAATAATCATAGAATTAATCCCAATCTTTATGTAGAATATGATGTAAAGCGTGGACTGCGTGATTCAGCTGGAAAAGGAGTCCTGACAGGACTGACTGAAGTTTCAGATGTAACAGGATATAATCTGATCAACGGACGTAATATTCCGGCAGAGGGACGTCTTTATTATCAGGGAATTAATGTTAATGATATTGTAGACAGTCTGAAAGACAGAAAATTTGGATTTGAGGAAACTGTATATCTGTTGATGTTCGGACATTTACCAAATAAGACAGAACTGGAACATTTCCTGGATGTGATGTTTGAATTACAGGAGCTGTCCGGACGATTTGTCCGTGATGTTGTTATGAAAGCTTCTAATGAGAATATTATGAATGCGATGCAGCGTTGTGTATTGACACTGTATTCTTATGATGAGAATCCGGACGATATTTCTCCGGAAAATGTACTTCGTCAGGCACTTGAACTGATTGCAAAACTGCCACTTATTGCTGTATATTCTTATCATTCATATAGACATTTCCGTAAAGATGAGATGCTCTTTATCCGTAACCCGGAGAAGGGATTGTCATTGGCAGAGAATATCCTTCTGATGCTCAGACCAAAGGGAGAATATACAGAACTTGAGGCAAAGGTACTGGATATTGCGCTTGTACTTCACGCAGAGCATGGCGGTGGTAACAATTCCACGTTTACAACGCATGTAGTAACATCTTCAGGAACAGATACTTACTCTTCAGTAGCAGCTTCTATCGGTTCTCTGAAAGGACCTAGACATGGTGGTGCGAATCTGAAAGTTCAGAATATGTTTGATGATATTAAAGCTCATGTGAAAAACTGGGGAAATGAAGAAGAAGTGGGTGCTTATTTACACAAGATTTTGAATAAAGAAGCATTTGACCATTCCGGACTGATCTATGGTATGGGACATGCGGTTTATACATTGTCTGATCCAAGAGAGGTAATCTTGAAGAGATTTGCCAAAGCTCTTGCAGAAGAAAAAGGACGGATGAAAGAGTTTGCTCTCTATGAGCTGGTAGAGAGTCTTGCAGGTAAGATGATCAAAGAGCAGAGAAATCTTCAGAAAAATGTCTGCGCAAATGTAGACTTTTACAGTGGATTTGTGTATTCTATGCTTGGTATTCCACAAGAACTCTTTACGCCAATCTTTGCAATTGCCAGAATGCCGGGATGGAGCGCACACCGACTGGAAGAGTTGACAAATGCGAACAAAATTATCCGTCCGGCTTACAAATATGTGGGACATCATACAGAATTTGAGACAATGGAAGAGCGTAGCGCAGAGAAGATTACAGATGAAGATGTAGAAGAAGAGCCGGAAAAGTGTAAGAAAGAAGAAAAAGGAAAAAAATAAAAAACATATAGATACAGGAGCATGGAATATGGAAGAGAAGCAGGAAAAGAGCAGAATAGACAGACAGTTTGATTTTATCCGGGAGATTGATAAGGAAAAGTTTATTACAAGACAGACTTTTTTATCAGATGCAAAGCGGCGTGAAAACGATGCGGAGCATGCATGGCATATGGCAATCATGACGTTGCTTTTAAGTGAGTATGCCAATGAGGAGATTGATGTTCTTCGGGTTATCAGTATGCTTCTTATCCATGATCTTGTAGAGATTGATGCCGGAGATACTTATGCATATGATGAGGAAGGAAAGCAAACTCAGAGAGTACGGGAAGTAAAGGCAGCAGACCGGATCTACGGAATCCTGCCGGAAGATCAGGGGGAAAAGCTTCGTGAACTTTGGGAAGAATTCGAGGAGGCTCAAACGCCGGAAGCTAAGTTCGCCCACGTGATGGATAATGTTCAGCCGGCGATGCTGAATGATTATACAGAAGGAAAAGACTGGATTGCCAAGGGTGTGCGGTTAAGCCAGATACTGGAACGCAATGCACATACAGCAGAAGGTTCACAAAAACTGTGGGATTATGCATATACAAACTTTATTGAGCCAAATGTAAAAACCGGTAAGATTAAAGATGATACAAAGTAGATACATCAGAATATAAACGATTATAAATGCCATACAGACTGACAGATATCCGAAATCAGGATATTTATAGTCTGTATGGCATTCTTGTTTATCATTTTGAAAGCCGCTGATAGAACTGCTCATAAAAATCCACATCTTCTATGTAGGGGAGAAGATAAAAAGTCTGAAGTATCTGAATACTGAGTGCCTTTATCTTTTCACTGTCTTCGGATGTCATAGCATAGTTTTGTAACGGTTTGAGATAGTAGTGCCAATCAGATACGAATTTTTCGTGCCTTGAAAAATCCGGCTCATCAATCCATTTACGGACTTTAATCTTTGCCTTGCCGGGTTTTGGACATTCGTGAGTCTGGAGAAAATATGAAAAAGAATTATTTTCATAGTAACGCCCCAGTGGAAAAAGCCGGCAGAATCCCGGACGGAAAGGATGTATGCTGCAGCGGCTATCTTTATTCAAATACATGCAGGAATCGGTATTTCCATTCATTTTAAGGTGAGGCAGGATTAGCCCGTCTACGACACCAAGTTCCAGGGAAGAAGCAAGAAGAGCCGCAGGCGTGGTCTTAAGCCCCATGCATAACCGATACATATCATACGGGTCCAGAACAATGGAATCTCCCATGCCCTGACAGCAGGAAGCACACCCCTGACAGCCCATACAATCAGTTTTTACCATATCGTTGGCAGTATATAGTCTACCGTCTGAAATTTCATTTAAATCAATATCTCTTAACATATTTAAGTCCTCGTTATTTTATTATCACAGGCATTCATGAAATTAAAGCTGCCTGGATTTATTATAATAAAAATATTGAGATAATGTAAAGGAAAAACAGTGTTTTTGTACCTTTCGAAAGGAAATGTATGGACTTTAAAAATTTACTGTGTTAAAATGTAACAGTGATGAGATATGAAAACAAAGGAGTGTAAATATATATGAGCAAGAAGATCAGAACGGAGGCGGTTGACTATCTTTTTAGCGCCATCTTAAGTCTGGAGAATAAGGAAGAATGTTATACATTTTTTGAAGATATCTGTACGATCAATGAGCTGTTATCGTTGTCTCAGAGATTTGAAGTTGCAAAGATGTTAAGAGAGCACAAGACTTATCTGGAGATTGCAGATAAGACAGGAGCTTCTACAGCAACGATCAGCCGTGTGAACCGTTCATTAAACTATGGCAATGATGGATATGATATGGTATTCGAACGAATTGGCATGGGAAGTGAAGAAGAAAATAAATAAGAAGAAAAAATTCAGATAGAATAATGAGAATGATATCAGGGACTGTTTCGGAAAAGAAACAGTCCCTTTGTTTAAGTGAGAATTATTTTTCTACATATTTTCTGGAAAGAGCGTAAGATCCGATCCATCCAACTAATGTTACGATAGTCAGGATAAACAGAAGAATCCAGGCACTTGTGTATGCTCCTGTTCCGTCATAAATCGCAGCAACCATAAGAGAACCGCATGTCAGACCAACCTGAGTAAAGCTGTTTGCAATACCATAAGCCTGTCCATATTTCTTTGTACCAAATACAGCAGCTGTTACAAGTGGTGGAGTTACAGTTCCTATGGCATCTCCAAGTCCGAAGAGGACTGCCATAATATAAAGCATTGTTACGTTGCTTCCCATTAACATGAAGATGAAAGATACTGCGAATGCAACACATCCACATACAGTACTGACAACAACACCGAAACGGTCATTTAACCATCCAAGTACGATCTTGCCAAAGATACCAACCATTGAGTAGATGGAAATAATTGCAGCCTGAATTGCCGGTCCGTGCATCTCTTCAATTGCCGGTGGAAATTGTCCCAGAGAACCGGAGTTAATAAGACCGTTGCAAAGCATACCGATCAGCATTAACCAGAAGAAGAATTTTGGCCAGCACTGCTGAACTTCTAAAGAAAGATCGGACTCTTTTTTATCAGAAGATTTATCAGCAGTTTTTGTATCGGCTTCGTCACTTCCGTATGGTTTCAGTCCTATATCCTCAGGACGTTTACGAAGGATGAAGAAAGCAGCTGGAAGAGCGATTACAAGTACGATCAGAGCCATGATCTGGTATGTATGTCTCCAGCCATATTTTTCAAGTAACATAGTTACAATCGGACTGAAGATTGTACCGCCAACTCCGATACCAGCCATTGCAATACTCATTGCAAGACCACGTTTTTTAGCAAACCAGTTTGTGATCATCATACTTACTGGGATCAGTGCAGAATTTAACCAGAATACTCCAATGAATACAGAGGAGATATACAGGTGAATTGCATTCTGAGCCAGTGAGTAAGAGGCGTAAGAGAGTGCGAATCCGATAATGCTGATGCATTGGATTTTACGCATATCGCCTTTTGCAAGTCTGGAAGAAACCATAGGGGAAATAAAAATTCCCAGTCCTTGAAGGATTGTATTTGCAAGAGTAAATCCGCTTCTTGAAAGACCAAGTTCTTCTGTTACCTGAATGAGGAATTTGTTACTAAGTGCCATGATTGGAGGTACCATTGTACATGTGATGAGAAGACATCCAATTACAATGTACCAGCCATAGTGTATTTTCTTCTTTTCCATAGTCTTATTCTCCTTGTTTGTTTAACCAGTTGAATGCACAGGTTGCGTGTACAGCAGCTCCGTACGGAAGAGCATCTTCATTGAAGAGGACTCCTGGGTTGTGGTGCTGTACCGGACATCCGTCTACCTTTGCGTCTATCATGAAGTAAGTTGTTGGCACATGCTCAGAAATAAAAGCAAAGTCATCGGAAGGTGTTACCATATAATTAGTTTTTCCGATGATTCCCGGTTCAATTTCAGAAGCATAACCGGCTAATTCCTTTGTCATCTCAGGATCGGAGTATGTAGAAGGAACATCGGAAAGTACTTCATAGTCAACGGTTGCTCCAAAAGCTTTTCCCTCATACTCGCAGATTTCATGCATTCTGCTGACTAGTTTCTCGCGAAGCTCTTTGTTGTAAGTACGAAGAGTTCCCATCAGAACAGCCTCGCCTGGGACAATATTCGGTGTTGCTCCTGCGTTAAATGCGCCAAATGTCAGGATTGCACGCTCAGCAGATGGTGTCTCACGTGCGATCAGGTTCTGAAAAGCACTGTAAATGTGAAGACCAACATTAATTGGATCGATACCAAGTTCCGGCATTGCTCCATGACAGCCATTTCCATGAACGGTAATCTTGAATCCGTCACAGGAAGAGGTCATATAACCAAGTCCGTAATTCAAGGCTGGTTTGGAAGAATCCAGCATAACATGCATGCCGACAGCAGCATCAACTTTTGGATTTTCCAGGATTCCGGCAGCAATCAGCTTTTTGGATCCTGCAAATGTCTCCTCAGCCGGCTGGAACATAAGTTTTACACTTCCACACAATTCATTGCGGTGTTCATATAGCATCTGAGCTGCACATAACAGCATTGCTGTGTGAAAATCATGTCCACAGTTGTGAGCTGCATCAGTTTCAGTTTTAAATGGAAGATCGTTGTTCTCCGGCATTGGAAGAGCATCCATATCTGCACGAAGCAGAAGAACCTTTCCTGGCTTTGCGCCTTCAATCAGAGCAGTCACACCGGAAGGACAGATTTCGATTGGATTCAATCCGATTTCACGGAGACGCTCCATGACGTATCTGGTTGTGTTTGGCAGATCCTCGCCAGCTTCTGCATGCTGATGAAGATAACGTCTGTCTGTCTGCAATTGAGACTCAAGCTCTTTTGCACGCTTCAAAAATTGATTCATTATAATTCCTCCTTTTAAATTAAAGACAATATAAAGACGTGTCTATATTATAGAAAAATGTTAAAATAAAGTCAATATATATTGATAAAATGTATGTATTGTACAAAAAACTATTGCCTATATTGCACAAAAAGCAGTGATTTTAATTAGGAATAATTAATAAGAAATGTACGAATATAAGAAGTGTGAAAAGGGCAGTTAGCCATATCAGAAAAAGTGTGGTATCATATTATGGAACAAAGCAGAAGGAGGTCGGAATGTGGGGAAAAAGATAGCAATTATCGCGACCGATTTTTTGGAACAATTCATAAAGGATATGATTACTGAGTTGGATATGGGGTTTCAGTATCACATCTTTACATATGAAAAATTCGAAGATATTAAGGATATTTATAAAAAAATCGGACCGGAATATGATGGGATTTTAGCAAGCGGAAGTTTTCCGGCACATATGATTCATCTTTACTATCCGGAAGAGAAGCGTCCGATTAGATGTTTTAACACCGATGACACAGCCATGTATCGTCTGCTATTGAAGCTTTTGCAGCAGAATCGAAAGCTTGATTTTAGAAGAGTATATGCAGATATCATGGAATTGTTTGGCGGTAATCTGACGGCATTTGTAGAAGGACGGGAGACAATGCCGGATCTTACCATTCTTTCTAATGAGACATTTACATTGGAAAGGATGCAGAAACTGGAAGAAGAACAGTATGAGAAACATCTGAATCTGTGGAAAGAAGGAAAGACAGATCTTTCAATTACACGTTTTTCAAGCATTGTAAAGAGATTAAAAGAGCAAGGAGTCAATGTATATTTTCCTTATCCGGGACAACGGTATGTACAAAATGTCTGTGAGAGACTGCTCAGTGATATTGAAAAACGGGAACTGGAAGAACGCCAGCCATGTGTCATTGTAGTTCGTCTGTTAGGACAGGAGAATTCGGTTAGTTATTTGCGAGAGCTGGATTCTAATTACGTTCGGTTGGAAAGCATGATGATGGAAATGTTTGGAAATGGTATCACAGAATTTTCACTTCACAGATATCATTATGGAATGGAGATTCTTGCAACCAAAAAAGATGTTCTTAAAATAACGGAGAATCTGTCAAGAGATGGATTGTTTGCAGAACTTAAGAAACGAAAGACCGGCTGGAACTTTTGTATTGGCTATGGTTTTGGAGCAGGAATCGCCCAGGCAAGATTGAATGCGTTGAATGCATGCCATGAGGCAGAACTAAAAAAGAATACGAGCTATGTAGTAACAGAAAAGGAAGAACTGATCGGCCCTCTTGGAGTGGAGGCAACTGAGACATTTATGGTTGATAATCAGTCTTACCGGGATATTAAGTCAAAACTATCACCGATCACGGTCAGTAAAGTTATGTCTGCCTTGGAGGCATCTGCAGAAAAAGAGATTACAGCACAGGAACTTGCGTTCAGGTTAGGAGTTACAAAAAGAAGTGCGAACCGTTTTCTGTCAACATTAGAGCGTGAAGAAATATTGAAAGTTGCATACAAAAAGAGAACTACTTCCAGAGGAAGACCGGAGAGTGTATTTGTGCGAAAAGAAAAGTAGCCGATGATGGCTACTTTTTTTTGTGTACTGGTTCTGGTAATTCATCAATAATCCTTTCAATCAGAGCTTTCTTTGCATATACATCAAAGCTAAGAGAAGAAATTAGAGAAAATAACTGCAGATATTCCCGGTCACTGTCAGAGAGACCTTCCATATCTTTGAAAGTATTCTGAGAAGTCTCGTATGCTTCGCGGACTTCATCTTTTAAGTTCTGAATCTGGCTCTTTGCTGTGTCGCAGACTTCTTCGTAGATAGATGCAACATCGACAGCACTGTCTGTATCAAAATATTTTTCCGTAATTGGAGTAAGAATCGTCTCAATATCCTTGATGGACAGGATCGTTTTAAAATAATAGATAAAAATCATGACAACCACATGTTCTTTGGAATACTTCTTCTTAACCGGTGGTGGGAGAAGGTTGTTCTTTGCATAATTATTGATCATTGTTTTTGTCAGAATCTTATCATCATCGTACCGCTTACTGGAGCTTAACTGTTCGTCCATAAAGCTGGTCACCTGATCCATATATAATTCAATATTCGGTATATCCTCAGAGCGCACATAATCCATATTGGAAATACCTTCTAACATGCTGTCCAGTAGTTCATCCATATTAATCTTCATAATTGTCACCTCAATATAGATATTATATAGTAATAAAAACTATATGACAAGCAAAAAATAAAATGTTCACATATTGTTAAGAAAATAACATAACGAGCTAATGAGCAGTTAAAAATAGGTTAGATTAGTGGAGAAGAGTACGTGTGTGTGGTAAGGTGAATGCAAGAAAATTACGAGGAGGCAACGAAGATGATCAATGCAATTTTAGTAGTCTTGTTAGTTTTGATTGGAGGAGTACCATCGATACTTTTGACATTAAGTGTACCGGTGATGTTGGTATGGAAGATTTACCGGAAAGTCAGATATGGGTATAGCTTATATCAGTAAGTGAAGATAGAAGAATCAAAAGGGACAGCATCTGAAAAAGGTGCTGTCCCTTTTGATTTTAGCAAAATCTTAACATATGTATGTGATATAATAGGAGCACCTAAAGAGATGTATTGTGCTATCAATTTGGCGGTGGAATGGAGAACATCTATATGAAAATTTTGAAAAATATAATTATTACGGCTGCAATGCTGGCAGCAGCGACAGCTATATGTTTTATTTTGCGGCCGCTTGTTCCGACAGACACGCATGTGCCGCTTATTTATGTGTTGGCAGTACTTTGTGTATCCAGACTTACAGAAGGATATTTTTATGGGGTGCTGGCATCTATGGTGGCAGTTGTGGGAGTCAATTATATATTTACCTATCCATATTTTCAAGTGGATTTTACTGTGACCGGCTATCCGCTTACATTTATTGTAATGCTGACAGTATCTATTTCAGTAAGTGCATTGATGACTCAGATCAAGATGCAGGAGCATGTGCGGTTAAAGGCAGAAAAAGAGAGAATGAGAGCAAATCTTCTAAGAGCAGTGTCTCACGATATCCGGACGCCTCTTACTTCTATAGAAGGAGCAGCGGCTGGAATTATAGATAATAAAGATGTTTTGACAGAGGAGCAGAAAGAAGAGCTGCTTTTGAACATCAAAGAAGAGGCACAGTGGATGGTACGGATGGTGGAGAACCTGTTATCCATTACCCGGATGAATGATGAAGGAACAAGACTTACGACACACGAAGAACTGGCAGAAGAGATTGTCAGCAGTGCAGTTGTAAAGTTTTCAAAGCGTTTCCCGGACATAAAAGTCGAGGTGGATATTCCAGAAGAAGTTGTTATTGTCCCGATGGATCCAATCCTGATCCGGCAAGTCATTGTGAATATTATGGAAAATGCTGTGATACATGGAGGATCGACGACGCAGGTGAAGGTAACCGTATCTGCGAATGAAACAGAAGCTATATTTTCTATTGAAGATAACGGGAAAGGAATTGATGGAAAGATTCTGCCGATGTTATTTACAGGTCAGATCAGTCACCGGGAAGGTGAGATGTACGATAATAAACGGAGTATGGGAATCGGACTTTCGGTATGTAAAAGTATTATAGATGCGCACAGGGGAAAAGTCTGGGCAGAGAATAAGATAGATGGCGGAGCGAAGATTTCATTTACATTACCGCTTGAGGAGGAAGAACAGAATGGAGATTAAAGACCGTGTATTAATAGTAGAAGATGATAAAAATATTCGAAAGTTTATACAGACGATCCTGGAGGCCAATGATTATGATGTGATCGCGACTGAGACAGGAAAGGAAGCATATAGTCTGATCACTTCCAGATGTCCAGATGTGGTGATCTTGGATCTGGGACTTCCAGATATGGACGGAATGAAGATTTTAAAAGAAGTCCGTGCGTGGTCCAATATGCCGATTATTGTAGTTTCTGCCAGAGATCATGAAAAAGATAAGGTAGAAGCGCTCGATATGGGAGCTGATGATTACATAACAAAACCATTTGGAACATCAGAACTTCTTGCAAGGATCCGGGCTGCGATCCGACATTTCCGGGGAACAAGCAAGAATCAGGGAGAGAGGCAGAAAGTCACATTTTTAAATGGAAAATTGGTGATAGATTATGATAAACACCGGGTCTATGTGGAGGAACAAGACGCAGGACTGACCCAGAATGAGTTCCGGTTATTAAGTCTCCTTGGAAAATATGCAGGCAAGGTTCTGACATATGATTACATGATGAAAGAAATCTGGGGACCAAACATGAAGGGGGATAACCGTATCCTGCGTGTGAATATGGCGAATATCCGTAGAAAAATCGAAAAAAATCCCGGTCAGCCACAGTTTATATTTACAGAAGTCGGAGTGGGATACCGTATTATAGAAACAGATTCTTAATCAGCGATAGCGCTTGTTCAACACAGGAACAATAGCTTTTCGTCTTCATAGGTCATTGCGCTTCTTTTTTATCTTTGTTATAATATGAAAATATGCTTTGGAATATTCTTGGTTATTGGAAGACAGGAGGATTAAGGTGCGGGCAACAGTACTTTGTTATAATTTAAAAGGGACGACAAAAGGTCGGAAGATTGGATTGATTTTTGGATTTTTAGGCTACCGAGTCCGTCATGTGGAGGAAGAAGAATACTTGCTTCCGGTTGGTGAAGTTGCAGAAGGCAGAACAACGGAATCAATAAATGAAGAAGCTGGTGTTAAAGCGAAAGAAATAGAAGCTGTATTTCAAGATGAGATGCTCTTAATGTGTCCGGAAAATGAGCGTATGCTGGATCAGGCATTGCAGCGTATGAGAAAAGAAAAAGTTCAGGTTCCGTTAAAAGCCGTTTTGACAGAGATGAATAAGAACTGGACATCGGTGGCACTTCATGATGAGATCATGCGAGAGCATGAGAAGATGACAGGTGGAAAATAATAAGAAAGGAAACGAAAAGAACTTGAATATATATGATACGTTAAATGATAAACAGAAGGAAGCAGTCTTTCACACGGAAGGACCGCTTCTTATTTTAGCAGGAGCGGGATCAGGTAAGACAAGAGTCCTGACCCACAGGATTGCGTACCTGATTGAAGAAAAAGGCGTCAATCCATGGAATATTTTGGCAATTACATTCACGAACAAAGCGGCAGCAGAGATGCGGGAACGTGTGGATAATCTGGTTGGGTTCGGCTCAGAAAGTATTTGGGTGAGTACATTCCATTCTATGTGTGTGCGGATACTAAGACGCCATATTGCATTGCTTGGATATGACACGAATTTTACAATTTATGATACAGATGATCAGAAGACACTGATGAGGGATGTGTGCAAGTTGTTACAGATTGACACAAAAATCTACAAAGAGCGTATGCTGATCGGAACCATTTCTCATGCAAAAAATGAGATGTTGACTCCGGAAGAATTTCGGCTTCAGGCGGGCGGAGATTTTCATCAGAAAAAGATTGCGGATGTGTATGAAGAGTATGAAAAGCAGCTCCGAGCTAACAATGCACTGGATTTTGATGATTTGCTTTTAAAGACAGTTCAGCTATTCCAGACACAGCACGATGTGTTGGAATATTATCAGGAGAGATTCCGCTATATTATGGTAGATGAGTACCAGGATACGAACGGGGTGCAGTTTGAGTTGGTACGTCTGCTTGCTTCCAGGTATCAGAATCTGTGTGTAGTCGGAGATGATGATCAGTCTATTTATAAATTCCGTGGGGCAGATATCCGTAATATTCTGGATTTTGAGAAAGTATTTACAAAGGCAGCAGTCATTAAATTGGAGCAGAATTATCGCTCCACAGCAAATATCCTGAATGCAGCAAATGCTGTGATCAGCCACAATCACGGAAGAAAGGACAAGACGCTGTGGACAGACAATGAAGATGGTGATAAGATTGCATTTCGTCAGTTTGATACTGCATTCGATGAGGCAGAATACATAGTATCCGATATAAAAGAACATGTGGAAAAGGGCGAGTGCGACTATCAGGACAACGCCATTTTATATCGTACGAATGCACAGTCCCGTATGTTCGAGGAAAAATTTGTAACAGCAAATATTCCATATAAGATTATTGGCGGCATTAATTTCTATGCAAGACGGGAAATTAAAGATATTCTTGCATATTTAAAAACCGTAGATAATGGTCAGGATGACCTGGCGGTGCGAAGAATTATCAATGTACCAAAAAGAGGAATCGGTCTTACCAGCATTAATCGTGTGCAGGAGTATGCTGCGATGCATGAAAAAGGAATTTATGAATGTCTTAAGGGAGCTGACCTTATCCCGGATATCGGAAGAGGCGTGTCAAAGCTCGAGTCATTTGTAGCATTGATCGAGCACTTTAAAGTAGATGCAAAGGAATTGACACTTCATGAACTGATGCAGGAAATTATTGACGAAACCGGATATATCGAGAGCATTCAGGCAGAGAGTGAGATAGAGGCTCAGGCGAGAATTGAAAATATCGATGAGCTTTTAAATAAAGTCGTTGCTTATGAAGAAGTATGCGAAGAGCATGATGAACCGGTAACACTGAGTGGATTTCTTGAGGAAGTCGCTCTGGTGGCAGATATTGACAATCTGGATGAGAACAGTGATTATGTGGTGCTCATGACTTTACACAGTGCGAAAGGACTAGAATTTCCACGCGTCTATCTTGCCGGAATGGAAGACGGACTGTTCCCGAGCTATATGACAGTAACAGCTGATGATCCGGACGAACTGGAGGAAGAGCGAAGACTTTGTTATGTAGGTATTACAAGAGCCCAGAGCGAACTGACTATGACTTGTGCAAGAAGACGTATGGTCCGCGGTGAGACGCAGTATAATAAAATGTCACGTTTTTTAAAGGAAGTTCCGCTGGAACTGATATCTACGGGAAATAAATTTTCAGGAAATGGAAAAAGTCTCACAGACCACGCGGATCATGAAGAAACGGAAAGAAAAACGGACTACCAGATGGCGAGACAGGCATTTAAGACGAAAGCATTTGCAGCAGTACAGCAGGGAAAATCCTTTGGAAAGCCTGCAGGGGGAAAGCTGGAGTATGGAGTCGGTGACCGTGTACGCCATATAAAATTTGGTGAAGGTACAGTTTTGTCGATAGTCGAAGGCGGACGTGACTACGAAGTGACGGTAAATTTTGACGGGCCTGGAACGAAGAAGATGTTTGCGGCATTCGCAAAATTACAGAAGATATAAGAAATATGCAGAAGCAGAGAATTTTGTAAAGGTAATTTTACACTGACAAACTTTGCTGCTTTCAAATTATTCCTTCAAATTATACTTGCAAATTTTATAAAATAAATGTGTAGTAATATTGTAAGACCAGTGTTATAATAATATACAATAATGAGACTTGCAAAGGGCAAGGGAAAGGACGAGGGATATGAGTAAAATTGATGAGCTTATTGCAACAACAAAGCTGAACGATCTGATTAACAAAAAGGAAGAAGAGAAAGCTTCCAAGACAGTTCTTTGGATACTGGCAGTGATCGGTGCTGTGGCAGCAGTTGCAGCAATCGCATATGCAGTATATTGCTTCTTTACCCCGGATTATCTGGAAGACTTTGAGGATGATTTTGACGATGATTTCGATGATGACTTCTTCAATGACGAGGATCAGATATAGGTTCAGAACAACAAAACAAGTAAGTAAAAAGCAGGCTGAGATGCCTGCTTTTTTACAGGACGAGGTGGACGATGGATGGACAATGCTTTGCTCTGTTGATTGATGCAGATAATGTATCTGCAAAGTATATAAAGCCGATTTTAACAGAGCTTTCAAAATATGGAAATATTACGTACAAAAGAATTTATGGAGATTGGACGAATACGCAACATTCAAGCTGGAAGGATGAACTGCTTAAGAACTCAATCACACCGATCCAGCAGTTTTCTTATACACAGGGAAAGAATTCCACAGATTCTGCGATGATTATAGATGCGATGGATATTCTTTATGCAAAGGATGTGGATGGATTCTGCATTGTATCCAGTGACAGTGATTTTACAAGACTGGTAAGCCGATTAAGAGAGAGCGGTAAGATGGTTATCGGAATGGGCGAAAATAAGACGCCGGAGCCATTTCGAAAAGCATGCGACAAATTCACAATTCTGGAAAATCTTCTGTCAGAGAAAGGCTTGGAAGATGGAGGGGGAGAATCTCATGAAGTGCTGGGGCGTGAGAAGGTCGAAGATGCAGTTATTAAGATGATCATGGAGAATCAGGATAATAATAAACAGACCGGACTTGGCGAAGTAGGAAGCCGACTGGTCAGCCTTTATCCGGATTTTGACGTGCGAAGTTACGGATATAGCAGCCTTTCCAAATTTTTTGAGGAATTTGACAGAATACAACTTGTGAAACATGGTCATGTAGCTTGGGTTACATTAAAAGAGAACCGTGCGAGAAAAGAAGACGTAGACCAGTTTGTACGTAATTTGGTGAAAGGTGCCGGAGAAGCAGGTATGGATCTTGGTGCCATCGGAAATCGTGTGTATGATAAATACAAAGATTTCAAACTAAATGATTATGGATATTCCCAGTTCAAAAAATATGTTAAGAGCATTTCTCATATGAAGCTGGAACAGGATGGCAAACGCTGGAAAGCTCATTATAAAAAATAGATAGTCTGTAAAGGAGGACGAGAACGCTATGAAGAAGGGACAGGTATACGAAGGAGTCATCGAATCCGTAGAGTTCCCGAATAAAGGAATTGTAAATGTATCACAGGAGGACAGACGCGTCATTGTAAAAAATGGTGTGCCTGGTCAGAAGGTACGTTTTTCAGTAAATAAAGTGAAAAAAGGAAAAGCAGAAGGAAGACTTCTGGAGGTAATCGAGAAAGCGCCTCAGGAGATAGAGTCTGCCTGTCCGCATTTCGGACAGTGCGGCGGCTGCACTTATCAGAATCTGCCTTATGAAGAACAGGTAAAATTAAAGGAATCACAGGTCAAGGCAATGATGGATGAGGCAGTTGACGGCGACTATATCTGGGAAGGTGTACTGGAAAGTCCGGTAAGAAGTGAGTACCGTAATAAGATGGAGTTCTCTTTTGGTGACGAATACAAAGACGGACCGCTGGCACTTGGTATGCACAAACGAGGCAGTTTCCACGACATAGTCAATGTATGTGATTGTCAGATTGTAGACGGTGATTACAGAAAGATATTGGCCTGTACACTGGAATGTGCGAGAGAATCAGGACTGCCGTATTATCACCGCATGAGACATGAGGGATATTTCCGGCATTTACTCGTGAGAAAAGCAGTGAAGACGGAAGAGATCCTCATTGATATTGTAACAGCATCAGAAGAAGGATTTGGCAGTAAACCAAAGGAATTTCTGGATAAATGGGCAGCTGCACTTCAGGCACTTGAGCTTTCAGGAAAGATTGTCGGAATTCTTCATACGAAGAATGACAGTCTTGCAGATGTTGTAAAAGACGAAGGAACAGAAGTACTCTTTGGTCAGGATTATTTCTATGAGGAATTACTTGGACTGAAGTTCAAAATCACACCATTTTCTTTCTTCCAGACAAATTCACTTGGAGCAGAAGTGCTTTATGAAAAAGCGAGAGAATATATCGGGGATACGAATGAAAAAGTAGTTTTTGACCTTTACAGTGGAACCGGAACAATTGCACAGATTCTGGCACCGGTAGCAAAGAAAGTAGTCGGTGTTGAAATTGTTGAAGAAGCAGTTGAGGCAGCTAAGGTCAATGCAAAATTAAATGGACTAGACAACTGTACTTTCTGGGCAGGAGATGTCTTAAAAGTCATCGATGAACTTGGAGAAGTACCAGATCTTATCATGCTGGATCCGCCGCGTGACGGAGTGAATCCAAAAGCCCTGATGAAGATACTAAATTTCGGGGTCGACAGACTTGTCTATATCGCATGTAAACCGACTAGCCTGGCAAGGGACCTGGAGATGATCCAGGGAAGAGGATATAAGGTAGAGAAGATTGCATGTGTGGATTTATTCCCGAACACGGTGCATGTGGAAGTCGTGTGTTGTTTACATCGGGTGAATTCGTAGAAGTCCTTAATTTCAGGCACTTTGCGAGGCATATGAGTTTCACACCAACAGGCAAATAGGGCAAGAAAAAGCAGATTATGAATGGCATCGAAGTGTCAGTAGTATTGCATCTGGTATGAGGAAATACATTCAGACAGAATTAACATTTTTTATTCAATAGCATAGAGAAAAGCCGAAAGGACGCTTGTTTTCAGAACTTCTGGAAGATGAGTGTCCTTTTCTTTTATTCAAAGGCAAAGGAGAAAATAAAAAATGGCAAAGAAGAAAGAAATGTGTTCATTAGAGAATCACGAGCCGGGTGCAGGTATTGTACTGATGAAATTGGAAGAGCTGCATAGCTTTGAAGGACACCCGTTTAAAGTAGAGAGAAATCAGGAACTGTTTGAACTGCGATGCAGTATTGAGAAGGAAGGCGTATTAGTTCCACTTCTGGTGAGAAAAAATCCACATGGTGATGGATATGAAATTATAGCCGGACACAGACGAAAAGAAGCTGCACTATGGGCAGGACTTACGGAAGTGCCGGTCATTATCCGGGAACTGGATGATGATCAGTCGGTTATAGCGATGGTGGACAGTAACCTCCAAAGAGAGAAGATACTGCCAAGCGAAAAAGCGTTTAAAAAATATCCGAATATAACTTCACAGAAATAATTATAATGGGGAGATTATTTGATATATTTGTGCTAATATTCTGCAATTCTACTGCTAGTCGATTGATTTATGCGTACTCCCATTATAATATGTGTGCAGGAGGTGGATGTATGTATCAAATTAGTAATGAAAAATTCGGTTTATTTGTAACCGAATTAAGAAAGAAAAAGAATTTAACTCAAAAGGATTTGGCTGAAAAATTATATGTATCAGATAAAACGGTCAGCAAATGGGAACGTGGTCTTAGTATGCCTAATGTCGTATTACTCATACCAATAGCTGATATATTAGATGTTACCGTTACAGAATTGTTACGTGGAGAAAAAATAGATACACAGAAAAATATTGATACAAAAGAAGTCGAGGAATTGGTAGTAGGCTCTCTCGATATGGCTGTTAGGAATTCTATTCATCAGCATAAAAAAAACTGGATATTAGCATATTTGCTATGCTTTTTAATATCTATTACAGAAATTATTATGTTAGTCGTATCTGGGAATTCAATAGCTGAGATGAAAGATGATATATTGCTGGTTACAGGGTTAATGCTTTTATTTGGTGCATGGTTTTGTTTCTTTGCCAAAGACATATTACCAACATATTATGATGCAAACAAGATAAATTATGTTTCACAAGGAATTTTTAGAATACATCTAGTTGGTTTATCCTTTAACAACGGAAATTGGATGTACATCTGTACAACTTTAAAAATTTGGACACTTGCAACGGTTGTTCTATATCCTCTTGCAGGTATTATAATAATCAATTGTCTCAATATAGCTTTATGGGATATTTTAAGTAAAATTTTCTTAATTATGATATTAGGTGGTATGGTAGTTTCGATTTACATTATCGGGAAAAAATACGAATAATTAAATTACCTGTTATCGTTGTGGATATTACTAATTTACAACATTCTTCATGGGAAATAAGGAATGATGCAGAAGAGATTGTGTTAAGCGAATTAGCATACATTTAAAACGTGGAAAGCTCCTTCGGGAGCTTTTTTCTGGTTTTTGCTGGGTATCAAGAAAGTATATAGAAAATGCATTAATCATATGGTATGATTTGAACAGAAGATAGAATCTTAGGAAGCAAGAAGATTTTTGAGGAATGTAACTTAGAAGTTATAGAATTAAGTTAATCGTGCCATATGGCTTGATTATAAACGCAAAGATAAAAATGCAACGTACATCTTTGATGTGCCAGAGCCGGTAGGTAGCCCGGCCGTCCTATATAAATAGGGTAAGTAACCTGCCCCTCCGGGTTGTCCATTCTTTGTTCAATCAATTTTAGGAGGGATTCTTATGGACAAAGTAAATGGAAAGCTGACAGTATTTTTTGAAGAGCCGTTTTGGGTGGGAATCTTTGAACGCATCGAAGATGGTAAACTATCTGTGGCAAAGGTAACATTTGGTGCAGAGCCAAAAGATTATGAAGTACAGGAATATATTCAAAAGTGTTATTTCAGTTTGAAATTCAGTTCGGTTGTTGAAACTGTTGTAAAGGATATCAAAAGAAATCCGAAACGGATGCAGCGGGAAGTAAAGAAGCAGATGCTGGAAATAGGCATTGGTACAAAATCGCAACAGGCGTTGAAATTACAGCAGGAACAGAACAAGCAGGAACGCAAAGAGAAAAGACGCAAGAAAAAAGAGGCAGAAGAGCAGCGAATGTTTGAACTGAAACAGCGAAAGAAAAGAGAAAAGCATAAGGGACATTAAAGTCCCTTGGCCTTTTACTCAAATCGAAAAGTGTTGAATAAAGCTTTCGGGAGGTGTTTCTATGAAGAAAAAAGTACTTGCAATTATGTTAGTCGCCATGTCAATAATGTTGATTTCGGCGTGCGGAAAAAAAGAAAAACTGTACGAAATTCCTGATTTATCGCAGTATAAGACAGATTATGTAGGAGATTCTTCAAATGTTATAAATATTGTAAGTGGTCAAGAGTATCCGGCGGGATACTCATATGACAGTATAGAGATACAGTCTGAAACAGAGCCTTATAGATTAACAGTTTTTCTAAAAGATGAGCCGTCTGCAGCCAAACTTGAAGATGAATTGCAGGTTAATGCAGATATGACATTTGACTTGATTGGTAATTTGGGAACAATTGATTATAAAACAGCAGATAGCAAAGAAATTATTGTATCATATGAACGGTGATATATTTTTAGTCAACTTTTAGACAATTTGAAGAGCAGAATATAAAAAGGCGTATGGAAGTTTTGATTTCCATACGCCTTTTTGAAAGGAGTTTATTTTTGAACAAGAGATTTGTAAGAGCATGTTATCTACTCGAAGATGATTACAATTCCATATCATAGGACTTTTTCTTAGCTCTTGCAGGCTGATTTCGCCGCATTTCCTGTTCTCGCTGATATTCAAGTTCCCAGGCACGATGGGAAAAAACATCAGGATCTTCCACATTGAGATAATCTACCTCATTGGCGGCAATATCACGACGGTGATAGTCATAATATTTACCGAAAGTACCTTTGAGCTGTTCGATTAGCTTATCCCGAAAATCAGGACGTATCTGGATTCGGGTGTCCAGCAATTCTGTATACTGTTCTGGTTCAGGACGAAATTTTTCTTCCTGGAAAGCGGCGGCATCTTTTTCAATCTGTTTTTTGAGCGAGATGTCCTGAGAATCCAGGATATCAAGATTGTTATTCATCTGGTCATATTTTTTGGATAGATTCGTCACATCTTTATCGGTAGAGCATTCTGCCTGGAAGATTAGCTGCTCTTTCCTTGATTTCAGTTCTTCGATTTCTTCGGTAATAGTGGTAAGCTGCTGATTTAATTTTATATGCCGGATGGGATTCAAAATACTGGTTTTATCCTTTTGCACATTCAGTTCTTTCCGTTCCGTAACTTTAGCTTTGAGTTCCTTTTTAACTGTGTTGTATTTATTCAGTATTGGATTAAAATGATTCATCCAGTCATGGATCACTTCTTTTTGCATCTCATTATGAAGTAAATGATACTGTGTAAAAATCATATGATTGCGGATCGCTTCTAACGTTTCAGCTATTATTGGAATAGACTTTTCTACAGCTTCAGCCAGTTTTGCTACCTTTGCTTTTAATTCTCGGAGCATTTTGTTATCCGCACGAATCTGACGGTTGATTTCACAGCGGTCTGCTATCATGCCTTTCTTTTCCATATTTTGGGCCATGTAGCCTTCATGGATGGGGTTGGCTGTTCGGTGATTCCCTGATCTGCAAAGCTGCGGTGATCAATGGTAGCATTTATCTGATTACGTGCAAGCATTTTATTTACGGCATCTGCCCAGTTTGCCCGCCAGATGGCATTACCGTTATGTTGGAACGACTGTCACTAAAATAATGAAAGAAGAAAATTTATGTTTGGAAGAATATTTAGAAAAATATAAATAAAAACAAAAGAAAATTCTAACTTTTTTTATAGTAGGATTGTTATATTATTTAGAAAACAGAGGGAGGCAAATTTGCGAATGGAATACAAAACTGATTCTTTGTTAGTACATCTAGCAAGAGCAGGAGATGAAGATGCGTGTGAAAAACTGGTCAAAAAATATTACTCAAGTATATATCAATATTGTTTGCTACATATCAATGATCCCTATGAGGCAGAGGATTTGACACAAGAAGTATTTACACGTTTCTTTTCCAATTTATATAGATATAAAGAATATGGAAAAGTTAAGAATTATCTTTATACAATTGCCGGAAATACCGTTAAAAATTATTACAAAAAGAAAAAAGATATTCCATCAGAGGAACTGCTAAAATCAGAGGACTGTAGTAAAAATCATGTAGAAGAGCTAGGAGTCCGATTAACTATTGAACAGGCAGTGAGAAAGTTACCGGAAGAAATTAGAGAAACGGCAGTTTTATATTTTTTTCAAGAATTGAAACAAAGAGAAATTGCAGAATTACTTCACATAAAACTTTCGCTTGTAAAATATCGAATTGGAAGAGCAAAAGAACTTTTGATGAAAGAGTTGGAGGTGAAAAACTATGATGAAATATAAGCAACAAATAAAGGAATATAAAGAGAAGATTGAAAAAAAATATGTAAGGATTGAAGCAGAAAACAGAACAGTAAAAGCATGTCAGAATATTTTGTCAGAGTCAATTTTATCGAAACAATCGCATAGAACATCGTATTTTGAATTTTTGTATGAGCAGACAAAATTCATAAAAAAAAGATGGTGGATTTTACAAGGTTGTGTTCTTATGTGTCTATGGATATGGTTGAGTAATTATACGTCAGACATAAAAGATATGATGAGGATTATGGGAATATCTGCCACAATATTTGTGGTTCTGATTATCCCGGAAATTTGGAAAAACAGAAGAAATGGTGCGATTGAGATTGAGCAGGCGTCTTATTACACACTGCGTCAGATTTGTACAGCAAGAATGTTAATGTTTGGAGTAGTGGATCTGGTGATCGTTATGGTGTTTTTGGCAATTACATATCAAACAACAATACTCTCGTTAAGTGATTTGGTGGTTAATTTTTTGCTTCCGGTAAATGTTTCATGTTGTATATGTTTTCGTGTATTGTACAGCAGATGGGAAAAATCAGAATATATAGCAGTGCTTTCTTGTCTGGTATGGGTTGGTTTATGGATGATGATTGTTGCAAATGATGTTATTTATCAGAAAATTGTAACTCCGGTATGGGTGGCTATGCTGATATTAACTTTTGTATATTTTATTTTTTGTGTTCAGAAGTCATTGCTATTTGATGAAAAAATTTTGGAGGATTACACGTATGAAATTAGAATTTAAAAATGTAACAAAACAATACGGAGAAGTAAATGCTGTTAATAAAGTGAATTGTGTTATGGAAAAAGGAATTTATGGACTGCTTGGAGTAAATGGAGCAGGAAAGACCACATTAATGCGTATGCTTTGTACGATTGTTCAACCATCAGAAGGACAAATATTATGGAATGGTAAAGATATATGGAAACTAGGAGGTGAATACCGAGAAGTTCTGGGATATTTACCACAGGATTTTGGATATTATCCAGATTTGACCGTATATGATTACATGATGTACATTTCTTCTATAAAAGGGTTAAAAATACCGTTTGCCAGAAAAAAAGTGAAGCAATTATTAAATCAAGTAGGAATGGAAAAATTCAGTAAAAGAAAAATGAAGAATTTGTCTGGAGGAATGGTTAGACGTGTAGGAATAGCACAGGCGATGTTAAACGATCCGCAAATTCTTGTCCTGGACGAACCTACCGCTGGATTAGACCCGAATGAAAGAATACGTTTTCGTAATTTAATTAGTGAATTGTCGGAAGAACGTTTGGTGCTCTTGTCTACACATATTGTATCGGATATTGAGTACATTGCGAATAACATTATGTTAATGAAAGATGGAGAACTTTTTTATGCAGGTACTGCGGAAGATTTAGTATCTTCTATGAAAGAAAAGGTATGGCAATGTAATGTTTCGAGAAGTATGATAGACAAGTATATGAATGAATATTTGGTTGGAAATATAAAAACAACAAAAACCGGAGCAGAGCTTAGAATTATTTCAATAGAAAAGCCAACAGAAGATGCTGTGGCTGTAGAAAAAAATCTGGAAGATGCATTTCTATTTTATTTTGGAGAAAAATCGGAGGAAAAACAAGATGCTTAAATTAGAATTAAAACGAATTTTTTCAAAGAAAATTAATGTATTTGCAATCGGATTGGCATTGATACTTGCTGTCATTTTTAGCGGATTTGCAGTTACAAGTAATCGCTATGTGGATGAGAATGGAAATGCTAGTACTGGAATTATGGCAACAAGAAAACTTACAGATAACAGACGAGCATGGAAAGGTACATTGACAGAAGATGAACTTGGAAAAGTTATAGAACAAAATAAAAATGCGGTGACACAATCCTCAGAAGAAAATGCAATTTACGGAACGACATTGCAACCGATAGATGATATTAGGGGTTTTATAATATCGGTATTAACACCAGATTCAGAATATGATGAAAGTGTTCTGAATCAAATTACAGAAGAAAATGTGCAAGAGTTCTATGACACTTATCATAAAAATATGGAAAAGATGGCAGAAGAATATGGAAAGACTTCTGTTCAGAAAAAATACTTGGAAAAGAAATATAATGAAATAAAATTACCAGTAGAATACGAATCTTATAGTTCGTGGGATACTATGATTATGTATGTAGAAACGTATTCTATTATTCTGGCAATCATAGTTGGTTTTATTTGTGCTGGAATATTTGCAGATGATTTTCAGACAAAAGCAGATGCAGTATTTTTCTCTACAAAGTATGGACGTACAAAAGCTGTTAAAACAAAAATACTGGCAGGAATAGCTACGACAGTTATGATTTATTGTATGGGAATTATATTACTTAGTGTGATTTGTTTTGGAATTATGGGAACCAGTGGTATGAATACACCTTATCAAATGTATCAGGCGTATAGTATTTACATTATGTCATATGGACAATACTATTTGTTGACAGTTGTATGTGGATTTATAGCCAGTATGCTGGCGGCTGTAGTGTCTATGTTAGTAGCGGCTAAAATGCATACAATTAGTGTCGCTGTTTGCATTCCGTTCTTTTTATATTGCTTATTGCCATTTATAGGACGGGCACTTTCTGGGTATACAACGCTTTTCAATTTGATACCAACAATTTTGACAAATGTACAGGCAAGTGTAAAAGTCCCACTTATTTATCAGATTGGGAATTGTGTATTTCGACAAATTTCGCTTGTAATGGTAATGTATACAGTGATGGCAATAGCCTTACTGCCTTTTATTTATAAGAGTTTTCGCAGATACGGAAATAAGTAAAAATTGTATTCATACTCATGAAAAACAAAGTAAGTAAAATATTTTCTGGAAAAATCAAAGCATAATTTAAAGATTTACGGCGGGCAAGTTGCCCGCCGTAAATTATGCTTATTTTGTTAAAAGACCGGATAGATTTTTTCCAATGCAAAATCCAATCTGTGGATATAACTCCTGAATTTCCTGATATTTTGCTTCAATCATTTCTGGTTCATCAGCCCAGATCTTTTCATATATTTTGAAAGCTCTTTTAAAATGTGTTTTGGCTTGCGGAAGATTGGCAGTCATCAGATAAATGGTTCCAAGGGTTTCCTGTACTTTGGCATAATCCAGACAGTCATCGGAATGGTATTCCTTGATGATGCCGGATAATTTTTGTAATTCGGAGATTCCTCTTTCGGGTTCCTGCTGTTCTGTCAGGAACATTGCATAATTGGCAATCTGATGTATAGCCATATTACAGTCAGACATCAGTGGAAGAAGATTCTGGTGGATGGTATGGGCTAATTTTTCCTGATTGGATGGCTTGGAATAGTAAGCGGATATTTTAGGACTGATTTTAGCCTGACCAGTCATCCAGCGGCAAACCAGACCGTTATCCATTGAATAATCCTGATTTGCCGGATCATCCATAAAATCTTCAAATAATTCGTATAAAAAATCAGGCTGACTCATTTGATTACTTTCGCTGATATGATTTTTTAAGCAAGTGCTAATAGAAGAAAAATCGCATCAATTCAATAGAAATTCCCCTTTCGTAGTTAAGATTGAGTATATCTATCATAACACGAACATACATTCGGTTCAAGAAAATGCGGATATTTTTAAAGTGATTGTGTCAATTTACAATCAATTTCTATTCAATGTGGTTTTCAGGCAGGTTCTGTAAAATAAGCTCAGAACAAACAATAACGGGAGGAGCTTATGCAACAGAATATTGAATTTGAGCGGTGCACTGATTTTCTGGTACGGATGATTGATAAGTACGGTGCTGAAGTCCTTCGGGAGTTGGAGGAAGAAAAACAGAATAAGGAAGAAAAAACAGCATAGAATAATTTTGAGCTGATATGACAGAGAATGTTTTGGCATATTGACAGGACATTTAAAATGACGTATACTAAGCTCAGTGATCGTTCTGTAGAAACTTGAGAAGCCTACAGGCGGGGGAGAGCCTGCGGGTCTCTCCCTCTTTTGTTTTAAGGAGAAATGAGATGCAGACACCGAAAAAATTCTCTTCTTTTAGTGACCAGGTCTCTTGGATCAGTGATGAAAAGGGAATAAAAATAAAAGACAGAGAATATGCGGAAGAGATGTTACGTCAAATAGGATATTTTCCTCTTATGGGAGGATATAAACATCTTTTTAGAATATCGAATACAAAGAAATATAAAGTAGGAACAAGTTTTGAAGAAATAGTCAGTCTGTATAAGTTTGATGCAGAGCTTAGAGAGTTGTTCTTTAAATATTTACTGCAGATTGAGCGACAGATGCGTTCTTTGATGTCATACTATTTTACTGAAATGTATGGAGCAGAGCAGAAGCAGTACCTAGATGCTAATAATTATAATAATACAAAAAGAAATCATGCAACAATCGTAAAGTTGATAGCGACCTTGAAACGAGCAACAACGACCACAGATTATACATATATCAATTATTACCGCAAGACATATGGTGAAATTCCATTATGGGTTTTGGCAAATGTACTTACGTTTGGAAACTTATCAAAAATGTTCCGAGTGTTTCCGCAGTCCTTAAAATCAAAAGTATCAAAAAACTTTGAACCTTTGAATCAGCATCAGATGGAACAGTTTCTATCTGTTCTCACTAAGTATAGGAATGTATGTGCCCATGGGGAACGACTGTTTACATACAGAACAGTAGATGCTATTGCGGATACACCGCTTCATAAAAAACTTTCATTACCACAGAGTGGTAATCAGTACGAAAAAGGAAAACAAGATTTGTTTGCTGTGGTGATTGCTTTTAGATATCTATTACCCGGAAAAGATTTTCTGGAATTTAAAAGAAAGCTCATAAAAGAGATTGACCGGGTAAACAGAGAAGTAGAGCATATAAGTGAAGTTGAATTATTGAATAAAATGGGTTTCCCGAAAAATTGGAAAAATATTACCAGATACCATTTAAATTAAAGAAATATCCTCTAAGAGATAGTGAAGCACCTATTGTCTTAGAGGATTTTTTATTGAAGAATTTTAATATTTAAGAGTTTGTTTTTTTCCTTTTTGACATTAAAGATAAGATTTCTTGTGGGTTTGTCAACTGACGTCCGGGAAGTGTCTGCTTTGGTGTGCGGTCACGGTCGGCTTCGTCAATCGCTGCAATAAAAAGTTTTACGCTGTTTGGATTGGATATGACAAAATTATGAGTAACAATAGGTTATGTTTAGTTAGTGGAGAGAATAGCACTATAAATGATGAATGAGCTTCATATGAAAAAATGTTAGGTTTTTAGGATTCATCGATTTAGATTTTTTATAAAGAGAAGTTCAAAAACAGAAGTAAAATATGTGTAGATTTTTTGAAAAAAATTATTGACGTGAGGAAAACCATGTGGTATGTTTTTTTGGAAAAAAAGAGATTATTTTAAAGGCAAACCTGTTGAAAGGCAGGGGCGCAAAGCCAGAAGGGACTAAAGTCAGAAAACTTGACCATGTCAGCCGGTTGCCACTGTTTCCATATCATCATAATATATGGAAAAGATGTTTGAACAGAAGAGATTCCGATATCTTTTATACTATATAGATGTGTGATTTAAAAAATATAGTAGGGACACTGGCAGATTTTGGCAAGTGTCCTTTTTGTATGCAAAAATGGGTAACAAAACTAGCAGGGACAGGTTTTCTGTATACAGATAAAAGCAGGATGAAGAAGGCATGAGACGGAGAGAGGATTTTTATAAAATGAAAAATTATGAAGACAAAATATATTCATTAGGTGAGACTGTAACGGGGCAGACACAGGACATGTCACAGGCCGTACAGAAAACACTGGAAAATAATGGCGGTGTAGGTATAATGACAGGATCTTATGACCAAAACCTGTCTATTTTGTCTGTGAATAATCTGCTGTTGCATAGTACAGGATACACATTCGATACTTTCATGGAACAGACAAAAGGCTCATTGAGAAACTTCTTTTATGGCGAGGAAGATATACTGGAGCGAGACCGTTTTTTGCAGCTTCACGGAACAGGGGAAGCACAGATCCTTGCTGCAGACGGTACAGTGAAAAATGTACGGCTTTGTAAAGAGGATGCGACAGATGAGGCGGGCAGACAGATCTGGGTTATGTCCGTACAGGTCAACTGGAATCATGTAAATTTGACACTGCTCAATGAGGCTATCTATTCCGGCTTCTGGTATTTTGACTGTGACGAAAACAGTGAGATTGTGAATGCAAACTGGAGTCATGAATTCCGAAAAATGCTTGGCTATCATGACACTCTGGATTTTCCGAATAAACTGGAATCCTGGTCAGATCTTCTGCATCCACAGGATAAAGAAAGAGTAATGGTGCAGCTTCAGGCGGCAATTAAGGATAAGACGAACCAGATAAAATACCAGGTAGAGTATCGTATGAGAATGAAGGATAATCAATACCAGTGGTTTCGGGCATCGGCAGAAGTAATACGCCGTCTGGATGGTTCTGCCAGCAGGATTGCCGGGATTTTTATTAACATTGATGGGGAGAAAAAAGAAATCATGCAGGCACAAAAATCTGCTGCTTTCCACCGGGCTTTTACGAAAGCAGATTTGTGTGAGTATTATGTGAATCTGGAAGCGAATACTTTTGATACCTTTAAGGTTGAACCGTCCCTGATGACAGTCTTTGAACAGAGTCATACATGGGATGAACTGATCCAGCATTTTGTGGATTCCTATGTTGTGGAGACAGATAAGAAGGCGGTATCCTCTTTTTACGACCGTGGTTATATTGCAGAAAGGCTGAAGGGTCTGGAAACCGAATTGGCTTTGGAGTGCCGTATCACTTTGAATGGAGAAGAACGATGGGTCCGCAATGTGATCATACGCGGCGAGATAGAGGATTCAGAATATGCCATGATCTTTCTGCGGGATATCACAGAGACAAAGGTGGAGAGTGCACGGCATCTGCAGATGGCAGCGGACAATGCTTCCATGGAGCTGCTGATCCAGAGTATTGTGCGTCTGGTTGACCGTTTTGTTGTCTGTGATCTGGAAAATGACAGATATGAATTCTACAATCTGAATGGACAGATGATATATAAACCTCTGGGATTTTATCATGATTTTCAGATGCAGGTTCTTGAAAAATATAAGACTCTGGAACCATTGGAAGCTATAGATATCCTGATAGCCCCGGATAATATTCGGAAAAAACTGAAAAGTGAAAATGATATTTATAAGTTTGAGTACTGCAGCCAGGATGAAAAGACTTATAAGATCGCCTCTTACATACCCCTGGAATGGGAGGATGGAAAACTGGTAAAAGTATTGCTGGCATCCATGGATGTGACACAGGAGAAGAAAGCAGAGATTGAATCCCGTCAGGCACTGAAAGAGGCTTACCGGTCCGCAGAAAATGCTAATCGTGCGAAAACAGAATTCCTTTCCAATATGTCCCATGATATCAGGACACCGATGAACGCTATTGTCGGTCTGACAGCGATCGCAGGAGCAAATATTGAGAGTCAGGAGAGAGTTATTGAATGCCTCGGCAAGATCACAGAATCAAGCCGCCATCTGCTGGGGTTGATCAATGAAGTATTGGATATGGCACGTATTGAAAGTGGAAAAATGACACTGGCACAGGAAGATTTCAATCTGTCAGAGCTGGTAGATAATCTTATTACACTTACGAAACCGGTGCTTGATGAACATAAACATAATTTTGATATACACATCAATCATATTGAACATGAGGCTGTCTGTGGTGACAGCTTGAGGATTCAGCAGGTATTTGTGAATCTGATGAGTAATGCAATCAAGTATACACCGGATGGTGGAAATATTATTTTTTCCATAGAGGAAAAGCCAAATGGATTTTCAGAACTTGGATGCTATGAATTTACGATTGAGGATAATGGGATCGGTATGTCACCGGAATTCCAGAAAATCATGTTTGATCCTTTCAGCCGCGCGGATGACCAACGTACAACCAGAGTTCAGGGAACCGGTCTGGGAATGGCAATCAGCAGAAATATTGTGAACCTGATGAATGGCACTATTAAAGTGGATAGTACCTTGCACAAGGGAACTAAAATCACAGTAACAATTTATCTGGAGCTTCAGGAAAAAGAAAAAGAACAGGACAAAAATCTGATGAAGCTGCCGGTTCTGGTAGTGGATGATGATAAGACATGCTGTGAAAGTACAGTTGCCACACTGAAGGAAATCGGTATTATGGGTGAATGGGTTCTCTCTGGCAGGGAAGCGGTTGAGCGCTGTTATGCACGGCATGAGTTGAAAGATGATTACTTTGCTGTTATTTTAGACTGGAAGATGCCGGATATGGATGGTATAGAGACTGCCAGACAGATCCGGAAACGGATAGGAAAAGAGATCACCATCATTGTATTGACATCCTATGAATTCAGCGAAATTGAAGAAGAAGCAAAGGCTGCAGGTGTAGATGCTTTTATTGCAAAACCGCTGTTCCGTTCCCGGCTGACGGCAACACTACGGCAGTTTACTTCAGGCAGAAAAGAAAAAACAGCAAAAAATTATCTGGAGAAGTTGTCAGAATCAGACTACACAGGAAAAAGGATTCTGCTGGTTGAGGATAATGAGTTGAACAGAGAAATTGCTGTTGAAATTTTGCAGATGACAGGGGCAGAAGTGGAAATAGCAGAAAATGGGAAAATCGCAGTTGAAAAAGTGGAAGCTTCTCCGGAAGGATTGTATGATCTTGTTTTTATGGATATCCAAATGCCTGTCATGAATGGTTATGAGGCAACTGCAGCAATCAGGAGCCTTCCGGGTGAAAAGGGAAAACTGCCTATTGTTGCCATGACTGCCAATGCTTTTGCAGAAGATGTACAGTTGGCCAAAAATACAGGCATGAATGGACATATCGCGAAACCGCTGGATATGAATAAGCTGAATGATGTTCTGGAAAACTGGATGTAATTGCCTTCCTGGATGCATGGGAAAAGCAGCTAGGAAACATAGAGAGGGTTTTGTTATGACAGAAACTAAATATATATTTCCGAAGCAACCGCAGTCTGTGGCTGTTTTGGTTTTTATAACCGTGCTGATTGTTCTGCTTCTTATCCTGACTGTAATGGTACATATGAGGAACAGAAAACTGAAACGTACGCTGGCGGAACAGATGGCGGAAAGACGGCTTTTGGATAAGATATGTGCAGATTTTACGGCCGTCTATTATGTTGAATTAAATACCGGTTCCTTTGAAATTCTCCATATAAACGATGGAACCAACGCAAAAAAAATGAATCTGAAACAGGGTGATAATTTCAATTCTTCTGCTGACCAATATGCGGTTCAATATCTGCATGAGAAAGAAAGACAGGAATTTAAGGACTGGATTTCGACAGGGCATCTTCCATCTTACAAAGCCGCTGGATGCGGAAAAAATGATCATTGCCTTAAAACAATGCATGGCAGATAATAGTGATGTAAAACTGCACGAAGATTTGTAGGAATAAAAAGACAGAACATATAAAGTTGTTATATGTTCTGTTTTTTTTATGTGAGCCTTGCGGTGCACGTTTCTAACGGGTGAAGAAGTATGATTTCCTGTGGTGCCAGACTTTCACCATTTGATATTCAGGAGCTTCGAGAAATCATGTCGTATGACGAAATGGAACTGGATATGATCGGCGATCAGAGAACAGCCATGTTTGTCATTATCAGTGATTCCGATGACACATTCAACTTTGCGTAAAACGAAAAGCTTGAGAAGAAACAGAATTATATGACAGTCCCGGCAGCAATCAAGGAACTTGAGAAGATTGAAATGACACGACAAACACAGATTTGGGGTGCCAATAACATGTAAATTTTTCTATATCCGTTGACTTAGTTGTATGAAATGAGTATAATATGGTTAGAATATTACTATCACAACTGTTTTAAGGAGGTGCAAATATGAATATTCGTCCATCAGCAGCAATCCGCCAGAACTACAACGAGATTGCAGATATGTGTCGTAAAACGGCAGAGCCGATATTCCTTACAAAGAACGGTGAAGGAGATTTGGTTGTTATGGATATTGAAACTTATAACCGTCGGGAAAAAATGCTGAAGCTAAGAGAAGAACTGCTTGCTGTCGAAGAAGACAGAATAGCAGGAAGAAACGGCTGCACTCTTGATGAGATCGACGCTTACCTTGATGACGTAATCGCAGAGGTATAAGCCTATGTCAGATAAAAAATATAAAGTCATTGTTTCCGACAGGGCAAAGCGTATGTTGGGAACACATATTCGTTTTATGGTACAGGTTAATAAAGATGCTGCCAAAACGAAGAAGCAAGAGCTTATGGAAGCAATGCGTTCTTTAGAACGTATGCCGCAGCGTTTTCCGTTTTTTAAAGAAGCGTATATACCGACGAATAAATATCATAAGATGTTTGTTGCAAAGTGGTATCTCGTTCTTTACCAAATCCAAGATGATACGGTTTACGTGGATTATATCCTTGACTGCCGTAAAGATTACAGTTGGCTTATCCGTTAAAACAGAATATCAAATACACAAATCGTCACTTCACAGTAGGTGGCGATTTTTTTGTGCTCAAAAAGGAGGTGCTATGATTGGAAGTAAAGATAAATAAGGAAATCCGTAATTATACGGAGAGTATGTTTTTTGGGCGCATGAAAAAACTCTTGTTTTTTCACACGCCCTCCTACTCGATTATGAATAAAATTCCTCTGTCATCGCAGACAGAATAGTTTCAGGGTATTTAGATTATCAATTTGTAAAAAATCTGAAGAGTTGCAAGTGTGGAAATTGAAATTGTTTCCAGCAAAAAATATAATGCTTTTATAAAATCATCTGGTGTAATTATTGCTGTGCTACAGTTCCAAGTCTTTTGCGAACCATCGGTCCGATAATCATTGCAATGACCATTTTGCACAGATCCGCAGGAATGAAAGGAATGACACAGACTGCAAGTGCTGCGCCTACTGTATATCCGGACTGGAAGCAGAACCATGCTGTTCCAAATGCGTAGCAGATTGCAGTTCCGACGATCATTCCGAGGATCTGGATTCCACGGTTGGTGAATTTGTCGATGACAATACCTGCGATGATTGCCATTGGAATAAATCCGATGATGTATCCGCCGGTCGGACCTGCCAGTTTTGCCAGTCCACCTGTGAATCCGGAGAATACCGGAAGCCCTACCAATCCGAGCAACAGGTAGATCAGGTAACTTAAAGTTCCTTTTTTCCAGTCTAACAGATAGAGAGACAGGTAGATCGCAAAGTTAGTAAGTGAAATTGGCACCGGACCAATTGGAACAGATAATGGTGCGAGAATGCAGGTCACAGCTGCCATAAGTGCGGTTACGACCATAGCGTAAGTACTTGTTTTTCGAAATGTCTGTGTATTTGTATTGTCATGTGTCATAGTAAAATTCTCCTTATTATTTAATGATGTGCAAAGACGTTAAACTTATTAAGCGGACTCAATCTCATAAGTGAATCCGGCGTCTTCAATTGCCTGGATTGTATCTTTGATTCCCTGTCCGCCAGCGGTAAGATATCCTGAGGCAAATATGGAATCAACGACGCGGAGCAGATTTTTTTCTTCTCCTTTAAAATAAATCTCACGTCCTGCGGCACAGCGGATATCGGACTGTGGAACTAAAAGTCTTGCAAGACAGAGGACTTTCATACAGTAAGCAGTTGTGAGAGCGGACATATCGGCGTGCTCTAAAGGTGTTCCCGGAATTGGAAGAAGGAAGTTGATTGGAAGTGCCTCCGGTCGGATCTCGCGAAGCTCCAGTAACATATCTACCACGTCTTCTTTGCTTTCGCCCATACCAATAATGCCGCCGCTGCAGATTTCAAAACCAAGCCCTTGAAGCATTTTTATATTAGCAACGCGTTGTTCAAATGTGTGAGTGGAACAGATGTTGTGATAATAAGCACGGCTGCTGTTCAAGTTATGGTTGATGCGGTCAAGTCCGGCTTCCTTTAACATCAATGCCTGCTTTTCTGTCAGAAAACCGATAGAACAACACAGGTGTGTTCCCTGTTCTTTCATTTTTCGAATTTTTTCAGCCAATTCTTCAATCTCTGCATCGGTAAATTTCATCCCACTAAGTCCGATACAGTGGCGTGACAAATGATGCTCGTTGACAAAGTCATTGTCTGCATATAATTTCTCATCTGCGACCCATTTGTACTTATCAATGTCAGCTTTTGAACGGCAGGACTGAGCACAGTAAGCGCAATCCTGAGAACAGTTTCCACTTCTGGCATTAGTAAGAATGTGGATACTTACATGATTTCCTTTGTATTTTTGACGCAGTTTTTCAGCCCGAGCAATCAGCTCATCCAGATTTTCATCCGGCGTGTTGAGTATTTCAATTGCTTCTTCGCGTGAAAGCTGCGGATCCGTAGATGTATTTTGATTTGAAATCATTAGAAGTCCTCTCTTTCCTTGAGTAATTCATTTTTCTGAAATTTTATACAAGACATACTTTAACATGCAAAAAAACAAATGTCAACCATGTGTAACATAATGGTTGACAAATGATGTTAGTATGAAGCAATCAGCTGGTATTATGAAATCGTGATAATTTCTTCTGCACGATTCAGTGCTGCTGCGATAGTCGGCATCGGAATCAGCCCGGCATATGGCATCAGAACCACAAGAACGATGACCAGTGTAATGGAGTGTACCATTCCTGCAATCGGGGTACGACCTCCGTTTTTGATGTTGGCAGAAGTTCTTGCAATTGCACCGGTAGCCGGGATACCGCCGAACAGTGCGGATGCAATATTACCGGCTCCCTGAGCGACCAGTTCCATATCGGAGCGGTGCTTTCCGTTAATCATACCGTCGGCAACGACACAGGAGAGCAGCGATAACAGCAATCAGAGATCCTGGAATCTTCTTGAAAATGTAAATAAAAGCGGCATATACAGTAGAAGTAATTGTCGAAAAATGAAGGTTATTGCTGAAAAGTGATAGCCTTTGTTTTATAATGAGGCTAAGTTAGATGATAAAAGAAAGTGGGATAAGCTATGACATTGGAAGAATTGAAAGCATTGCCGAAAATAGAACTGCACTGTCACCTGGACGGTTCACTGAGTCGGGAATTTCTGGAAAGCCGTCTTGGAAGAAAAGTAGAGCCTTCTGAAATTCATGTATCTGATGACTGCCAGAGCCTTCAGGAATATCTGGAGAAATTCGATCTTCCGGGACAGTGTCTGCAGGACGAGAAAGGACTGGAGCTGGCAGGGTATGACGTATTAAAAAGTATGAGTCAGGAAAATGTCCGGTACGCGGAAGTGCGGTTTGCCCCGCTTTTATCAGAAAATGAAAACTTAAGCTGCGGTCAGGTGATAGAGGCAGTCATTCGGGGGATGAATCGTGGAAAAAATGAGTTCGGTGTGGATTATGGCATTATTACCTGTGCCATGCGCCATCACAGCTATGAGGAGAATCTCCGTATGATCCGGACAGCAAGAGAATACCTTGGAAATGGTGTGTGCGCGGCAGACCTTGCAGGAGCTGAGGCCATCTATCCGATGTCAGAATTCATGGAGTTATTTGGACAAGCAAAAAAGCTTGGAATGCCATTTACCATTCATGCCGGGGAGTGTGGAAACGTGCAGAACATTCTGGATTCCGTAGAGGCAGGAGCACTTCGAATTGGACATGGAATCGCCATGCGAGGTAATTCAGAAGTCCAGAAAATGATCCGGGAAAAAGGAATCGGTGTCGAGATGTGCCCGATCAGCAATCTTCAGACGAAAGCTGTAGAAAGCGAAAGTCAATATCCGCTTCGGGAGTTCCTGGACAACGGGATCAAGGTGACGATCAACACAGATAACCGGACCGTCAGCAACATAACCATGACAAAAGAATTGCAATTTATTCAGGAGCATTATAGAATTACCGATGAAGAGATTCGGTTGATGATGAGAAATGCAGTAGATACAGCATTTATCCATTGAATCCAGACGAGTAAAGGAGACTGACAGATGGTTACATTAAACGATTATTTATATTCCGGGGATACGATCTTTAAAATTATACAAAATTATATGACAGATTTGAGAAAAGAAGCAAAGCGGACACATAATGAAATCGACCTTGTGCATAGCAATTGTCTCCTTCAAGTACAGGAAATGCTGGAGCACAACGATTTCCTGACTTCCCAGTCACAGAAAATCCGGGAATTTTACAAGTACATGGCAAAAGAATTTCCATTTCTCGCCTTTACATTTCGTGGAAGAATCAAATCTTTGATACGTACAGAAGAAAAATTCAACGGCTACATTGTGGAATACATTTATAATTATTATGAGGAACATGGAACATATCCGGCTGTGGCAGATTTAAAAGAAAAACTGAGCTGTTTTCGGGATATTATCGCATATCGGATTGTAATTGCATTGCCGAAATGTCATCTGAAGCCGGGACAGAATCTCGAAGAGGAAGAGATGAAATATCTTTATCAGATAGCCAATGCGCTGCCGGGATTTCTGGAAGAACGCGGCTTTACAGCCGAGCCGGCAAAAGGAGTCCGGGAGAGTAAATCAGGCTTGCTGGACGGCGAAGTAAAGCCATATTACAGAGATTTCATATCCAACCCGACCATGTACGGTTATCAGTCTTTACATATCACATTTTATGATAATACGTCCAGAAGCTATATGGAAGTGCAGCTTCGAACAAAGAAAATGGACGACATCGCGGAAATCGGACCGGCGAATCACTTGGGGTATGAGAAGCGTCAGGAGCATGAACGAGCAAGAAGAGATGCAGTTCCAAAAGGGGAATGCATTTACTTCGATGAGGCATACGAGCGCGGAATGAAACTTTTTAATTTAGATTTAAAAGACCTTGATGTTAATATGTTCGCAGCAATGAATAACAGCCTGATTAACGACGGCTGCGGACTGTATCGTGGGCGCCTCATTCTGCCATATGAACATTTGTCCAGATTTCAGAACGATTTGATTGATTAAGGTGGAAGAAAATAGCAATTTTATAGAAAAACTTTTGCAGAGAGACAGTTTCTGACATTTGCAAAACGTATAATGGCATAAGAAATGAGCCGATACGGAGGAGCAATATGGAAGAATACAAGAATGGCAAAATCGAGCGTGTTCTCGGAATCTATACGAAATTACTGAACGGGTACATTGTAAATAAAGCAGCCGAAGCCAATGAATATGGAGTAAATGAACGAAGTATACAAAGAGATGTTGATGATATCCGAAATTATCTGGAATTAGAAGCAGTTAACAGTGGTTGCATCAATAATGTCATATATGACCGCCTGAATAATGAGGAAAGTTGCGTAAAAATTAATATTGAAAATGTAAAAAGTCAGGAGAATGTGTAGGTGATGCAAAATCTCCTGACTTTTATAGTATACATTTATTCTGCCAGAAAGTACTGACAACGATTCCAGTAGTATTCCTGTTCTTTTTGAAATAATGAAGTCAATGCTGTCACGTCTTTTCCCTGATGGTATGAATTCAGGGCATCGAGATATTCTGGACGATTAGCGTCTTCGATGATAAATGGAGCAATGCCGTGATAGAGACATTCACGGAAGAGAATCATACGCCCGGTTCGTCCATTTCCGTCATGCAATACCACATTGGGACTCACAAAGAAATCTATAATTGATTTCCACTTTTTGAGTACGTTCTTTGCCGGTTCCCTTTGCTTGATACACATATATACTGTCAATCAGTTCAACCAGCATAGAACGGTTTAACTCTGTTACATTTTCATACTTGCGTATGGTTTCTAAAAATTTGTTTGTATTTTTCGTCTTGTAGTCCTCGGCTTCGATTTTCTCTTTTAATGCCTTACGCCTTTCTTCAAGTTCTCTCTGCTCATTTTCATAAGTTACAGACATTTTCTCAAAACGTCCATCAGAAATCTTTCCTGCTACATTCTGCTCAAACAGCTTCATTATGATACTGTCAATTTCAGCAATACGCTTTTCTGCCAGTTCCAATTCCTGTTTAAACTGCTTGATTTTCTTACCGCCGCCGGATTCACTCAACACCCTCATTTCTTCAATGAACTGGTCGCCTAATGTTTCCATATTCTTGATATGCTTTTGAATGTCGTCCATGACAATCTTCACTAATGCGTCATAGGAAATTGCATGAGTTGTGCAGAGGTTGCTGTTTCTGGCATATGTCCTGCAACGAAATCTCGGCTCTCTCCCGTTTGGATTGGAGAACGCCATATTGCGTCCACAGTCCGGGCATTTTACAAGCCCCACAAACATATTTGGTCGTCCAGTCTTATTTGGTCTTTTCTTTACACTGATGAATTTCTGTACCAGTTCAAAGGTTTCTTCATCAATGATAGCTTCATGGGTGTTTTTTACAACAATCCAATCTTCCTTAGGAACCGCTACCAGTTTTCTGTTCTTGAATGATTTTGTCTGTGTCTTGTGCGATACCATATGACCGAGATACACTTGATTTTCCAAAATCATCTTAACATTTTTTCCAACCCAGTCGGTAGGGAATCGGAACCCTGTGCTTGTTTCCAGCGTGCCATTCTTCATTGCTCTGTAGGCTCTCGGAATCAAAATCTTTTCTTCACACAATGTTCTTGCTATCTGATGAACACTGTTTCCCTGTTTCGACATTTCAAAAATACGCTTGACGATAGGCGCTGTTTCCGGGTCTATCAGTAGTTTACGCTTATTGTTCGGGTCAACCCTATAACCATACGGAGCGAATGAACCGCAGAACCCGCCACTTAAAGCAGTTGTTTTCTTGACGCTTCGGATTTTCTTTGAGGTATCACGTGCATAATACTCATTCATAATAGATTTGAATGGCATCATCTCGTTATCCTCATATCTTGTGTCAACATCATCATTCAGTGCGATAAAGAGAATGTCATTGTTCGGGAAGATTTCTTCCACGTAATACATGAACATGGCATTGTTGCGACCGAACCTTGACATATCCTTTACCATGATTCCACTAGGCTGTATATCTTCCATAGCGTCCTCAATCATGCGGTTTAAATCCGGTCTGTTGAATGTTGTGCCGGAATAGCCATCATCTACATACTCGTCAATGATTTCAAATCCTTTTTCCTTTGAATAATATCGGAGCATTTGCAACTGGTTTGTGATACTGTTGCTTTCTTTATCAGCGTCACCATCATCTTTGGATAAACGTGCATATAATCTAACTCTTAATCTTGCTTGCTGTTTCGTCATTTTTACTCCTTTCCAACAGCAAACAAACAACTTATATCCTGTTAATATTATACCACGCTACTTAATTATTTTCAGCCGCTTATTACACTGTTCTCAATTTAATATCCATTGTTTTCCTGCTCGATTTCCTTTTGAATCAGCCTTTTAATCAAATGCTGCAAATCCACTGTACCGGAGAACACTGACGTTACATAAAAGGTCGTATTTCCTATTTTTATTGTATTGGACTGTACTGTTTTTCCTATAATCCCACCTCATTTCTTCCAACAAAAAAACACCATTTCTGGTGTCTTTCTGCTAATCTACACTGATTACTTTGCGTTCATACTTCTTTTCCTGCAAATCAATCTCCGCATAAACCATGTATTTGTCATTAAGTTCCGTCTGTCCAGTCTGAATACAGGTTGTCTGATGAATCTGGTTTATCCACTTTCCTTTCTCTGTGTCAGGACTTTCATGTATATGTCCGTGCAGAGAAAGAAGTGGCTGTTTTTCTTTCAGAAATTCGTAAATATCAACAGAGCCTATATCCAAATCTTGATAGCGCAACTGTCCTAATCTCAATCCCGCAGGCGGCATGTGCATAACGTAAACCGCTTTTTGTCTATCGTCCGGCAATGGAAGTTTCTTCAGCACATCACACATATGCGGTAATTCTGTTCTGGAATATTCCAGCCAGTTGTAAATCCTGTCATAATCAACAGCATTAGAGATTCCGGCTACAGGACTTAACTGACGCTGCGGAATATAATGTGTTTCTGTAACAACCCTGTCTTTACAACCGAACGGATGGTCTAAAATATAGTTCATGCCGATAAATTCATATCCATTGACAGAAAATTTCCTACCAGCTATATTGCAGACATTTTCAAATCTGTCGCAAAGATTGTCAAACATTTCATCTGCTGCCAGTAAATCATCATTTCCAAGCATGGCAAGGTATGTGATGTCCTGCTTTTTCAGTTCCTCAAAATATTCATCAAGGAATCCATTGATAAAAAACGATTGCTCACTGTGGCGGTCACATTGTTTTGGTAACATATCCCCGCCATTTACAATGACTTTGATTTCCTTTTCAATGGCTACGTCCAGAATCTTTCTGTACTTCTTTTTATCTCCGTGTAAATCTGTAACATACAATATCTTCATATCACTTTCTACCCCTTTTAATACAGCATTTCTTCCTAATCATAGTTAAAAGTATACCATATCAGAGATAGATTATCAGCAGCTTATATCTGACATACAGACTGCAAAATTTTTGCCTTATGCACCTCCTTTACTGTGTGTTTCCGAAGCAGTCAGATGGCTTTGGAAGCTCCACTGGACTTTCACCATTCTCATTCCTATGAGCAGAACCGCACCATGCGAGTGTATCATTATTCAGATATACAGGTCATGGCAGAACGACCATTCCACAAGTCGCTCTCGGATCATTGCATGAATCGCTCGCTTTTTTAGGTCATGGCGTACAATTTCCGCTGGCTCGCTGCATATCAAACGTATCTGACTGCTTTATTCAGTTGTCAAAGAACTACCGACTGTATTTGCCAGTCTATGAAAATCCACTACCTAGATAATGGACTTTCATAGATTGACAAGCGGAGCAGAGGAAAGGGGAAAATGCTCCGCCCGTCTGAATGATTAGATTACGACTATCTCAAAGTTTGCAATCATATCCATGACTGCTGCCTGTATTCTGCCTTTTAATTCAGAATCCACTACCATGTAGACGTTACCGTATTCGTCATACAATTTGCGTAAGCTCAACTTTGATATGTACCCGTCATAGAAATCCAAGATTTCCTGTATTGCAGTTTCATCACCATTCGTAGCCGCCACAATCACAGCAAACGGTATATGTTTTTGGTCTTTGTCCATGCTTATTCCTCCTCCATCATTTTTCGTAATTCTTCCAGAGTGCTTGTCCTGTGACGGTAAACAGTAGTGCGTACCACGTTCATAAGCTCTCCGATTTCTGCGTCAGACATATCCATAAAGTATGACAACAAAATGATATTGCGTTTTCTCTCTGGCAAACATTTGAGTGCTTTGCTTAACTGGTCGTCAGATACTTGTACTTCCATGCCAAGAACATTGAACGCTGTATAATCGCTGGAATACTTGTCATAAACGCCTGCTTTGTTCAATTCCAAATCTGAAATTTCAGAAAACGGAACTTCATGTTTCAAGCGTCTTGAAATATCACGGTTATACTTCATTGCTGCTCTTTTAATGACTTTCTTTGTAAGGCAATCAAACTGTGCTTGAATAGCCTGTTGGAAAGAAGATGACTTCATGCTGATTCACCTCCTTTCTGCGTGAGAGTAGATGAGGGTGTTTTCCCTCTATCCCCCTTTCCGCACAGTAGCTACCCACGCAGCAGCTATTTGTTGCGTTTTCAGAAATGAACTTGAAAAATATTTTTACGCACGAAAAAAGCACAAGAGAAAAGGCTGTATAGCGTTCTTGTGCTTTATCATTTGTACCTGTTATATGATGTAAAAAACCACATTCAAGGGTGTATTGTCCTGCTATGGTAATTTCAGTTTTTTTGACAATAAAGGGTATGTCATAAAATGTCGATTATGAGATTCTTTCAATGCGGCTACCTCCTAGAGCCGCAAAACAAAAAAACCTTATATGATTTATCCACCGAATTGAGGAAAAAGAAAAACGGCGGCTTTATCTTGACCGCCATCAAATCAGAAATATTTTTGGATAAGCAAAAAGGTTACTGCCGATAACGGTTTTTTTTATTTACCGTATAACAGTAATTTTGTTCTTTTAACACACTAGGAACTGACAAACCATATAACACGTTTTTCTATACCTGTTAGAAAATCAACAGGAACAGTAAAATGTATTGAGGTGATTACATATGCGTAAAAAAGAAGATAAGTACGATTTCAGAGCTTTTGGTCTTGCCATCAAAGAAGCTCGTATGAAACAGGGTCTAACCCGTGAACAAGTGGGAGCAATGATTGAGATTGACCCACGTTATCTGACAAATATTGAAAATAAGGGGCATCACCCAAGTTTACAAGTGCTTTATGACATTGTTCATTTATTGAATGTATCAGTAGACGCTTTTTTTCTTCCTGCTTCTGATCTGGCGAAAAGCACCAGAAGAATACAGTTAGAAAAGCAGCTTGATAACCTGTCTGATAAAGATTTAGTTATCATGGAAAGTGTCGCTGACGGAATTATTAAATCTAGGGAAGTGGAGGAAGATTAAACTTCCTCTTTTTCACTCCCTATACGAGTTGATTCTTTTAATTTTTGAAAACACTCGTCACTGATTACGTGTTCCAGTTTGCAAGCGTCTGATTCTGCTAGTTTTGGGTCTACACCCATTTCTGTAAGATATTTTGTAAAAAAGCAATGTCGCTCATAAATTTTCTCAGCCATAGCCTGCCTACTGTCTGTTAAAAGCAATTGACCATTATTATCCATTAGTAGGAATCCTTGTGTTTTAAGTTGCTTTACTGCATGACTTACACGAGGCTTTGAAAATCCCATATAATCAGCCACATCAATAGAGCGAACCATGCCTTTTTTGATTTTAAGTATAAGTATTGTTTCTAAATAATCTTCTAATGACTTTCCCAATGTCACATTATTATCACCTCTTAAATATTTGATTCAATCAGTTTTTAAATTGTCCACCCAAGACTTTCTTGCTGAATATGATACAATTTTTGATATACACCTTTTTTCTTCATCAATTCATTATGTGTGCCATATTCAACTAATTTGCCATCATCTAATACTAATATTTGGTCTGCGTCTACAACTGTTCTTAAACGGTGAGCAATCATAATTACTGTTTTGTTTTCAACCAATTGAGCTATAGCCTTTTGCACTAAAACTTCGTTCTCCGGGTCAAGAGAAGCAGTTGCTTCATCTAAAAAAATAATTGAAGCATTTTTTAATAAAGCACGTGCAATAGATATTCTTTGTCTTTCACCACCAGATAATGTACTACCATTTTCACCTAAAACAGTTTGATAACCGTCTGGCATATTACGCACAAATTCATCACAGTATGCAGCTTTAGCAGCCGCCATAACTTCTTCCTCTGTGGCGTTAGGGTTTCCAATACTGATATTGTTAAAAACAGTATCATTAAATAATGTTACGTCTTGAAATACAAAAGCCATTTTTCGCATAAGACTTTCTGGCTCCATTGTTCGTATATCTTTACCACCAACACGAATTGTACCTTTCTGTATATCCCAAAATCTTGCAATCAATTTTGAAATTGTACTTTTCCCGCTTCCAGATGAACCTACCAATGCGGTGATACTTCCTTGTGGAATTTTACAAGTCACATCTTTAATGACATCTTTTGTATTATATCTGAATGTAACATGTTCCAACTCTATATCACAATTTTCAATTTCTTTATCATTTCCTTGCATTACAGATGTACTTAAAAGAGTACGCATTCTTTCTGTAACAACATTAAGATTTAGTAATGTAGTTAATTGTGAAAGAATCGCAAGAATTGGTCCATATATACGAGTAACCATCAAAAAGAACATTAGTAATGGGAGCAGTTCTATTTCACCTTTAACTAACAACATTGTTCCAACAAAAATGACAATACCAATTCCGGCTTGCAAAATCATGCTTGCACTCGACATAAATACGCCACAAATCATTTCTACTTTCACAGCAATCTTTTTCATAGATAATAATGCTTTGTTAAGAGCAGAAAAGTGAGAACCACTTAAATTACATGATTTAATAATTTTCATTCCCTCAAGGTATTCTTGTACTTGACTAGAAGCGTCTAGCTTTGCTTGTACTTGTCGTTCAAATAATTTTTTCTGATAGTTCTTACTTAACCAAATTATCAAAAATGCAACTGGCAGCGTAATATACATACATAACGCTAAACGCCAATCAAAGAAAGCAAGTAAAATACAAGTAAGAGTAACAGTAATACCATTTGCAATGAGAGGTGGAATTGTACTACTTAACATTGATTCCATGCTGCTACAATCAGACATCATGTTAGTTGTCAATTCTGACAAATCCTTTGTATTGAAGAAACTCATTGGTAATTTTCTTAAATGCTCTGCAATATTAAGTCTTGTTTTATTTGATTCTTGATAAGACGCAATGTATGTCTTTCTATAATCATTTCTTGCTGCTAAAAACACCAAAACAGCAGAAACAACTCCAATTCCCCAAAGCAACCATATATGATTCCATGCAATTTGCTTTCCTACATACGGGTTCAGTAATTCATTAAATAACATTACTGTAACACAAAACGGAAGCATTAAGGCTAGATTTGTTATCGTACAAGCAACAATAGCTTTTTTTAAATCTTTATAACCTTTATCTGATAGAAAAAGAAACTCTTTTAGTTTTTTCATCTTTATTACACCGCCTTTCCGCTGATTTTCCAATCAACCGCTTCTGTGTAATGGTTCCACATTTGCGAATAACGTCCACCAGCAGCAACTAATTCATTATGTTTACCTTCTTCAACTAGATGACCTTTTTCCATAACAATAATTTTGTCAGCATTACGAATCGTAGATAAACGGTGAGCAATAATAATAACTGTTTTATTCTGCATAAGTTTCTCGAATGCTTTTTGAATTAAATACTCATTTTCTGGGTCGCTAAATGCAGTTGCTTCATCAAGAACAATAATAGGGGAATCTTTGATAATAGCTCTAGCAATAGCGATACGTTGACGCTCACCGCCAGAAAGATGAATACCTTTTGTTCCAAATACAGTTTTGTAGCCATTAGGAAGTTTTGAAATAAATTCATGGCATTGTGCAGCTTTCGCGGCTTCAATGACTTGTTCTTCTGTAGCGTTTGGATTTCCCATGCGAATATTATCTAAAATACTCTGCTTGAATAAGAAAATATCTTGAAATACAAAGCTAACATGATTCATTAAGTCTTTTTCTGAAATATCTCTTATATCAACACCGCCGATTTTTACACTTCCCTCTGTAACGTCCCAAAAGCGTGAAATTAAATTTGCAATTGTACTTTTTCCACCACCAGATAAGCCAACAATAGCTGTTATTTGTCCTTGATTGGCTTTAAAAGATACATTTTCAATAGCCATTTCTTCTTTTTTTCCTGTATATGTAAAGCTAACATTATCAAACACAACATCATCTTTTTGAGTTTTTTTAGGACTGGTAGTTTGTGGTAGAACAGGTATATTGAAAATTTCGTCCATTCTTGCTACATTTCCGTCAATTTGCATAAATGATTCAGAGATATACATTATTTTGTTTAAAATACCAGCGATTGCCGGAACAAAAAGCAAGTAAAATATAAATGTCATAGTAAAGCTCTTATAATCTTGTGCATTAGCTCCTAACAAAATACCTACAGGAACGATAACCAAATATATATTGTTAATGATGGTAGTAAACGCTGGCATATAATTTTGCCAACCTAGAGAGAACTTTAGAACCCATTCTGTGTATTCTTTAATAGCATGTTCTAAACGAGCAAATGAAGAAGCTGTTTGATTAAATGCTTTCACAACAGGCATACCACGAACATATTCTACAGAAGCATTGTTCATATCTTCCAATGCGATCTGATATTTTCCCATGTTTTCTTTCATTGCTCCGCTACCAAATCCACTGAATTGTACGACAAAAGCAAGCACAATTCCAACTAATGAAGCAATACCAAATCGCCAATCAATAGCCAGTAGAATAATAACCATAACAATAGGCGCAGTTACAGAAGCAACAAAATCTGGAAATTGATGTGCAATGAAACCCTCAATGCTCTCAATGTTTTCATCCATTATTTTTCTTAAACGACCACTACCTATGGTTAAGTGATAACCTAAAGGAATTTTGGTAATATGTTCTGCGAAGTGAAGTTTTAATTCATAAAGTGTTCCAAATGCTGCCATATGAGAACTGAAAATTGCTAAAAAATATAATAGTATATTAGCAATAATACCAGCTAAAGCTATCCAGCCATAATTCATAACCTTGCTCATATCCAGCAATTCTAAATTAGGATAGACTTTTAAAATGGAACTAATAATAAAATATACCGCAATATACGGAACAAACGACGCTATAGCCGCTAACGAGGAAAGTATAGCCGATAAAAATACTAATCCTTTCTTATTGGAAGCTAATTCTAAACATCGTGCTAAACCCGTTTTGGGTTTGTTTTGTTTTGGCTTTTTGTTTGCCATAGTACGAATCCTCCTTAAATATAAAATACGTGGTGGGTTAGCTTAATCTAACCACACCACGTATTCTAAAGGAAATACTATTTTTCTTCTACTCCATCTCTAGTATATTTGGGTAAAAATAGCCCAAAAGTGTTATTTTTGTTTTCTGTAATCTTTCGGTAAAATACCATAAACAGATTGAAATGCTATTGCAAATTTACTAGCATTATTATATCCAAGACTTACCGCTATATCTCCAATTTTCATATTTTCATTTAAAAGCCAATGTGCTGCAATATTCATCTTATATTTCTTTAAATATGAATATGGTGTGTCACCATATATCTGTAAAAAAATTTTATGAAACAGTGATAAGTTAATTTGATTCCGAAAGGCGAGTTGTTCTAACGATACTCGTTCATCTAAATGAGTTATCATATATGTTTGAATTTCTTTAGTAGCTTGAATCTGACGTTTATCATAATATTTGAAATCACAGCCATGATTTTTAGTTAGCTGGTCTATATGGTAAAGTAATTCAATTGCTTTAATTTTGAAATATCCTAATTGTTCTATGTTAAGTGCTTCATATAATTCAGAAAATAAATGATGTAATTTAGGTGGAGTGGAACTTAAATATCCATTATTCTCAATCCCTAATGTTGAACCAATTTTATCAAGGTTAAGCGGAATAGTTTCCATCATTTTTTTGATTTCTTCTGATAAGGATTGTTTATCAATCACAAGGCTAAGTCCATAATATTTTTTTAATGGAAACGAGAAAGAAACTGGTAAATGTTGTGTTCCAGTCACACTAAAATATCCCTCTGGTAAATACGAAACTGTATGATTGGCATACTCACATTCATAGCGTCCAGAGCGACAATGTGTAATTGAAATAATATTAGGATTGAATTTTTGAGAAGGCATACTTATGTCTGTATCAAAGTCCAAAAAAGAGAGTTGAATACCATCAAAAAGCGTGTAACTTGTAACAATTCCTTTCCCTTGACACCCATAATCTATAATCATAAAATTTTCATCTTGCTTGATAATTTTTGCCTTATCACTGTACCAGTCTTTATTAAATGTAGAACTCACATTATGTACCTCCATATGTCGATTAGCAACATCTAACTATTATCATACTGTATTTTTTATCCCAAAACAATAAAAACATAAGCGTGCAAATCCGATTTATGTGAAAATGCACGCTTTTCTTCATGTTATTTTACAATCTTCCAGTTACTATCTTTTTCCAGCGTTAAGTCAAACTGTGAAATTTGCGTTGCTTTTGTCCTCTGGTCGAGATACTTTACCGATACCGATACTTTCACTTGTTCTCCATCTTGTATAAAGATAGGATTTACCAGCTCCGAGAACATATAGTCACAGTTGACAGGTTCAAGCACATTCCCCGATACATAGTAGGCAAGCTCTTTTTCCGTTGCGGTAGGGTACAGCTTAAAGAATGTTTCCAAAAACTCTGTCACTTCCTCTGTAGTGGCAGCGTCCACCGTTCCGTCCGATTCCTTGACTTTTGGTTCATAGCCGGATTTTGTTGGTATGCTGCTGATGGTCGGATTCTGTGTAATAACCAGATTTCCGTCACCATCTACATGAACTACCACCATGTAAGCGGAAGTGTAACCGATAGAAGTCTCTCCCTCTGTTACCGTTTGATCTACCGAGTAGACAACGGTAAAGTCGTCCGTTCCAGTCGCTTCAACCTCCCAAATCTTAACGTCCGTTACCGTAGAGCTTGTAGGTATGTCCATACAGACAGTATCAACATTCAAATCCTGCAAGCTCTTTGTAAGGTACTGGTTAATGGCTGTGGTTCTTTTCTCAATGGATTCCTGCGTGTTGCTCCAAGAATAGTAGGACTTCGCAAATGCCTTGACGAAATTCTCTATCTTGTTGGTATCAACAATACGCTGCTCAATGACTTCTTTCTCATGTACCGTGTGCATATCAATGGCGGTGAAATTCTTATACACCCCAAAGCTGATACTGGCAATCAACACCAGCCATAAGGCAATCACGGTTTTTTTATGCGTGCCAACTTTCATCACAGGCACTTTCTTTTCCTTTTTTGGTTTTGATTCCTTATCCTTTTTCTTAAATAGCATAGCACCATTCCTTTCTAATTGGTTTTCACCCGTCCGGCACTAATCAAGTGTTGCTGCCAGTACGAGCTTGTTAAATCTGCATATCCGATAGGGTCGCCAGCATGATACATTCTGTTGTTTCCAGCATAGATTCCTACATGAGTGACGTATGTTCCAGCGTTATAGGTTGAATGGAAGAACACCAAGTCACCAGCCTTTGCCTGTGACAGCGGTATGTGCTGTGCAGCGTCATACTGTGCCTGTGCGGTACGAGGTAAGCTGATACCAGCTTTTCCATAGCACCAAGACGTAAGACCAGAACAGTCAAAGCTAGTGTTGGGATTGCTGCCGCCATACACATATTTCCAGCCTTGATACTTCAACGCTTCATTGAAGATTGCCTGTGCGGTAGCGTCACTGAAACTAGGCACAGCCAAATACTGACTGACTAATTTTACATAGAACATATTCCCGTACTTGTAACGCCAGCCGCCATTTTCTTTTATGGAAATGTCATTCTTATAGGTGACTTTGACACCGCCGGATTTACCTTTTGCGAAGCTGACCGCCAGCTCAAAGGTGTACTTCTTTCCGTGTTTTGATACATAATCAATGAAGCCGCCACCATAGTTATAGGACTGTACCACTGTGTTGATGTCACAGTCTTTTGCTTCTGCGGATTTCAAAAGCTCCGAGAAGTATTTACACCCCTGTTTGATGGAATCCTCCACGGATAGGGAGTTAAGCGGTAATCCTAAAGATTCACTGGCTTGCATAACGTCTGTCGTGCCAGTGCCGCCGGATTCCACCTGCATAATCGCAAGCAGATAGTTCACATAGTCAGAGATTCTGTATTCCTTTGCATACTTTTCTACCGTAGACTGATGTTTCAATACTTCCGCTGATAGGTTCAGTCCAGAAAAATCAAGACTGGAAGAACCACTTTCTTCATCATCTGAGGTCACGATAAACAGAAACAGAAGCAGACAGATAATCACTGTGAAAATCCCACCGAACACAGCAAAATGCCTTAACTTCATTTCTTGCCGCCTTTCTTACTTGTAGATTTCTTCATTGTTGATTGATTTGTGGTCTTTTTCTGAACCGTCTTTGTCTGCTTCTGACGTTGTACCGTTTGCCTTGAAATATCTGTGGTAGCTTGTGAATGTTTATTTACTGCTGATGAAGCCTGTTTATCTGCCGGACGGGATTCTCTGACAACCTGTGTTCTTACATTCTCCTGTGATTTTGTCACAGGCTCTTTACTCTTGCTTGATTGCGGCTGCTCCTTTGTCACTGTGACAGGACGCTCTTTGACATTCTGCTCCGGCTTTAAAGCTGCCGCCTGTGAATCCGATTTTACAGGAACAGGCGTTGTGGCTGGTCGCTCATGCACCGGGGCAGCTCTCTTTGTCGCTGATCCGTTGCTTTGTCGCTCCTTATCCACAATCGGACGCTGCGGATTCTTTTTGTCTGACTGCGGCTGTTTCGATACCGATTTTTTATCCACAATTCCACGCTTTGAGGTAGACTGTGATTCCTGTGTATTGCTTTGTGAACTATGTACGGTCTGTGAGGAATCCGTCTGACTTTTCTTATCCGGCAATGCAAGCGGCTTCTGTGATTTGGAATCCGGCAGAGCTGGCGGCTTGCTGTTACCTCCACTGGAAGAAGCAGAAGTATTGTGATTTGCTCTGGTATGCGTATTACCTGTCTGTTTGGTATTGTCTGCCTTTTTTGTAGAAGCAGAAGCCGCCGCAGCACCAGCTACACCACCAGCAGCACCAGCCGCCATTGTCCTACCGATTTTACGCTCCAAGCGTCTTGCCCTGCGGTTGAGGAACATATACGGGTGTCGCATGATTCGTCTGCTGACTTGCTGTGTATCGGAGGATTGCAGGCTGAACATTGTCATCAAGTCACCTAATTTAAAATAGATTCCGGCAAAGGTGACTATCTGTAGAAATGCCACCATGAAAAACGGATAGCCGGAGGAAATGGAGTAAAACATAGTCGAGATACTAAACGCTGTGGTAATAATCAGTGTGATTCCAGCTCTCATCATAACGGTATTGAACAGCTTCGTAAGAGCCTTTTTTGCCATGCCTTCATAGGTCGGTATCATGGACAAAACAAAACTAATCGGCAGAAACATGGCGTAGATGATAAATAACACCTGCGAGAAAATCATCATGCCCGTAAGCAGAAAAACAAACGCCGAGATTCCGATATTGAAGATAAACAGGAACACCACCATACCTAAACGGGTCATGGTCTTTGTGACGCTCAAATAAGCGTTGTCCTTATCTTCGATTTCTTCAATCACAACATCCTCTCTGTCGTCTGTGTCTGGGTTTGCCGATAACAGGCTTTCCACACGGTCAGAGCCGAGCGTTTCTATATCCGATTCCCCGTACTGTAAAAGCAGCCACGGTTGTTTCACCTGTATGGAAAACAGGCTGTCTCTTATTAAATCTACGCTGTCTTTTCCTTTGCTGTTGGAATCGGGCAGCACGATTTTTGTACCGAGCGATAATGCCGAGCTGCTTATATCTGCGGAAAAGTCATTGATTTTGCTGATATAGTTTGGGGCATAGGCAATAAAGGACGCTGACAGGATAAATACCACAAGAAAGTTGATAACCGCATGAATGGCTTTTGTGGTTTCTCTTTTTAACAGTCCTGTGTATGCCACATAGATTCCCATTACCAGAATGAGGATAAGCAGGAATCCTACATAAAATCCCTCACTGGAAAAGCCATTGGAAGTCACACCAGCTAATGTCTGAATGTTCTTTCCGATAGAACTTGCAGTATCAGAGATAAAGTCCAGCTTGTAGGCTTCCTGTACCACATAACCTGTCGCATTGGAAATGTATAAGCTCACCGTCCAGACAAAGTTTGTGATGGCATATAGTCCGTACTGAATACTTTTGCCGATACCGTCAAGCCAGTTCCACGGCAGCCAATCCCAACTTGAATCCACATAGAAATCAAGCTGGTAGTTTTCCAGCGGATATTTGGAATAGGTGTTAGCGTCACTCACCGTATTGTCTACCAGACCAGCCGCATGAGCTACCGTACCCGTGATAGATAAAAATACCAGCACACCGAGAATCACCGAAAGCGTGATAAGCAGATAACGGACTATTTTTCTCTTGTCCATAGGCTTCACCTCATTTCTTCCGTCTGCACTGGCGGTCTGGTATCAAAGGCATGGAACAGGTCAGAGAATACAGGGTGAATCTGGATAACGCCAACACGCCCATACAAATCTTGAAACAGGCATTGTCCGTTTTCCAAATCCCTAAGTCGTTTCTGGTTGCCCTCGTCCTCCTTATCCACACCGAAAAATTCAAGAGTATTCTTGATTTCCTTTATGTCTGTAGAACGGAACGCAAACTTTAAGCCGATATTGTTCTTCATCTTTTCATCGTCCACATCACCAGAGTTTTGTGTAACAAAGTAAACAGCAGCGTTCATGGAGCGTCCAGCACGAATCAGCTTGTTAGACAATGCTTTCCCCTGTGCCACCTGTAGGAACGTCCACGCCTCGTCCAAGTCCACCATCTTAAAAATGCTCCTGTCGGAATGAATAAAATCAAGGGCAAAGGTACTAATGACAATCAGCATAGCCACGGACAATAATTCCATTGTGGTGTATTCTTCAAACTTCGTGTCCTTATCCGGCAACACAAGGTCTGCCACCTGTATGATGTTGAGCTGCCTGTCTAAACTGATGGACTGCTCCACATCACCGTCCGAGAATAAAAGGTGTGCAAAGTCATAATCGGTCATGCTCTCGATATGGTCTGCGATATTTTCTGCCACAGGAGAACCGTCTTTCCTTAATTTATCAATGACACGGAGCAGTCCTCGTTTTTTGCTCTGTGTCACGGAACGGATTGCACGCCTTAATACAGGGAACTTCTCACCGTCACGGGACGAAATACCTGTAAGGAATGTCAGAATGTCGATTGCCAGACTTTCAGCGTCCTTTGTTCGCTTCATAATCACATACGGGTCAAGAAGTCCTCTGTTTTTGTCCTCACTGGTGAGATTAACTATCTTGATTTCCTGTGCAATGTCGGGTAGCGTTTCCTGCCAGTTGCCACGCTCTGATTTTGGGTCTACAATGACCGCTTTTCCTCCAAACAGCACCGCATAATAGATGATAAGGTTGTTACAGAAAGACTTCCCACCACCGAGCGAACCGAGAAAAGCAGCCGCAAGAGCATTTGTCACAGAACCTTTTACGCCCTGTGCTGCAAGGCTAGGTTTTAGATAGACGTTCTTTCCTGTATCAAGGTTATAGCCGATATAGATACCGTCCGTTTCCCCAAGCTGCTGTGTTGCACCGAAGCCAAGTCCGGCGAGAAAGTCCGAAGTGACGTATTGGATATAATCATTGATATATCTTTTGCTGGACGGGATAAACTCACCATGCAACCCCAACATATCACCGAATGGGCGAACCAGCTTGACATTCAAATCATCATAGAAATCTTTGACTTCATCACAGCGGCGTTTCAATTCTTCCAGAGTATCAGCCGCCACACGGATAACGTAGGATAATTTATACATGGATTCTTTGGACTGGTCTAAATTTGTTTCCAGTTCATTCACCGAATCCAGAGCGTCCATGACGTTACTTCCCGTTTCGTTGTTGGATTCCCAAGCATGATTATCCAAGTCTTTCAGCTCTTTCTTTTTGTTCCTAACAGTCGTCAGAGCCTTTTTGTTGGTAACGATTTCAACATTCATAGAAGTGGAAACGGGGAACGTGAATTGCTGTTGCTGATAATAAAATATCTCGCTTGACGGAAAATCCAGCTCACTCACGATATTGTTAATCGTGAAGTAGGCAACAAAAGTTGTCTGATCTTCACGCTCAATCTTTAGGTATCGCTGGTTTTCTTCAATCATGCAGCGTGTCGGACGGATAAGGTCATATCGCTTCACCAGTGTTTCACGCTTTGACTTTTTTATCGGGAGGTCATAACTGTAATCACTGTAGGCAACGCCGGTATTCCCGTAGATATGTTCCAAGAGGTAGCCGAAGTCGTTCTTATCTAGTCTGCGGAACTGAAAGCGACGTGAGATTTTGCTTTCCAAGAGTTTTTCCATCTTTAGGAAACGGTTGATTTCATCATTACTCATGGAAACGAAGTCACCCATCAGCTTGTGATTGACTTCATAGATAAAATCCGCAAAGGTCATAGCTGCTGATTTTCGCATACCCTTGAAGCTGATTTCTTCCTCATTTACCAGCAGCTTGAAGCCAAGAAAAAAGCGGTAGTCAATCTGATTTTCACCAATCATTTCAACCAACGCTTCTGTCTGTTCATCTACCTTTTTACAGGCAATCTCTTTTAATCTGCCTGTGATTCCCTTTTTGGAACGCTCCTGTACTGCACGCAGGCTGTCCTCTGTGGCAATCTGTAGGGCATGGATTTTTCCGTCACGGTTCTGGGCGATAAGCTGACGGAAGTTGTCATGCACCATGTATTTTTCTTCTGGTGACAGGAACGAATAATTGTAAGGTGTCAGCTCATAGTAGGCAAAGCACTCACCGTCATGGTTGAACACCAGATTGTTTTCTATGTACTTAATCGGGAACATACATCACACTCCTAACTGCGGTCACGCTTGTATTGAATTTCTGATTTTTCAGTTTGATAGCTTTTCCTGCATAGGTCACTTTTGGTCGGAGGAAAAAGCTCACACAGGATTTTAGGAATCCAAAAGGCTTTTTTCCATCAAAGGTCTTTTGCGATACAAACCAAGTGAACGCCACAGGGATTCCAAAGTATTTGAGAAATGCACCGTCAATCATGTTAAAGGGCGGTAGCTCCCCAAAGAGAATCACCACAAACAGCGACACCACGAACCAAGCCATCTGACTGAATGTGAGCGGGAACGGGAGTTGAAAATCGTTGATTGCATAAATGACTTTTTCCACGCTCCATATGCTTGTATAGCTTTTGATTTTCTTCAATTTTCACAGCTCCTTTCTGTTCTAAAATGGAAACAGCAGCCTATGTTTCAAGGCTGCTGCAAAAAAATAACCAGTGTCATTTCACTGGCAGATAAAAAAAATTCAGTTGTAATTGTTAATACGGACATTCAAACACGCCATGATTAGTGACGACAAAACGCCCCTCTAAATCAAGGTCACGCCCGTAGGCTTCATAGTCTATGTAACTGCGGATTCTGTCTGGTATCTCACCCAGACTTTGACATTCATCTATGAAGTAATAGGCAACGTCTGTCATATCGTCACAATCGGGATAATGGATAATATCGTCTGCATGTTCGCACAAATCTTCCAAGCTGCTGTAATAGCCTAGCAGTTCCGATAATTCGTCCTGTATGTCTTCTGGTAAGTCCTCCACCATTTCACACAGGCGGTTGACTTCCTCAATGGGTGTGTACTCGTCAATCTCAAAGGGTAGCTCATAATCATGGATTGCGTATTCTTCGTATCTGTCATTCAAGCCGATACGTTCTGCCATCTCGTCATAATCAACGGGCGGCGTAAACCACGCACCCACAAGCTCACCCTCGTTGTATTTCCCAAGATTGGCGATATAGATTCGCATTTCTTCGATACCACATCACCCCTTTACTGATAGCGGAATACGCCGCTTGTGGTAAATAAGTATCTGTCGTCCATTTCCAGCTCACTACCATAGGAGTGATAGTCGATATGTTTCAATAGTTCGTGAGGAATCTCACCAAAAACATATTCTTCACGGATAAGGTATTCTGCCAGAGCTGCACCGTCACCCACATCATAGTAGCGTATCTCGTCCTTGTGGTCGATAAATTCCTCGAAGCTGGAAAACCATTTCTGCTGAATGGCTTTCATTTCATTGCCGATAGGCGTACCCTCCAATTCCAGCACCATGCGGCAGTTGGCGTTGATTTCCCAAAGTGGCATATCACTGTGTAAGTCAAAGGGCAGCTCATAGTCTGCAATCTCAATCTGTTCTTCATGTTCTACGCCGATTTTTTCTCGGACTTCCTCAAAGTCCACAGGGCAGTTGAACCAAGCACCGGAATATTCTTCGTCACCCTCACGATACGGTTTTGTATTGTTTAACAGGTAGATTCGCATTTCCTGCATGGTCTGTCACTTCCTTTCATCATATCCAGTATTCCCATTATAACAGCATAATCTACACCGAATACATAATGAGAAAACTTTTCTAACTGTTCTTTTGGATAATCAAGTGGTGAGTGCTGCTTGATGATTTCCCACACCATACGTTTGCGGTAGGGAAGGTCGGAAATATTTTCACAGCCGACACGCTCTTTCATATCCTCAAATATATCTGTTTTCATGTTGTCCTCCAATCTTAAAATTTGCATAGAAAAAGCAGCTAACTCAAAAGAATTAACTGCTCTTTGTCTATGATAATTTGATTCCTATTTGTTTCAAAATTAAAGTAAGTTCTTTTCGCTTTTCTGGGTCTGGTGTTCTGACTAAAGTATATCCTTCTTGCTGTATTTTTCTTAATATATCAAATGTAATATCTGCTCTAGCATTTAATTTATATAGAGTATCATCCGACATAGGTACTTTACGAAGATACCACCAGAAAGGTAAATCCAATTTACTTTTAGCATATTTTATAGTGTTGACAAAGTATGTGTCCTCATTATAGTAATTAAAATGTGGTTTGTCCTCTAAAAGATGTTTTTCCATATTTTCATAGAAATCATCTAAATGATTGTCAACTAAAATCTTTTCAAGTATTTGAGGAGGAATTTCACTCAAATACTCTGTTATCATACCAGTATTCAAAATATTTAAAGGCGTATAATAATATTTCTTTTTAGCGGAAAGAACAATGCTCAATACTACACTTTGATTATCAAATGCGTCAAAATATACATTGACATTAACATTGTGATATTGATAGTAAAATTTTAAGCAAGTAGCCTTTGTTTTTTTAGGAATACTGTTATAAATATCTACTAAATAGGCTTTTGTACTTTCTTTCACACAAAACACTCCTTTCAAATTCTGCTTAAATTATACTACTTTTACACAATAAATACAATTTACGCCCCGATAATCTTATTGAATAACTGCAACAGTACGTCTTTTACGCCAGAAGAATTGAATACCAAGCCGACAGCGATTAAGGCAATCACCAAGAATCCAATCAGTTTAGAAAACTCACGCTTGAATCCGAGATATACGCCGATAACCGCAATCGCCATGAGTACCAAACTCTGTGCGTTAGATAAAAACCAGTTGTATAAGTTCTGTCCGAAATTCATTATTTTCTGCTCCTTTCCATCATTTCAATTTCTCTTTCTGCGGCTGCTCCAAGTGAGAACAGGAATAAATCAAATAAGATATGCTTCATGTTGTCATTCCTCCGTTTCTGTAATCATTTCCTCTGTGGAAGTTGTCTGCTGTTCAATCAGCTTTTTGTGACGCTCCGTGAGCTTCGCATGGTCTAAAATGTCTTTGAGATAAGTCGTACCGTTGGTACTGTCAATCTTCTGTAAGACTTTCCAAGTGGGAGCTACCTGTCTGCTTATCCAGTTGAGCGTCCGAGTGAGCGTATAAGGCTCTGGTTCGGTCGTCAGTTTCAAACGCCCACGATCAGAGCCGATAAAGTACGCCCATTTCTCATTGGTCTGCCATTCGCTGCGTCTTTTCTCCACCTCCTTGTCAGCGAACCGCATATAACGGTTGATAATGTCAAAAGCGGTACGCTCTGCGTCATGATAGGTCAGCAGGTCACGCACCGCATAATAGGCTCGCTCATTTTTCAGCCGGATTTCAAAACGGTTCTTGATTTTCGTATCTTCAATGGGTATATCGTATTTCACATACTGCTCATAGTCCTTTTCATAGATACAGAAATAAACCTCTGATTTGAGCGAACCGATATAAAGCGTATTTCCCATTCCGTATCTGTCCTGTTCATTGCTTCTCACCAGCTCACCGCTGCGGTAGCTCTTGAAGCTGCGGAATACGGAAATACATTCTTCACGGTTGCATTTCTCTGTCAGCTCTGGAATATCCAAGATTCCTGCCATATCGTTGATGGCAAGGTCAAGACGTTTCATCACACCTCCTTCCACCAGAGCGTCCATGAGAAAGTCATACCAGCTCCTATGCTGTGCCAGCAGATAACTTTCCATCTGCCGACAGCCTTTGCCTTTCAGCTCCAGCAGTGTGCCTTTCTCTTTATCGGGTGATGTCAGCACGAACACATCACCAAGCACATAATGTTCCGCATAGGAGTAGAATCCGTAGTCCTCATGTATCATTACATCCAGCTTTAATTGCAGAATATCTTCAACAACGTGCCGAACGTCCTGTGTGGGGAATCGGATTCTGACGTAATCCAAGACCATTTCCAACGGATTCTCTGGATTCAGCTTTTCCAGAGCGTCCGTGAATTTCCCCTTGATTTCTTCTGTCAAGGCTACTTTTCCAGATTCAATCCTGCTGACATACTCACGACTGATACCAGCCATGACCGCAAGACGATTCTGGGAAACGCCGTACTGCGTCCGTTTTTCCTTAAAATCGTTTATCCAATCGGTATCATTCAGTTTCAATCCCTCCAATCGAAAAAGAAATGTGACAGTTACCGATTTTGTCACACTTCTTTGAATGTTTGAAAAGTCCTCTGTTTTCAAGGACTTTTTGATATGTAATTGACTGTTTCCAGATAATTTGTGCCCCCCTGTTAGATAACGGGGGCAGATGGTTGGGGCGGCTTACGCCACCCCAACACAGGCTAGTCCGTACCTGCGTCTTTCGCTTCGCACGCCGCCTGTCCGTCCTGCCTGTTTTGTGACAATCTTCCTATCTCTTTTAAAAAGTCATGTCCTTTGGGTACAAGGGGAGTGTAAAACTCGGATATGACACTGTTTCCCGTATCAACATAGCCACGCCCTTTAATCTGCTTCAAGAAAAAGTCCTTGTCTACTTCACCGAACATCATACTGTACCCAAGCTCCGACATACGCCCAAGAGCCACACGGAAATTGAACTGGTCACGGATTCCATCACCGAGATACTTTGCGTCTGGACGCTGACAGGCGAGAATGAGAAAATATCCTGCCTGTCGTCCGAGCATGACTATCTGTTTCAGCTTGTTAAGGACAGCAGCATTTTCCTTTGTGGTGAGCATTTCCATGAACGCCACATATTCATCAAAAATAAGGAAGTGGGGCGATAGTCCTAAATAGGCATAGTTTTCACCTGTCCTGTAATTCTCCATGAGCTTCATTGCTTCACTTCTTGCCATCATACCGTCATAGAACCTGTCAATACAGGCGGTTATATCGTCTTTCTTGTACCAGACTTCCGGCATGACAACGGACAAATCCGCAAGGTCGGCGTTCTTTGGGTCTAAAATATACATGACCGCATTGCTGCGGAGCAGAGCTTCAATGATAGTAAGGATAAAGTAGGTTTTACCACCACCAGTGCCGCCAGCAATTAGCATATGTGGGAGCTTGTCATACTCCCACCAGACATTTTTCATCAGACGCAAGCTGCCATGTTCAGCCTGTACCTCATTGATAGTGATTCTGTTCGCAATCGTATCATAGAGCAGCACATATTCCACATAGCTGTCTTTCAATTCTTTGGAAACCAGCTCACAGTATAAGCCTGTTTCCAGCTTCTTTTCCAAGTGTAAAAGCTGGTCTTGATATTTCCCTAATGTAATTTCCGTACGGATATATAAAAGTCCATGCTCCATATGGTAATACAGTTTTGGAAAATAGGTGATTTTCTCTTTTTTAGTAGTAGCTGGCAAGTCCTTGAAGAATCCGCTATCCTGTGTGGATTCCGATTCATACCAGCCATTTTCCAACAGCATACGAGCCAGCTTTTGACGGTGAAAGAGCTGTTTCACTCTGTCATACTGGAATCTGCGATAGAAAAGGGTAGCCAGTACACAGACCAAAGCTGCCAAAACGATAGTCATTATCCTATATGGTGTGACCGTCAGATGGACACTGCCATCTTGAAAAAGCGAGATTACTTTCCAGTCCGTAGTGATGATTGTTTTTAGGTTCAGCAGCATAACCACCGCAAGGAACAGCAGGAGCAACGAACCAGCCGAGAAACGAAAAACCAGCGATTTGTCACTGGCTCTGATACGATTCCCACGTTTATTGAATTGTGGCATAGGCTAAATCCTTTCCTTATTTTTTATGCTGTGGCTGCTGCGGATTGTTGGGAGCGTGGTTATTTCCGGCTGGCTGACCGTTCTTATTCTTCAAGACAATATCATCTGCTTTGATATACCAGTCAACGTCTGCACCTTGAAATGTAGCGGTTGCCACCGTATCAGCTACAGGATTGATGATTTCCACCTCTGTGTTGTAGTCAAATTCCTTTAACGGAACAGAAGCCGGAATACTCACCTGTATCATGCGTCCTTGCTCCGTACACTTCAAATCGTAGGTACGTTCCTTGATTTCTTGAGAAACCGTACCGTCCTCATTCTGGATATGTACCTCTCGTCTTAATGCGGAGAATTTCAATACTCCGAAAGTCTTTTCCTTGTCAATGATGATTCCGTTTGCTAATCTCATAATGTTTCTACCTCCTTATGCTTTCACCATATCGTCAGCCGATAAGATATAGTTTGTGAATCCTCTTGTACCGATTTTGTAACCCTCTGCGGTGATTTTGGGATTGATAAGTTTTACTTTTTCCTCTGATTCAAAATTCTTCTCACCAGCAGAAGCAGGCAGCACCACGATAATATCATCTGCCCTCTGTACGTCCGAATAAAGGTTGAAGCTGCGGGAAACAACCGTCATACGTCCGTTGATCCTACGCTGTTCCACCTTATTCTCACCTGCAAACTCTAAGTTCCCGAATGTCTTTTCCATGTTTGGGATAACGTGTTTTAATTCCATAAATTGTTTACCTCTTTTCTTTTTGATTTTGATTGATTTGTTATATAGTGTCATTCTGCTATCGGGATAATATCTGTCTGCCTGTGAATTATCAAGGGCAAGCGTTGTGCTAAAAGCGCCCTTGACAATCCCCATTCAGAAAGATAAATCGTAATCAAGCAGAAGTTAGATATAATGTCAGCCACAGACTGACGTTTCCATCATAGGCGGTGAATGGGTTGTTGCTTTCATAAGCTGTTACCTCCCGTATCAGTCAGATTTCTTTACTCTGCGGAATCTCTTATATCCGGCAAAGATAAGACCAGCAGCAGAAATTCCCATCATAGCGAATAATGCGACAAATGGCGTATTATCACCTGTTTTTGGTGAATCGCTTGTCTTTGTTGGTGTGCTAGGTTCTTCTGGTGTCGTAGGGGATTCTGGCTTCTCTTTGATAGTTACCGTCTGCCCCTCGTCCTTGATGTCCTTATGTTCAGCTACTTTGATAGGATTGTCTGGATTGGTTACGTCATATAATTCTTCAAAGGTCACAAGCTCTTTGCCGCCAAGCTCCGAAGCATTGAATATAAATTCAATCTGAACCTCCATTTTAGAATCCTCGGCAGTAAAGGTAAGGTCATTTTCTACACGCTTACCATTCACTAGAAGTTCTGCATTTTCAGACTTCACCATTTCCCAACCTTTAAGAGTGTATTTCACGCCTTTTTCCAAACCGTCTAAAGTGACCGTATCAACGATAGTTACTTTGTCGTCTACTTCAATCGTCTTTTCACCTGTTGCCTTATCGGTAGCGATTGTGTGCATAGTGATGATACGTTCCGTAATCGTCACTGTTTGCCCTTCGTCCTCAATGTCCTTGTGTTCTGCCACCTTTGTAGGCTCGTCTGGATTGGATAAATCGTATAATTCCTCGAATGTTACTAGGTCTTTTCCTGCAAGCTCACTGGCATTGAATGTAAAGGCAATCTGGACTTCCATGCTAGAATCTTTTGCAGTAAAGGTATAGTCACTTTCTACAGGTTCACCGCCAATCAAAAGCTGTGCGTTTTCAGACTTCACCATCTGCCAGCCTTTGAGCTGATAGGTTGTACCTTTTTCCAAGCCATCTAAAGTGACCGTATCAATGACAGTTACCTCTTTACCAGCAACAATCATCTTTTCACCTGTGGCTTTGTCGACAGCGTTGGTATGAATTTCAATCACTCGTTCTTCGATAGTCACGGTCTGCCCCTCATCCTCAATGTCCTTGTGTTCTGCCACTTTGATAGGCTCGTCTGGATTGGATAAGTCGTACAATTCCTCGAATGTCACAAGGTCTTTTCCGCCAAGAGCAGAAGCATTGAACGTATAGGAAACCTCAACTTCCATTTCTGATTTTTTCGCAGTGAATGTGTAATTACTTTCCACAGGTTGACCGTCAATCAAAAGCTGTGCGTTTTCAGACTTCACCATTTGCCAGCCTTTCAACTGATATTTTGTGCCTTTTGTCAAACCATCTAAAGTCACAGTATCAACGATAGTCACGTTCTTTCCAGCAACGATTGATTTTTCACCTGTCACCTTATCTGTGGCAGTCGTATGGATAGTGATTTCTGGCTCGTATTCATCTGTAAGCGTACCTAAATCCACGACTACTTTATTTCTTGACACCACTACATCAAATGCCGGAATTAGCGTCATTCCTTTGTTGGAATCGCAGCGTAATTCTTCGATTGTGTAAGTATCATAGAGCAATGCACCTTTGCTGTCGTCTGGTGTGGAAGTACCGAACCAGATACCGTCCTCACTGGTCTTTCCGGCGTTGGTATTCTGCTTATGAGATACCCAATCAGAGGAAGTGGAAAACTGACCATTTGCGTCTGTCACAATGATATGGCTCTCACCAGTCGTCTTGCCTGTGATCCTAAAGGGAACATTCGCAAGTCGCTTGTGAGTGCCAGCACCGATTTTTACACCCTCAATATCTCCACGCTTAATCTGGTTGTAGATGGAATGTGCTTCATCTGTTAAATCCACGATTTTTCCATCTTCTGTGATTTCAAATTCAATCGGTTTTGCACCGTCCGTCAAATATCCCTCTGGGGCGTTGCTTTCCTCAATACGGTATTTTCCGTATGGTAATGTATCGGCGGCAGTTGTAGCGATACCGTCAACGCCAGTATGGATTGTTTTGACGACTTCATTCTTGTTGTATAACTTGCCATCTACCAAGACAGCGTTATCATTTAAGGAAATGATTTCAAAAGCAGTATCTTTCAAAGTCGCACCGCCTTGTGCTTTTGTATCTTTGGTTTCAAGGTCACGTTTCTGGATTTTGACACCGCCACGGATAACCTTGTCTAATACGGAATACTGGTTGCTGCCGCTTAACGCTGCAAGCTCACCATCTTCTGTAATCTGTGCCACATAGACACCTTTTATCTGTTCAGAACTTCCGGCAGCCTGCATATAAGCACCCTCCAATAAGTAACCGTTTGGAGCTGTCTTTTCTTCTACAGTGATAGTTCCAAGCGGCAAGCAGATAGTACCATTCTGTGTATAGAAGCTGTCACCCAATACCTTGTAGGAATCGGCTAATCTTGTGATGTAATGGACTTCATTGTTGCTGTCTTTTTCAGCGATTGTCTTTGTCGTCCATGTGCGTGTTGGTTCTGATGGAAGATTGTCTTTTGTATAGTAACCGTCATAATACTTCCAGACGAACTCCGCACCCTCTAAAGAAGCGTTACCCTGTGGCGTAGCTTTGGAAATTTCCATATCAATCTTGAAAAGCTCAACCAAAGTGTCAGTGACTTTTGGTTTGTCGCTGACTTTTAAAGTCGTAGTTTCATTAACCTTGACCGTCATAGTATAGACGTTCTTATCTAACTGGAATCCCTTTGGAGCTTTCGTTTCTTTCACATAGTATGTCGCAGCTCTTAATTCCACAGTGTCCGTATTACCATTGGCATTTGTCGTAAGTGTGGCAACAGATTTCGTGCAGCCTTTATCAGAATAGACACCATAAGTCGCACCAGAGAGAGAATAGCAGTCATTCCCGTTTGTGACTGTGGTATTACTGGAAGATTTCTGAATCTTGCCATTGCCGACAGCCAGCTCTGCGAAGAACTGTCCTAAATCCTGCCCCTCACCAGTGTAGATATAACCGTAACAGTCATAGCGTCCTTTATTTTCTCTTACAAAGGCTTTCGCTCCGGCGAATACTTCATCTTGCACGGATTTTGAGATTTCATCATAGGAAGCTCGTACATTGTCACAGCTCCACCCAAGATGGACGCTCAATCTCTGCCAGACTACAAGCTGTCTTAAAAGGTAGGCGTGCTGGCTGCTCAATCCTGTATGGCTTTTCGTATACTGTTTGACGTATTCAAGAGATAAAGCAACGTCCTCTATCTGGTCGGCAGTCATGCGTGTACTTGCGTCACTTCTGGTCTTATATCCATTCTTAAAGCCTGTGTTGATGTCGATACAATAAGCGTCCTCGCCCTCAACGGTCGTATGCCCCTCATTAAATGTAGAGCCGATAGAACCATCATTCATTACTTTCTCAACAATGCCGACACGTTCCTCCGATTCTGTCCAGTATTGTGTTTCCGCAGCATGGACAGCAGTTGTGGGTAGAGCAGTAAAGACGGTTGCGAGAGTAAGAACACCTGTAAGCAATCGTTTCAATATCTTATTCATTTTTTGATTCTCCTTTCATTTGGGTAAAAAAATAGACGCTCATTTCTGAACGTCTGGAAATAAAAAAGGAATACCGTTTTTCAAGTATTCCTAATTCTATATGTTATTTAACTGTATTTATGTGATATGAAGTTGTTTGCTGCTGTTATGCCGCTATTTGTTGTTGGTATCTCAATGGTACATTTCCATCCTGAAATGGGTGAATACTTTCATAGCGGGCATAGAATTCGGCAAGTATTTCTAGGGAAATATCCTGATTATTGTACCAGGCTAATAATTGGGACATTTCATCGGATACCTGGCTTGGAAGTACTGTTTCATATATGCCTATCATGTTAGGACGCTTTTTATAATCGCCGATTGCGTAGCCATTTGCGCGATCTTCGAATATCCCGCTTTTTAGCTCATAGTGAAAATCTTTAATTAGTTCTTCTGTGAGTTCGAGGTCCAGAGTATCAAGCATTTTATTGAACATTAAGAAATGACCATTCATTTCTTCTACATCTTTTGCACGGTAATAGTCTTCAGATTTTGGGAGGACTCCGGTATCAAAGAGAGAGGCGGTCTGTTCCTCGGTCAGGGTACTTCCTTCGATTTTGTTGGAATTATATGCCATTAAAACTTGGATAAAACCATAAATCCCAGAACGCTCATGTTTTGTATATTCAATTTTGAAGTGTTTTAATAGAAAGTGTATAAATGATGAAGTATTCATGAATGTAAGCTTTCTTATTGTTTATATTATCTTGGATATGATTAAAAAGTAACTTAATATTCACCGTATGCATACAGTGCCTTATTTTCTTGCGAATCCAGTTCATTTATTACGATTATCTGAAATATAATAACATCTCCTGTAACATAATATATTCCTGGTTCCATCAATTCGACCTCAAGTTTTCGGAAATTTTTCAAATGCCGAATCATTTTATCCGGATAAGAATTGCTAATAAATGTAATTGTTAATTCTTTCGGTTGTATATCACTTTCCAAGTCTATATTGGATAAATAAAAACAGCCATCGCCATAGCCTTTGTAAAAATCATTAATTGTCAAAGTTTCGCCTGGTTCTTTATATTCTATAATGTTATATTTTCGAAATATTCTTCCAATATTTTTTTGTATCCTTTCGCCTTCTTTCACTTTAATAATAAGTTTATTTAAGCTAGTTGTTTGTTTTTCGCGTTTCATATATCATTCCTCCCATTATTTATAATAATATATTTTACTTATTTTAATATGATTAATATATCTATACAATTGTTTTTTATGCCAATAATATGTTTTTGATATTATGTTTTTGTATAGTAATCTGTCACTATAATCTCAAATTAGATGTACTGTACGTAAAAAGGGGTGTGAAAAAAGAAAAGTCCAGAAAAAAGAGGGGCATGGAATTTAAAAATTCATTTTAGGTTCAACTATTTTAGATATATACTTTATTGACACTGTGCAACGCCTTATACTATAATTGTTCGCGGGCAAATAATGATTTTTAACATAATTGGGAAGGATAATATAGATGAAGACGAAGATGACTTTACGGGAGTGGCTCCCGTTGATCGGTATGACGATTTCAGCGTTTTTGGTAAATACTTCAGAATTTATGCCGATTGGGCTTTTGACGGATATTTCTAATGAGTTTCATATGACGGAGGCTCAGGCGGGCGTGATGATTACAGCCTATTCCTGGACTGTGACGTTATTGTCGCTGCCTCTGATGTTGTTAGTATGCAGGATACAGCCGAAGAAATTGCTGCTTGGAACGTTAAGTGTGTTTGCGGTATGTCAGGTGTTGTCGGTAATTTCAAGTGGCTTTACATTTCTTGTATTGTCACGTATTGGTGTGGCGTGTGCACATTCCATTTTCTGGGCGATCGCATCACCGGTTGCAGTTCGGGTTGTGGCGAAAGAGCATCAGTCAAAGGCTCTTAGTGCAATTATTACCGGAACGTCAATTGCCATGGTACTTGGAATGCCGCTTGGCCGAATGATCGGACTTCAGATCGGTTGGCGAATGACATTTTTATGTGTGGCGATAGTTTCATTTCTGGTACTTGGCTATCTGGCTTTTGTATTTCCGAAGCTGGAAGGAACAGAATCATTTTCCGTGGGACAGCTTCCGGAGCTTTTCAAAAATGCAAGATTGATGAGCATTTATGTAATTACATTTCTTGTGGCAACCGGATATTATACAAGCTACAGTTATATCGAGCCGTTTTTGCAGAAAGTAGCAGGACTTCCGAGTAACTGGGTAACTATGGCATTGATGTTATTCGGAGTAGCCGGGCTTGGAGGAAGTTATTTGTTCTCAAGATATTATGATGATCATCGGTATGCTTTTGTTCAGACTGTTATGATTGGTGTTGTGGCAGCTCTGCTGCTCTTATATCCAGCTTCTGTCAATATGTATACCGTGATTTTGGTATGTGCTGGATGGGGACTGGCGATTATGGCATTTCAGGTAAGCTTTCAGGCAGAGTTGATTGGTTGTGTCTCTGCGGCTGCATCATCTGTTGCTATGGCAATCTTCTCAGGAATTTTCAATCTGGGAATTGGCTGCGGAACCTGGTTTGGCGGAACAGTGTATACAAAGATTTCGCTGAAAGATATAGGATTTGCAGGTGGAGTGATTGTGGCAGTGGCGACTTTGATCTGCATGGCAAGATTTCGAGTTGGAGATAAAGCAGAAAGCGCATCATAGAATTTGATATGTAGAAAAAGAATCGGGATATTCTATCATGTAGAGTATCCCGATTTTTTTGTTAGCCAATCCCGCCAAGTGCGATTCCAAGAATCAGTACGATAAAGCAGATTGGTACATAGATGTATTTGCAGACAGGAATGAAGTATTTGGTGAATTTCCGTTCCCGGCCTTTATTGACTTGTTCTTCGACGTAGCTTTTCTTACATACCCAAAAGAACATGATTCCGGCGAGTCCCGCGCCCAGTGGACAAATGTATATAGAAAGAATATCCATCCATGTGGAGACGATGCCTTGAATCAGAAGTGAAACGATGATTCCGATTGCTGCAATGACACCGCATGCAGGTACGCGGGATAAATGTAGTTTTTCCTGTACCGTTGCAATTGGTGCTTCGTATAAGTTGATCAGTGATGTCATCCCTGCAAGGAATACGGCTGCAAAGAAAATGATTGCAATGATCCGGCCTCCCGGCATGGAACGAATCAGATTCGGCAGGAAGATGAATAATAGTCCCGGTCCTCCCTGATTTAACTGTGCTCCGGTGGTTGCCATAGCTGGAATGATGACCAGGGCTGCAAGGACTGCGGCGATGGTGTCAAAAAGTGCTACTTTTGCGGCAGAAGCGGGTATATTTTCCTTATCTGACAGGTAGGAACCATAAATCAGAGTTCCATTTCCCGCAACAGACAGGGAAAAAAATGCCTGCCCAAGAGCAAATATCCATGTAGACGGAGATGCCAGCATTTCCGGATCCACCCGGAAAATGTAGCGGTATCCGTCAATGGCTCCCGGCTGGAATGCAACGTAAACTGCCAGAATAACAAACAGGCAGAAGAAAAGCGGCATCATGATTTTACCGGCACGTTCGATTCCGCCTCCGACACCGAGCATGAGGATTAACATGCAGATAATCAAAGCGCCAATCTGCCATCCATTATTTCCAAATGCAGAAGCCATACTGCCAAAAGCATTTCCATATTCTTCTACATTATCTGGGGCAAGAGTCGAACCGGTCAGGGTACCGATTGCATATTTGAAAATCCAGCCCATAACGACGGTGTATCCGATTGCCATTGCAAGGGAACCGAGAACTGGAATCATGCCAAGGGCTTCTCCGAGTTTTCGTTTGCCGTTTGTCTCGCAGGCGCAGCCAAATGCGTCGACCGGACCAGATCTGGTAGCACGGCCAAAGCTCATTTCTGCAATGACTCCAGTGAAGCCGATGAGGGCAACAAAAAATATATAAGGAATCAGGAAAGAGCCGCCTCCGTAAAGGGACACTCTGGTTGGAAACATCCAGATATTTCCCATGCCGACGGCGGAGCCGATGCAGGCGAGGATAAAGCCCCAACGACTGCCAAAAGATTCGCGATTGTGTTGATTAGTACTCATTTGATATCTCCTTTAAATAAAAACATGATTTGATTATAAAAGGTTGCGGGGAAAATGTCCACAATTTATAATAGAAGGTAACTATTCAGAACCCCTTGAAATAAGAAAAATTGATGCGTCATGCTTGCATGTAAGTAGCGGTTTTTCTTATTTCAAGGTGACTCGAATAGAGTTACCACCCCACATATGAGCAAAATTAGCTGCGTAGCAGTGGGAAAGCACGAGTATCGTGCGGTTTTGCGAATTTGTGTGGTGGGGTTCTGAACAGTTATAGATGAAAGAGGAGAGTTACTGTCAGAATATATATGAATGGTAACAGGTAAGTAAGAAATTATGAAATGTAATATATCGAAGAAATGTGGTGGCTGCCAGTTTCAGGGTATTCCTTATAAAGAGCAGCTTAAGAAAAAGCAGAAAAAAGAACAGAGTCTTCTTGGAGCGTACGGGAAGGTCTGTCCAATCATCGGAATGGAGAATCCATATTATTACAGGAATAAAGTGCATGCGGTATTTGACCGTGACCGGAAAGGAAATATTATTTCCGGTATTTACGAAGAAGGAACGCATAGAGTAGTTCCGGTGGAGAATTGCCTGATTGAAGACGAAAAGAGTCAGGAGATTATCCGGACGATTCGTGGAATGTTGAAATCATTTAAAATCCGGACATATGATGAGGACACAGGTTATGGACTTCTGCGTCATGTGCTGATCCGCCGAGGCTTTTCTACAGGAGAGATTATGGTCGTCCTTGTCACAGGTTCACCGATTTTTCCGTCGAAAAATAATTTTGTGAAAGCGCTTAGAAAAGCGCATCCGGAGATTACGACCGTTGTGTTAAATGTAAATGACAGACAGACAAGCATGGTTTTGGGAGACCGGGAAAAGCCGATTTTCGGTCCGGGGTTTATTAAAGACAGATTATGTGGCTGTATGTTTCGTATTTCACCGAAGTCCTTTTATCAGGTCAATCCGGTGCAGACAGCGATTTTATATCAGACTGCCATCGATTATGCCGGCCTGACAGGAAAAGAGACGGTGATTGATGCGTATTGCGGAATTGGAACGATTGGGCTGATTGCTGCGAAGAAAGCCGGTAAGGTGATTGGCGTGGAGCTAAACAAAGATGCAGTAAAAGACGCCAGGATCAATGCAAAAGAGAACAAGATTACGAATGCTGCATTTTATCAGGGAGATGCCGGAAGATTTATGGTTGAGATGGCAGCGAAAGGTGAGAAAGCCGATGTGGTATTTATGGATCCGCCGAGAGCCGGAAGTGATGAGAGATTCTTATCTTCTGTTGTAAAGTTATCTCCGAAGAAAGTCATTTACATTTCCTGCAATCCGGAGACGTTGGCAAGAGATTTGAAATATTTGACAAAGCATCATTATAAGGTGGAAAAGATTCAGCCGGTTGATATGTTCCCGTTCTGCGATCACTGCGAAACTGTGTGTGAATTAGTGCGTAAATAGGCGGTTTCTCGACTGTGTTCAGTGCGATTCAGTGAATTTGCCACCCATTTGCCGCCCACAAAAATAAAATTCAGAATGGCTGCAATAAAACTAGCAGTTGTCAGTATAAACGTAGCTGAATAAGTAGGACAAAGTTTTGACAATCTTTCTGGTTAAACAACTTGTAGTTTTTATTTATATTTGGTAAAATAAATGTGTTTAACAGAGCGATAAAGCGCGGATTTTTGAATCGTGCAGGAGGATTAAAATCATGTCTTCAGATTATATTATGACAATGCAGCAGGCTCAGATGGAGATGGAATTGTATAAAAAGGTCTTTACGGTAGTAAGACTGTTGGATAAGCGGGAGTTCCGGCTGGAAGAGAACGACAATCCAGGCGGAGACATGGAATTATGCCATTGTTATGATTTCTGGAAGAAGGAAAAGCCATGTAAGAATTGTATTGCTGCCCGGGCATTCGAGGAGAAGTCAGTGCGGACAAAGCTGGAATACCTGGATTCAGATATTTATCAAGTGACAGCGCGTTATGTGGAGATTGACGGACAGCCATACGTTATGGAGCTGCTCAGGAAGATGGATGAGGAATTCCTGGTTGATTTGGAGAATCGTGACCGTTTAATGGAAAAGTTGAGCGGATATAATGAAAAGCTGTATCAAGATGCGCTGACCGGTGTATATAATCGCCGCTATTACGAGGATCGAATCAAGCAGATGACAGCATCTGTCGGGGTCGCCATGATTGATATGGATGATTTTAAAATCTATAATGATACATATGGACACAATGCCGGTGATCTGGCACTTATCACCACAGTGGAAGCAATTCGTCGTTGTATCCGAAAGAACGATACTCTGATCCGTTATGGAGGGGACGAGTTTCTCCTTGTATTGCAGGGAATCAGCGAGACGATGTTCAGAGAAAAGCTTAAGCAGATCCGGACAGAAATTTATAATGCAAATGTTCCGACATATTCAAGGCTTCAGTTATCAGCAAGTATCGGTGGAGTCATGTCTGCAGGAAGAACTGTCGAGGAGACGGTAATGGAAGCGGATAAGTTTATGTATCTTGCGAAGAATCGAAAGAACACAGTCGTTACAGAAAAAGATTTTGCGAATAAGGAAGGTGAGGATGGAACTGCACTTGAAGCATTAAAAGTTAAGCAGCAGATTTTAATCGTGGATGATTCGGAGATGAACCGGGAAATCCTTACAGAGATGCTTCAGGACGATTTCAGAATTTTGGAAGCTGAGAATGGAGAAGAGGCATTGAAGATGCTTAAGCAGTATGGTACGGGCATATCACTGATGTTGCTGGATATTGTGATGCCGGTCATGAATGGCTTCGAGGTCCTTGCGGCTATGGCAAGAGAGCACTGGATGGATGATATCCCGGTCATTATGATTTCCAGTGAAGGATCTGAGGATTATATACGCCGGGCATATGAGATGGGAATCGCAGATTATATCAGACGTCCATTTGACGCGAAAATCGTATATCAAAGAGTGTTTAATACCATTAAGCTTTATGCAAAACAGAGGAGATTGATTTCTCTTGTTGCTGATCAGATTTATGAGAAAGAGAAGAATAACCGGATGATGGTCGGAATCTTAAGCCAGATTGTGGAATTTCGTAATGGAGAGAGTGGACCTCATGTATTACACATTCAGACTTTGACGAGATTACTTTTGGAGCGTCTCGTTCAAAAGACGGGGCAGTACGGACTGTCATGGTCTGAGCAGTATATGATTTCTATGGCATCTGCGCTTCATGATATTGGTAAGATAGGAATTGATGAGAAGATTCTGAATAAGCCGGGTAAGCTTACAAAAGAAGAATTTGATATTATGAAGACACATACACTGATCGGAGCTACCATGCTTGAGAATCTCAAGATGTATCAAGGAGAGATACTGTTGGAAGTTGCTTATCAGATCTGCCGCTGGCACCATGAACGTTATGATGGAAAAGGATATCCGGATGGGCTTGTGGGAGAGGAAATTCCAATTTCTGCTCAGGTCGTATCACTGGCGGATGCCTATGATGCGTTGATCAGTGACCGTGTGTACAAGAAAGCTTATTCTCATGAACAGGCTGTGAAGATGATTCTGAATGGAGAATGTGGTGCGTTTAATCCGGTTCTTTTGGAATGTTTGACAGATATTCAGGATCATTTGAAAGAAGTTGTGAATTCGGACTTTGTAGATAATTTTGATGCGGAAGATAACATAGAGCTGGCGGGCAGCCATCGTTCAGAAACAGAGAATATTTCTGTGGGGGGGGGCAAATCGCTAAAGCACTTGATGGAAGATATTTAATATCAAAGTGATTATTAAAAAGACAGGATAGAGAACTTTTTGTGTAAGTATGGAAGTTCTTTTTCCTGTCTTTTGACTTTTATGAAGTGATTATTTATATTATTTATCAGAATAAACAGTTTTACCGCCACAGATCGTATATTTTACTTTTCCGAAAAGTTCCTGTCCGGTAAACGGGGTATTGCAGGATTTGGAAGCGTAATCGCCAGGTTTCCAGCATTCTTCCGGATCAAAGATAACCAGATCGGCAGCAGCACCTTCTTTGATCTGTCCGTATGGGAGATGGTAAAGCTTTGCCGGATTGACAGTCATTTTTTCCAGAAGCTGTAACAGAGTCAGGTGCCCAGGTCTTACAAGACTTGTGATGCCAAGTGCAAGAGAAGTCTCAAGACCAGTGATTCCGCTTGGTGCTTCTGTAAGAGGTTTATTCTTTTCTTCCATGCTATGTGGAGCATGATCGGTGGCAATGAGGTCAATGGTTCCGTCTGCAAGACCTTCGATGATCTGCTGGCGGTCCTTTGCGGTGCGAAGTGGCGGATTCATTTTGGCCAGCGTTCCGTAAGTCAGAAGTGCCTCATCAGTCAGAGTAAAATGATGCGGTGTTGCTTCTGCGTGAATTTTAGCACCGAGGGCTTTAAAAGTGCGGACCATTTCTACAGAGACACCAGAGCTGATATGCTGGATAACAACATCTGCGCCGGAGCGAAGTGCCAGAAGGCAGTCACGGGCAACCAACGATTCCTCGGCAATGGAAGGGGAACCATAAACGCCAAGCTTTTCAGATATAGCACCGTGATTGATTCCATTATTCTGAATAAAAGAAGGATCTTCCTCATGGAGACTTACAGGTACATCTAATTTTGCGGCATGTTCCATAGCACGGTAACAGAAATCAGCGTCCAAGAGCGGGATTCCGTCATCGGTGAAGCCACATGCACCGGCATTTTTCATCGCCTCCATATCGACAGCTTCTTTTCCTTTCAGAGAGCAGGAAATGGCAGCTGCCTGGAAGATACGGATGTCTTCATTTTTCTCGCGGTCGATCAGATCTTTAAGCACAGGGAGACTGTCAACGACCGGTGAAGTATTAGCCATGCAGATGACACTTGTAAATCCGCCTTTTGCAGCAGCAAGTGCACCGGTATGAAGATCTTCCTTATAAGTAAATCCCGGATCGCGGAAATGTACATGAGTATCAATCAGTCCCGGAGCAACGACAAGTCCTGTGGCGTCCAGGATTTCGGTATCATTTGAAACTTGATCTGTATCAATATTTTTTCCTATTTTTAGAATTGTTCCATTTTCAATCGCAAGATCCATCTTTTCGGAAAGTCCCAAAGCCGGATCAACGACGAGTCCATTTTTTATAATCATAATGATCATTATCCTCCTGTCATGTATGAATTTCGTATCATTCCCGACATATTTTCAAATGTAATAAATGAGTTTACAGGCATCATGGAATACCGGGAATATTTCTGTAAATTAGTATAAGGGATAGACAGGGTTCATGTCAAACTTCATGGAAATAATTGCAGTTCATCCAGAAATGTTATAGAAAGAATGGTACAATACAGGTGGATGTAGTATAATGAGCCGGGATTGTGGAAGTGCGAAATGTTCCGTAAGTATCATTTATATACGAAGAAAGCAGGCAGGAACAACTATGTGTCTGATAAGAAATAAAGCAGTAAAAAGGAGATTGGTAAGATGGAATATAAACGTTTGGAACAGAGCCTGATTGATATTGTAAAGGAAGAGCAGGCAAAGCTGGGATATAGAAAAGAAGATGTAAGATTATATTATCCACTCAGCACGCTGAATCATTTCTTTGATACTGAGGATACAGTGGAGGAGATGGCAGAGAGACTGACACATTTACCGGAAGATATGAAAGCAAGACTTGGAGAAATTGCTGTAACACATAAAAAAGATCGTTTCTGCTTCCATATTCCGGAGCAGGGAAGTGAGTATGTGCATGAGCATACTGCTGAAAATGAATTTATCAAAGAACTGATTGAACTGGTGAGAGAACATGGCTGCACGAAGAAAAAGATTCTGGAATTGTTTGGTCAGTACAGTGAAAACACAATCACAGAAGAGATGAATAACGGAGAGTTTGATTTTTATGTGAGATTTCCAGAGGGAAGTGAGGACAGATACTATTATTGCTTTAAAGATGAAGACTGTCATATCATTTATCACAGATTCCTGCCGGAAGATTATGCAGATTTTGAATTTTAAAAGGATGGAGGATTAATCCTCCATCCATAATAAATCCTGATTGATTGGATAATGCCCGAAGATACGGGCTGCATCCATAAGTGCAGTCATATTTTCTTCTGGTGTGAACATTGGAGTCTGGCATCCGGATGTCAGCACGAAACCTTTCGGGGAGTCGTAAGCTTTCCGGATACTTTCTCTGGATGCGCGAAGAACATCGTAAGGAGTTCCAAGACGCATGACTTCTACAGGAGGGACATTTCCCTGAATGCACATATATGGTCCGAGGACTTCCTTGGCTTCTGCCATATCCTCGACATTGTCCGGACCAAATGTACCGATTCCGGTAGGAATCAGAAGTTCCCATAATTTACGGCTTGTACCACAGATATGAAGACCGCATCCCCCACCCTGGCTTTTAATAAAGTCTACATTCTTTTGGAAAAATGGAAGTGAAAATTTCTCATATTGTTTCACACGAAGAAGAGAGGTGGAGCTTACCGGATCTGCAAATCCAACTCCTACGCCCATGTCCAGGAGTCTTTGGATGTAACGGTTATTATTTTCTGTAATGATGTCCATCATTTGAAGGACTTTATCCGGTTGTTTTACCATACCTTTCAGAAGATTTTCTGTTCCAACAAGCATTGAGGCAACGGTAAATGGTCCAGTGACAGTCCCGCTCACAGGTACTTTGTCTCCAAGTCTTTCTTTGACCATTTTCAGACCTTTTAAAATAATAGGAAGGCGTCCGTCTTCATCTACATTTATCCGTTTTAATTTGTCTACTTCATCCAGACTTGAAATGGCAGGAGTCTCAAGCTGGGCAATGTTGTAATCAGAATATTTGATTTTTGATCCCATAGCTTCTGCCATGCCGCGCAAGGTTGTGGACAGACCGGCTCCGTCAGAGTGGAACTTATTATAAATATATTCCTCGAGTTCACACATTTTCTCGGCAGAAAAGTAATATTCCGGAAGAGTACAGCCAATCAGGGGAGCCAATGTCTCCCCTGAATCTATGCAGCACATAATCCGGTCTACGTCTTTTCCTTCGTTTAGCAATTTGTTACGTTCAATTGCGGTCAGTTCATCTTTTGGAACTTTCAGATCTTTTAAGTACTGTTCTATCATATTTTTTAATAACCTCACATATTAGTTTGTTGCTTTTTTCGTATCTACACCTTTTGCAAAGAAGATGGACAGGATTGCAAATGCCATCAGGATGAACTGATACCAGCACTGCGTGATTACCTGGAACGGACTGTTCAGATTCTCCATAAGAGCGCAGGCAAATAAAATCTGTGCACCATATGGCAGGATTCCCTGGAAAGCACAGGCAAAGATGTCGAGAAGGGAGGCGGTACGTTTTGGATCTACACCGTATTCTTTACTGATATCTTTTGCAATTGTACTGTCAATCAGGATTGCAACAGTGTTATTGGCTGTTGCAATGTTAGTCAGAGAAGTCATGACAGCGATACCGAGCTCTGCAGTCTGACGGTTCTTGATAACTTTGCTGATTTTCTGAAGAAGCCATTCTAAGCCGCCTTCTTTTTCTACCATTTTAGCAAGACCACCTGTGATCATAGATAACAGGAAGATTTCGAACATTCCGGAAAAGCCGTTATAAACATTGTTGGCAAGTTCCAGTGCGGAAAAGCTTCCGGTTGCAAGACCGATGGCACCGGAGAACAGGATTCCACCAGTCAGAACTGCGAATACATTGACACCGAGCAGTGATGCAACCAGTACGAAGATGTATGGCAGAACTTTTATAATATTGTAAGAGTACTCCTGTACTGCAGGTAAAGTTTCCGGACGACCGAAAATCAGTAATAAAACAAATGTTACAAGTACAGCAGGAAGAGCAATCTTAAAGTTGGCACGGAATTTGTCTTTCATCTCTACATCCTGTGTTCGTGTGGCAGCGATGGTTGTATCGGAAATCATGGATAAGTTATCTCCAAACATAGATCCACCGATCGTGGCACCTACCACGAGGAACTGATTGAGTCCACCGGCCTGTGCAAGTCCAAGTGCAATTGGTGTTACAGCAGTAACCGTTCCAACAGAAGTTCCTGTTGAGATGGAAATGAATGCTGATATCACGAAAACACCTGCAGCGATGAACTGTGGAGGAATGAAAGTCATACCCAGATTTACAACGGAGTCAACACCGCCCATTGCGGAAGAAACAGATGTAAATGCTCCGGCAAACAAAAAGACCATACACATGATCATGATATTTTCTTCTCCACAACCGTGAAGGAAAACAGATAATTTGTCATCAAATTTTCCCTTGAACATAGCAAAAGCAACAATAATACCGATAAATGAAGCAATTGGAGTAGGCAGCTGATAGAATGCCATCTCAACACCCATCGCATTCAAGGTAATTCCTGTGGCCAGGTAAACCCCTACAAATACTGCGAAAGGAATGAGAGCCAGACCGTTCGCTTTTTTCTGATTTGGTTCCATTTTATAATTCTCCTTTAAAATAACCTTATTTTGTTGTTGTTTAAAAAGTAGTCTTGATCAAAACGCGTTTTTCTAATGCAAGGCATATTGTACAGGGAAAAGTAAAAAATATCAAATAGATTTGTGTAATAATACTAGATAACATATTGGCGATATTAATAAATATTATATCTGGATATAGGATAAAACTATAATTGAAGGGATGGATGAATAATATTTGAACAATTAAATGGTGTTGGGGGCAAAACCCCCAACTATGATATAAAGGTAATCGGAATCATTTGGAGAAATCAAGTCTAAATCAGCTCTCCGAGAAATGGGATTTTTTCTTCTTTTGGTACATTTTTCGAGATAACATCACGGACATTCTGCATACGGCGGTCGAGGTCGGCGCTGATTTCGGCACATTCCAGCATCTCATTTTGGAGATAGAGAGCTTTGTCTTCCGGAATATTTTTTTTATAGCGGATCTTGTGTTCCAGACTTGCCCAGAAATCCATGGCTATGGTTCGAAGCTGAACTTCTACAGTAACCATGCGCTTTTCGTCCTGAAGAAAGATTGGCACGCTGATAATCAGATGAAGACTTCGATATCCGCCCGGTTTTGGGTTTTTTATGTAATCCTTTTTTTCAATCAGTGTGATGTCATCCTGATTTAACAGGCAGTCGGCAAGCATGTAGATGTCATCAGGAAAAGAACAGACGACGCGTACTCCGGCAATATCGTGAATATTCTCTTCGATAGAAGAGAGTGTCAGAGGGATTTCTTTTCGGCGGACTTTTTTTATAAGGCTCTCCCAGGATTTGACACGAGATTTGATGTCTTCAATCGGGTTGCGGTCGTATTCCAGAGAATACTGATGATCCAGAACACGGAATTTTGTCTCTACTTCCATAATTGCGCAGGCATAGTAAGAGAGCAGTTTGTCCATTGGTTTTTTGTTCTTCTGTATAAAATCAATAAACTCGTCCGACATCAGATTGTTGCGGATGAATTCTTCTTTTCTTTTTTCAATGAGTTTTTCTATAGGTCTCAAAATCTTAGTGCTCCTTTCTTTTATCAATACAGCATACATAATTCAAAAATTATGTATGTAGCTAGCCTCCGGCAGGATTGCAGAGGTGCACAGTAGAAGTATGTCATGCAATTGCATGACGCGCACCTCGCAGCAAGAATGCCTCGGCATTCTTGAATGGATTTTTACAATCCCATCAGGCATCATAATCATACCATGATATGAAAAGATAATCTATCCTACAATTGTTAATTAATGTCAGATTTGGTATGATTATGAGAAGAAAAAGAGAACCTTATCTTAATAATAAAAGGAAGACGATAGATGTGTTGTGCGATTGTGACACTGATATATGGTGGTGAATTATGAATCAAATGAAAATATATAGGGTAGAACAGAAAAATGAAGAACCGGTAGAGGTACAGATCATCCGCTCATCCAGACGTTCGATGGGACTTCAGGTGAAAGCAGATGGGACGGTCTGTGCCAGAGTTCCGATGCAGGTGATGGATTATGCTGTGCAGGAATTTATTGAGGGGCATGCAGAATGGATATTTAAGAAGAGAAAACTGGTTCTTTCAAAAGACAACCGCCCGGATATTGTGTATCTTCCGGAAGTGACAGAAGAAAGCGATAGAGAGCGTATACAGACATTTATAGAAGAAAAGGTATCGCATTACGCATCTGTTATGGGTGTCAGTTATGGACGAATCACTATGCGGAATCAGAAGACCAGGTGGGGAAGCTGCAGCAGTGAAGGAAATCTCAATTTTAATTGCAGATTGTTGTTTGTGCCGGACCGGATCGTGGATTATGTAGTAATCCATGAGCTGGCACACCGCAGATTTATGAATCATTCGAAAGCATTCTGGAAAGAAGTGGAGAAGTATATGCCGGATTACAAAGAGCAGAAGAAACTGCTGTCAAGATTTGCTATAAAGCATTAATTTTTATAGAAATTCACGGTTTTTGCAGGTTTTCCCTATTTTCGAGTATTTCGTGCTGGATTTTCCAGAGTGTTGATTGTATAATAGTACCGATGATGATATATGGATTACTTATAATTTTAATAATTTAATCCTAGGAGGAAATGAAAATGAATCTGAATTTAAGACCAAAAGAGGAGTGCCAGTTTGACGCGGTATCATTAGGTGAGGTTATGCTTCGTCTTGATCCGGGTGAGGGAAGAATCCGTACAGCAAGAAACTTCCGTGCATGGGAAGGCGGCGGAGAGTACAACGTTGTCCGCGGACTTAGAAGATGCTTCGGTATGAAGACTGCAGTTATCACAGCATTTGCTGATAACGAAGTTGGCAAACTGATGGAGGACTTTATTCTTCAGGGTGGAGTAGATACATCTTTAATTAACTGGAAGAAGACAGACGGAATCGGACGTATCTGCAGAAATGGTATCAACTTTACAGAGCGTGGATTTGGTATCCGTGGTGCAGTAGGATGCTCTGACCGTGCAAATACAGCAATCGCTCAGGCAACACCGGAAGATTTTGATTTTGATTATATCTTTGGTGAGCTTGGAGTTCGCTGGTTACATACAGGCGGAATCTATGCAGCTCTTTCCGAGCAGTCATGTGAGACTGTACTTGCAGCTATCAAGGCAGCTAAGAAGTATGGAACAATCGTATCTTACGATCTGAACTACCGTCCTTCTATGTGGAGTGCAATCGGTGGACAGGAGAAAGCTCAGGAAGTGAACAAAGAGATCGCAAAATATGTAGACGTTATGATCGGTAACGAGGAAGACTTTACAGCATGCCTCGGATTTGAGATTGAGGGTAACGACAAAGATCTCAAGCAGCTTAACCTTGACGGATACAAGAAGATGATCAATGAAGCAGCTAAGACATACCCGAACTTTAAAGCTGTTGCAACAACTCTTCGTGAGGTTAAGACAGCTACAGTGAACGACTGGAGCGCTATCTGCTGGGCAGATGGAGAAATCCACAAAGCAAAAGACTACAAGGGACTTGAGATCATGGACCGTGTAGGTGGAGGAGACTCTTTCGCATCAGGACTTATCTATGGACTGATGACAACAGAGGATGCAGAGCTTGCAGTTAACTACGGAGCAGCTCACGGAGCACTTGCTATGACAACACCTGGAGACACAACTATGGCTAGCAAGAAAGAAGTAGAAGCTATCATGGGTGGTGCAGGAGCAAGAGTTCAGAGATAGTTCATACATTGGTTTTAGCAGAAAGAGTAAATGTTATTCTATGAGGGAATTGACGAAGGGCAGTCCGGCAAAGGTCATAATGACCTTTGCCCTGCCCATTATTTTTGGAAATCTTTTACAACAATTATATAATCTGGCAGATGGTAAAATTGTCAGCACTTATGTAGGGACACAGGCATTTGCAGCAGTTGGTGCAACAGCAGTTATTGCGAATCTGATTATTGGTTTTGTGAATGGAGTGACCCAGGGATTTGGAATTCCGATATCCAGATGTTTTGGAGCAGGAGATTATAAAAATATGCGACGTTATGTGGCAGGAAGTTTTATTATGACAGTTGCAATGACGCTGATTCTTACAGTAGGTGCGCTTCTTGGGATAGAAGGGCTTTTGCATATATTGGACACACCGGCAGATATTATGGAAGAGGCACTTCAATATATCCGAATTATTATTATGGGGACAGCATTCATTTCTCTTTACAATTACAGTGCCAATATATTGAGAGCGGTCGGAGAAAGCCGGATTCCGCTTTTATGCCTTGCAGTTGCAGTCATTTTGAACATTTTTCTGGATATTCTTTTTGTGCATACATTTTCCATGGGACTTCGCGGTGCAGCGCATGCGACCAATATTGCCCAGTGTATTGCAGGAGTTCTGTGTATGGCATACTTGCTTTTTAGGTTCCGGGAACTTGTGCCAAAGGGGCAGGAATGGCAGATGCAGAGGAGAAAGTATCAGGAGATGACCGTATTTGGAATTTCACTTGGTATGATGTCCTGTTTTGTGAGTATCGGTACCGTGATTTTCCAAACTGCAGTAAACAGACTTGGTACGAAGATTGTGACGGCGCATATTGCGGCAAGAAGAATCGAGGAACTGACCAATGTTCCGATGCTGTGTACAGGCATGGCTATGACGACTTATGCCAGCCAGAATCTGGGGGCAGGAGAATATGACCGGATAAAAAAGGGAATCCATCAGGCATTTGTGATCGTACTTGTGCAGGGAGTTATATTTACCACATTTTGCTGGATATTTGGACACCCATTGATTCGTTGGATCACAAGCAGTAATGATACCTATATTTTGGATACGGCATACCGTTATCTGACAAGAAATACGTCATTTTATTTTGTGCTTGGGCCACTGTTTGTATTGCGTTGTTCTCTTCAGGGGCTGGAACATAAAGTCATTCCGGTGGCGTCCAGTATTCTGGAACTTGTGTTGAAAATAGTATCCACGATCTGGATCGTGCCGGTTTTGGGATACACTGGAGTTATCTATACAGAGCCGATTATCTGGATTTTTATGACATTGATGCTGATTGGCGGATATGTAAGGGCTCTGAAGCAGATCAACGAAGCAGAGCACATAAAAAGTGCAAGAAATGCGAAAGCTGAAAATGAAAAGATAAACGTTGATAACAGATTATAAATGATAAATAACGAAGAAAGGAGGATGGAATCCAGATGAAGAAGGTAGAACATTTGATTAAGGAAGTCTATCCGGGCTCCATCGCAGAAGAATTGGAGATTGAACCGGGAGATGTACTGCTGTCGATCAATGATCAGTCAATTGAAGATGTGTTTGATTATCGTTATATGATAAAGGACGAATATATAGAAGTGCTTATTCGCAAACCGGATGGAGAAGAATGGGTTCTGGAAATCGACAAGGATTACGATGACGATCTTGGTATCGAATTCGAGAATCAGTTGATGAGTGATTACAAATCATGCAGCAATAAATGCATTTTTTGTTTTATTGATCAGATGCCACCGAATATGCGAGAGACCTTATACTTTAAAGATGATGATTCCAGACTTTCTTTCTTACAGGGGAATTATATTACGCTGACTAATATGAAAGAAAAGGACGTAGACCGCATTATCAAGATGCAGCTGGCGCCGATCAACATTTCCGTGCAGACTACGAACCCGGAACTTCGTTGTAAAATGCTGAATAACCGGTTTGCAGGAGAAAAGTTGAAATTTTTAGATCAGCTTTATGAAGGTCATGTGGAGATGAATGGTCAGATCGTGTGTTGTAAAGGTGTGAATGATGGAAAAGAGCTGGAACGCACGATGGACGATCTGTCAAAATATCTTCCGTTTATGCGCAGTGTCTCTGTTGTGCCTGCGGGTATCACGAAGTACAGAGACAATCTTTATCCGCTGGAACTTTTTACGAAAGAAGAGGCTGGAGAGATTATTGATATGATCGAGAGCCGTCAGAAAAAATATTATGAAGAATATGGACTTCATTTTATGCATGCAAGCGATGAATGGTATATTACCGCTGGACGTGATTTTCCGGAAGAAGAGCGGTATGACGGATATATCCAGTTGGAAAATGGTGTCGGTATGATGCGGCTTTTCATTACAGAATTCACGGAAGCGCTTGAGCAGGTGAAAAGCAATCCTGGATATCTCAAAATGCGTGAAGAAGTGAAGCGCACGGTCACAATCGCGACCGGAAAATTGACTTACGCAACCATTTGTTCATTTGCAGAGCGTATGATGGAGGCATTTCCGGGACTTCAGATCCATGTATTTGCCATAAGGAATGATTTCTTTGGTGAGACAATTACCGTATCCGGACTGATTACCGGACAGGATCTGACTGCTCAGATAAAAGAGTACCAGGAGAATAGTAGGAAACATTTTGTGGAAAAAATCTCTGATGCGAAGAAATTTGTGGATAACATAGGAAGTGCTGATAAAAATGTGCATGGATTAGGAGAAGATCTCATTATTCCATGTAACATGCTTCGTACCGGAGAAAGAGTATTTTTGGATGACTGGACTGTGGAAGACGTGGAACAGAAGCTTGGAATGCGGCTTATTCCAATAGAATCTGGTGGAGGAGATTTTGTCGAGGCAATTCTGAATCTGGAATATAGTATGGAGCGTACCAATGATAATTTTGTCTATGTAAAGGCGTATGACAGATAATGTAATTGAAAAATAAGTATGACTAAAAAATAACATTAAAAAAAGTAATGAGCCAGAGGGTGTCCAAATAGAAGCGTTGCATTATATAATATATGAGTTGAAAAAATGATTCAGGAGGAAAAGAATGAATACAAAAGAAGCAAAACAGTCTGTTCAGATGGACAAAGCATTGTTTGATTTTTACGGGAAGCCTTCCATTGGACAATCACTGCCGCTTGCGATACAGCACGTACTGGCTATGATCGTCGGCTGCGTAACGCCTTCTATTATCGTGGCAGGCGTAGCAGGTCTTTCACAGGAAGACTCTGTGATTCTTATTCAGGCAGCACTTGTGATGTCTGCATTGACGACATTGATTCAGTTATTTCCGTTTATTAAGACAAAATGGTTCACTATCGGAGCAGGACTTCCGGTCATGATGGGAATCAGTTTCGCATATGTGCCAAGTATGCAGGCAATTGCTGCGGATTTTGATATTGCAACGATTCTTGGAGCGCAGATTGTTGGTGGTATCATTGCACTTTTAGTGGGATTAAATATTAAGAGGATCCGCAAGTTCTTCCCGCCGCTTATTACCGGTACGGTAGTGTTTTCTATTGGATTATCTTTGTATCCGACCGCGATCAATTATATGGCCGGAGGAGCCAGCAGTGAAAATTACGGTTCATGGAAGAACTGGCTCGTAGCAATTATTACATTGATTATTGTAACGACACTTAATCATTTTGGAAAAGGTATCTGGAAACTGGCATCTATCTTAATTGGAATTATTGGTGGATATATTGTAGCACTTTGTTTTGGAATGGTAGATTTTTCTTCCGTTGCACAAGCGGCAATCTTCCAGCTTCCGAAGCCGATGCATTTTGGAATTAAGTTTGAGCCTTCATCTTGCGTAGCACTTGGTATTTTGTTTGCTATTAACTCTGTGCAGGCAATTGGAGATTTCTCTGCAACTACAACAGGTTCTATGGATCGTATGCCGACAGATACGGAATTATCCGGTGGTATTGTAGGCTATGGAATCAGCAATATTTTTTGCGCATTTTTCGGTGGACTTCCGACAGCAACTTACAGCCAGAATGTAGGTATTGTATCTACAACAAAAGTTATCAGCCGCAGAGTGCTTGGAATTGCTGCTGCGATTCTGATGGCGGCCGGATTGATCCCGAAATTTTCATCAATACTGACTACGATTCCTTATTGCGTGCTGGGAGGAGCAACAATTTCTGTATTTGCATCAATTGCAATGACAGGTATGAAGCTGATTACAACAGAGCCGATGGATTTCCGCAATACAACAGTTGTTGGACTTGCAGTTGCAGTCGGCATGGGTGTGACTCAGGCAAGTGCATCACTGGCACAGTTCCCGGACTGGGTAACGACTATATTTGGAAAATCACCGGTAGTTCTTGCAACTATTGTAGCGATTGTGTTAAACTTAACTCTGCCAAAAGCAAAGAAGTAGATTTTGAGTTTGTTGGACGGGGGTTTTTAAAAGAGGGTAACCCTTTTTTGAAAGCCTCCGTTTTGTAGTGTTTATCGATTTTAGGAAAAGTAACAGTTTGTTGGAGAATGTGAATATGGAAGAACAAAAAAGCGGACAAGAATCAGGAAAACAGGGGCAAAAGCCTCATAAGAGAAGAAAGCGTTATTCCGGGACGCATCCGAAAAAGTATGAAGAAAAATATAAGGAATTAAATCCTGAAAAATATGGAGATACGATTGAAAAGGTCATAGGAAAGGGCAGCACTCCGGCAGGTATGCATATTTCCATTTGTGTGCAGGAGATTCTGGATTTTCTGGACATCAAACCGGGACAGCATGGACTGGATGCAACACTTGGCTATGGCGGACACACAAGAAAGATGTTGGAAAAGCTGGAAGGACATGGTCACATTTATGGTCTTGACGTGGATCCGATTGAGTCCGAGAAGACAAAAAAGAGACTGCGTGATCTTGGATATGGAGAAGATATTTTGACTGTGAAATTATGCAATTTTGCAGACATTGACAAAGTGGCAGAAGAACATGGAAAGTTTGACTTTGTACTGGCAGATCTTGGTGTATCCTCTATGCAGATCGATAACCCGGAACGCGGTTTTACTTACAAATTTGACGGACCTTTAGACCTGCGCATGAACCCACAAAAAGGAGAAAGTGCGGCACAGCGTTTGAAAAGCATGGACGCAGAAGAAATAGAAGGAATGCTGGTGGAAAACTCTGATGAACCATACGCAGCAGAGATAACAGAAGTGCTGATGAATTGGAGAAAACACGGGAAATCTCCGGAAACTACAACAGAATTAAAAGAAGCAATCGAAGAAGCTCTGACATTTCTTCCGGAGAAAGAGAAAAAAGAGGCGGTCAAGAAATCATGTCAGAGAACATTCCAGGCACTTCGCATTGACGTGAACCAGGAATTTGAAGTGTTATATGCATTCTTAGATAAACTGCCACAAGTCATGAACCCAGGTGGAAGAATTGCAATCCTGACCTTTCATTCCGGGGAAGACAGACTTGTGAAACGAGCTTTTAAAGAAGGAAAAAAAGCAGGAATTTACAGTGAAATCTGTAAAGACGTGATTCGTCCATCAGCACAGGAATGCGCAAGAAATCCACGCGCAAAATGCACAAAAATGAGATGGGCAATTATTTAACAAAGGACGTAGTGAAATGTTAAAGTACTACGTCCCCATCATTGATTTGCGGTGTCGCCTTTGTGCATTGTGAATAAAAATGGGAAGGATTTTTTATGAAGTATTACCTTGCTCCGCTTGAGGGGATTACAACTTATATATATCGTCGGGCTTATCATCAGCATTTTGCACCGATGGATAAGTATTTTACGCCCTTTCTGGTACCACATACGAAGAAGGGGTTCAGTACGAAGGAGAAGAATGATGTGATGCCAGAGCACAGCCCAGGCATGAATCTTGTGCCACAGATTATGAGCAATCAGGCGGACTCATTTTTACATACGGTTGAGAAACTGAAGGTCTATGGCTATGAAGAGGTGAATCTGAACCTGGGCTGCCCTTCAAAGACAGTTGTGTCTAAAGGGCGTGGTTCTGGATTTCTTGCAGATCCGGACGGATTGGATCGGTTTTTGGATGAGATTTTTAAAAAATGTGATGTGAAAATTTCTATTAAGACAAGAATTGGAAAAGATGATCCGGAAGAATTTGCGCGGCTTCTTGATATTTACAATCAGTATCCGGTAGAGGAACTGATTATTCATCCGCGGGTACAGAAGGATTTTTATAAAAATCAACCGAATCTTGGTGCGTTTCATGATGCGGTGGAGGAAAGTAAGATTCCGCTTTGCTATAACGGAGATATTTTTACGCCAGAAAGTTATGAAGAGATGAAACGGGAATTTCCGCAGGTAGATACCTTTATGCTTGGAAGAGGGATTTTAATGAATCCGGCTCTGCTTGATCTTATCCGTATGAGAGAAAAAACAGATGTGAAAAAGACAACTGATATAGATGTGACTGAGTGGAAAAAAGAAGAAACGTCACGAAAAATGCAGAGTGCAGACAGATATAAAAAGGAAATCCATGCATTCCTTGAACAGATTAAATGTGATTATCTGGAAGTGGGAATGGGGGAGAAAAATACGTTATTTAAGTTAAAAGAGCTGTGGGCATATATGGGACAGAACGCTCCGGAAGCGAAGAAGGCGCTGAAAAGGATCCGGAAATCTCAGAGTATGGCAGATTACGACAGTGCCAGCCGGGAAGCGTTGGAAGATTTCATATTTTTTTAATTGCATATGCTGTAGAAAAGAAGTACAATTAACATCGTGCCGAATAGAGGAGTTTTCGGTGAAGGTACAATGAAAAGTGGATCAGCAGCAAAAGGAAAGGAAGTAAATAGATGGAACAGAAAACAAGAGGCGGGAGAGGCTTCTGGTATATCTGGGGATCTGTGCTTATCAAACTGGGAATTGCATATCTTGTATATATGGCGGCGGTATCACTTCTTGCAGGCGTACATCTGATGCAGATGACAGGTGGAGATGCAGATGCGATGATGCAGATTGCGCAGAGTACAGCACAGTCCGGCAAATTATATGATCAGATTACAAATGAGCTAATGAACTGGGCTGTTTATATTGAGGGCGTGGCAGCGCTGATTACGATTCCAGTCATGTTATTTTTATTTCACAGAGACAGCAGAAAAGAAAAAGAGCTTGGGATTGTAACGGAAAAAGCGTCAATTTGGAAATATATTGCAATTATAGTGATGTTTGCAGTTATGGCACTTGGGCTTAATAATCTGATATTTTTAAGTGATCTGTCAGCAGCGAGTGAAACTTATTCTGATACAATGCAGACTTTATACGGACAGGGATTTGCAGTGCAGATTCTCGTGCTTGGAATTTTGATGCCGACATGTGAAGAACTGGTGTACAGAGGACTTGTCTATAAAAGATTACGTTATACTTCACCGTTTTGGGCAGCGGCTTTGTATTCATCACTCGTATTTGCATTTACCCATGGCAATCTTGTCCAGGGACTTTATGGTTTTATCATGGGCATGATGTTCTGTTATGTGTATGAAAAATATGGTTCTGTGAAAGCACCGATACTTGCGCATATTACAGCGAATATCCTGTCAGTGGTTGGAACGCAGTTCCAATGGTTCGACTGGTTGTTCAAAGATCCGATGCGTGTCGGAATTTCAACAGTGTTATGTGCATTTATTGCATCAAGTATTTATGTTATGATTCAGAGATTGAACACAGATACAACTAAAAATAATAGCCAAAATGAGGGGTAGTTATCAGACTACTCCTTTTGTAATCGTAAAACGTCTAATTATCTGACGATTTAAAAAGAAGTTTTTATTTACAAATTTGAAAAATGGGTGTATAGTAGGAAAAAATAAAAAATGTAAGAAAGGACTCAGATATTATGAACGGGCAACAGCGACAGAAAAATGCTGGCTTGTATCGTCCTTCGTTTGAACACGATAACTGTGGTATTGGAGCAATCGTCAATATCAAGGGCCAGAAAAGTCACGATACCGTGGCGAATGCATTAAAGATTGTAGAACAATTAGAACATAGAGCGGGCAAAGATGCCGAAGGTAAGACAGGTGATGGAGTAGGAATTCTGTTACAGATTTCTCACAAGTTTTTCTCCAAAGTCTGTAAACCTTTCGGCATCTTTTTAGGTTCTGAGAGAGATTACGGCGTAGGTATGTTTTTCTTCCCTCAGGACGAACTGAAAAGAAATCAGGCAAAGAATATCTTTGAAGTGATTGTGGAAAAAGAAGGAATGGAATTCCTGGGCTGGCGAGAAGTACCGGTACATCCGGATGTGCTTGGAAGTCGTGCAGTAGAGTGTATGCCATGCATCATGCAGGGATTTATCAAGCGGCCGGAAAAAGTTGAAAAAGGAATTGACTTCGACAGACGTCTGTATGTGGTACGCCGAGTCTTTGAGCAGAGCAGCGATGATACTTATGTAGCTTCACTGTCAAGCAGAACGATTGCTTATAAGGGAATGTTTCTGGTAGATCAGTTACGTCTCTTTTTTGCAGATCTTCAGGATAAGGATTATGAATCTGCCATTGCACTGGTTCATTCCAGATTCAGTACGAACACGAATCCAAGCTGGGAGAGAGCACATCCGAACCGTTTTATTGTACACAACGGCGAGATTAATACAATCCGTGGTAACCGGGATAAGATGCAGGCAAGAGAGGAAAATATGGAATCTGAAGAATTAAAAGGAGAACTTCACAAAGTCCTTCCGGCAATCAATGCCACAGGTTCTGACTCCGCTATGCTTGACAATGCCATTGAATTTATGGTCATGAGTGGCATGGAACTTCCGCTGGCAGTTATGATTTCTATTCCGGAGCCGTGGGCAAATAATAAGAGCATGTCCCAGAAGAAGAAAGATTTCTATCAGTACTATGCAACAATGATGGAACCATGGGATGGTCCGGCGTCAATTCTGTTCAGTGATGGAGATTGTATGGGAGCAGTTCTTGATAGAAACGGACTTCGTCCGTCCAGATATTACATTACAGATGATGATCAGTTGATTTTATCATCTGAGGTCGGAGTTATGGATGTTGCACCAGAGAAAATCGTAGTAAAAGAAAGACTTCGTCCAGGTAAAATGCTTCTGGTTGATACGGTTCAGGGACGTGTCATCGGAGACGAAGAGCTGAAAGAAATGTATGCGGACAGACAGCCTTATGGTGAGTGGCTGGACAGCAATCTGATTGAGCTTAAGAATCTGAAAATTCCGAACCAGTTAGTACCGACCTACAAACCAGAGGATCTTAAGAGACTTCAGAAAGCATTTGGTTATTCTTATGAGGAAGTAGAAACTTCTATCAAAAATATGGCACTCAACGGTGGAGAAGGAACTGCTGCCATGGGTATTGACACACCACTTGCAGTACTTTCGGATAAGCATCAGAACCTGTTCAATTATTTTAAACAGTTATTTGCACAAGTTACGAATCCACCGATTGACGCAATCCGTGAGGAAGTGGTAACATCCACGACTGTATACATCGGAGCAGACGGAAATCTTCTGGAAGAAAAAGCAGAAAACTGCAAGATGCTCAAGGTCAATAATCCAATCCTTACAAATGTTGACCTTCTGAAGATTAAGAACATGAAACAGGATGGATTCAAAATTGCAGAGATTCCGACTATTTATTATAAAAATTCCAGTCTGGAAAAAGCAATGGATTACCTGTTTATCGAAGTAGATCGTGCAATCCGTGACGGAGCGAATATTTTGATCCTTTCTGACCGTGGTGTAGACGAGTATCATGTGGCTATGCCGTCACTTCTGGCATTGTCCGGACTGCAACAGCATCTGGTGCGCACGAAGAAGAGAACTTCCGTTGCAATCATTCTTGAGACCGGAGAGCCAAGAGAAGTACATCATTTTGCGACATTACTTGGATATGGAGCATGCGCAGTCAATCCATATCTTGCACATGAGACAATCCGTCAGCTTATTGATACAGGCATGCTGCAGAAAGATTATTACGCTGCAGTTGATGATTACAATCACGGAATCTTAAGCGGCATTGTAAAAATTGCTTCTAAAATGGGTATTTCCACAATTCAGTCTTATCAGGGAGCAAAGATTTTCGAGGCCATTGGATTAAAAGAAGAATTTATTAACAGATATTTTACAGATACAGTCAGCCGTGTTGGCGGCATCGGTATTGAGGAGATTGCACAGGATTATCTTGCAAGACATTCTCAGGCATTTGATCCACTTGGACTGGAAGTAGATCTGACACTGGACAGTCTCGGACAACACAAATCCAGAAGCTGTGGCGAGGAACATCTGTACAATCCACGTACGATCCATATGCTTCAACAGTCTACAAGACTTGGCAATTATGAAATGTTTAAGCAGTACACAGATATGGTAAATGAAGAAGGTGCCCACATTAATCTGCGAGGTCAGCTTGATTTTAATTATCCGAAGAAAGGTATTCCGATTGAAGAAGTAGAGAGTGTGGATGAAATCGTTCAGCGATTCAAGACAGGTGCTATGTCCTACGGATCCATTTCCAAGGAGGCACATGAGACGCTTGCAATCGCCATGAACCGTCTGCATGGTAAATCCAACAGTGGTGAAGGCGGTGAGGAAATCGAGCGTCTGGATACAGAAAAATGTTCTGCAATTAAGCAGGTCGCTTCCGGACGATTTGGTGTAACAAGCAGATATCTTGTCAGCGCAAAAGAGATTCAGATTAAAATGGCACAGGGTGCAAAACCAGGAGAAGGAGGACATCTTCCAGGAGGAAAGGTCTATCCGTGGATTGCCAAGACAAGACATTCTACGCCAGGTGTCAGCCTGATCTCACCACCACCGCATCACGATATTTACTCTATCGAGGATCTGGCACAGCTCATTTATGACTGTAAAAATGCAAATAAAGACGCAAGGATTTCCGTAAAACTTGTATCTGAAGCAGGTGTTGGAACTGTCGCGGCCGGAGTCGCAAAAGCAGGAGCCGGACTGATCCTGATCTCTGGATATGATGGAGGAACCGGAGCGGCGGCTAAGAGTTCTATCCACAATGCAGGACTTCCTTGGGAGCTTGGACTTGCGGAAACACATCAGACATTGATCCAAAATGGACTGCGTGAACGTGTCCGTATTGAGACAGATGGAAAATTGATGAGTGGTCGTGACGTGGCAATTGCAGCAATTCTTGGAGCAGAGGAATTTGGATTTGCGACAGCACCACTTGTAACTATGGGATGCGTTATGATGCGGGTGTGTAATCTGGATACATGTCCGGTTGGTGTGGCAACACAGAATCCGGAACTTCGCAAGAACTTCCGCGGAAAACCGGAATACGTCATCAACTTTATGAGATTCATCGCACAGAATCTGCGCGAATATATGGCAAAATTAGGTGTTCGTACGATTGATGAACTGGTTGGAAGGACTGACCTTCTGAAAGTCAAAGAAGTGCCGACATCTGATCGTGCAGCAACACTGGATTTAAGCCAGATCCTGCAAAACCCTTATGAGGGAACAAAGACACCAATGACTTATAATCCAAAGAAGATTTATGATTTCGAACTGGAGAAGACGCTGGACGAAAGAGTCCTTGTAAAAGAACTGCTTCCGGCACTTGAAAAGCATCAGAAGAGAAGCCTGGAAGTCGATGTCACGAACACCAACCGTACATTTGGAACAATTTTCGGATCAGAAATTACAAGAAGATATCCGGAAGGCGTAGAGGAAGACAGTTATGTGATCAAATGTACCGGAGCAGGCGGTCAATCATTTGGTGCATTTATTCCAAAGGGTCTGACACTGGAACTTGTAGGAGACGGCAATGATTATTTTGGTAAAGGTCTCTCAGGCGGAAAACTGATCGTGTATCCACCGAAGGGTGTTACATTTAAACACGAAGAGAATATTATAATAGGAAATGTTGCACTTTACGGAGCAACCAGTGGTAAAGCTTTTATCAATGGTGTGGCAGGTGAGCGTTTTGCTGTCCGAAACTCTGGCGCAAAAGCAGTTGTAGAAGGTGTTGGTGATCATGGATGTGAGTACATGACCGGCGGATGTGTTGTTGTTCTTGGCAAGACTGGAAAGAACTTTGCAGCCGGAATGAGCGGCGGTGTCGCTTATGTACTGGATCTGAACAGTGATCTTTATAAGAATATTAATAAGCAGATGGTAAATATTGAACGAGTAACTTCGAAGTTTGAAATCAACGAGTTGAAAGAAATGATCGAAGAGCATGTGGCTTATACGAATTCTGAGAGCGGAAAAGAAATTCTGGACCACTTTACCGATTATCTGCCGAAATTTAAGAAAATCATTCCGATTGATTACGAGAAAATGCTTTCTACTATCGTTCAGATGGAAGAACAGGGCATGAGCAGTGAGCAGGCTAGAATTGAAGCATTTTACGCAATTAAAGAAGGAAGAAGATAGGGGGGCGGACAACGTGGGAAAACCAACAGGATTTATGGAATATGAAAGACAGGATAAGCCGGCAGAGTCACCGAAGGAGCGAATCAAGCATTTCCGCGAATTCCACACACCTTTGTCAAAAGAAGAACAGGAGCGCCAAGGTGCAAGATGTATGGCGTGTGGCGTTCCGTTCTGCCAGGCAGGACAGATGATTATGGGGATGGCAAGTGGCTGCCCTCTCCATAACCTGGTGCCGGAGTGGAATGATCTGATTTACCACGGCAACTGGGAAGAGGCTTATTACAGGTTAAAAAAGACGAATAATTTTCCGGAATTCACTTCCAGGGTATGTCCTGCACTTTGTGAGGCAGCATGTACATGTGGACTCAACGGAAATGCAGTATCATCAAAAGCGAATGAGTACAGTATTATTGAAAATGCTTACGAAAAAGGATACGCTGCGGCAAGACCGGTGAAAGTCAGAACCGGAAAGAAAGTAGCTGTTGTGGGATCAGGACCGTCCGGACTTGCTGTGGCAGATATGCTGAACCGCAGAGGACATAGCGTGACAGTGTTTGAACGGGAAGATAAAGTCGGAGGACTTCTTCGCTATGGAATTCCAAACATGAAACTGGAAAAACAGTATATTGACCGTAAGGTAAATATTATGGAAGAAGAAGGAATTACATTTGTAACAAATTGCAATATCGGTAAAGACAAAAAAGCTTCTTCTATATTAAAAGAGTTTGACCGTGTAGTTCTCTGCTGTGGAGCTTCTCATCCAAGAGATATCAAAGCACCGGGACGGGACGCAAAAGGAATTTATTTCGCAGTCGATTTCCTGAAGTCCACGACAAAAGCATTGTGGGCAAATGATATGAAACTGGTGGATGGCACATACATTTCTGCAAAGGGAAAACACGTTATCGTTATTGGCGGAGGTGATACGGGAAATGACTGTATCGGAACTTCTATGAGACATAGCGCAAAATCTGTTCTTCAAGTAGAAATGATGCCCAAAGCACCAGATACTCGTGCAGATAACAACCCGTGGCCGGAGTGGCCAAAAGTCTGCAAAACAGACTATGGCCAGGAAGAAGCAGCGGCAGTCTTCGGACATGATCCGCGTGTATATCAGACAACGGTCAAAGAGTTCATCAAAGATAAGGAAGGAAATCTCTGCAAGGTCACACTTGTGAAGCTGGAGCCGAAGAAAGACGAGAAAACCGGACGCATGATGATGACTGAGATACCGGGAACTGAGTATACAGTACAGGCAGATCTTGTACTTATTGCAGCAGGATTTCTTGGAAGTGAAGAATATGTGACAAAAGCATTTGGCGTGGAAGTCAATGCGCGTACAAATGTGGCAACACCGGCAGGTGAGTATCATACAAATGTGGAGCGGGTGTTCACAGCGGGAGATATGCACAGAGGTCAGTCACTGGTTGTATGGGCAATCCGCGAAGGAAGAGAAGCCGCACAGGAAATCGATATCAGCCTGATGGGATATACGAATATGAATGTACAGTAACAAAATAAGTATCGGGTGAGAACTTCAAACAAGCTTGATTTCTCACCCCATATTCTTTTTCTGCATGGCTTGACTGGTCCAAATGTTACAAAAATGTTAAAAAATATTGCAAATATGTACTGACTCATGTATAATAACACCTAGATGTAGTAGCAAAACTATATAAAATTGTATACATTTGAGTGAGGAAGTTTTTATATGAATAAATTTGGAAGAAGAATACTGGCAGCATTAATTACGAGCAGTTTAGTAGTCACACCGGTTTTGGCAGCACCTTCAGTAGATGATCTTCAGAAGAGTAAGGCATCAGCGCAAAGTGAAGTAAACTCACTTCAGTCACAGCTTCAGAGTATTGTAAGTAAGATTACTCAATTGGAAGCTGATCTTACAACAAAGGGTGAAGAGATTATTCAGGCGCAGGCAGATCTGGAACAGGCGCAGGAAGACGAGAAGACACAGTATGCGGCTATGAAGCTTCGTATCAAGTATATGTATGAGGCTGGTGATGCAACAGCGCTTGAATCACTGGTAAGCTCAGAAGATTTTTCAGATCTGTTAAGTAAAGCTGAGTATGTTCAAAGTGTACATGGATATGATCGCGACAAGCTGGAAGAATATGTTGCAACTAAGCAGAAGATTGCTGATCTGAAGGATCAGCTTGAGACAGAGCAGTCACAGCTTGAGAGCATGCAGACAGAATATGAGACAGAAGAGTCTAATCTGACAACTCTGATTGATTCAAAACAGGCAGAAGTAGCAGATCTTGATTCACAGATTCAGGAAGCGGCAGAGAAGGCGGCGAAAGAAGAGGAAGAGCGTCAGAAGAAAGCAGAAGAGGAAAGACAGAAACAACTTCAGGCAGCATCTCAGAATAGTACAACAACGAATAGTAATTCTGGCAACTCCAATAGTTCAAGCAGCTCCAATAGTAATAAAGGCAACAGCAGCTCGAATTCAAGCAGTTCCAGTAACAAAGGAAACAGCAGTTCATCATCAAGCAGCAGTTCTGGTAGTTACGTATCCGGAAGTACAGTATCCCGTGCATATTCAGCACTTGGAAAACCGTATGTATGGGGAGCGGCAGGACCGAATTCTTTCGATTGTTCCGGACTTGTAAGTTTCTGTCTGACAGGAAGATATTCACATACATATAGCTCCAGTGATTTCGTTGGATTGACTAAGGTAAGTAATCCACAGCCAGGAGATATTTGTGTAAGAGTTGGGCATGTAGGTGTTTATATAGGTGGAGGTCAGATGATTCATGCACCACACACAGGAGATGTAGTGAAAATATCTGCAGTACCATCTAATATGTGGTACGTTCGTCCATAAAGTATATAAGAAAATGAATAATTTAATGCCAGTTCTTTTTTGAAAGGACTGGCATTTGTCATATACAAGAGCATATCTAGACATCTTTGATGGAATTGTATCTGAAATGGTAAAAAAATGAACACAAAATGATAAAGATTGCGTCAAATTTGTAGCGGGTTGCGTAAACTATGAAAAATGTGTATAATAACGATGGGGCGTTTTCGAAAGAAAAATAATTAAAAGAGGGAAGATGAATATGAACAAAATAGGTAAGAGAATTCTGGCGGCGGCAGTTGCCAGTTCTGTACTTGTGACACCGGTTTTTGCAGATCCATCTGTTGACGATTTGAAAAAGAGCAAAGAGTCCGCACAGAATGAAGTAAGTTCACTCCAGACCCAGCTTAATACAGTAGTGGGAAAGATTACGGAGCTGGAGTCTCAACTTAGCAGTAAAGGTGAAGAGATTATTCAGGCACAGTCAGATCTGGAAGATGCCGAGGCAGAAGAACAGAAACAGTATGCAGATATGAAGGTTCGTATTAAGTATATGTACGAAGCTGGTGATCAGAGTGCTGTAGAAAGCTTAGTTGGTTCAGAGGATTTCTCTGATATGGTCAACAAAGCGGAATATGTAAGTAATGTACATAATTACGACAGACAGAAATTACAGGAGTACGTAGAGACAAAGCAGAAGATTTCTGATCTGAAAGATCAATTGGAAGAAGAACAGTCACAGCTTGAAAGTATGCAGACAGAGTATGAGTCACAGGAGTCGAAACTTGATAACCTGATCGCATCTAAGCAGGCAGAGGTGTCTGATCTGGATCAGCAGATCGAAGAAGCTGAGCGTAAGGCGGCGGAAGAAGAGCTGAAGAGACAGCAGGAAGAAGCAGCAAGACAGGCAGCGGCAGCAGAAGCAGCAAGACAGCAGGCTGCATCGAACAGGAATAATTCTTCCAGCTCATCAAGCAATAGCTCAAGTAATAGCAATAAGGGAAATAGTTCCAATAAAGGAACAAGCAACAATGCTCCAAGTTATGTATCAGGAGACGCAGTGTCCCGTGCAAAATCTGCACTTGGAAAACCGTATGTATGGGGAGCGACAGGACCGAATTCCTTTGACTGTTCAGGTCTTGTAGGTTTCTGCCTGACAGGTAGATATTCACGTTCCTGCACATCAGCGTCATTGAATGCCCTTCCGACAGTGAGTAACCCACAGCCTGGAGATGTGTGTGTAAGATCCGGACACTGTGGAATTTACATTGGAAATGGTCAGATGATCCATGCACCACATACAGGTGATGTAGTAAAAGTAGCAAGCGTCCCATCTAATATGAGAATCGTACGTCCTTAATAAAAGAATATTGAATTTATTTGCCAGGATTTCTTTTGAATCCTGGCATTTTTAATATCATGATGCCAGTGGGAGTGCAAAGCACGGAACAATCCGTAGGCATCATAGTTGGGGCTTTTGACCCCAACATCTTTAGGAAATTACAATTTCCATGATATAAAAACTCCGAGGCATTCTTGAATTGAGTCATATTTAAACCATAGGTGAGTCACATTTGAAAATGTCTGAAAAAAACAATCTCATTATTGATAATTCAGTAAAATTATTGTATTCTGAACGTATAAGGCAAATGAGGAGTATAACATTCGGGCGGGGGAGAAACCTGAATGTAAAAGGGTAATTAATAAGGAAGGGTGAGAGAATGAAAGTACGAGTTGTTCGGGCGCTTATTGCCTCTGCTGCAGTGAGCACTTTATTTGTTACGACAGCGTTTGTAACACCAGTATTTGCGGAACCGGAGAATCGGGTGAAAGCACTGGAAAATCAGAAAAGTGAGGTTGAGGCACAGGCAGATAGTATCAATTCCCAGTTGGTTTCATTGTTGGTCAGCTATAAGGCGCTACAACAAGACATTGAGAATCAGCAGGTGAGAATTGGTGAGGTTGGACAAGACCTTGCAGTTGCGCAAGAGAATGAGCAAAAGCAATATGAAGATATGAAGCTTCGTATAAAATATATGTATGAAAATGGTGATGCATCATTTGCAGAGGCTATTCTGACTGCAACATCCTATTCGGATTTAGTCAATAAGTCTGAGTATGTCGAGAAAGTTCATGGTTATGACCGAAACAAACTAATGGAATATGTGCAGACAAAAGAAGAAGTTGCGAATTTGAAAACAGAACTTGAAGGCGAACAGGCAGATATGGAAGTCATGGCGCAGGAGATGAGTTCACAACAGACAAATTTAGAATCAACTTTAACCCAGATGCGTGCCCAGATCGCAGATTTTGACAGCCAGCTTGCAAGTGCGCAGGCAGAGGCAGATGCAAAAGTAACAAGAATGCAGGAAGAGCAGCAAATAGCTCAGAGTAAGAGTGAAAATCAGACGGGAAATGTTTCATCGGCTAATCAGGTGGGTTCAGCAGCCAATACAGGCACGACAAAACCATCCGGAGGAAATACAACACCGTCAACGGGGAATACAACGACGCCATCGACTGGAAATGTAAGTACGACAACACCGTCAACCGGAAATACAGGTACGGCCACACCAACGACCGGAAATACAGGGACAACGACAAAGCCGTCAACAGGAAATTCTTCTAATACAAGCAAGCCGGGCAATGCATCTGCTGGACAGAAGATTGCCAACAAAGGCTGTGAATACATAGGGAATCCGTATGTATATGGAGGAAACAGTCTGACGAATGGAATTGACTGTTCTGGGTTTGTGCAGCAGATTCATGCAAAATTTGGAATATCTACACCGAGAAATTCCACATCACTTCGTTATGGCGGAAAAGCTGTAGCTGTTTCAGATATGATGCCGGGAGATGTGGTCTGTTATGAGGGGCATGTCGCAATTTATATTGGTGGAGGACAGATTGTACATGCTTCCAACAGTAAACCTTATCCGGCAGGTGGAATAAAAACGTCCAACGCATATTACAGAACGATTGTTGCTGTAAGACGTTACTGGTAGTAAAAATTACGGATATTGTAAAAATGTAAAAATATAAAATATAAAATATAAAATATGCAAAAATCCGATATGATGTTTTTGAAAAACCCTTGCATTCGCAAGGGTTTTATGATATCATTTTAAGGTCGCAAAAAAGCACGCACATGGCTGTCTGAGACGGTGCCAGTCAAAAGAAAGAGACTGGTTTCAAGGACGTATACCGGTGCGGAAGTAAAAAAACCAATTGGAGGAAAGAAACATGAGCGTTATTTCAATGAAGCAGCTTTTAGAAGCAGGTGTTCACTTTGGACATCAGACAAGAAGATGGAACCCTAAGATGGCTCCTTACATCTACACAGAGAGAAATGGTATCTATATCATCGACTTACAGAAATCTGTAGGAAAAGTTGATGAGGCTTACTATGCAGTATCTGATATTGCAGCACAGGGCGGAACAATCCTTTTCGTAGGAACAAAGAAACAGGCTCAGGATGCAATCAAAGTAGAAGCAGAGCGCTGCGGAATGTATTATGTAAATGAGAGATGGCTTGGAGGAATGCTTACAAACTTCAAGACAATCAAGAGCAGAATTGCCCGTCTCAAAGAGATCGAGAGAATGTCTGAGGATGGAACATTTGATGTACTGCCTAAGAAAGAAGTTATCCAGATCAAAAAAGAGTGGGAGAAACTTGAGAAGAACCTTGGCGGAATCAAAGAGATGAAGAAAATCCCGGATGCTATCTTCGTAGTAGATCCTAAGAAAGAGAGAATCTGTGTTCAGGAGGCTCACACACTTGGAATTCCACTTATCGGTATCGCTGATACAAACTGTGATCCAGAAGAGCTTGATTATGTTATCCCAGGAAATGACGATGCAATCCGTGCAGTAAAACTGATCGTTTCTAAGATGGCAGATGCTGTTATCGAAGCTAATCAGGGAGAGGCTGGCGCTGACGTATACGAGGAAGCTGAAGCAGCTGAAGAAGTAGCAGAGGCAACAGAAGAGTAAGAACCAGATAATATTGATTAATTACATTAATTAATTGGAGGACAAAAAAGATGGCAGTTACAGCTAGTATGGTAAAAGAATTAAGAGAGATGACCGGAGCAGGAATGATGGACTGCAAAAAGGCACTTTCTGCAACAGATGGTGATTTTGACAAAGCTATTGAATTCCTTCGTGAGAAGGGACTTGCTACTGCTGAGAAGAAAGCAGGAAGAATTGCCGCTGAAGGACTTGTAGCAACAACTATCAAAGATGGTGATAAAGTTGCAGCAATCGTAGAAGTTAATGCTGAGACAGACTTCGTAGCAAAGAATGAAGTATTCCGGACATTTGTTAAAGAAGTTGTTGAGCAGGCAGCAGACACAGATGCAGCTGATATCGATGCATTCAAGGCTGAGAAATGGGCACTTGATACATCTATGACAGTAGATGAGAAACTTGCAGCTATGATCGCTAAGATTGGTGAGAACATGAACATCAGAAGATTCGAGAAAATCGTATCTGAGGATGGAATCGTTGTATCTTATATCCACGCAGCAGGAAAGATCGGTGTTTTAGTAGAAGCTAAGACAGAGAGCAATGACGAGAGAGTTAAAGAGGCTCTTAAGAACGTTGCTATGCAGGTAGCAGCTCTGAATCCGAAGTATGTATCTACTGATGATGTACCGGAAGAGTACAAAGAGCACGAGAAAGAGATTCTTATCGCTCAGGCTAAGAATGATCCTAAGAATGCTAACAAGCCAGAGAACATCATCGAGAAGATGATTACTGGACGTCTTGCAAAAGAGCTCAAAGAGATCTGCCTGTTAGAGCAGGAGTATGTAAAAGCTGAGAACAAAGAGACAGTTGCTAAGTATCTTGAGATGGTATCCAAAGAAGTTGGAACACCTGTAGAGCTTAAGAGATTCGTTCGTTTCGAGACTGGTGAAGGTCTTGAGAAAAAGAATGAGGACTTTGCAGCAGAAGTTGCAGCTCAGATGGGAAACTAATTTATCAATCGCAAGACTGGTAAAAAGCAAATTAAATAGCGTATTTAAGCGGTTTCTGCCTATTTTGACAAGTGTTATGAACTACTGTAAAATCTCACAAAATATCGTGCTATTTTGGGTACAGATTGGGTAGGGTATTGGGTAAAGAAATTTACCCAACCTCTTAACGAGGAATTTACTTGTTGTTTAAAAATAGAAAGGGAACGCTGTGAGTGTTGAGGGTGTATTGCATTTTGCAATATGCCCTCAAATTTTTTAAAAAAATAATGTTAAAGATTGGGGAATATGCTAGAATAAGAGAAATAAACAAATTAGAATTTGAGGTGGAGATATGTATGAAATACGAAAAATACATAGCAATGAAGTAATGGAAGCCCTTGCTTTAGCATTAGAAGTGTTTTTACAATTTGAAGCACCGGACTATAAACCGGAGGGAATTGAAACATTCAAGCGAGATATAGTTGAAAATGATGAATTTATTTCAAAATGTCAACAAGGTATCTGCCCTATATATGCGGCGTTTGACAAGGGTAAAATGATTGGAATTATCGGTATGTATTCAAACAGGAAGCATATCAACTTAGCATTCACAAAGAAAGAATATCATCGTCAAGGTGTAGCTACTTCAATTTTTCAGTATCTTTTAGCAGATATTTTGAAAGATGCTCCAAAGTTGCACGAGATTACTTTAAATTCGTCACCATACGGTAAGCCATTTTATCTTCATATCGGATTTAAGCCACAATCAGACGAGCAAGAAATAGACGGGATTAGGTTTACCCCTATGAAGTACACAATCTGATAAACTTCAGTTTGTAAAATTGAAAAATGTGAATTTGGAGGATAATAGGATGTTAGAATTTAGATATGATACTCAACTTTTGATTGAAGGCGAAAATCTTGATGAAGATAAAATAAATGAATATTTCACAAATAATTTTAAAGGAGATTGCTTATTGGCGGTTGGAGATGAAGAATTGATTAAAATTCATTTTCATACAAATGAGCCATGGAAAGTGTTAGAATATTGTTCTCAAATCGGAGAAATCTATGATATTGTTATTGAAGATATGGATAGACAGGCGAGAGGGTTAAAGGGGTAAATTCCATATTATTGCAGACAGTTTTTTTATTGACTGTCTGCTTTTTCTTTTTAATTATAATTGATAGTGGTACTATAAAATGGTTCATATCCATTGCGAAAAGACCATTTAGAGTGATACAGATTGATTGTAAGAATAGTAGGAGTTCCGTTGATTTGATTATGTTCTGCTTCGATTTCCGCTATTACTTCATCTGTATTCCAGTATTGATATACAATAACTTGTAGTTCGGTATCACGATTAGCCCCATTGCTGAATGACATACTGTTAAATACAAGATAATCGGGCAAGCTAATGTAATAGAGAATGCCTGCAAGCAAGACTAGAATAATAGTGGCAAATAACAATTTCTTTTTCATTTTGATATACCTCTGTTTCTGTATAGTTATAGGGATAAGTATATAGTACCTCACTATATAGTGAATTACTACATAAAGATTTATTGAATATACTTTTATGTAGAGGTGAGGCAATGAAGTATGGACATTTGGAACTTCACATAGAGGAACTGCTGAAAGAAAAAGGAATTAGTAAGAATACCATTTGTAAGGAATTGGATATACCGAGGTCTAATTTTAATCGTTATTGCAGAAATGAATTTCAGAGATTAGACGCACAACTAATCTGTAAACTGTGCAGTTACTTGGAGTGTGGAATAGAAGAACTGATAGAGTATGTGAAAGAATGAGAGCCTGTCGGATTGAAGAAAATTCGTGCAGGCTTTTGTTGTGTCAAGAAAAAGAGAAAATGTAGTGAGGTCAAGGAACAAGGCGTAGCCGATACGCCGTAGGGCAGTCCTTGACGGAACGGACACAGCCAACAGCACCATGATACAGCAGAGGACTTGAAAGGTCGGAAACCTTGCAAGTCCTCTTGTCTGTTACTGGGCGTTATGCTTTAAGTAAAGTGCTTCTTTCTCCAGTTCCTTTTCAAATGCTTTTATGTGACCGTCTTGTATTCCGTTGTCGATATGAAAGCAGTCGTCAGTCTGTGAGTAGGAGAGCATGGTAACTTTCGGTTCATAGGTTGCTGTATCAATTCCATAATAGTAAATCGTGGCGGTTGTTAATACCATGTGAATGCTTTCAAAATCTCTTGTAAAAATTGTATGCCTGTCGGAATAAAAGAAATCAGACGGGCATTCATAGAATTGGGAACTATCCTCTTTCAAAAATAGTGGCAGTATGTGCATTGCATTTCCAGCACGATTGACAAGGACATAAAAGCGTGGAATGAGGGCGGCATATTGTGTCATCATGGCGATATATATATCATCTAAATCATCAAGAAGATACTCAGAGCAGGAGTTGTTATAAAAGACATATTGCAGGGCGTTATCGTTTTGACTTGTATGTTCCATAGGCACATTTTGTCCGTAAAGCCAACGCAAATCTACATCTAAGGAGTCGGCGATCAGTTCCATTTTATCGGCTTTGGGGTTGTATTGTCCCGAAAGATAGGAACTAAACGCCCCTTTGCTGATACCTGTATCTTTGACTATATCTACTTGTTTTTTATTTTTTGCTTTCATGGCAAATTTAATCCGTTCTGCGATTGTATTCATCTGAAAACCCTCTCTTTCCATATCTCGTTATAACTTTTCATATCTTATCGTCTAAGGACACTATACCACAAGTTCAGAAAAAAGAAAATAAAAAGTTTATAAAAAACTAAACTTCCTATTGCAAAACAAATATGTCTGTGCTAATATACAATTAAGTTCAGAAATAACTGAACCACAAACGACGTCGTAATAAGAAATTGAAAATATGAGAAACTGACCTATCGGTTCAACGGGGAGAAAGGAACGTGTATGCAGATTACATTGACAAAAGAACAGGTAAAAGAAGCATTTGGAGAACTTCGTTTCATGGGTGCGGATAACTGTTACCGCTATGATAAAGACAGTAAGAAGAAAACAGAGGAAGTGGAAGCCTTAAAACTTCATCTTGGAAGCATGAAGCTTGGGAACAGCGTGGATATTCGCTTGGAAGCAACGGAACTTCCGAAGATTGAGCCTTATGCGGTGGTGGAACTGGAAGAACCAGTATATGCCCCTTATGTGCAGAGAGGAAACTTTCCTGTATTAGTGGAGAAGATTACCTGTAAGGGTATCCGCCCTGTTGCAAACAAAAATATGTAGGCGGTCAAAGTTCCTGTCCTCGTTCTGACGTACCAAACGGCAGGTTGAGGGCAGGGCAATGGCAACGCCATTGCAGATAGGAGGTATGGTAAATTTGGAAGAAAGAAGCGGAAGTTTTCTTCCAGAACTCCCCTACACTAACAGGGGAGTAATACGACAGAAAGAAGCATTAAGTGCCTTGATAGACTGGTGTCAGATAACGATTAAGGAAGTTCCGTTAGAAGCAGTTATAGAAGATGTACTGAGAATACCTTTGGAACTTATGACCGTAACGGGTTATGAAAAGGGGATTGCAGGACATGAGGTTGTGGCAATCTTCGATAATATCAAGGTGCTAAAGCCGACAGGAAATGCACAGTATCAAGGCTTTCAGATTTTAATGAGTGGGAAAGGCTGTCGCAACTATGAGAATTTTTTACAACTCAATGAGGAAACATGGTTTGATTTCTTGAACAGAGTTTGCCAGTATCATATCAATGTTCCTCGGATTGATTTGGCGATAGATGATAGAAAACCTTATTTGAGTATTCCCGATTTGATTGTACGGACAAAAGAGGGATTGCTTTCCACAAAACTAAGGGAGATAGATTTTCACGACTCGGGAGAACTGAAAGAAGAAGTGTTTCAGAGTAAAGGTGGTAGTCTTTATCTCGGCAGTTCAGCCAGCAATTTGAGATTGGTATTTTATGAAAAAGGATATGAACAGAATAAAAAATATGGAACAGAATTAGACGAAAATTGGAATAGATATGAGTTGAGATTTCGGCAGGAAATGGCAGTTAGCGTAGTACAGGAATTATTGAGATATAGAGATGTGGCAGGACTGGCAATGGAAGTATTGAACAGCAAAATACGATTTTTAGAAAAGCCGACAGACAGCATGACAACACGAAAAAGGCTTTACCCAACCTATCAAGCGTGGGCGGAACTGATGAAAGATATAGGTAAGGTTAAACTTACCATGCAACCACAGAAGAAAAGTTTACAAAAGGTGTGGGAATGGTTAGAAAAGTATGTTGCTCCGTCTTTGAAACTGTTTGCAGAGGTTGGAAAGATAGAGAAAAGGGATTATATCGGTAATCTTGTAGCAAATGGAGAAATGAATATCACACAGAAACAGTTGTATGATGATTACATAAAAGCAAGAAGATTAGAGGAAAGGGGATAATCGTATAGAAAAAGCATTATTAAATTTAAAGGAAGTAAGTGAGTATCTTGGACTTGGAGAAACAAAGACAAGAGAACTCTTGAAAAGTAGAAACTGTCCGTTTTCCATGAAGATTGGGTATCGGTGGTATGCGAACAGAAGATTATTAGACACATGGCTAGAGCAACAAGCAAAAAGTTATTGAAGTTCTGATTGAAAAGGAGGCGAACTTATAGTAGTATATGGTTAAAATCACAGAAGTTCCCTTTTTATTTATCAAAATATTTGATTGATAGAAAGGGTAGAGATTATGGGTAAAGATTTAAAAGGAAAAGAATTAGGAACAGGTTTACGTCAAAGAAAGGACGGTAGATACGAAGCAAGAGCAAAGATAAACGGAATAGACATTAACTTGTATGATGTTGATTTGAAGAAATTAAAAATATTGTTTGAAAAGGCAAAAGAAGAAGCAAGAAATAATATTGATATGAAACGTCAGAAAATAACGCTGAATGAATGGTTTGAGGAATGGTTTGCAAATTATAAAATTCCTAATATCAAGGAAACAAGCGTGTTTCCTATGCGTAGCAAATATTATAATACATTTGGAAAAGCAATAGGGAATATGAAAGTGACAGATATACGGAACTTGGATATTCAACGTGTCATTAACGATATGAATAAGCAGGGGAGAGCGTCTTCCAGTATGCGAGATGCTTTAGGCAGAGTTCGGGAGTGTTTGGAGTCTGCAAAGAATAATCGTATTATAGACATCAATCCATGTTTTGAAATCAATGTACCTTGGGAAAATAAAACAGCAGAAAGACGTTTCTTATCAATGGCAGAGCAAACAAGGTTTTTGCAGGAAGTAGAGCATAACTGGTATAAAGAGATGTTTTACATTATGTTTCTGACGGGTATGCGAATTGGGGAAGTCGGTGGTCTGAAATGGGAAGATATAGACTGGAATAAGAAATGTATTAACATTCAAAGGTCTTTATCCTGTCAATATGAAAATGGAGTAAAGACTATGCGACTAACAAAGCCTAAAACACATAATTCATACAGAAGTATTCCGTTTATGGCAGAAACAGAAGAAATTCTGTTATCTCAAAAAGAAAAACAGAACAGGCAGAAAAAAGCCTATGGAAATCGTTGGCGTTCAAGTGGAGAATTTGATAACTTGGTGTTTACCACTTCTTTAGGAAGTCCAGTTATTCGGAATGTAGCAGAAAAAGAAATTAAGAAAGTAGTAAAAGCAATCAATTTTCAAGAAGCAATAGAAGCGGTAAAGGAAAACAGAGAGCCGATAGAATTTAAAGACCTTTATCCTCATGCAATCCGACATACATTTTGTAGCAGGTGCTTTGAAAAAGGAATGGACGCTAAAGTAGTGCAAATGCTAATGGGACATCAGCATTACAGTACAACGATTGACATATATACTCATGTGACAGAAACAAAATTTGAAGAAGAAATAGCAAAGTTTGGTAGCGTGAGTGAAAAACAGAAAGTTCAGAAAAATAAAAACTCTACCCAGTGTGCATAAAAGAGTACCCAACATAGCAAAATAAGAGAAATTTGCTTTCAACGGGAATGAAAAGTTTCTACCCAAAGGGAAATTGGGTAAAATGGAAGAGCAGAATTGAGGAAAGCGTAGAAAGCCTTATAAAATGGGCATTTGAGAAAACAGTAAATAAAAGTTGGCAAAACAGATGAACGCATAATCTTACAGTTCGCATAAGAATTTGAACCGTATTATTATCATGTAAATCAACGAAAAACCTTGAATTTCCTATGAAAAATGGGATAATTCAAGGTTTTTTTGCGTTTAGTTTTTATGACATTATAGATTTCATAACTTATTTCTTATTTTTCGGTATTCTCTTGGTGAATATCCTTTCAGCTTGTGAAAAAGCCGGCTGAAATAAAGCTGGTTATCATATCCGACAATCTTAGAAATTTCATTGATGGAATAAGTTGTTGTTTCAAGTAACATCTGAGCATTGTTGATACGGATTCCCACAATGAATTGCATTGGTGTAGAACCGGTATATTTTTTGAAATTTCGGATAAACCAGCTGACACTCATGCCTCGTGAGGCAGCATAATCATCAATATTGATATTTTGATTGTAGTTTTCACTGAAAAAGGTAACAGCATTATCCATCTCATGATCAAGATATTCATTTTTTAATATGTGCTCTCTTGTCAGTTCCCGGTGGAAACTAATCAGAAGATGACGTAGCAAAAGGACAAGCATTTCCTCATAATTATCTTGACAGCGTTGGAGCTCGATAATGATACGTTTGAAAATTTGTTCATATTCATTAGATGTACCCACTTGAAAGACACGTTCTTTATCCAGAAACCCATATTGACGTAAGATATTTTTCACATTGCTTCCTGTGAAGTGAATCCAGTATACTTCTGTCTTATCTTCTCCGTAATATTCATATTTCTGAAGTTCTTTCGGTCTGTACAGTACAATGTTGCCGGCTGGAACAATCGTTTCGTTATTTACATTATCAAAATGAAAATGCCCACAACCAGCAGTGATATAGATAATCTGATAATCCAGACGACCCTTTGGGCGGTAGGTAGGAAGTTTGGGATGTCTGGAAAGACGGTAAGTACCACAGCTACCTACAATCAGCGGACGACTTTTGTCTTTGAAATCCATATGTGAGTGGTTCAAATAACCGGTGTTCAAATACATAGGACAGCACCTCTTTTCGCACTTTTTATCATTGTATCATTTAGTGCATATTTTGTCTAATCCAATTCATAGACATATTTTGCGGATTAGGATAAGCTATATATAGAATAACTAAGGAACGTAAACAAAAAAGTAAAGTATAAGGTTTGCTTTAGGGAAACAAAGAACAAAAAAGTATATGTATTGGAGGAGAGCTATTTATGATCGTACCACGTTATTATGAAAATCTGAGCGTACTGCACGAAAACACAATGCCAGCCAGATCCTATTATATTCCGGCATCCAAAAGAATGGATAACTTGGTGGAACACAGAGAAGAATCAGATCGTATGCAGTTATTGAATGGAACTTGGAAATTCCAGTATTTTAACAGCATCTATGACATTCAGGATTCTTTCTTTGCGAAGAATTATGATACAGAAAATTTTGATGAGATTCAGGTTCCAAGTGTATGGCAGATGGCAGGATATGATACACACCAGTATACAAACATCCGGTATCCGTTTCCGTTTGATCCACCATATGTGCCACAGGATATTCCGTGTGGAGCTTATGTACATAATTTTGAGTACAGCAGAGATGAGAAAGCATCAAAAGCTTTTTTGAACTTTGAAGGAGTAGACAGCTGCTTTTATGTATGGATCAATGGCTCTTACATAGGATACAGCCAGGTTTCACATATGACCAGTGAGTTTGATGTTACCGATGTACTTCAGGATGGAACGAATACGGTGGCAGTGTTGGTAATGAAATGGTGTGATGGTTCCTATTTGGAAGATCAGGACAAATTCCGTATGAGTGGTATTTTCCGGGATGTGTACATTTTGAAACGCCCAAAACAGGCAATCAGTGATTATCATATTAAAACAAGAATTGAGGATATGCTTGCGAAAGTAGAAATTGAAATGAAATTCTACTCTCCCTTAAATGTAAAAATTTCGATTGAAGATAGAAACGGAGCAGTTGTAGCACTAGGAAGTATTGCTGAAGAAGGAACAGCTGTATTAGAAATCGCAAGTCCGGAACTTTGGAATACAGAAAATCCATATCTATATAAACTGATTCTTGAAACAGAGAATGAAGTAATTGTAGATCACATTGCATTAAGAAAGATAGAGATTAAAGACCAGGTCATTTACCTAAATGGACAGAAGATTAAATTCCGTGGTGTCAATCGACATGATTCCGATCCGGTTACTGGATTTACAATCAGTCTGGAACAACTCACAACCGATCTTACGTTAATGAAGCAGCATAATTTTAATGCGATCCGTTCCAGCCACTATCCGAACGCACCATTTTTCTATGAAATGTGTGACAAGTATGGATTCATGGTGATAGATGAAGCAGATATTGAAGCTCATGGTCCATTTATGATCTACAGAAAAGAAGACACCGATTACAATCGGTTCAAACGATGGAATGAGAAGATTGCAGATGATCCGGTATGGGAAGAGGCAATCGTTGATCGAGTAAAACTCATGGTGGAACGTGATAAAAACCGTTTCTGTATTGTTATGTGGTCAATGGGAAATGAGAGTGCTTATGGCTGCAACTTTGAAAAAGCACTGGAATGGACAAAGAATTTTGATCCAGACCGTATCACACAATATGAGAGTGCAAGATACCGTAATTATGATGAAACATATGATTACAGCAATCTGGATGTGTACAGCCGGATGTATCCGGCGCTTTCCGAAATTCAGGAATATCTGGATAAAGATGGAAGCAAACCCTTCCTTTTGGTAGAGTACTGTCACAGTATGGGAAACGGACCTGGAGATTTTGAAGATTACTTCCAGATGATTCAGGATAATAATAAAATGTGCGGCGGCTTTGTCTGGGAATGGTGCGACCATGCGATTGCTCATGGAACTGCTGAGAATGGAAAGACTATATATGCTTATGGGGGCGACCATGGCGAAGAAATTCATGATGGCAACTTCTGTATGGATGGATTAGTATATCCGGACAGAACGGTACATACAGGACTTTTGGAATACAAGAATGTTTATCGCCCGGCAAGGGTTATTTCCTATGACAAAGAAAGCGGAGAACTGGTGCTTCATAACTACATGGATTTTGATGACTTGAAAGATTATGTGAAGATCAGTTATGAACTGACGCAGGACGGGCTTGTAATCAGCAAAGGTAAACTTCCAGAAGTTTCAGCAGCACCACACAGTGAAGGAAAAATAAACCTTAAAGTCAATGTGCCAGAGAGTGGAAAATGTTATTTAAAATTTATTTACCATCTGAAAAAGGAATTGCCACTGTTGGATGAAGACCATATTCTTGGATTCGATGAAATTGAGGTAAGCAAAGACGGTGCAAAATGTAAACTTGCTGAGAAATGGCTACAAAAAACAGCAGTGGACTCTGAGTTACAGGTAAATGAAAATGATACACAGATCCATATCAAGGGGCGTGAATTTGCTTATACCATAGACAAACGTACTGCACTCTTTACAGAGATGAAATTTGCAGGGCGGGAATACTTGAACCATCCAATGGAATTAAATATTTGGAGAGCTCCAACAGATAACGATATGTACATCAAGTCTGAATGGAAGAAAGCCCATTATGATAAAGCTTATACAAGAGCTTACACGACAGAGGTCGTGCAGGGAAAGCATGGTGTGAAAATTACAAGCCATGCATCCATTGTGGCAGAGACAGTACAGAAGATTCTTGATGTGACGATTACATGGAAAATAGAAGCTGCTGGAAAGATTGATGCAGATATTGAAGTAACAAAAGATGATGAATTCCCGGACCTGCCAAGATTTGGTGTGAGGATGTTCCTGGATAAAAAACTTTCAGCTGCACGATACTTTGGAATGGGACCACAGGAAAGCTATTGTGACAAACATCAGGCTGCGAGCCACGGTTTGTATCAGGCAAATGTAGACGATTTGCATGAGGATTATATTCGCCCACAGGAAAATGGAAGCCATTATGATTGTGAATATGTAGAGCTTAACAACAGTCGATATGGAATTGTGGTCTCTGCGGAAAATGCCTTCTCATTCAATGCTTCTTATTATACGCAGGAAGAACTTGGGAAGAAAACGCATAATTATGAATTGACAGAATCAGATAGTGTAGTATTTTGCGTTGACTACGCATTAAATGGCATTGGTTCTAATAGTTGTGGTCCAGTTGTATTGAATCAGTACCGATTTGATGATGTATTATTCCGGTTCCAGTTTACGCTGATACCGTATGTAAAGGGATAATAAAGTTTCATGTAACTCGTAAACAAAGAAGGATAATCTGATTGCAATGTAAAGTCCGGATATACAGAGCAATCAGACAAAAACAGAGAAAAAACTAGAATTAGACATCATACTCTGTTAGACATCTTGAAATTCTAAGTGCGATGAAGATGAGGAGCAAAGAAATTCGATGGAAGAAAAAAAGTATTTGAAATGGTATAACAAAATTGGATATGGATCAGGCGATATTGCAGGTAATGTAGTCTATGCGTTCCTGACATCTTTTATGATGGTCTATTTGACGGACTCAGTAGGACTTGCTGCAGGTGTCGTAGGTAGCCTGATTGCCGTATCAAAACTATTTGATGGTTTTACGGATATATTTTTTGGATCAATGATTGACAAAACACACAGTAAAATGGGAAAAGCGAAACCCTGGATGCTATATGGATATATTGGTTGTGCCATTACGCTGATCTGCTGTTTTGCAGTACCAGTCAGCTTGGGAACAACGGCTAAATATGCATGGTTCTTTATCTCTTACACACTGTTAAATGGTGTGTTTTATACAGCAAACAATATTGCTTATTCAGCACTTACGTCACTGATTACAAAGAACAGCAAAGAGCGTGTGCAGATGGGATCTTACCGTTTTATTTTTGCGTTTTCAACAAGTCTTCTGATTCAGGCAATTACAGTTGGATTTGTAGATAAATGTGGTGGAGATGCTGCAGCATGGAGAACGGTTGCTATTATCTATGCAATCATTGGTCTTGTCGTAAATACGATTTCAGCACTTTCTGTTAAGGAACTTCCTGAGGAAGAACTTAACGAAGGAGAAGTAAAGGATGATAATGAAAAGTACGGAATGGTACAGGCATTCAAGCTTCTTGTTAAAAACAAATATTACATGATGATTTGTGGAACATATATTTTACAGCAGTTATATGGTGCCATGATTGGAGCTGGCATTTATTACATGACATGGGTACTGAAAAATAAGAATTTGTTTGGACAATTTGCATGGGCAGTAAATATTCCACTGATTATTGCCCTGATTTTCACACCGACATTAGTTGGTAAGTGGAAAGGTATGTATAAACTGAACTTAAGAGGTTATGTCTTAGCAGTCATCGGTAGAGCACTTGTTGTTGTTGCAGGATATATGGGCAGTGTTCCGCTGATGATGGCATTTACAGCTCTTGCAGCCTTAGGTCAGGGACCATGGCAGGGAGATATGAATGCAGTTATCGCATCCTGTTCTGAATACACTTATCTTACACAGGGAAAGAGAATTGACGGAACGATGTACTCTTGTACTTCTCTTGGCGTAAAAATCGGTGGAGGTATTGGAACCGCTGTTGTTGGATGGCTGCTTGAGTTCAGTGGATATATCGGAACAAGTGCAACTCAGCCGCAGTCTGCACTTGATATGATGCAGTTTATGTATCTTTGGCTTCCGTTAATCTTTGATGTATTGATTATGTTTGTACTTTCAAGAATGAATGTAGAAGATGCAAATAAAAAACTGAAAGCAGAAAAAGGAATTGCTGCAGATGAAATAACAGATGCATCAGACATAAATTAGAATTGACAGGAGAAAGCGTTGTCTGGTCGTTGCTCGATGAGACAGTGCTTTTTCTATATATAAAGTGATTGAACTGTATTTTGAAAATAAAAAAGGACCACTTCATTTTTGTGAAATGGCCTTAAGAAAATATACAGTTTTCACAAAATAGTCCTTTTAGTATTTATACATGGTAAGGATGCTCAAAATATTCAGTGTAGAATACTAAAAGGTCATTCAGATATTTTTTTAGGTTGCTCATTTGCAATTCCTCCTTTCCTTATTTACAAGTTGATTATAAGATAGGTGTAAAAGAATTGCTTGCCAAATCGAAAGAAGATATAGACAAATGTTGCAAAGGGGAGTATTTCATGCAGTTAAAATATGTTGACACAAAAGAGGAGATCATAGCAATAAATAGGAAGTCAAAACATATTGAACCACATCTTCATAATGCACTGGAGATCGTTTGTGTAACAAGTGGAGCATTAGAACTTGGTGTCGGACAGGAACTATACCATATGGAAAAAGGAGATATAGGCTTTGTATTTCCAGATGTTATTCATCACTATCAGGTACTGACACCCGGTGTAAATAAAGCGACGTATCTGATTGCATCGCCATTTACGATAGTCAAATTTGCAGATATCATGCAATCCATGGCTCCTGAATACCCAATCATCAAAGCGGAAAAGGTTGAACCGGAGGTATATAGGGTTATAAATGCAATTTTAGAGACAGAACAGTCGGATATTACTGTTGCACAGGCATATCTTCAAATTGTGTTGGCACGCTGCATAGGAAAATTAAATTTGGTAGAAAAGAGTAGTGTGGGGAGCAATGATCTTATTTACCAGACAGTTTCCTATATATCAGCAAATTTTAAGAAGAAGTTTTCTCTGGAAGAGATGGCAAAAGATCTGGGGGTGAGCAAATATGTTTTATCCAGACTCTTTTCCAAAACATTCCATAGAAACTTTAATCAATATCTTAACGATGCAAGGCTGAACTATGCATGCCATCGTTTGGAAAATACGAGTGATTCTATTACAAACATTTGTCTGGATAGTGGATTTGAAAGTCAGAGAACATTTAACCGAGTATTTAAAGAAAGATATAAAATATCACCGAGTGATTATCGGAGTATTTGTGTGAAAGAGATGTTGTCATAAAAGGTTCTGTTGATAGAAATATTTACTTTGATTTCACAGTACTATGTATTTGATTTTCCTTATTGTTCTGTGCACTGTTAGGCGTGGCAGTGCTTCTGTGGATGTCCTGGCTGGTGCAAAGAGGAGCTGTGGCGTGAGGAGCAGTGGTGGAAAATTAGACTGGTATTCAGGTACAGGTATGTAGTATAATATACAGGAATTGTCCGCTTTACGTACATGAATGAAATGTCAGGGGCGGCGGACAGATTATGAATAAGACCCTTGACATGATAAAAGGAGAATATAAGATTATGGATCAGAAAGTATTAGCCGTTGTAGGCGGACACGAAATTACAGATAAAGAGGTCGATGCATTTATAAAGAGCCTTCCGAGAGAGCAGCAGGCATATGCATCTAATCCGCAGTTCCGTGCACAGTGCCAGGAGCAGTTGGAAGCACTTTATTCATTTGCAAAATACGGAGAAGATCTGAAGTTAGATGAGACGGAAGAATACAAGAGTGTAATGGAGAATGCAAGAAAAGATATTCTTGCACGCCTTGCTATGAAGCAGTTATTTGATAGTGTGAAAGTGACTGACGAGGAAGTCAAAGATTATTATGAAGCAAATAAGTCTCAGTTTAAAAAAGGGGCAACTGTTCACGCAAAGCATATCCTTACAGATTCCGAGGAAAAATGTAATCAGATTCTGGAATCTATTGTAAGCGGTGAGAAAGTATTCGAAGACGCAGCAAAAGAATTTTCTACATGCCCTTCCGGACAGAGAGGCGGAGACCTTGGAGAATTCGGCAAAGGACAGATGGTCAAGGAATTTGAGGATGCAGCATTTGCAGCAGAGATCGGGCATGTAGTCGGACCTGTGAAAACTCAGTTCGGATATCACCTGATTAAAGTTGAGGAGAAAAAAGATGCTGCAGAATCCAGCTTTGACGAGGTGAAAGAACAGATTAAGAGCCAGCTCAAACAGCAGAAACAGGGCGATGCTTACAGCAAAAAAGTAGCAGAACTGACAGAGAAATATAAAGAAAAATAAAGTGAAAAATTAGGGTAGCTGCTCAACAAAGGCGGCGAAATAAAAAGTATAAGATCCAAAATGGCTGGCTTAAAATGCTGTAAGGCATTTGATTAGCAAAAGTAAAATTGCCAGGAATAGAATATTTGCAACTGTAAATAAAGTGAAATATTTTCCACGCAGGTGAGGATTCTCTTTTGCAATGTATTTAAAGCTAATGAGGCTTGCCATAGAGGCAATCAGTGTTCCAAGCCCGCCGATATTGGTGCCGATGATCAAGGATGTGTAGTTATTCGCAAAACCAGACAGCAGAATCGCAGCTGGCACATTGCTCATGACCTGGCTTGCCAGAATTGCAGTGATTGTCTCACGTCCGGTCATAATACTGCTGAGGAAATGGCTGAACTGAGAAATACGTCCAAGGTTTCCAATAAAAATAAATAATGCAGTAAAGGTTGCCAGAAGAGAGTAATCGACTTTCCCAAGCAAAGTGTGGTTGCGAATTATGACATAAAGAACAACCAAAAGGAGCGGAATCCGAAAGTCGAGAATATGTGCAACGGTCAGGAGACAGGCTGCAAAAAGTAACAAGTATGCAATGAGATATTCTGTTTTTCGGTTTGCAATACTTTTCAGAACATTTTCCCTATGATGTTCGGAAGTATTAGAAAATGACAGGAATATATTGTTCTTTTTGCTCATTTTTGGAGCTTTGGATGCGGCAAACCTAATCCAGATCAGTAACAATATCAAGGAAACGACAGAATAAGGAAGCATTAATCGTATTAATGCGAAAGCAGACATATCAGCCTGGGCGTAAAGATAAAGATTCTGTGGATTTCCGATAGGAGTCAGCATACTTCCGAGATTTGCAGCAATCGTCTGCATGACAACTACTTTTATAAGCCAGTATTCGGTCAGTTCTTCCGGTAATTTATGCAACATGATGAGTGCTAAAGGCACAAATGTAATCAGAGCAACATCATTTGTAATTACCATAGAAAAGAAAAAACACAACAGTACGAGCAGTGTTACAATTGCTTTTGTTCCGTGGGCTTTTGACAACATTTTTTCTGCCAGAAAATCAAAAACGCCAATCTCTTTCAGCCCTGCTACAATTGTCATCAGACAAAATAAAAGACCGAGGGTTCGAAAATCAATATAAGAAATATAAGTGTGGTCCGGTTTTATCCAGAACATCGAAAAAACAGCCAGAATCACAGAGATAGATAAAACAGTCTCTTTCTGGAAAAATGTGTATAATTTTCGTATCATTTGTAAAAATCCTCTCTTAAAATGAAATCACCAGATGCAAGTATAACATAGGGAGCAAAAGAAGTCATGTGGATTATTTTGAATTAGTGTCAGATTCAAGAATGCCTCGGCATTCTTGCTGCGAGGTGCGCGTCATGCAATTGCATGACATACTTCTACTGCGCACCTCTGCAAGTCTACACTCCGTTTCGGTCGGCGCAAAACCATTGTCCACCGGACAATGTGCGCCCTGCCGGAGGCTATATCAGCTGGGGGATTGACTCCCACCACTGATACCAGCTTGTTTCTCACCACCTATAGAGGTGGGAGTCATCTCCCAGCTGATATAAACCAACCGGCGACCAGCCACAGGCAATCAAAGAGCTGGTCGAAGGGCGAATTATAACATGATTGATAACGTCCTCAACAATATGCCACCGAAGAAAGAACCTTATCTGGAATATTTTGCCACAGAATTTGATGAGTTTCATGATATGGGAGCATATGAAAAAAGTACCGATGTTAATCAGATAGCTGCAGTCTATGAAAAATATAGGGAGAATCCAGAAACAGCTTATCTCGGATGATATGCAGCAGATGCTTGAAGATGGCGAAATCGACATGGTAACATCTGCCCGCAAAACACCGGACAGAGAAGAAAAGTTTGATTTTTCACGTCCAATCGGAACCAATCATGGGATGCTGACCGTCCGCAGTGACAACAGCACGATTGTGGACGGCAATTACAGCACTTACAACGGTATGCGTGTGGCGCTTTTGAACGGAAACATTTGGCAACACCTCTGGATATTGAAAAGATGAAAAATACTATTAGAGATATTTGTCCCTAATATAGGGAGAAAGTAAATGAATAGCATAGTTATTGAAATGAATATTATTTGAGATTCGGGATAAATGGTGAAATGCAGACAAGCAAGAAAAATAAAAATATAATAGGTATTATACAGAGTTTCCTTATATTGATATTAGTGGTTCTTATTATTTTTATGATGATTCAGATTAGCAGGCTGCAGGGGACAGCACGCGTAATAAATTATGCAGGTCTGGTACGTGGAGCTACACAGCGCGAAGTAAAATTAGAAATTACAGGAAACCAAAATGATGAATTAATTAAATATTTGGATGATATTCTTCTTGGATTGAGATATCAGGATGGACATTATAATCTGGTAAAACTCAATGACGAAGAATATCAGGGGAAATTGAAAATCCAGAGTGATTACTGGGATAAATTGAAAACAGAAATTGAAGCAGTAAGAAACAAGGGATACGAAAATACAGACATTGTTAATATGAGTGAAATATATTTCACGGCAGCAGATGAAACTGTCTCTGCCGCAGAAAGCTATTCAGAAAAGATTGCTATAAAGATCCGTACTATAGAGCTTTTGTCGGCACTTGATATGTTGATTCTGGTGATATTGGTTATTATGCAGACTCTAAAGGCAATGCAGATGGCAATGCAAAACAGACTGCTGGAACAGAAAGCATTCGTAGATGCCCATACTGGGCTGCCAAATAAAAATGCCTGTAATGAGCTTCTTAATAAAAAAGATATAATTACAGATTCTACAGCATGCATAATGTTTGATTTAAATAATCTAAAAACTGTAAATGATACAATGGGACATTCCGCAGGAGATCGGTTAATAAAGAATTTCTCAAAGCTTTTGCAAAGTGTTATTCCAGAAAAGGATTTTGTTGGAAGATATGGCGGAGATGAGTTTATAGCAGTCATTTATCATACAAATGAGGCGGAAATTAAGGAAATATTAAAAGTTTTGTACAGAGAAAAAGATAGATTAAATAGTTATGAAAATCAAATACCAATCGACTATGCATGCGGATGGGCATTATCCTCCAATGATATGTCGTGTACAATGCAGATGTTATTGGATGATGCAGATGCTAATATGTATAAAAATAAACAGTTATGTAAGAAATATAATTAGCATTCTTAAGGAAAGTGATTAAAAAACTATCGATAGGGAGTGTCTTTTTTTATTTATAGGATTTCTAAAGACCACAAGAATAAAGGAAATAGAAAATATGAATAAAAGACAAAAAATACTGATTGTCGATGATGTAAAGTTTAACAGGGATATATTGAAAGAATTTCTTGGAGAAACCATATGATTATCTGGAAGCTGAAAATGGAAATCAGGCAATCCAGATGATAGGAGAAAATATTGGAATTGATCTGATGCTTTTAGATATCAATATGCCACAGATGAATGGTTTTGAAGTCTTGGAAATAATGAAAAGAAGCCAGTGTATTGATGAAACTCCAGTTATTATGATCTCTTCTGAAGAATCTGTTGATGCTATGCGTAAAGCATATGAAATGGGAATTACAGATTATATTACACGACCTTTTGATTCTGTTATTGTAAAGAAAAGAGTCCAGAATACCCTAGAACTTTATGCGAACCAAAAGCGTCTGATCAATGTGGTTGTTGATCAGGTTTATGAAAAAGAAGAAAACAATGATATTATGCTCAGGATTCTGAGCAATGTATTAGGGTCACGCAACAGTGAGAGCAGCGAACATATTTTACATATCCGGACTGCGACGGAAATGATGCTGAGGCAACTGGTAAAAACAACGGATGCATATCATCTGACGGAGACTGATATTGCTATAATTACAACTGCATCTTCGCTTCATGATATTGGTAAAATACGCATTCCGGAAGAAATACTGAATAAACCCGGAAGACTGACCGATGAAGAATTTAAAATTATGAAAACCCATAGTGAGATTGGAGCATCCATGATCCGGGACATGCATTTTTTACAAGATCATCCACTGGTACATACCGCATGGGAAGTCTGCAGATGGCATCATGAAAGATGGGATGGAAAGGGTTACCCGGATGGTCTGAAAGGTGAAGAAATACCAATTTCTGCACAGGTGGTGTCTATTGTGGATGTTTATGATGCTCTTACCAGTGAACGATGTTATAAGAAAGCATTTGAGCATGATACCGCAATCAAGATGATTCTGGACGGGCAATGCGGGCAGTTCAATCCGGTTCTTTTTAAGTGCCTGAAAGAACTAAGCCTTCAGTTTTCCAAGATGTATACGAATGAAACGGATGATAATAAACAGTATTATGAAGCACAGAGGCTCTCTGACGAAATACTAAAGGAAAAGTCTTTACCCCGTAAAAATTATTCGCAGTGTGTCATTAAGCTTATGCAGGAAAAGATAGAGTTTTTTAAAATGGACAGTGGCAAAATTTCCATTGAGTATAATGCAATTTCAGGTCGGCTGATTATAATTAACGGAAACCGGCAGATACTGTGTCAGAGAGATGATCCGAAGTTTGATATATTCAAACTGTTCGAAGTAAGCAGTGAAGATATTCAACATATCAGAGCGTTACTGGACCAGACATCAATACAGAATACAGAAATCTCATTGCAGTTAATGGCAAAGGTGGAAAATAAAAGGCAGATGTATGATCTGAAACTGCATACCTTATGGTCTCCTTTAAAGAAAGATGGATATATAGGAATTGTCGGATATCTCTCTTGATTGGTGATACTATTTTGGGATATATCGAAATAAGAAGTATGTTGCATCAGTGGGAGATATTATAGATGAGAAAAAATAATTTCATGAATAAAATTATAAAGCTAAAAGGAAGTACGTGAAAATTACAAAGAAATGGAAAAGGCGGCAAACCATCTGTTATCTTTGATTAATGATGTCCTACAAATGAGTAAATTGGAGGATGGCAGGGAAGAATTATCATCAGAATTAGTCTGTTTACCTGATGTTTTCTATGATATGAAAGCTATTATAGATGGAAGTGCTCTGGATAAGGGAATTTCAGTAGATTTTTCAGAAGATAGTATTTGGGTACATCCGTACGTTATAACGAATCCGCTGTATTTGCGACAAATATTTTTGAACCGTTTGCACAAGAAAGAGCTGATGCCCGGAGCAATTATCATGGAACCGGACTTGGCATGTCTATTGTGAAAAAAATGATTGATAAAATGGGAGGCACGATTTCTGTTACCAGCGAAGTGGGAAAGGGATCCGCTTTTGTAGTTGAATTGCCTTTTGAGATGGGAGCTGCACCAGAAAAATCTAAGAAAGAAGAGGCGGATAAAGAGAATAGCATTTACGGTTTAAATCTCATGTTAGTAGAGGATAATGAGTTGAATGCCGAGGTTGCAGAAATACTTTTAGAAGATGAAGGTGCAATAATTACAATGGTTAATGATGGACAGCAGGCTGTCGAATTATTTAATAATAATCCGGTGGGTACATTTGATGCAATACTTATGGATATTATGATGCCGGTAATGGATGGATTGACAGCGACTAAAGCAATCCGGGCTTTAAATCGACCAGATGCAGGAATAATTCCGATTATTGCAATGACCGCCAATGCTTTTGCAGAAGATGTATAAAGATGTTTAGATGCAGGAATGAACGCACATTTAGCTAAACCTTTGGATATTGAAAAAGTGAAAAAACGATTTGTGAACATACAATTGAATTATATAATAAAGAGTAAAAGAATGTAATTACTCTGTTAGTAAATTGACACAAGTTGGCTGTAGAGTATAATTATAGTAAAAGTACAGCAGAAGCTGTCGCAAAGATATTTATAAAAATGTTGTGGGGGTATTGAACATTAATGAATGTAAAATTAAAATCTGGAAGCAAGCAACTGTAGCCTAGAGGATGGGAGAAAGATGAAGAAGTGCAAATTAGTACAGAATATAATGAATTTCAAATTTTGTTACATTATATTTTGCATAATTATATGTTTTATTGTTTTATCCGTTCCTGCATCTGCCAAAGAAAACTCTGACAATGTTATCCGGGTAGGATCTTTTGAAGAAACTTATAATACCGTCAATGAAAAGGGAGAAAGAAGCGGCTATGGTTATGAGTATCTTCAAGATATTGCAGGTTATGCAGGTTGGACATATAAATACATAACAAGTGATTGGAAAAACTGCTTTACACAGTTGGAAAATGGAGAGATTGATATTCTTGGTGGCATTTCCTATACAGACGAACGTGCTGAAAATATGCTTTTTTCCGATATGCCTATGGGGGAAGAGAAATATTACATCTATACGGATGCATCCAATATGGATCTTACAGCAGGAAATTTGGATTCTTTTGAGGGAAAAAATATTGGTGTGTTTAAAGATAATATAACGGAGGATGTGCTTAACGAATGGGAATCAAAATATGGTCTGCATACGAAGCATATCAATGTTTCTAATACCGCAGAAGTTATGGACAAACTGTCGAAACATGAAATTGACTGCTTCGTTTCGGTAGAAGAACCCCGTTGGGAAGAATCGGAGATTTCGCCGATTACAAGTATTGGAGAGACAGAAATCTATTTCGCTATAAATCCAGAACGTCCGGATATCAAAGAAGCACTGGATAGTGCTATGCGCAGAATCAAGGATGACAACCCATTTTACACTGATGATCTCTATAGGCGTTATCTTTCTGCACAGAGCAGCTCGTTTCTTTCAAAAGAAGAAAGGGAGTGGATCGGGCAGCATGGAGCAATCAGGATAGGGTATCTGAATCAGGATGGAGGTATCAGTAGTGTAGATCCATCAACAGGCAAATTGACAGGTGTTATCACAGATTATGTGGATCTTGCAGAAAATTGTCTGCAAGGTCAGACTCTGGAATTTGAATTAAATGGATATGAGACAAGAAGTGAACTGCTTCAGGCATTGCAGGATGGAAAAATAGACCTGATTTTTCATGCAAACCAGAATCCATACTTTGCGGAAACAAATGGATTTGCTTTGTCGGATACGCTATTGACTCTCAATATGGCAGCAATTACGGCAAAGGATTCTTTTGATGAAAATAAAGAGAATATAGTTGCCGTTGAAAAAGATGATTTTGTATTGAAAGCATATCTTTCATACAATTATCCGCAATGGAAGGTTGTGGAATATGAAACATCAGATGCAGCAGTAAAAGCAATGCAGAAAGGGGAGACGGATTGTATTGTAAGCAATTCAGGTACTGTTTCAGACTATTTGAAAAATAATAAGCTTCATAGTGTTTTCCTGACAAAAGAAGCTGATGTTCCATTTGCTGTTCAGCAGGGAAAACCGGTTCTTTTGTCCATTCTGAATAAAACACTGACATCTATGCCTACAACTCAATTTTCAGGTGCAGTAGTTTCGTATAATGCTTCTTCACGAAAAGTTACAGCGAAGGATTTTATTCAGGACAATTTACTGGCTGTCTCACTCATAGTTGGAATCTCTATTTTTGTTGTCCTGTGTATAATTCTTGATTCTTTGAAAAAATCAAAACGTGCGGAAGAAAAATCCAAGAAGTCTGCTGAGCAGGCATTGAAGCTGAATCAGGAGCTTGAAGAAAAACAGCAGGAATTACAAAATGCACTTGTAGAAGCACAGAGTGCCAATAAGGCTAAGACTTCCTTTTTAAATAACATGTCTCATGACATCAGGACACCGATCAATGGCATTATGGGCATGCTTACAATTCTTGAAAAAAGCGGAAATGATGGTGAGCGGGCAAAAGATTGCCTGAATAAAATACATGAGTCTTCGAAACTGCTATTATCATTGATAAATGATGTTTTAGATATGGCAAAGTTAGAATCAGATACAGTGGTTTTTGGTGATGAATCCATCAATCTGGATCAGGTATGTCAGGAAATCACGGAGTCACTATCTTTTCAGGCAGAAGAAAAAGGACTTCATGTTATAGGAGAACATGATGATTACAGTGGTATATATGTTTGGAGCAATGCAGTTCATCTGAAAAAAGTATTGATGAATCTGTTTACAAACAGTATGAAGTACAATAAGGTGAATGGTTCTATTTACATGAGTATGAGAACGATTGAAAGATCAGAAGATCACATGACATGTGAATTTAAAATAAGAGATAATGGAATTGGAATGTCAGAAGAATTTATAAAAAATGAATTGTTTACTCCATTTGTACAGGCAGATAATTCCCCACGTTCTGATTATAATGGGACAGGTCTGGGAATGCCTATTGTGAAACAACTTGTAGAAAAGATGGGCGGAACCATAACAGTTGAAAGCAAGCTTGGTGAAGGAAGTTGTTTTACTGTAATACTTCCATTTAAAATTGATACGAATGCACGGCCAGAAGAAAAAGAAGATTTTGATGCAGATATATCAGATATCCGGGTATTGCTGGTTGAAGATAATGAGCTGAATGTGGAAATAGCAGAATTTATGCTGACGGAAAATGGAGCTAAAGTAGAAACAGTGAACAATGGGTTAGAAGCTGTTCAGCATTTTGAAGCTTCCGAACCGGGAACATACGATGTTATTTTAATGGATGTTATGATGCCGGTGATGGATGGTCTTACTGCTGCAAGAACAATAAGAGACCTGGAACGGCAAGATGCAAAAACAATCCCTATCATTGCTATGACTGCAAATGCATTCAGGGAAGATGCCGAAAGGTGTATGGAAGCAGGAATGAACGCACATCTTGCAAAGCCGTTGGATGATGAAAAAATTAAGCAGACCATAAGAGAAGAGTTGAGAAAGCAAAATACCTGTCATGAATGATTATGAGGCAAAAGGCATGTGAAATACGATGATGAAAAATAACTATATAAAACAAAAAAGAAAAGATCAAAATCCGGTAAATCATTGGAAAATTTTTGAGGGACGGTTGGTATTCCTTCTGGCAATGGTGATTTTGATTGTTGTTGCATATACTTTTATTTTACAACAAGCATATACCAAAACTGCTCTGAAAACAGAAATTGAACGAGATATTTCCAGTGCAGATGCGGTTCATAAGCTGGTAAATGACAGACTGGGACGAAAAGATTTTAATGAAATAAAAAGTAAAGCTGATGAGAATACAGAACTATTCAAGAATATGTCGACATATATGAATGAAATCAGAACGCTGAATTCTACGAGATATATTTACACAGCAACCAGAAATGAAGACGGTAGATTGATTTACGTTGTAGACGGACTGGCTCCATCGGCTGGTGACGTCAGACATCCAGGAGATCCGATTGAAAAGGAGATGGTTCCTTATATAGAAAAAGCACTTTCTGGAAAAACAGTATATTCTCAGGATATTGTTGATACAACATGGGGACCTATTTTTACAGCCTGTTATCCTGTGACAGCGGAAGATGAATCTAATGAAGTGATAGGTGCTTTCTGCATAGAAATGGATATGCAGAAAGCGTATGGAATGGTTGAGAAGACGAATAAGCTAAGTATTGTACTGGGATGCATTACAGCGTGTATTTTGTTAATATTATGTACCTGTGGATATTCTGTATATAAGAAGCAAAAAGAAAATGAGCAGAAACAGCAAAAACTATTGCAGGAAGCTGCAAGACTGGCCGATTCAGCTAATAAAGCAAAATCAACATTTCTGTTTAATATGTCTCATGATATTCGTACCCCTATGAATGCAATCATTGGATATGCAGAATTGGGAGAGAAACATTTAAAGGAGCCAACTATATTAGAGGATTACTTTGAAAAAATATTATTGTGCGGAAAGAAAATGTTGCATTTGATTGATAACATTCTTGAATTAGCACGAATCGAAAACAACCAAGAAACGCTGGATGAAACAATAACAGATGTTTCTAAAAACTTTGATTTATGTATTGATATGTTTAGGAAACCGATAGAAGAAAAACATCAAACACTGAAAGTCAATAAGAACATTCGATATCCATACCTGTATATGGATGATGCAAGATCATCTGAAATTACGATTAACATTTTGAGTAATGCTGTGAAATACACGGGTGAAGGCGGTAACATAAGCTGTACATTGAACCAATATCCCGGCGAAAAAGAAGGTTGGAGTGTATTAGAGATTATCATAGTAGACAACGGAATTGGAATGTCAGAAGAATTCCAAAAACATATTTTTGAATCATTTTCACAAGAACGATCTTCGTCAGACAGCGGAATAGAAGGTAGCGGACTTGGCATGGGAATCGTGAAGAAACTGGTGGATTTAATGAATGGCAAGATCACAGTTCAGAGCAAACCGGGAGCAGGTTCTACTTTTACAATCACGCTTCCATTAAAAATAGCAAATGCGGAAGAAAGGAATCCGAAACATGCAGACGGTCAGTTGAATACCAAAAAACTGGAAGGAAAAAGGGTTCTTCTGGTAGAAGATAATGACTTGAACGCAGAAATTGCAACGGAACTTTTGACGGAAGAGGGAATCATGATAGAAAGAGCGGAGAACGGCGTTGCATGTATTGATATGTTTAACAAAGCAAAGCAAAATTACTACAGTCTGATTCTGATGGATATTCAGATGCCGATTATGAACGGATATGAAGCATCCAGGAGAATTCGAGAACTGAAAGACGGTAGCAAATCGCAGATTCCAATTGTTGCAATGACAGCAAATGCGTTTGAAGAAGATAAGAAGATGGCTTTGGCAAGTGGCATGAATGATCATGTTGCAAAACCAATAGATATGAATGTATTATTGCCGACTATTATGAAATATATGTAAAGGAAGAAAGAAGGACACTGATTTTGCAGTCAGTGTTCTTCTTACATATCAGTCGACTAAAGAAAAACATTTTATAGTTGTACATTATCTCGTTGAGAAGGGTAAATCTGTGAACTTTGTTCACTAAAGCTTGCAGCATTGAAGATGATATGGTTATGAATATGATTTTTATCAACATGAGTGCTGATCACGTATTCATATTTTCCTTTCAGTACTTCGTTTGCAAATTGTTGCCCTAATAGTGATATATACAGGTCATAAAATGATTACCGGGAATAGGAAAGAAAAGACGAAAAAAGAGAAAGTTACAGAGAGGGAGGAATAAATAATGCTGGAAGTAGGAATTAAAGCGCCTGATTTTGAATTGCCAGATCAAAATGGGAAAACACATAGATTATCGGATTATACAGGAAAAAAAGTGATTTTATATTTCTATCCCAAGGATAATACAGCGGGATGCACGAAACAGGCATGTGGTTTTTCTGAGCGTTATCCACAGTTTACTGAGAAGGGAGCTGTTATTCTCGGAGTAAGCAAGGACTCTGTAGCCTCTCACAAGAGATTTGAAGAAAAATACGGACTGGCATTTACGCTATTAGCAGATCCGGAGCGTAAAGTTATTGAAGCATATGATGTATGGAAAGAAAAGAAAAATTATGGCAAAGTCTCTATGGGAGTAGTAAGAACTACATATCTTATTGATGAACAGGGGATTATTATAAAGGCAAATGATAAAGTCAAGGCTGCAGATGATCCTGAAAATATGCTTAAGGAATTGGCATAATGAAGATTATTTTATCACCTGCAAAAAAGATGATTGTAGATACCGATAACTTAGCACCGGTTGAACTGCCTGTCTATATTGATAAGACCGCAGAAGTATTAAACTGGATGAAAAGCAAATCAAAAGAAGAACTGAAAGCTATCTGGAAATGTAATGACAAGATTGCAGAGCAGAACTTTAACAGATTGGAAAATATGGATCTTTATAACAGGCTTACTCCGGCTGTTTTAGCATATGAAGGGATTGCATTTCAATATATGGCACCATCTGTGTTTGAAATCCAGCAGTTTGAGTATTTGCAAAATCATTTAAGAATCTTGTCTGCGTTTTATGGCATTTTAAAACCAATGGATGGTGTGACTCCTTATCGTCTTGAAATGCAGGCAAAGGTTGGAATTGGAGATGCAAAAAATCTGTATGAGTACTGGGGAGAATTGTTATACCGCTCAGTAATCGATGACAGTAGGATTATCATTAATCTTGCATCAAAAGAATACTCAAAATGTATAGAAAAGTATCTGACACCACAGGACAGATATATTACGATTGTATTTTGTGAGTTATCCGGAGATAAATTGGTAACAAAAGGTACCTATGCCAAGATGGCTCGTGGTGAAATGGTCAGATTCATAGCGGAAAATAATATTGAAAATCCGGTGGAGATTCAGGAATTTGACAGACTCGGATATTCGTTTAGGTCTGATTTATCTTCAGATTCCGAATATATATTTGAACGCAAAATAAAATAGTTATTCAGGTAAAAGATGCTCAGTTTGGCAGTTTTTATAATAATGAGAATTATTACTATTTTTATTGACAACAGGATGATAGTGGCATATAATCCTTATTAAGAACTAGTCCTAATAAGGAGAGCTGATGACAAGTAGAAGAAATACCATTCAAAAAGATCTTGTAAGAAACGCTGTATGTGAAATGAAAAGACATGTTACGGCAAATGAAGTATATGAATTTGTAAAAGAATTCTGTCCTACAATCGGCAAAGGGACTGTATATAGAAATCTCGACATATTGGTAGAAGAAGGTGATTTAAGAAAAGTGGAAGTTCCGGATGGACCTAATCGGTTCGACCTTACATTAAAGAACCATTACCATGTGAGGTGTGTAAACTGCGGTGAGATTTCAGATGTGGATATGGATGAAATATTGGGCTTGCTAGAAAAAATTCATGATACACATGGAACGGACTTTTTAGGATACGACATATTATTTAAAGGTATTTGTCCGAAATGCCAGAAAAAGATAAAGGATGGGCAAATCTATTAAGCATTTATGTAAATGATGGCATGAGATTTTGAAAAAGTAGTAAAGAAAACGGAGGTAAAAGAAATGGCTACTAACAAGTACACAGGAACACAGACAGAAAAAAATTTACAGGAGGCATTTGCAGGAGAATCACAGGCAAGAAATAAGTATACTTATTTTGCATCCGTAGCGAAAAAGGAAGGCTACGAGCAGATGTCAGCATTATTTTTAAAAACAGCAGATAATGAGAAAGAGCATGCTAAGATGTGGTTCAAGGAATTAGCAGGAATTGGTGATACAAAAGAAAACTTAGCTGCTGCTGCAGAAGGAGAGAACTACGAGTGGACAGATATGTATGATGGCTTTGCTAAAACAGCAGAGGAAGAAGGTTTCCCTGATCTTGCAGCAAAATTTAGAGCAGTAGGAGAAATTGAAAAGCACCATGAGGAGAGATATCGTGCACTTCTTAAGAACATTGAAACTGCTCAGGTGTTTGAGAAGAGCGAAGTGAAGGTATGGGAATGCCGTAACTGTGGACATATTGTAGTCGGAACAAAGGCTCCAGAGGTATGCCCGGTATGCAATCATCCACAGAGCTATTTTGAAGTACATGAAGAGAATTATTAAGGAGATGAGATTATTACGAAGAGGAAAGTGATTAATTCAAAAAAAGCAGTAATGATAGGCTGCGGCTTTGTTGGTTCTGCATCGGTATTTGCATTGATGCAGAGTGGCTTGTTTACAGAGATTGTCCTTATCGATGCAGATAAGAACAAGGCAGAAGGAGAAGCGATGGATATCAGTCATGGTATTCCATTTGCGAGTCCGATGAAAATATATGCCGGAGATTATGATGATGTGGCTGATGCTGCAATTGTTGTCATATCTGCCGGAGCGGGACAGAAACCGGGAGAGACAAGGCTTGATCTCGTAAATAAAAATGTAGCAATATTTAAGTCAATCATTCCTGAAATAGCAAAGAGAGATTTTGCAGGTATCATGCTTGTAGTTGCGAATCCGGTAGATATCCTGACTCAGGTAGCCATAAAGTTATCAGGACTTCCAGAAAACAGGGTTATTGGATCGGGCACTGTGTTAGATAGTGCCAGATTAAGATATAAGCTTGGTGAGCATTTATCTGTGGACAGCAGGAGTGTTCATGCATTTATAGTAGGTGAGCATGGAGACAGCGAAGTTGTAGCATGGTCATCAGCCAATGTATCTGGTGTTCCATTAAGTGAAATGTGTGAAATGCGTGGACATTACAAGCACAAGGAAGACACGGCAGAAATAGCTACAGCAGTCAAGAACAGTGCTTATGAGATTATAAACAAAAAGCACGCTACATATTATGGAATTGCAATGTCTGTAAAAAGAATCTGCGAAGTGATTATGAGAGATGAAAAATCAATACTTCCTGTATCACACATGATTCATGGAGTATATGATATTGACGGAGTATCGTTAAGTATGCCAGCTATTGTAGGTGCAGATGGTATTGAGTCGGATATACCTATTAATTTAAGTGGCGAGGAAGCGTTAAAGCTTAAGGAATCTGCAGATTCATTGAAAAAGATTATTGAGACAATTGAATTATAAATTTTACACATGGAAGGAGAAAAAGTCATGGAAGTAAGGTACTGTATTTGTAAGCATTGTGGAAACATTGTTGAAAAGGTAAAGGATAAGGGTGTACCTGTAATTTGTTGCGGAGAACCTATGCAGGAATTAAAAGCCGGAGTGACAGATGCTGCTGTTGAGAAGCATGTACCTGTATATACGGTAGAAGGCAGTCATGTTCATGTCGTGGTCGGAGAGACAAAACATCCAATGCTTGAAGAACATTTCATTGAGTGGATTACATTAAATACAAACCAGGGAATATACAGAAAACAGTTAAATCCAGGTCAGGAGCCGGTAGCGGATTTTTGCCTCTGCGATGGTGAACAGGTAGAAGAAGTATATGCATATTGTAACCTGCATGGATTATGGAAATGCTAAAAGCATTTATACATATTAAGGTTACAGAACAACACAAATACAACAGTAATATATGCTGTGTATTAATATATTTATAAGGAGGAACAAACTAATGAAATATGTATGTGACGTTTGCGGATGGGAATATGATGAAGAGGAAGGTTATCCTGAAGGTGATATTGCACCAGGAACAAAGTGGGAGGATGTTCCGGAAGATTTTGAATGCCCATTATGTAATGTTGGAAAAGATCAGTTTTCAGAAGTTGAATAGAAGCCTAATCTTGTGTTAAATACGGATGGATAAACCAAAACCCTGGTGCGTGAGCAACAGGGTTTTTTATTGCGATAGTTTGTGATGATATCACAGAAAATGATTTACCTTTTGCTTATAATGTAACTACAAACAAAGTAAGGAGGTAGTCTAAATGAGATTAAAAGATAAAGTTGCAATCATTACGGGTGGAAGCCGTGGTATAGGATTTGCTACAGCTGATAAATTCTTGAAGGAAGGTGCTTCAGTTGTGTTAGCAGCAAGTTCACAGGAATCGGCAGATGTTGCTGTAGATAAATTAAAAGAAAAATATCCCAATGCAATAGTTGCTGGAATTAGTCCAAATCTGGCAAGCATGGAGTCTGTCAGAAAGGCTTTTAAAGAGGCAACTGAAAAATATGGATGTGTCGATATACTGGTAAATAATGCAGGGATTTCAGAAAACACCTCATTTATGGATTATACAGAGGAGACTTTTGATAAAGTCATGGATCTAAATGTAAAAGGAGTATTTAATACTACTCGTGTAGCAGCAGAATGTATGGTGGCAAGAGGCAAGGGGGTCATTCTCTCAACTTCTTCCATGGTGAGTATTTCGGGACAGCCAAGTGGGTTTGCTTATCCGGCATCGAAGTTTGCAGTAAACGGATTGACTATATCATTAGCAAGAGAACTAGGACCTAAAGGTATTCGTGTTAATGCTGTTGCACCTGGGATTACAGAAACTGATATGATGAAGGCCGTGCCAAAGGAAGTTATCGAACCTATGATTGAAAGAATTCCATTGCGTCGTCTTGGACAGCCAGAAGATATTGCCAATGCGTTTGTGTTTCTTGCTTCAGATGAGGCGAGTTACATTACAGGTGTTATATTAAGTGTAGATGGTATGGCAAGAAGTTAAGTTAATGAGGTATGGTGATGTAATCACGGAAAATAAATGAAATTAAGACTATAATAAATCTACAAAAAGAAAAAGATAAGGAGGACTGTAAAATGTCTGCTATTAATATCAATAAAAATAATTTTCAGAACGAAGTACTGAATTCCGATAAACCCGTTCTTTTAGATTTTTGGGCATCTTGGTGTGCGCCTTGCCGCATGGTAGTATCTATTGTAGAGGAGATTGCAAGTGAGCGTAGAGATATTAAAGTTGGAAAGATTAATGTAGATGAAGAGCCTGAACTGGCAAATAAGTTCAGTATTATGAGCATTCCGACTTTAGTGGTTATGAAGAATGGGAAGATTGTACAGCAGGTTTCAGGGGCGAGACCTAAGAATGCGATTTTAGAAATGATTTAGGGAGGTGTGCTAATGGGATTTTTTGATCTCTTTAAACAGTCGAATATTAATCAAGGCATAGAAGAATATAAAAGGACTGATGATGCAGTTCTACTGGATGTACGTACACCGTAGGAATATCAGGAAGGACATATACCAGAAAGTAAAAATGTGCCGTTGCAGCAACTTGACAATATTGCTTCTGTAGCGAAGAATAAGGATATCCCACTGTTTGTATACTGTTATTCCGGTTCACGAAGCCGCCAGGCAACTGGGATACTGCAACGAATGGGATATTCTAAAGTAAATAATATCGGTGGCATTGCAGCTTACTCAGGAAAGGTGGAAAAATAAGATGAAGGTAATAATTGTAGGAGGTGTAGCCGGAGGAGCTACAGCCGCAGCAAGAATACGCAGACTGAATGAACATGCTGAAATTACTGTGTTTGAAAGATCCGGATACATATCCTATGCAAATTGTGGACTTCCATATTATATTGGAGACGTGATTACAGACCCGGAAGAACTTACACTACAGACACCAGAGAGTTTTTTTAAACGCTTCCGTATTAACATGAAAATTCATCATGAAGTTATCTCCATACATCCGGAACGTAAAACGGTTTCAGTGAAAAATTTAGAGAATGGTGAGATATTTGAAGAAAAATATGATAAGCTGATCCTCTCTCCAGGTGCAAAGCCAACACAGCCGAGACTTCCCGGAGTAGGTATTGATAAACTTTTTACACTTCGTACTGTAGAAGACACTTTTCGGATAAAGGAATATATAAATAAGAATCATCCAAAATCGGCTGTATTGGCAGGTGGCGGTTTTATTGGTCTGGAACTGGCAGAAAATTTGAGGGAGCTTGGCATGGATGTTACGATTGTCCAGCGGCCTAAGCAGCTGATGAACCCTTTTGACCCGGATATGGCATCCATGATCCATAATGAAATGAGAAAGCATGGGATAAAACTGGTACTGGGCTATACAGTAGAAGGATTTAAAGAAAAAGACAACGGAGTGGAGGTCCTGTTGAAAGATAATCCATCACTTCAGGCTGATATGGTAGTTCTGGCAATCGGAGTCACACCAGACACAGTATTAGCAAAAGAAGCCGGTCTGGAACTTGGCATCAAGGAAAGTATTATAGTGAATGACAGAATGGAAACCTCTGTACCGGATATTTATGCTGCAGGTGATGCAGTTCAGGTAAAACATTATGTTACGGGTAATGATGCGCTGATTTCTTTGGCAGGACCAGCCAATAAACAGGGCAGAATCATCGCTGATAATATTTGTGGCGGTGATAGTCGTTACCTGGGCAGTCAGGGAAGCTCCGTTATAAAAGTGTTTGATATGACAGCAGCCACTACAGGTATCAATGAAACCAATGCTAAAAAGTCAGGATTAGAGGTAGATACAGTAATTCTTTCTCCTATGAGTCATGCCGGTTACTATCCTGGTGGAAAAGTGATGACCATGAAGGTGGTTTTTGAAAAAGAGACCTATCGTTTGCTTGGTGCTCAGATTATTGGATATGAAGGAGTTGATAAACGTATTGATGTGCTGGCAACAGCAATCCATGCAGGGCTGAAGGCAACCCAGCTGAAGGATTTGGATCTCGCATATGCACCGCCTTATTCCTCTGCCAAGGATCCTGTAAATATGGCAGGATTCATGATAGACAATATAGCAAAAGGTACCTTAAAACAATGGCATCTGGAAGATATGGATAAGATTTCTAGAGATAAAAGTGTTGTGTTGCTGGATGTGAGAACTGTAGGTGAATTTAACAGGGGGCATATGGATGGATTCAAAAACATTCCTGTAGATGAACTAAGGAAACGTATCAATGAAATTGAGAAGGGAAAGCCTGTTTACCTGATATGCCAGAGTGGGCTGCGAAGTTATATTGCCAGTCGTATTCTGGAAGGAAATGGATATGAAACATACAACTTCTCCGGCGGATTCCGCTTCTATGATGCAGTTGTCAATGACCATGCGCTGATTGAAAAGGCATATGCATGTGGTATGGATTATTAAAAATAATCATAATATTTTTATAATTTTCTCGTAATATAAAAAGATCCCCCATTTATTAGAATGACTTTCATAATTCTGATAAATGGAGGATTCTTCTTTATATGTTACAGAAAAACAATTTTATGACCTTTGGAGTGTTTCCAGTCTTTTTGGATCAAGGATTGTGATTTTGCCGCGGGAGAGTTTGACGAGACCCTCGCCTTGAAAGTATCGAAGCATTCGAGTGATAACTTCCCTGTGGGAACCAAGATGATTAGCAATCGTCTCATGAGTGATTTTCAGCTCGTTTGTTCCTTCGATAGAGGTCTCTTCTAAAAGAAATGAAGCAACACGCTTATCCAAACTCTTCCACATGATTTGTTCAATCAGCCACATGACATCAGAAAAACGGGTGGCCATTAACTCATTGGTATAGTTTGCGACGGGAGCAGATTCCTTCATAATGCCCTTATAGATTTCAGCAGGGATGATCCAAAGATCAGTATCTTTTTCTGCTTCAATGGTTACTTCAAATTGAATGGAGCGTATGATACATGAGGCGGATAAAAGACACATATCCATATCGAACAGACGGTAAAGTGTAATCTCTCGTCCTTCATCTGAAAGTATGTAAGTTCGAAGCTGCCCGGATTTAACCAGTAATAATCCAGTACAATCCAGGTTTCCATTGTGAATGATTGTCCTTTTTTTTACATACTGTGTGATTAAATTGTCTGAAATTATTTTTTTCTGTGCTGTATTTAAGTCATTCCATAGTGGAAAACAATTTTCGAAGTTCATAACCGTTATCTCCTTTACGAACATAGTATACTTGCTTTTTTTTGATGCGTCAATTATATAACTGGCATATGCCATAAATAGAAATAAAAAGAAGTGTAATAAAGTAAATTATCTTTTCTGTGATATCATCACGGAAGCAAGCACTTATTTGGGGTATATTAAGTTCAAATAGGAGAAGGAGTTGAAAAATATGACATCTATAAATATAAATAAAGAAAAGTTTGGACAATTAATTCATAAGGAAAAACCGGTTTTGGTTGATTTCTGGGCACCTTGGTGTGGTTATTGCCGTAGAATTGGAGCGGCTTATGAAAAAATAAGTGAAGAATACAGCGATATTCTTATTGCTGGAAAAGTAAATATTGATGAAGAACCACAGATTGCAGAAGCTGAAAAGATTGAGATAATTCCTACGCTGGTTTTATATCGAGATGGAAAGGCAATAGATTCTATTGTTGCACCTGAATCAAAAATAATGATAGAGAATTTTATTAATGAAGCATTGGAAAAATAAAAGGAGGACTGCTGTATGAATGAAAATCATGTTTACGATATGATTATCGTGGGGGGAGGACCTGGAGGGTATACTTCAGCATTATACGCAGCCAGAGCAGGATTTGATACAATTGTTTTAGAAAAATTATCTGCAGGTGGTCAGATGTCATTGACCTGGCAGATTGATAACTATCCTGGTTTTGAAAATGGAATTGACGGATTTTCATTGGCAGAGAAAATGCAAAAACAGGCGGAAAAATTTGGCGCTAAAAGTGAATATGCTGAAGTTTTTAATATGGATTTAACAGGAAAGCTTAAGAGAGTAGAAACTAGTTCGGGAATTTATATTGGGAAAACAGTAGTGATTGCTACTGGAGCAAATCCAAGAAAACTTGGTCTCGCTAAAGAAAAAGAATTGATAGGTCATGGGGTTGCTTATTGTGCCTCCTGTGATGGTATGTTTTATAAAGATAAGATCGTGGTGGTTGTTGGTGGGGGAAATTCTGCTGTATCAGATGCTGTTCTTTTAAGTCGAATTGCTAAGAAAGTCATCATTGTTCATCGAAGAGATACATTACGTGCAACGAAAATCTACCATGACCAGCTGATGAAAACTGAAAATATAGAGTTACGATGGAACAATACAGTAAATGAACTGATTTATGGAGAACGATTGACTGGTGTGAGGTTGAAAGATACAGTTACAGGAGAAGAAAACATTATAGAATGTGACGGCCTATTTGTGAGTATAGGAAGAAAACCGACAACAGATTTTTTAGATAATCAGATAGAACTGGATAATAAAGGATATATTGTGGCAGGTGAAAACACTGAAACGAGTATTCCGGGTGTTTATGCTGTAGGAGATGTCAGAACAAAGTTACTCCGTCAGATAGTAACAGCAGTGGCAGATGGTGCTATGGCAGTACATATGGCAGAAGAGTATGTGGAGAAATAATAATCAGAATTTGAATAGTGAACTTTTTATACTGAAATATGTACGATTCCAATAATGATATGAACTTATGGGAACATATTGCGGATATTTTGTGAACTTTATTCTGATACAATGATTATGCTGATGAAAGAAGGCATAGATAACTGAATACAATAAAGCGACGAAAGCCTCAGTAGTTAAGAAAAAACTACTGGGGATTTTTTTCGTGCCTGAATTTCTCAGCCAATAACTGCGGGCGTATCCCGGCAGGATAAAGGCGGAGCAGGCATGATCCTAAACAGAGGTCCGCCTTCTGGATTTGAAACGAGCAACAAGATTTCAAATTCAGGAGGAACGGATATGTATATTGAACACCCATATTTTTATGAAGGAAAGTATTACGCAAAGTCATTTGACTTTAGTAATTAGAGGAAGTTAAAGGACTTCCTAAAATGAACCATGATAACTGAATATCCAATAATAACTGACGTGACATTTCATGCAGAGAGCACGAGGAAGATGTCGCTATAGGATTATAAGGACGTAAGAAACTATTTAGAGTCAATAATGCTGCGAAAAAGCACTGACCAAAGCCAGTCGGCAGGCTGGTGATGCGATGACATGTGTGAGATGCGATACACTTGCAGACCCCGAGAAGTCTGTAACTGGTAAACCTATGAACTGCTGGAGCCTGAAAACGAGAGTTTCCGGGTTGTGGTCCGGAGTATGCATCCGGGCAGGTTATTATTCCCTTCCTGCATATGCGGGAGTAATGATTCGGGGTATCGAGGATAAATAGAATCGAGCGAGCACTGTTTAATAATCAAATTGGCTATAGATGCTTTACAAATAAAAATAACAGATTGGAGAGAGGACAAATGACAATCCGCAGAGGAGATATTTTATGGGCAGATCTCGGTATGTTTCCTACAACATCTGTTCAGGGTGGAGTAAGACCGGTGATCGTAGTAAGTAACAACAAAGCCAATACATACAGTTCAGTCATTACAGTAGTTCCGCTGACATCAAGAATATATAAGAAACGGTATTTGCCAACACATGTATTTATCAGTAAATATGATATGACGGGAATCCGAAAAGGAAGTTTGGCACTGGCTGAACAGGTTATGAGCATTTCCACAAAATGTATTATTGAGAAATGCGGAAGAGTAAATAAGTGGAGCCTGGATCGGGTACTGAAAGCAGTACGGATTCAGATGGGAATGGAAGGAGAAGGGCATGACTGCAGAAGAATATAGAAACTATCTGGAAACGGATTTTGGTGATGTGGATCTGAAGGAATTGAAGGATATCCGAAAAATAAGGATTGACCGGAATAAGACGAAGGAAAAAAGAATAGCTCAATATCTCAGACAGGTGGGAAATCCCTATCTTGTCTGTATAGGAAATGTAAAAGTGAAAATAAGGTTTGGTGGATTTCTATGCATGACAGGTGGGGATAATTCCAGTACGGTTTCTTCGGTTAGTGCAGAAGTAGAAGCATACGAACCACTAATCCGTCAGTATGCAAATCAATATGGCATTGGAGAGTATGTGGAACTAATCAAAGCCATTATGATGCAGGAATCAGGTGGGAGAGGACTTGACCCGATGCAGTGTTCAGAAGGGAGCTTTAATACAAAATACCCCAAACAGCCGAATGGAATCACTGATCCAGAGTATTCGATTTCTTGCGGAGTGCAGGAGTAAAAAATCCTCTGGATATGGAAAATATTAAACTGGCATTGTAAAGTTACAACTACGGAAATGGATATTTGGAATGGGCGAAAGCCAGAGGTGGATACACCCTTGCAAATGCGGCAGAATTTTCCGATATGATGGCACAGAGAATGGGGTGGAGCAGTTATGGGGACAAGCAGTATGTACCACATGTGCTTCAGTATTATACATTTGGAAGAATCCCGACAGGCATCGGCAATCAGGCAATCGTTCAGGTGGCAGCATCGCAGGAAGGAAAAGGCGGAACAACCTACTGGAGTTGGTATGGATTTGGAAACCGGGTAGAGTGGTGTGCCTGCTTTGTGTCATGGTGTGCAGACCAGAGTGGTTATATCCAGAGTGGAGTCATTCCGAAATTTTCTCTTTGTTCGGACGGTGTGAAGTGGTTTGAAAGTAAAGGCAGGTTCCGTGACGGAAGTTATACCCCGGTGGCAGGAGATATTATTTTCTTTGACTGGGGAAATAATGGAACGATTGACCACGTTGGAATTGTAGAGAGTGTCAGCGGTGGAACCGTCAATACCATAGAAGGCAACAGTGGGGATAAAGTGGCAAGACGGAGTTACCGTATCGGAAGCAGTAACATTTATGGATACGGTGTCCTGGCATATTAAAAGGCAGGAGAAAAAGTGTGATAGTCTAATGGTGAATCTGGAGTATACAATTCCTGAAAATAGACTTGACTTTCAAATATTACAAGCGTAAGATTTAAGAAACAAAAAAATTAGAAGAAAGGAATATCTATGAAAAGAAGACGAAAAAAGCAAAATATCCAAAAATCTTACGTTTGTAAGATTTTTGGGCTGATAGTAGCTATAACAGTAATTGCTGTTTCAGGAGGTGTTTTATTAAAAAGGACGATAACGGAATCACCAGAAGACACACTTGTGGAATATATGAACCATATTGAAAAAAAGGAATATGAAGTAATGTATACTATGATAGATTCAGATGAAAAAGTTTATCTGACAAAAGAAGAATACATACAACGAAATTCTAAGATATACGAAGGAATAGAGGTCAGTGACATTAAAATCAGTCATATAGCTGTGAAAGAGAAAAAAGCAGATACAGTTACGCTTTCGTATGAAACATCATGTAATACAATTGCCGGAACAATACAATTTGACAATATGGCGGAACTGAAGAAGACGAAACAGGGATATAAATTAGTATGGCAGGATAGCCTGATTTTTCCAGATTTAGAGAGTGATGATAAAATAAGTGTTACTACATCAAAAGCGGAGAGAGGAGAAATATTAGACCGAGATGGTAAAATGCTTGCAGGAAAAGGAGTAGCAACATCAGTTGGCATTATACCGGGAAAGCTGGAAGACAGGAATGTATCTATTGAAAAAATAGCGGAGTTATTAGAGATAGATGTAGAAACAATAAATAACAAACTCACAGCAAAGTGGGTAAAAGAGGATTCTTTTGTACCAATTGAAACTATTCCGAAAGTAGAAGAAATAGATTTAATGAAAATACAGCCAGAAGAAAAGACACTTGAGGAGCAGGATTGTCAGAATAAACTTTTGGAAATTCCAGGGGTTATGCTATCAGATGTGGAAGTTAGAACCTATGAGTTAGGGGAGACAGCAGCTCATTTAATTGGTTATGTACAGTCTGTAACAGCAGAAGATTTGGAAAATCATCCAGGGGAAGGATATTCAGCAGAAAGTGTAATCGGAAGATCTGGGGTGGAAAAGTTATACGAAAAGCAATTAAAAGGAAAAGATGGTTGTGATATAAAGATTTTGGATAGTGATGGGGAAGTAAAAGAGGTTCTTGCAAGTATTTTTAAAGAAGATGGTATGGATATAAGATTAACGATAGATTCCGATTTGCAAAAATCATTATACGAGCAGTTTAAAGAAGATCCGGGGTGTTCTGTCGCAATGAATCCTTATACGGGAGAAGTATTGGCTTTGGTAAGTACCCCATCTTATGATAATAATGAATTTATACGGGGCATATCATCAGAGAAATGGACATCATTAAACGAAGATGAAAAGAAACCATTATATAATCGTTTTCGTCAAGTATGGTGTCCTGGCTCAACATTTAAACCAGTTGTGGCAGGAATTGGGTTGAAAACGGGAAGCTTAGATCCAAAAGAAGATTTTGGAAATGCAGGTTTGGCATGGCAGAAAGATTCGTCTTGGGGATCTTATCAAGTGACAACACTTCATGAATATGAACCGGTTATTATGAAAAATGCAATTATCTATTCTGATAATATTTATTTTGCAAAGGCAGCTCTTAAAATTGGTAGTGAGAATTTTATGAATACTTTAAATGAAATAGGATTTAATCAGAATATGCCGTTTGAGATTGCGATGCAGGAATCAACATATTCCAATACAGATAAAATAGAAACAGAAATACAATTGGCAGATAGTGGTTATGGGCAAGGGCAGATTCTTGTAAATCCATTACATCTGGCAAGTATTTATACTTCATTTTTAAATGAAGGGAATATGATAAAACCGTATTTGAAATACAAAGAAGAAGCATCCGGTGAAACATGGATAGAAAATGCGTTTAGCAAAGAAAATGTAGAAGAAATTATGCAAGGGGTGGAAGGTGTTGTAAATGATCCGGAAGGAACCGGATATGCTGCACATCGTGACGATATTTTGCTGGCTGGAAAAACAGGGACAGCCGAGTTGAAGGCAACGAAAGAAGATACTTCTGGCAAAGAAATCGGGTGGTTTTCGGTGTTTACGGTAGATAAAAGCGTGGACAAACCAATTCTTCTTATCAGTATGGTTGAGAATGTGAAAGGAATCGGTGGAAGTGGTTATGTTGTTAAAAAGGATGCAACCGTATTGGAGGAATATTTTGAAAAATAAAAAATTTTTTATGGGGAATTATTACATATGTAAGAAAATTGCGATGATATTGATAGTTCTTATTGTTTTTACAGGGTGCGGCCAAAATCGAATTACGGAAAAAGAAGAAAAGAAAGAAACCGTAGAATCTGAAATGAATGCAGAAGTAAAAAAAACAGCGCAAACTTTTCGGCCTGTTTATATGAAGGAGAAGTCGGAGTTAAATACATTAAAGGCGAAAAGAAAAATTATCAATTGTCTGGAAGAGAAAGGATATGCGGCAGTAGATTGTGATAATCAGATTGATATGGTCAATCGTGAAAAAGTAGAAGAATTTTGCAAGGCAGCGGAGAAAGAAGAACAGGCAGCAGTTGATATTGTTGTTGTATTTGATGAAGGGGAAATTATACAATATCATTTAGAGTCAATGAATGGAAAGATAAATGTTCGATTATGTCAGGTTAAATGGAAGGATAATAGTCCACAGGCTAATTATTATGATAAATATGAAGCATATGAGTGGAAATATACAGAAAAAGGATACTTGTTTCTGGAGGAATATCACCCACCGGGATTTGATGGAGCACCGGGTGAAACTGGATTCAGAGTGCAGCCATTAGATAAAACATGCCGGGAATTGAATCGAAAATATGTTATGCCGTTGGGGTATGCACTTAATAATCTGTTGATTACAAATTGGGATAACCAGAATTATACGGAACTTGATTTTTATGATCTTTATGAAAAAATGTATTATATGAAATATGGAAAGCAAGTTCCATATGAAGCAAATTATGGTGGAGCAGAATATGAAGTTCCAGAAGATGAGTTTGAAGAGGTTATAAAGACCTATTTACCATTTAGTAATACCGAGATTGAAAAGGGAACTTTTTATAACTCTGATAATAAAACTTTTAGATACAGACCGCGAGGGTTATATGATTGTGAATTCCCATATGAGCCATATCCGGAAGTTATCTCATATGAAAAATTACAAGATGGAACATTAAAACTTACGATAGAAGCAGTATGGGAAATCAGAATGTTAGATCAGGCAATCACCAGTGAATTGATGATAAAACCTATGGAAGACGGAAGTTTCCAGTATTTATCAAATAAGGTAATTAGTTCAGATCAAAATGCAAATGCAGGGTGGTATATGCCAAGGTTAACAGAAGAAGAGTGGGAAGAGAATTACAGTAATAATTAGGGGGCAATATGAAAAGAAAAAGTATTTTGTTAGTACTTTGTATAGGAATGATTCTGACTTCCTGTGAAAGTAAGATATCGTTAAACAGCACAGATGTAAAAAATGAGAAGAATCAAAAAAACACTACCATGGAAAATCCGGATAAGGGATATAATCTACCAATCGATGAAGACAAGAAAAAGGAAGTTGTGAACGATTGTGAAGAAATTATGGGCATTATCCGAGATATTTATTCTGAATATAATGGAATACAAGAAGCAGATCAGAACACTGCTGAGCAAATGATGAATCGGATGAAAGAAATTATCAAACAAAATGGGAATCCGGTCATTGGTTCCGATCATTATTCTGTTATGGATAATTATCAGAAGATGGAACAATTTTTAAAATCTGCAGAACAAGAAGAAAAAGGAAGTGTAATTTTATATGAAGCAGATACAGATGGTGGAATTACCAGAAAAGAATATAGTTATGATGGAAAAGAAATGAGTGTGATGTCCGCAAAAATGATCTGGAGTGAGGATACAGAGCCTGTACTTACATACATATCGCTATCAAAAATAAAAGAATGGGCATATACTGAAAATGGGAATTTCTGTTATGAATTATGCGTACCTGAACCACCGGAAGTGACAGAGATTGTAGATGGAAGTTGTATTATCCGGGTAAAGCCTTTGAGTGAGGAGTGTCGGGAATATTCAAAAAAATATGTGAGTACGTTCGGCTATCAGGGAAACAATCTGTTATGTTCAAACTGGAATGCGGAGGATATGCAGGGGTTGGATTATAATGGACTTTATGAATATTTTTATCAAATGAAATATGGAGAAAAATTTACTGCAGAAAAAGAGGTTGTGGGAATTCCAGCAGAAGAGTTCGAAAATGTAATTATGACATATCTTCCTGTTACAAAAGAAGAATTGAAAGAATGGGCGGTCTACGATGAACAAAGTAGTATGTTTATCTGGGAACGATTGGGATGTGGTAATTATTCACCAACACATTTTGGATTGTCTTTACCGGAAGTAACAGAAGTCAGGCACAATGAAGATGGAAGCATTGTTTTGACAATTCATGCAGTATGTGATTCTGTTGTATGTAATGATGTTGTTATTACACACGAACTTACGATGAAAATTCAGGATGATGGAACGATTCAGTATGTTGGAAACAGGATTTTAGATAATGGTATTGATAATATACCGAGGTATCAGTACCGGTTAGGCAATTTACAGAATTAATCAGTAGAGAAGAATGAAATAAAGAGAACTGATAACGGGAAATTATGCTATCAGTTCTCTTTATTTATTTCCAAATACCAAGATTAGAAAGTACAGATTCTGTTATTTCGGTAGCCTGACTTCCAGTTGCACTAGAAGAGGATTGAATATTTGTTGCGAAGTAGTAAGTATTATTCGCTGTTTCAATGTATCCGATAAACCAGCCATTGACATCTTTACCATTGACACGCCCGGTTCCTGTTTTCCCGTAAAGAGAACCGGAAGAAGTAGTGGAAAGCAGCAGGGCTTTTTTTACTGCCTGGATATTTTTACTGTCAAAATGAAAATTATTTTGATAGAAATCCTGTAACAATTCCACCTGTTCTATGGGGGATATCTTCAGAGAGAAATCTGTCCAATAGAGATTTAGATTTGTTCCAGTATTCTGATTCCCATAGTTTATTGTCTGTAAAAATGTTCTTACGGCTTCAAAACCTGCCTGTGAATCAATTGCCTGAAAATACCAGTTTACGGAATTATGTATAGCCGAGGTTAAATCTTGATCGGCTTCCCATGAATGAAAAGGATATGGTTCTCCATTCCATGTGAAAGTGGAATGTTCTGGTGTAATAATTCCAGATTCCAAGCCAAGTAATGCATCATATATTTTATAAGTCGAATTCGGTGATACACGTGTGGAAGCATGCTCCATATTATAAATATTCCATTTATCAGCAGACTGATCATATAAAACAAAACTTCCGGTGTAGTCCCCAAAATTGGAAGAAAGATTTAGCTGAGTAATATTCTTTTCGGTTGTGTCAAAATGATAGCCAGTCTGATCAGAAGCATAAACAGAAAGTATGGGAATGCATCCAATGATGATAGTAGAGACGAATATGCATATAAGATATCCACGAATTTTTTGTTTAAAAGTAGGTTGGTGGAATGATGCAATATTTAAAATGCGTCCTTTTAACTGTTTTATATTTCCACTAATTCCCATAGTAAGAGGGAATGGAGACAGAGCTATTGTTTCGGCAAAGTTAATCAGTGTATTTCCATATGACTTGTATTCTGTTTCTTTCAATAATTGTAATACAGCACTGTCGCAGGCAAGTTCCCGTTCCTGCCGTATTCTTTTTAGAAAATACCAGATTAGGGGATTGAACCAGTAGAAAACATTTACTGTATTTATCAAATATCCAATTAGAATATCTTTATGCTTGTAGTGCTGCAGTTCATGAAGAAGCATATATCGAATATCAGTTGCGCTTATAGTTCCAGCGTTAAAATCTGAAATCAAGTGAATTGGAAGATAAATGCGAGGATGCAGGAAACCAGCCAAAACAGGAGATTTCAAAAATGCTGTACTATAAATCGGAATGGTATGCTTGCTGTTCACTTCGTTTAAACATTCTATATAAAGAACGTTTAGTTCTTCATTTTGAAGAGGTAAAGCAGAACTATGTAAGGCTTTTACTTGTTTTACTGAGCGGTAGAGAAGAAAAAACATTATGAATATACCGATACTCCAGAAAAATACAAGTAATGTGTGAATAAAAGTTGGTATTTGGGTGCTGACAGAGACAGCAAAATCATTTATTTTATCCAAATTATAACCATTACCAGAAAGAAAAGTGGTTTGAATGTCACCATTGGTACTTGAACGGGCTGTCAGCAAATGGCTCCACGATATAGAAGATGGGGCAGAGTTTATCGGTAAAAAGGGAACAATTAGAACGGCAAGAAATATAATCGAAAGATTATATTGCATACGTGCGGATAATTGCCTTTGCAATAAATTTTTTAATCCCAGTAAACTACCTAAAAAAATACAAATGATGGCATTACAGAGTAAAAATCGAAAACTAAAATATATCAAAATATGCTCCTCCCATGGTTAATGATTGGAAAGAAGATTCCGTAAGCTGGCAATGTCTTCTTCAGACAATTTATCATCCTCAATGTAAGAGGCAAGCATAGAAGTGATATTACCATTATAATATCGCTTTAAAAAAGAATTACTTTCCTGCCGAATATATTCGTCTTCCTTGACCAATGGAGTATAGACAAAAACCCGGCTTTGTTTTTCATAGGTTAGTGCTTTTTTAGAAACGAGACGTTTAATCAATGTCTGAATTGTTTTAGGACTCCAACGGGAAATTTGTGTTAATTTTTCAGTAATTTCATTGGTGCTGATTGGTGCGTATTTCCAAACGATTTTCATAACTTCAAATTCAGCTTCTGAAATTTGAGGCAGATTGCTCATGTGATATTCCTCCAAATCTTACGTTTGTAATAAAAATATTATATATCTTAAAAGGTTATTCTGTCAACGAAATAGGGTACTTGATTACGGAGCATTAAAAATAAATGCGGAATATCGTTCTGTAGAAAGTAATGGTGAGCTGGTTTGCAGGAAATCATAGAAGACTGTCTGGATGTATTGGAACCATTTATTGAAGAAGTTATTCCAAAAGAGCGGAAAGATCAGTATTATGATTATTCAGAAGTGATTGAAATAGACTTAATCCTGGAGGAATATTTCCACGCAGCATGATAAAAAATAGAATAGTAGTGATAGAAAAAAGTATAAATAAGAATCGAACATTTGTACTTTTTTCTTGCGTTAATCTATATACTTTCAAAAATTTATTTGATATAATAGGGACTGTTACAAGAACAAACAGTAAAAATATGACAGGACCGGAGGTTAGTATTTTCAGTATTTCCGAGTGCTGTTTTATCCGCAAATATTAGTTTTGTGACTTTTATTCGTAACGAGGTGAGAAACACATCTATTCACTATAAAAATGAGCTTTTCGTTACGAATCTGGATACGAATTTTTGGCTGATATTGGTTGTACTAAAAGTTACAAATGGAGGAATTTACCATGAATGCAGAAAAAGGACATTCGCAATCCGCTGACAATAGCCAGCTACTTGCTCATAAAAGCCCCATATAAGCCAACCGGAGACCAGCCACAGGCGATTGCAGAGCTTGTGAAAGGGTTCAAGGAAGGCAATCAATGCCAGACTTTACTAGGGGTTACGGGTTCTGGAAAGACTTTTACGATGGCAAATGTGATTCAGCAATTACAGAAGCCGACGCTTGTCATCGCTCATAATAAGACGTTAGCAGCTCAGTTGTACGGAGAATTCAAGGAGATGTTCCCTGACAACGCAGTGGAATATTTTGTGTCCTAGTCTGTCTGAGTGTGAAAAAGCTTGATGTTTGGTACTTTTTTGTGTTGTTTGGTACGGATTTTGCGGACGAAATAGCAGGTTACGGACTAGATGATACTAGGTGAACAAATGGAATTTGTGACTTTTTGCAGGAAAAATTCGTAATGGAGAAAGAGGACGATAACATGATTTACTTTACAAGTGATTTGCATTTAGGGCATCGTGGAATTATAGAAATGCAAAATCGCCCTTTTGAAAATATTCAGGAGATGAATCAGGTTTTGATTCGAAATTATAATGCCGTAGTACATAAAAATGATACAGTATATATTCTTGGAGACATCAGTCATCATCTACCGAGGGATAGAGCAAATGAATTGATTAGCAAGCTGAACGGAAAGAAGATTCTGGTTAAAGGAAATCATGACAAGAAATATGATACTGAATTATTTGAGGAGATTTGTGATTTCAAAACAGTGTCATTAAATGGAGTGTATTTTGCATTAATGCACTATCCAATGTTGTCATGGCCGAAGAAGAACAGTGGAAGCATTCAGTTGCATGGACATATACATGCACGTGAGGAATATAATTTGCAGAATAAAGTAGATGGAATTACAAGGTATGATGTAGGTGTGGATGCTAATTGTTATTATCCCGTGTCAGTAAAACAGATTATAAAGTTTTTTGAGAACAATGAAGGAAAATGCAAATTGTGAACTGTTTAGGCAAAATTTGCCTAAACTGCGTCAATTAGGGAAATTGAATTCCCCAATTGAGAAAAACGTAATTATTACAGTTGATCTGAATTAGTGATATTAGATAAGCTTGAAAAGAATAGAAAGGATAGATGTACATGATTCAAGAACATGAAATTGTTTTGTATCAAGTGGAGGATACTAATATATGTGTTAATGTTGTTTTTAAAGATGAGACATTCTGGATGACGCAAAAGGCAATGGCAGAATTATTTGATGTCAATGTACCGGCGATTTCAAAACATTTATCTAATATATTTGAGGAAGGAGAACTTTTTAAAGAGGCAACTGTTTCCAAAATGGAAATAGTTCAAATGGAAGGAAATAGAAAGGTCAAGCGAGAACCGGAATTTTATAATCTAGATGCAATTATAGCGGTCGGATATCGGGTTAATTCTAAGAAAGCTACAAGGTTTCGTCAATGGGCAACAAAAACATTAAAGGAATATATTACTAAAGGATTTGTTCTTAATGATGATATGCTTAAAAATGGTAAGCCGTTTGGAAAAGATTATTTTGATGAATTATTGGAACGTATTCGTGAAATACGAGCCAGTGAACGGAGAGCATATCAAAAAATTACAGATGTATTTGAACAGTGTAGTTATGATTATGATAAAAATAGCGATATCACAAAAGCTTTTTATGCTTTTGTTCAAAATAAGCTTCATTTTGCAGTTACCGGAAAGACAGCGGCAGAATTAGTTTATGAACGAGTAAATGCTGAGAAACCTGCTATGGGACTTACTACGTGGAAAGATGCTCCGGATGGTAAAATTTTGAAAAGAGATATTAGTGTTGCAAAGAATTACCTAAATGAAAAAGAATTATCACGCTTAAATAGGCTTGTTACAATGTTTATTGATTATGCAGAGTTGATGGCTGAAGATGAAGTATTGATGAGTATGCAAGATTGGGTAGAGCAGACAAATCAATTTTTAAGAAATAACAGAAGAGAGGTACTTGAAGGTAAGGGGAAAGTATCACATGATATGGCTATGAAAAAGGCGGAGAAAGAATATGAGATATTTCGGGTAAAGCAAGATCAGGAGTATGTTTCTGAGTTTGATAGAGAAGTGGAAAGATATCTTAAGGGAGAATAAGTAAACGTGAGAAAGAAAAAGCCTTAGACTTTTTATAAGCATTCCTATAGAACATGAAATTTGACAATTAAAAAAATCTCCCAGTATGATGTAAGAAAGTTTGGCGACTTTTAAATACATCAAAACAAAGGAGATTTTTAACAAATGAAAAAGAAAAACCATTCCAACGAAAAACTTGCAGCAATTACATTTAAAACTTTAATTGTCGGAGTTGATATTGCAAAGCATAACCAGTGGGCGAGATTTGTAGACTGCCGTGGTATCGAGCATAACAAGGCTCTTAAATTTGAAAATAACAGAAACGGTTTCAATGCAATCTTAACAAGGATTTATGAAATCTGCAAGAATGAAGATTTTAACAAGGTTATTGTGGGGATAGAACCGACCGGTCATTACTGGAAGGCATTTGCAAATTTCCTGTTGAAGCAGGCAAAAATTACAGTTGTGCTGGTAAATCCGTATCATACCAAAAAGGCAAAGGAATTGGATGATAATAGTCAGACAAAATCAGATAAAAAGGATGCACTGACTATAGCAAGACTGGTGAAAGACGGACGATATTTTGAAACATATTTGCCACATGATGTTTATGCAGAACTGCGTGGTTTGACAACAACCAGGCATAACATGAATAAGAGAAAAACAATTTCTCCTGTGGAAGACGCTTATATAGAGACTATTAAAGATGCAAATAAAAATGCAAAACAGGGTACTAGAAGAAAATAAATAAAATTTTAGATATACGGAGGAAAGATGGATTTATCAGGAATTTTTCAAAATAATATAGTTATAGTGTATTTTTTTATGTGCTTAGGACTATTTATGCATGACAAAATGAGAGAATGTCAAAAAATAGCGATATTGTATTTAGTCTCTTTTGTGGCATGTATATTACGAATAATACCGATAGTCCAAATGACAGTTGCTGTGATAGTGATTCAATTTATCTATTCTGAATATTTATCAGAAGATAGTATGAAAACAAAAATTATAACAAAAGTACGATATAAAATATTAGATTATATATTTCAGTTTTTTATAAATTATGCTACATGGATGTTTGTAATAGCTCTTGTTTTGTGTTCAAATCGTATAGGGAATAAAGCAGGAAAGTATAAGTATATATTATTGATGATGGCAGCTGTTCTAATTTTTTTATTGATTCAATATATAGTATCAAAGAAATTTGAAATTAAGAGTGTTGATAAAATTTATAATTATTTTGAGAAATATCCGATTAACTTTATGCCATCTAGTATACAGGAAGAAAAATTTACTATTCTTTCAAATATGGAAGATAAAAGTTTTTTTGAACGAAAAAATACATATAATATTTTTTCACTAGAATTTTTGAAATATAAATTAGAGCAAAGTCTTGGTAAAAAGGCAAAAAAGAAGGATCAGATAATTTTATTAAAATCGTACATTAAAAAATCTAAAAATATTAGAGGGTACTCAACTATTGAAATGCAATTATTGAGAACAATTGCATTAGAGAGTGGATATACTTGTGTTATAAGAAGAAAAATATTTGAATTTTTTTATTCAAAAATTATTTTTTCGAGCTTAAAACAATATTATCGAGCACATCAGGTGGTTAACTGGTGGGATTTTAAGAAGTACATTATATGGTTATATTACCAGTGTGTTCCGATTAATGTTAATGGGAAACAATATGATTCTATTAAGTCGTTTATAAATATAAAATCAGTAGAAAATTGGCCGTTGGAAAAAATGTTTGTAGCTATTTTGGCATTAAGTGGAAAATGTGTAAATGAGAAAACATTAGAAATTTATGCGGACACAATTACTGAATATGACTTGAATATCGCTGTTATAGAATATTTGGCTTCTAATAAAGATGTACATATTTGTGATTTTGAAATAGAAAGGGAATCTATCATAAAAATAGAAAATAAAAAGGATGTAGAAGAAATTTTAGAGGGGAAAATAGAAAACATTGAAAAAATGAAATGTAAAGTTGTAGATGACTTTGTTAAAATAACTATGTATTGTTCAGGGAAAATTAACTTAAAAGAAATTAGAGAGCAGCTAGGACATGCGTTACAAATAAATAGTGATAAGATAATAACGTTAAGTGAAGAGTTATAGAATTCATAAAGGAGACTCACATGGATCATTTTAATTTAGTATCAGAATATTCCCCAACCGGCGACCAGCCTCAGGCCATTGAGCAATTGGTTCAGGGCTTCAAAGAAGGCAACCAGTGTCAGACACTGCTTGGTGTCACCGGTTCGGGTAAAACATTTACGATGGCGAATGTCATTGCACAATTAAATAGACCAACGCTTATCATAGCGCATAATAAGACTTTAGCAGCTCAATTGTATGGCGAGTTTAAGGAGTTCTTTCCAGACAACGCAGTCGAATATTTTGTCTCCTACTACGATTACTATCAGCCGGAGGCTTATGTCCCATCTTCTGACACCTACATTGCGAAGGATTCTTCTGTCAATGAAGAGATTGATAAGCTGAGATTATCTGCGACAGCAGCATTGATCGAGCGGAGGGACGTAATTGTAGTTGCCAGCGTTTCCTGCATCTATGGTCTTGGTGAACCGGAAAACTTTGAGCAGATGATGGTATCGCTCCGCCCGGGGATGGAGAAGGACAGAGATGAAGTGTTACGCCAGCTGATAGATATTCAATATGACAGAAATGATATGGATTTCAAGCGGGGAACATTCCGGGTGCGCGGAGATACGATAGAAGTCGTACCGGCAGACCGTGGCGATACAGCTATCAGAGTTGAATTTTTCGGAGATGAGATTGACCGGATTTCGGAGATAGACATGCTTACCGGAGAGATTAAAAATACGCTGAATCATATTGCGATATTTCCGGCATCCCATTACGTTGTACCGAAGGAGCGTATGGAAAAAGCAATTAAAAATATTGAGATTGAACTGGAAGAACAGGTGAAATATTTCAAAGGTGAAGATAAACTTCTGGAAGCCCAGAGAATTGCGGAGCGAACGAATTTTGATATAGAAATGATGCGAGAGACAGGTTTCTGTTCAGGAATTGAGAACTACTCCAGACATCTGGCAGGGCTTGCGCCGGGGCAGCCGCCCAATACTTTGATTGATTATTTCCCGGACGATTTTATTATGATGATTGACGAGTCTCATAAGACGGTTCCACAGATTGGCGGTATGTACCACGGAGATCAGTCCAGAAAGAGAACGCTGGTGGACTATGGATTTCGGCTGCCGTCTGCGCTGGATAACCGTCCGCTTAGTTTTGAAGAATTTGAAAGTAAGATCGATCAGGTACTGTTCGTGTCTGCGACACCTGGACAATATGAGGAAGAGCATGAACTTTTACGTGCACAGCAGGTGATCCGTCCGACAGGACTTCTGGATCCTGAAATCGAGGTGCGCCCGGTTGAGGGACAGATTGACGACTTGATTGGTGAGGTGAAGAAGGAGATTGCAGGAAAACATAAGATTTTGATCACTACATTGACAAAACGAATGGCCGAAGATCTGACCGATTATATGCGGGAACTTGGTATTCGTGTCCGTTATCTGCATTCGGATATTGATACGCTGGAGCGGACAGAAATCGTGCGGGATATGCGTCTCGATGTTTTTGATGTTCTGGTCGGAATCAATCTTCTGCGAGAAGGTCTGGATATTCCGGAGATCACGCTTGTGGCGATTCTGGACGCGGATAAAGAGGGATTCCTGCGTTCGGAGACATCTCTTGTGCAGACAATCGGACGTGCAGCACGTAATGCAGAAGGTCATGTTATCATGTATGCAGATAATATGACAGATTCCATGAAGAATGCGATTGAAGAGACGAAGCGTCGCCGCAAGATCCAGATGGCATATAATGAGGAACATGGTATTACGCCAACTACGATTCAGAAGAGTGTCCGGGATCTGATTAGCATTTCCAAGAAAGTTGCTGCCACAGAACTTCAGATGGACAAAGATCCGGAATCTATGAGTGAGAAGGAGCTTTTGAAGTTGATTGCCGATGTGACAAAGCAGATGAAGAAGGCAGCAGCAGAGTTGAACTTCGAAGCAGCAGCAGAGCTGCGCGATAAGCTGATTGAGCTGAAGAAGATGCTTAAAGAGTAGTAAAGGTCATTCCACCATTGAGTAAGCATAGGAAGTTTCGAATCTTTTGAACCTGTTATCGTAACAGTTCAGAACCCCACCACACAAATTCGCAAAACCGCACGATACTCGTGCTTTCCCGCTGTTATGCAGCTAATTTTGCTCATATGTGGGGTGGTAACTCTATTCGAGTCACCTTGAAATAAGAAAAACTGCTACTTACATGCAAGCATGACGTATCAATTTTTCTTATTTCAAGGGGTTCTGAATAGTTACCTGTTATCAATAAATGAACAGAATAAATAATAAAAGGGAATTTTAAAACATGGCAGTAAAAAATGAAAAAAAACAATATATTAAAATACGAGGTGCCAATGAGCATAATTTGAAAAATATAGACTTGGATATTCCAAGAAATGAACTGGTAGTTCTTACCGGACTTAGCGGTTCAGGAAAGTCCTCTCTGGCGTTCGATACCATTTATGCGGAAGGACAAAGGAGATATATGGAGTCTCTGTCTTCTTATGCAAGACAGTTCCTGGGGCAGATGGAGAAACCGGATGTGGAGAGTATTGAAGGACTTTCTCCGGCAATTTCCATTGACCAGAAATCCACGAACCGCAATCCAAGATCTACAGTAGGAACAGTGACGGAGATCTATGATTATTTTCGTCTGTTATATGCGAGAATCGGAATTCCACATTGTCCGAAATGTGGCCGTGAGATTAAGAAACAGACGGTAGATCAGATGGTAGATCAGATCATGGAACTGCCGGAGCGCACGAAGATCCAGCTCCTTGCTCCAGTTGTCCGTGGAAGAAAAGGACGCCATGAAAAGCTTCTGGAGAGAGCGAAGAAAAGCGGATATGTACGTGTGCGTGTGGACGGTAATCTGTATGAATTATCCGAAGAGATCGCATTAGATAAGAACATCAAGCATAATATAGAAATTATCGTGGATCGACTTGTGGTGAAGCCGGGAATTGAGAAGCGTCTGACGGATTCGATTGAAAATGTACTACATCTGGCAGAGGGGCTGATGATTGTTGACATTATTGACGGGGAGCCGATGAATTTCAGCCAGAGCTTTTCCTGCCCGGACTGTGGAATCAGTATCGATGAGATAGAGCCGCGAAGCTTCTCTTTCAACAATCCATTTGGCGCATGCCCGGAGTGTTTCGGACTTGGATATAAGATGGAATTTGATGAGGATCTGATGATCCCGGATAAGAGACTGAGCATCAGCGAAGGAGCGATTACCGTAATGGGATGGCAGTCTTGTACGGATAAGAAGAGTTTTACCTATGCGATTCTTGACGCGCTCAGTAAAGAATATGATTTTTCTCTGGACACGCCATTTCAGGACTATCCACAGGAAATCCATGATGTGATCATCCACGGAACGAATGGACGTGAGGTGAAAGTTCATTATAAAGGCCAGCGCGGAGAAGGTGTCTATGATGTTGCATTTGAAGGACTGATCCGCAATGTGGAACGCAGATACCGGGAGACTTCATCTGAGACAATGAAGGCAGAATATGAAGAGTTTATGAGAATCACTCCGTGTAGAAAATGTGGCGGCCAGCGACTGAAGGCGGAAGCGCTTGCAGTGACGGTCGGTGGTAAAAATATCGCAGAAGTGACGGAGATGTCCATTGAAAACCTGCAAACATTTATGGGTAGTCTGGAGCTTACGCAGCAGCAGAAGATGATCGGAGGACAAATCTTAAAAGAGATCCAGGCAAGAATTAAGTTTTTGATGGATGTAGGTCTGGATTACCTGACTCTCGCCCGTGCTACCGGAACATTATCCGGAGGAGAAGCGCAGAGAATCCGTCTTGCGACACAGATTGGTTCAGGTCTGGTGGGAGTGGCTTATATTCTGGACGAGCCGAGTATCGGCCTGCACCAGAGGGATAATGACAAACTGCTCGGAACACTGAAGCATCTGCGTGATCTCGGGAATTCTGTCATTGTCGTGGAACATGATGAGGATACGATGCGTGCGGCAGACTATATTGTGGACATTGGACCTGGTGCCGGTGAGCATGGAGGAGAAGTAATTGCATGTGGAACCGCAGAGCAGATTATGAAGAATAAAAAATCCATCACAGGGGCTTACCTTAGTGGAAGAATGCAGATTCCGGTACCGGAGCACCGCGCGGATCCGTCAGGCTGGATTAAGATCAGAGGAGCAAGGGAGAATAACTTAAAAAATGTGGATGTAGAGATCCCGCTTGGTGTGATGACCTGTGTGACAGGTGTGTCTGGATCTGGAAAGAGTTCGCTTGTAAATGAAATCTTGTACAAACGTCTTGCAAGAGATCTGAACAGAGCAAGAGTGATTCCGGGAAAACATAATGCCATTGATGGTCTGGAGCAGCTGGATAAAGTTATTGCCATTGACCAGTCACCGATTGGAAGAACACCAAGATCAAACCCGGCAACCTATACGGGAGTATTTGATCTCATCCGTGACCTTTTTGCATCTACAGCAGACGCAAAAGCACGTGGGTACAAGAAAGGAAGATTCAGTTTCAATGTGAAAGGCGGACGTTGTGAAGCCTGTGCCGGAGACGGAATCCTGAAAATCGAGATGCATTTCCTGCCGGATGTTTATGTACCTTGCGAGGTTTGCCACGGAAAGAGGTATAACCGGGAGACGCTGGAGGTAAAATACAAAGGAAAGAGTATTTATGATGTACTCAATATGACCGTGGAAGAGGCATTGCATTTCTTTGAAAATGTACCAAGTATCCGAAGAAAGATGGAGACACTTTATGATGTAGGACTTTCCTATATCCGTCTCGGTCAGCCTTCCACACAGCTTTCCGGAGGAGAGGCACAGCGGATTAAGCTGGCGACAGAACTGAGTCGGAGAAGTACGGGAAAGACCATCTATATATTAGATGAACCTACGACAGGATTACATTTTGCAGATGTGCATAAACTGACAGAGATTCTGCATAGATTATCAGCGGACGGCAATACAGTCGTAGTCATTGAGCATAATCTGGATGTGATCAAGACAGCAGATTATATTATTGATATGGGACCGGAAGGCGGTGACAAAGGCGGAACCGTTATTGCAAAGGGAACGCCGGAAGAAGTGGCTGAAAGTCCGGTATCATACACCGGAAAATATATCAAGCCGATGCTTGAAAAATAAGTATCTTCACAAATATTTAAGGAAAAAAGGGTTGCACTTCCTGAGAAAACGAAAGATAATGATATGGATAAAAGGGATAGCAGAAAGAAAGAGGTTATATCATGGCAGTAGATATTGGAATAGATCTGGGAACAGCCAGTATTCTTGTATATGTGAAGGGAAAGGGAGTCATACTCAAAGAACCTTCTGTCGTTGCATTTGACAGAGACAGCAATGAAGTGAAGGCAATCGGCGAGGAGGCACGTCTGATGCTGGGAAGAACGCCAGGCAATATTATCGCAGTGCGTCCTTTGCGTCAGGGAGTTATTTCCGATTATACTGTGACAGAGAAGATGATCAAATATTTTGTTCAGAAAGCACTGGGAAGAAGAACATTTCAGAAACCACGTATCAGTATCTGTGTGCCAAGCGGTGTGACGGAAGTTGAGAGAAATGCGGTACAGCAGGCGACATTTGCGGCAGGAGCCAGAGATGTCTATCTGATCGAGGAACCTGTGGCGGCAGCAATCGGGGCAGGCATCGACATTTCTAAAGCATGTGGTAATCTGATCGTAGATATCGGGGGAGGTACGACCGATGTGGCCGTAATCTCTCTTGGCGGTACGGTAGTCAGTACCTCACTGAAAGTTGCCGGAGACGATTTTGACGAGGCAATTGTACGTTATATGAAGAAAAAACACAATCTGCTGATCGGAGACCGGACCGCAGAAGACATCAAGATTAAGATTGGAACGACGTATCCTCTGATTGAAAATGAAGCGATGGAGGTCAGTGGACGGAATCTGGTTACAGGACTGCCAAAGACAGTTACGGTGACTTCGGCAGAGACAGAACGGGCACTTCAGGGAACATCCAACCAGATTATTGAAGCAATTATCAGCGTTCTGGAGCGTACGCCGCCGGAGCTTTCCGCAGATATTCTGGAACGCGGGATCATGCTGACCGGAGGTGGAGCAAAGCTTCGCGGGCTGGAAGAGATGATCGAGGAGAGAACCGGAATCAATACAATGACTGCAGAGGAGCCGACGCAGGTCGTAGCAATCGGAACCGGAGAATATGTGGAACTTATGAGCGCAAGACGGGAACTGTAAAGAATGCCGAGGCATTCTTGAACTGTCGGGCAGATTTGGGATAATAGATGGAAGAGATTAAGGGATATGTAGAGCACATTGTATACCGGAATGAAGACAACGGGTATACAGTATTTAATTTGAATAATGATGACGGAGACCTGACCTGTGTAGGAAAGTTTCACTACATTGAAGAGGGAGAACTGTTGGAGCTGACGGGAGAGTACATTGTACACAAAGTGTATGGAACTCAGCTTCAGGTAGAGACTTCGAAGGTATGTCAGCCGGAAGATAAGGTGTCGATTGAACGTTATCTTGGTTCCGGAGCTATCAAAGGTGTCGGACCGTCGCTGGCAGGACGGATCGTGAAGAAGTTCGGCGGGGATACATTCCGCATTATTGAAGAAGAACCGGAGCGTCTTGCCGAGGTAAAAGGGATCAGCGAGCGGAAAGCCAGAGAGATCGCCATTCAGGTAGAAGAAAAAAAGGATATGAGGGAAGCCATGATCTATCTGCAAAAATATGGTATTTCTACGACACTGGCGGCAAGGATTTATCAGCATTATGGTCAGAGCGTTTATCGCGTAATAGAAGAAAATCCATATCAGATGGCAGATCATGTGCCGGGAGTTGGCTTTAAGACGGCCGATGAGATTGCGTCGAAGGTCGGAATACACACAGATTCCGATTACCGGATTCGAAGTGGTATTTTCTATACATTGATTCAGAGTGTCAGTGAAGGACATGTCTATCTTCTTCAGGAGGTTCTGCTATATCGTGCCAGTCAGCTTCTTGATGTAGAGGTTCAGCACATTGAAAAGTATGTGATGGATCTTGCCATGGAGAAAAAAGTTGTTCTGAAAGAGTCTGATGAAGGGCTTCGTGTTTATTCCTCCCATTATTATTATATGGAACTCACGGTTGCAAAGATGTTGCATGATCTGAATGTAGATTTTGATGTGACACCGTCTGTTTTGGAGCATCACATCCATATGATAGAAGAACAGGCAGAACTGGCACTGGATGACAGACAAAGAGAAGCTGTAATGGAAGCAGTGCGGCACGGAATTCTGATCGTGACTGGAGGACCGGGAACCGGAAAAACGACGACAATCAATGCAATGATCCATTTCTTTGAGGAAGAAGGAGCAGATATCCTTCTTGCAGCACCGACCGGACGTGCGGCGAAGCGCATGACAGAGGCAACCGGCTGTGAGGCTCAGACCATTCATCGCCTGTTGGAAGTCAGTGGCAATCCGGAAGATGATGATAAGAGAGATAATGTCGGATTTGGAAATGGATTTGGAAGAAATGCAGAGAATCCGCTGGAGTCAGATGTGATTATCATTGATGAAATGTCCATGGTAGATCTGCCGCTTATGAAGGCACTCCTTGACGCGATTATGCCGGGAACCAGACTGATCATGGTCGGAGACGGAAATCAGCTGCCAAGTGTAGGCCCTGGAAGAGTGCTTAAGGACATGATCGCATCGGATTGTTTCCCGGTTGTAAAGCTGGAGAAAATCTTCCGGCAGGCAAAAGAGAGTGATATTATCGTAAATGCACATAAAATTAACCGTGGAGAACCAGTCATATTGGACAATAAAAGTATGGACTTTTTCTTTTTAAAACGGTCTGATCCAAATGTGATCATCAGTGTTGTAATTACGTTGATCCAGAAAAAACTTCCAAAGTTCGTAGATGCCTCACCTTATGAAATTCAGGTGCTGACACCTATGCGAAAAGGAAATCTGGGTGTGGAGAGGCTGAATAAAATCCTTCAGCAGTATCTGAATCCGCCATCACCCCAAAAGCAGGAAAAAGAAGTGGGAGACCGCCTGCTGCGTGAAGGTGACAAGGTGATGCAGATTAAGAACAATTACCAGTTAGAGTGGGAAGTCTGCACGAAATACGGAATGACCATTGACAAAGGACTGGGCGTATTTAACGGCGACATGGGAATCATCAAGAATATCAACACTTACGAGGAGACGGTTACGGTTGAGTATGACGAACAGCGCCAGGTGAAGTATCCATATGCGATTCTTGATGAGTTGGAGCTTGCTTATGCGATCACGATACATAAAGCTCAGGGAAGTGAGTATCCGGCGGTTGTGATTCCGCTTCTTCAAGGACCAAGACAGCTTTACAACCGGAATCTGATCTATACAGCAGTGACAAGAGCAAGAAAATGTGTCACACTTGTGGGCAGTGATTCAGTATTTCAGGAAATGATCCAGAATACCAGCGAGCAGCGGCGAAATACAAGTCTGGCGGAGCGAATCCGAGAACTTGCATAGTGATCATAGAAAAATATAATAAAAAAAAGAATGTAAAATATAATAAGAAGTACGAAAAAAGCAGAGAAAGACAAGGAGAAATATGGTCAGAAAAGGTGTTGGATATTTTCTGGCCTTCTATCTGCCCTTTTTGTGGAAAGGTAAATCGTGGGGGAGTATGCCCTTTGTGCAGGAAAGCTGTGGAAAAATTAGAGATTCATGAACCGCGATGCCTGAAATGTGGGAAACCAATCCGCTGTGAAGAGAGGGAATTTTGCCATGACTGCTATAACACAGAACACATTTATGAAAGAGGGCTGTCGGTGTGGCTTCATAAACCTCCGGTGAACCAGGCAATTTACCAGTTAAAATATCATAATCAGAGATATGTTGCGAAGTATTTTGCACAGGAAATCTGTATAAAATATGCAGAAGAGATCCGAAGATGGAGACCGCAGGCGCTTGTCCCGGTGCCTCTGCACAGAAAAAGGCGCAGGAAGCGTGGTTACAACCAGGCGGAGCTTCTGGCAGAAGAGATAGGGAAAATACTTGGGATTCCGGTCGTTGCGAATCTGGTAAAACGGGTTCATTACACTGGTTATCAGAAAAAGCTGGATCCCATAGGGAGAAAAAAGAATCTGGAACATGCATTTGCTCCGGGAGGAGATCCGGACAGACTTCCGACAGATTTTCGACGTGTCATTATTATCGATGATATTTACACAACAGGGAATACCGTGGATCAAGTGGCAAAAGTATTGAAAACTATGGGGTTCCAAAAAGTTTACTTTTTGACTATAAGTATTGGACAAGGGTACTGAGATTTGCTATACTGAAAATGATGTTTCATCGATAAAAAAGGATTTTGAGGTGCATATATGTTAGATGAGCGAAAAGTCAAGCTAATGACTCAGCTTGCCCTGTATGATCAGACGCAGGGAAAAGAGGATTTTAAAATCAGTGAATACTATCGAAAAGATTATGCCGGAGTGCACATTTTATATACGGTTCTGTGGGTGACAATAGGCTATATAGCAGCCTGGGCAATTGCGATGATCGCAGGACTTGATACTCTGATGGAGAAGATGTCAACAGCATTACTGATTACGTTGGTTCTCGCGGCAGTTGTCGGATATGTGGTAGTTCTTGTGTCTTATATTGGAATTGCAAGCCACCTGTACAATAAAAAGCATCAGGAAGCGAGACAGCGGGTAAAGAGATATAATCACATTCTGACGAGATTGTTGAAGATGTATGAAAAGGAGACAAAGTAATGGACAGTTTATATGTAATACGGGAGAGAATGCAGGATTTGTATTCCAGATACTCAATTGTGGCGGATAAAGCAATACAATTTGTTCTGGCGGTCATGACATTTTACATGATCAACAATAATGTAGGATTTATGAAGACACTGGCATCGCCGGTGGTGGCAGTGGCACTTGCAATTATTGCAACTTTCTTTCCACCGATCATTACAGTGATTCTGGCAACAGCACTGATCCTTGTACATATGTATTCAGTATCCATCGCAGCACTTGTTGTAACGGCATTGATTTTCCTGATCATGTATATTTTTTATCTTCGTTTTACACCGAAGATGGCAATCGTTGTACTTTTGACACCACTGGCATTTGCACTTAAGATTCCGGTTGTTGTTCCAATCTCATGTGCGCTTTTAATGTCACCGATTTCCATGGTGGCAGTGGGATGTGGAACGGTTGTATATTATATGATGGCTTATATGAAAAAAGCAGCCTCCGGTATGCAGGGCGGTTCTGTGAAAGGTATGATGGGACAGATTGGGAAATATGCAAAACAGGTCTTCCAGAATAAAGAACTGTGGATTGTCCTTGTTGCATTTATTATCTGTACACTGGTTGTTTATACGCTTCGCAAACAGGCAATCGCACATGCATGGACTATTGCAGTTATAACAGGAGCTGTTGTGAATATTGTAGTAGTGGCAATCGGAGATGTTGCTATGGGAGTCCATGCATCTTACGGTTCACTGATTTTTGGAAGTATCGGAGCAGCGGTTATCGGAGTGATCCTGGAATTGTTCTTCTTCTCCGTAGATTATTCAAGAAGTGAGAATCTTCAGTACGAAGATGATGAATACTATTACTATGTAAAAGCAGTTCCGAAGATTGTAGTATCTACACCGGAGAAGACGGTGAAGCGGATCAATGAACGACAGGAAACGGAGATCATGGATACTGCGGAAGTTAGAAAAAAAGCAAAAAAACAGGCACAGGAAAAGGCACGTCAAAGCGAGCAGGGACAAAAAAAGAAAAAACGTCCGGCATCAAAAAGACGTAATGTTATGGATGCTGATGTGGATCAGGAGCTTTTAAGAAGAAGTTTTGAAAATGATCCTGATATGAGATAAAAAAGAATTTTAAATGGGAAGATAAATAATTATAGCAAAAGGGGGTGACCGGGTGAAACAGTATATTATGCATGTATTAGGAGCCGTCAGTCAGGAATTGTATTTTCCAGATGCGCATCTGACAGATATTATTGAAATCCTGATTTTGACATATCTGATCTATCATATTGCAATGTGGCTGATCAATACAAAAGCATGGATGCTGATGCGAGGAATTGTTGTACTTGGTATCTTTGTATTGCTTGCAGCAGTTTTTAAGATGCATACAATTTTATTTCTGGCAAGGAATTCGGTAACGGTACTGGCTACGGCGGCAGTTGTAGTATTTCAGCCGGAACTTCGAAGGGCTCTGGAAAAGCTTGGGGAGAAGCAGTTCCTGAGTTCAATCGTACCATTTGAGACGAACAAAGAAAGCAGCAGGTTCAGTGAAGATACCATGGACAGTATTATTGATGCAGCTTACAATATGGGCCGCGTGAAGACTGGAGCACTGATTGTGGTGGAACAGGCAATACATCTGACGGAGTATGAAAGTACAGGAATTAAGATGGACTGTCTCGTATCCATGCAGGTACTGATGAATATATTCGAGCACAACACACCACTTCACGATGGTGCTATTATTATCCGTGGTGACAGAATTGTATCTGCGACATGTTATCTGCCATTGTCTGATAACATGGGGCTTAGCAAGGAGCTTGGAACAAGGCACAGAGCAGCGGTAGGCATGAGTGAGGTCAGTGATGCTCTGATCATCGTTGTGTCTGAGGAGAACGGCAAGGTATCTGTAGCACAGGGAGGCGTGCTTGACCGGGCAGTAACGAGGGAAGAACTTCGCGAGAAGCTGACTTATATACAGAACAGAAAGCCGGAGAATAAGAATTTCCTGCAACATATATGGAAAGGAAGGAATAAAGATGAAAAAAGGACTGATGAATAATTGGGGCCTTAAGATATTATCCTTCCTCCTGGCAGTGATGCTGTGGCTGATTGTGGTAAATATCGATGACCCGGTAACAACCCAGACATTTAATAATATACCGGTAGCGGTAACGAATGCAGAGGTGCTTGCGGCGACCAATCAGACTTATCAGATTGAGGATGGCACGCAGAATGTCTCTGTGACAGTACGGGCAAAGAGATCTGTACTTAATAAGATAAAAGCAGATAATATAAAAGCGACTGCAGACATGAAAGAGCTGACGCTTCAGACACAGATTCCGATCAGCGTTGAGATTACAGGAGTCAACTATGAAAGTGTAGAAGTATCTCCACGTAATCTTCAGGTAAAACTGGAAGATGAAGAGACGAAGAAATTCCCGATTGTTCCAAAGACGACAGGAACCGTCCGAGATGGCTATACACTTGGAGAGATTCAGGCAGTGCCGGAGATGGTATCTATCCGGGGACCGAAGTCTGTCATTGATTCCATCAGTAAAGTTGAGGCATCTGTCAGTGTGTCCGGATTATCTGAAGACGTTGTGACAAAATCAGAGCTTGTATTATACGATAGTGATAACAATGTGATCGACCAGTCACTTCTTGCCAATAACCTTGGTACGGAAGGTGTATCTGTCAGTGTACAGGTGCTTGAGACGAAGAGCGTTAAGGTTGAATTTGATACTTCACAGATTACAGCAGCAGACGGATATTCTGTCAGCGATATCAAGTATGAGCCGGATCATGTAAATGTGACCGGCAGAGCGGAAGAACTGAAAAAGTTGAAGAAGATCTCAGTTCCGGCATCGGCACTTAATATGTCCGGACTGACTTCTAAGACAGAGAAAGTTGTGGACATCACAGATTATCTTCCGGAAGATATTTCACTGACAGATGAAAATGCCGGATCTGTAGTTGTGACTGTAGGAATTGACAAAGATGGAACAAAATCTTATGATATTTCTATGGGAGCCATCAAGGTAAATAACCTGGCAAATGGATTATCACTAAGCTATGAATCAGCAGATGTACTGGAGATTCAGATCCGCGGGCCGGGAGATATACTGGATCAATATAAGATCAGTGATAATGTAAGCATTGATCTTAAGAACTACCAGACGGCTGGAACTTATACAGTCCCGGTAACTGTAGGCGTTCCGGATGGCTGTGTGCTTGAGAGCACGGTATCTGTAAATGTTATATTGGAAGAGAAATAAGGAGCAGAGCTATGGTAAGTCAGAAAGTAAAAATCACAAATCCAACAGGACTGCATCTGCGTCCGGCTGGAATTTTCAGCAATATCGCAAACAAATTTGAGTGCCGGATCACATTTGAGTATGAGAATTCTATTGCCAACGCCAAGAGTGTACTAAGTATCCTTGGTGCCGGAATCAAATCAGGAGATGAGATTCTGCTGATCTGTGAAGGGGACGAAGAAGAAAAAGCATTAAAAGCAATGATAGAAGCTATAGAAAGCGGGTTAGGGGAGTAATAAATTGATTCGAAATATTTTATGCTATGCAGAGGAGTCTGCCCGGAGATTTCCGGGTAAGACTGCCTTTGCAGATGAAGAGACAGCGTGCACATACGACGAACTGATCAAAAGTGCCAGAGCAGTAGGAACGAGACTGGGAAGGGAAGTAACTCCTGGGAAACCGGTTCCTGTACTTATGGAAAAAGGCGTAAAAGCTATTTATGCATTTATGGGAATCGTATCCGCAGGCTGTTTTTATATTCTGTTGGATCCGAAACTTCCAACAGAACGTCTGAGATCAGTGTTGGATACATTACAGGCAGAAGTCCTGTTGACGGATCCGGCTTATGATAAACCAAGAGAGCGTCTGGAATTTGACGGCAAAGTCATTATGATGGAAGAGGCACTTCAGACACAGGAAGATGCGGAGTATCTTGATAATGTAAGAAAACAGAGCCGGGATGTGGATCCGCTCTACGCAATCTTCACTTCCGGTTCCACTGGTGTGCCAAAAGGTGTAGTTGTAAGCCACAGATCAGTCATTGACTTTATAGAAGAATTTACGAGATTATTCAACATTACAGAACATGATGTTATTGGAAATCAGGCACCATTCGATTTTGATGTGTCGGTAAAAGATATCTACTCTACTTTAAAATGTGGAGCAACTATGCAGATCATTCCAAAGAAGTTTTTCTCATTTCCGACAAAACTTCTGGATTATCTGGTCGAGCGGGAAGTAACGACTCTGATCTGGGCGGTCTCTGCACTGTGTATCATATCCACATTAAAAGGATTTGATTATAAAGTGCCGCAGAAGATCCATAAAGTTATATTCAGTGGAGAAGTAATGCCGGTGAAGCATCTGAACATCTGGAAGAAATATCTGCCGGAAGCTATGTATGTGAATGTTTACGGTCCGACTGAAATTACATGTAACTGTACGTATCATATTATTGACCGGGAGTATGAACCAGGAGAAAATCTTCCGATTGGAAAACCATTTCCAAATGAAAAGGTATTTCTCTTAGATGAAGAAGACCGGGAAGTGACAAAACCTGGAGAAAAAGGAGAAATCTGCGTATCCGGTACTGCTTTGTCACTTGGATATTACAATAACCCGGAACAGACGGCAAAAGCATTTGTGCAAAATCCATTGAATCAATCTTATCTGGAGCCAATCTACCGGACAGGAGATCTGGCATATTACGGCGAAGATGGGAATCTGTACTTCGCATCACGAAAAGATTTCCAGATCAAGCATATGGGACATCGCATTGAACTTGGAGAGATTGAGACTGCACTGGAGACAGTGGAAGGACTAGGTCGGAGCCTTTGCATGTATGATGAGGCAAAGGGAAAAATTCTTGCATTCTATGAAGGAGACCTGGAAAAGAAACAAATCGTCCGGGCAATCGGGACAAGACTTCCGGGATTCATGATTCCGAATGTATTTGTGAAAGTAGAAGAATTTCCACTTACGAAAAATGGAAAAATCGACCGTAAGAAACTGGAGGAAGCTTATGAATCAGGAAATCTTACAAGCTTATCTTAGACAGGAAGAGACTCCTGCGTATATCTTTGATCTGGATATGTTAAAATCCAGAGTTCGGATGATGAAAACGATACTGGGCGAACGGGCAGAAATCTGTTTTGCAATGAAAGCCAATCCATTTCTGATCGGACCGTTAAAGGATACGGCAGACAAATTTGAGGTATGTTCCCCGGGAGAATTTCACATTTGTGAGACAGTCGGAATTCCAATGGAGAGAATTGTACTGTCCGGTGTGAATAAGGAAAAATGCGACATTACCCATGCGATGCATACTTACGGGAATGCAGGCGTGTATACAATCGAATCCAGGAAGCATCTGGAACTTTTGGAAATGTGTGCAAAAGAAGAAAACATTACGATTCATGCACTGATCCGTGTGACAAGTGGAAACCAGTTCGGTATAGATGAAGAAGAAGTTTTTGATATTGTTTCTAAAAAGGACTACTACCCACATGTGCGAATTGAAGGGATTCAGTGCTATTCCGGTACTCAGAAAAAGAAGTTCTCTAAGATTGAAAAAGAGCTGCACTGGCTGGATGACATACTTACCCGTCTGAAAGAAACATGCGATTATGATGCTGAAGTTCTGGAATATGGACCGGGATTTTATATCCCTTATTTTGAAAATGAAGATGAGGTAGATGATGAGTCATTACTGCAGCAATTTGCAGATACACTTGCAACATTAAAATTCCAGGGGAAAATCACTTTGGAAATGGGACGCTATATTGCAGCATACTGTGGTTATTACGTGACTCGCATTGTAGATCAGAAAATCAATCATGGACAGAATTACTGTATCGTAGATGGAGGACTGAATCATCTGAATTACTACGGACAGGCAATGGCTATGAAGATGCCGCATCATAAACACATTCCGGATGCTCCATCGGAGGCATCGGACGAACAATCAGAAGAACAATCAGAAGAACAATCAGAAGTTCTTTGGAACATCTGTGGCTCTCTGTGTACGGTCAATGATGTACTGGTGAAACAGATGCCGCTGAAACATGCAAAGATTGGCGACGCTCTTGTATTTGAACGGGTGGGTGCTTATTCTGTAACAGAAGGAATCTATCTCTTCCTGAGCCGGCGCATGCCAAGGATTCTGTTCTGGTCTGAAAAAGACGGATTTACAGAGGCCAGAAAAGCAACAGAAAGTTACCCGATCAACACGGAATGTACAAAAAAATGAAAAAATAGAAAAGGAGATAATAACTATGGAAAAATTAATTGAGATTTTAGAGGACATTCAGCCGGATGCTGACTATGAGACATGTACAACATTGATTGATGATGGAATCCTGGATTCTTTTGCAATCCTGTCTATCGTAGGAGAATTGGAAGACGAGTTCGATGTATCAGTAACACCTGCTGACATTATTCCGGAAAACTTTAACTCAGCACAGGCACTTTGGGCTATGGTACAGAGACTGCAGGCTGAATAAGAGAACAAACGGGGACACGAGAATGACAAAAAGTACCATGTTGACACGAGAAAATGCCTAACATGGTACTTTTTATGTTTTGCGATAACATTTTTTTATCGCAGATAGTCCGGCCAGTCTTTGGCCGGATGATACATCAGAAAAGTGGAAAGGCTGGCTAAAAAGTCTCCGACAGATGGTCTTGCGGTCATGCGATATCCAACAACAATCTGGAATAAAAATTGGTTCTTCTCCCAGATGACTGCAATCATTGTACGGATATTCCGTTCAACGCAAGGAAGCGCAATTTCGCAGGATTCGGCAACTTTTGGGTAAAGTCTGGTGGTAAGAGATGTCAACAGCTGTTGGTCCGCCAGAACATATTGAAGAGCTGTTACGGCTGGCGTAAAGCCGGCATAGACCGGAGAAGCACCGAGAGTCCGAAGCAGCTGTTCAATATCCTGTGCTGAGACATCAGAACCAGATAAAGGAACCAAAAAAAACCCCTCCTTTTCAACAAATCTCACCTTATTATAACAAAAACGAATAGGTATGCAACATTTAAACAAGAAAAAGAATAGTTCCGTATTATGAGACAAAATGTTATAATTGAAGCAGTGCCAGAGGATTTGGTTCATAAATTGACGAAAGAGAAAACAGGTGACAGCATGCAAGTAGGATTGAACATTAAGATTAAAAGAATCGGAAGAGGGTATACACAGGAAGAGATTGCAGATGCCATCGGTGTCGCCCGTTCTACATACACAAGATACGAGTCAGACAAGAGACTGCCGGACATATACAAATTATGTGCACTGGCAGATTATTTTGATGTATCATTGGACGACCTGGTGGGAAGAGACTGGAAACCGAAAAAAGATCACAAAGGGCGGAACATCGCGATCAAACCACAGCCGAAATGTATATCAGCTGGGAGTCAATCCCCCAGCTGATATAGCCTCCGGCAGGATTGCAGAGGTGCGCAGTAGAAGTATGTCATGCAATTGCATGACGCGCACCTCGCAGCAAGAATGCCGAGGCATTCTTGAAAAGGTAAGAGGCGGAAACAGAATAAAGGCAGAGGGGCATGATATCCAGTGATTGTAAAAAGACATTCACTGGATATGTTTTATTGCGGGAAAATACAGTGTGTGGTATAATCATGGAAGTTTGACAGGTGTTTGTGGAGTAGAAAGAATTTTATATGGAAAAGAATACAAAGGATAAAAAATGGTTAAAAATCACAGGTGCAGTGTGTTCATTTATTATTATAACAGTAGCTGTTTTAATATGCTTCAGCATAAAATGGATGTTTGATACGTGGACGAATCTTTCGATGGAAGAGCTGGTCTATCATCTGACAGCACCGTTAGAAGGAACGAATGAAGAAATGATCTGGCAGTATGTCAGGGTTTGTGTGGTGCCGACCGTTCTGATTATGGCTGGAATCAGCGCATTGGTAGTTTTTGGACGTAAGAAAGAAAAACCATATTGGAGAGTTATTGCCGGAGCAGTTGTTATCTCAGTTTTAGCGCAGACTTGTTCTGTATATGGAGCATGGAAAAAACTGGACATAGGCGGCTATATGGCAAACCAGGGAGAAGTATCTACATTTATCGATGATAATTATGTGGATCCAAGAAGTGTGGAGATTACTTTCCCAGAGCAGAAGAGAAACTTGATTTACATTTTCCTTGAATCCATGGAAACAACTTACGCGGATACAGAGAATGGTGGAGCATTTGAGAAAAATGTAATCCCGGAGCTCACAACTCTGGCTCAGGAAAATGAGGATTTTTCCGGAAAAGATGACACGGCACTGAATGGTGGATATTCTATGCCGGGAACAACCTGGACTATGGGAGCGATGTTCGGTCAGACTTCCGGTTTGCCGCTAAATATTTCTATTGACGCAAACGATATGGACACGCAGGATAATTTCTTCCCAGAGATTATTACAATCGGTGATATCCTGGAAAGTGCAGGATATTCCCAGACATTGATGTTAGGTTCTGATGCAACATTTGGCGGGAGAAGAAATTATTTCACCCAGCATGGAAATTATAATATTAAGGATTATAATTATGCAATCGAACAGGGATGGATTCCGGAAGATTACAAAGTATGGTGGGGATATGAAGACCAAAAGTTATTCAATTATGCGAAAGAAGAACTTCAGAATCTCGCTGCAGGCAGCGAACCATTCAATCTGACGCTTCTTACAGTAGATACACATTTTGAAGATGGGTATCCGTGTGAGATATGTCCAACTACATATGGGGATAATCAATATGCAAATGTTATGGCATGTTCCAGCAAGCAGGTGGATGAATTCGTAAAATGGATCCAACAGCAGGATTTTTATGAGAATACTACAATTGTAATTTCGGGAGATCACCCGACTATGGACAGTGACTTCTGCGAAGATGTAGATGAGGATTATACAAGAAAAGTGTACACCACATACATCAATGCAGAAGAGGATGCATTATCGTCACGAAGAGTATATACAACATTTGACAATTTTCCTACAACATTAGGAGCGCTTGGTGTTCAGATTGAAGGAGACAGACTGGGACTTGGAACGAATCTTTTTTCCTCTACACAGACACTGGTAGAACGCTATGGAATTGACATGGAAGAGTCCGAGCTTAAAAAGAAATCAGAGCTGATTGACAAGTTGGCAGATATAGATGAGAATAGCGAGGAACTTTTATTAAGACAAGGAAAAGTGTCAACAGGTGAAATAGCAGTCGGAGAGTATGATTATCATACCGCGGCGTTACCTGTTATTGTTTATAACATTGCAAATGATGACAGTATTGCATCTGTAACAGCAGCGGTTTGGCACAATGAAGATCAGAGTGATCTGCAATGGGTGGAGTTACCACAGAACGAAGATGGGACATATTCGACAAATGTGAATATTGCTAATTTTAATTTTGTATTGGGAGAGTATCATATACACGTATATGCTGTAAACACAGACGGACAGCAGTATGTCCTCGGAGAAGGAATGGGAAGTGTGCAATAAAAGATGAAAAATATAAAACAGTATTTAGACTTGACTTTTTGGAAATTTATTTTAGTTGGAATTATAAACACACTTGTGGGGACAACAGTAATGTTCGTAGCATATAATCTGTGCCATCTGAATTACTGGGTATCGTCAGCATCCAATTATGTTGTGGGCAGTATTGTGAGTTACTTTTTAAATAAATATTTTACCTTTCAGGATAAGAAAAAATCCTGGAGACAGGTGGGAATATTTGTAGTTAATATTACGATCTGCTACTTGCTGGCATATGGTCTGGCAAAACCATTTGTCAACTGGATACTCGCCGGACAAGCTACAGTTGTTCGTGATAATGTATCGATGTTGGTCGGAATGGGAGCATTTGTAGTGTTCAATTATTTGGGACAGAGGCTGGTAGTTTTTAAAAGATAAGTTTGTATTACATTATGAGGGAAAAGGAAAAGAGTAGACGAATTTGTTAAATAGTGTACTTATGATAAAAGAAATGGCCGCAAAAGCGGCCATTGTCCGGCTATTTTAAATTTTTAGTTGTTTCTGGGGTAGTGGAAAAATGAAGTGGTAATTAATTTTTACTTTTTGTGATATATTCTTTTATATCTTTGAAGAATCCAGCAATCATTATTATCATGATAATTCCAATCGGAAATGCTGAGATAATACTGATGCTTTGTATATTGTTCATGGAACTTTCAGAGAAGACCAGTGCAATTGGAAGTACTATTAATAATACACACCACAGTAATTCAATTAGTTTATGAGGATGCTCATTTTCTCCAAGTTCTTTATAACTATAGCAAGCAGCTGTATAAGCAATTGAATCAAATGAGGTAGCATAAAATGCAATCATACATAAAACAGTGATTACAAGAATTACTTTTGAAATTGGCATTGTATCGATAATATTTAGTATCAATCCATAGAGATCTCCATCTGTAGCATACTGTGCAATAAAATCTGTAGCTCCACTTGTCTGAATTCCGAGACCGTAATTTCCAAGCACAATAAAACTTATGATTGTTGAACCAACACCGAAAACATAACCTCCAAGAATAGTCTGTTTAATTGTTCTTCCGCGTGAGATATTTCCAATAAAAAACGGAGCAGCAACAGACCATACCATCCAGTAAGCCCAATAATAAATGGTCCAGTCTTGAGGAAAGTTATTTGTACGTTCCGGATCAGTATAGGTACATAATCCAATAAAATTCTGAAACATTTTTCCTAAACTTTGGAAACCATTCTCAACAATAAATTTTCCCTGTCCTCCAGTAACTAAAACAATTAGCAAAAGACCAAAGAAAAGGTAAATACAGAGTTTGGCTAAAAAGCTGATTCCCTTAAATCCATGCAATACAGCATATGTATATACAACACAGGTGATAAGAAGAATAATAATTGTAACAACAGTTCTACTAAGCGTAATGCCAAATAATTTTACAATAATTGCAGCTAAAAGTGGGGTGGCTACACTGAAAGTAGTGGCTGTACCAGCTAAAAGTGCAAACAATGCAAATAAATCAATGATACGTCCGAGAATTCCATCGGCCTGTTTTCCAATAATCGGGCGGCAGGCTTCAGAATAGCGCTGTCGATTTCTTTTTTTAACATGCAGCATAAATCCAAATACAACTGCAAGTACAAGATAAAATGCCCATGGAATAAAGCTCCAGTGAAACAGTGGGAAAACACCAGCCCATTCCGTGACTGAACCAAGTTCCTCAAGGTGAGGATTTGTTGCATACATGACCCATTCAGCAAATGAATAGAATAAGATATCTGCTGCCAGACCACATGTAAACATCATGCTTCCCCACACAAAAAAGGAATACTTTGGTTTTTCATTTGGCTCACCAAGAACTACATTTCCATATTTGGAAAAGGATAGGAAAATGGAAATCACTAATACCCCTATACCAATAATTAAATAATAGATTCCCATTGTGTTCCCAAAGAAATATCGGACTTTGCTGATAATATCATTTGATGCGTCTGGGAAGGCGAAGAGTACACCTGCCAATGCCATAATTATGATAAATGGCGCTAAGGTAATTAACCAGTCTATTCTACTGCTTTTTAATTTGTTCATTTAAATTTCCTCCAATTTCTGAGTGGCATAATAATATTTATAGTTCTGTCCAGCATGAAAGGCAAAACCCGCTGCTGCGTTATTTTTATCTTTAAAAGCTTTTATTTCTTTTATCTGCCCTTCGTTGATACCTAAATTAGTAGCAATTTTTTTTAATATTTCTGACCGGGTGTTTGTTGTGTACGACTGGTCAAAAATTCGAAGTTCATCCAAAGTATCGAATTCAAAAATGAAATCCGATGGATATTTACGAATCTTCATTTGAAGTTCGGCAATGTGTTCAATATAAATGGATTCCCACAGTTTATCAGCGGTTTCTGGATTGTTATATTCATTTTCAAGGATTGATAAAAACTTTTTACTGAATTCTTGTGCCCAAAATACATGACCAAGCATTACCCAGGAATTGTTACCGCCGACAACGACATTTTGTATTATACCGTCCTTTTCGGTGATGCACCATTCTTCAGTTCTTCCGTTTATGTACACTGCTGAATAGTAGCTGGCATCAACTTCAGTTTCAAATGGATTTTCGAGAAAGTAATTATCGGAGGAACAGATATAGCTGTTTTTTAAATAATTTCTGGCGGCATAAATACTGGAATTATTGTTACGGATTAAATAATCCGGATTGTGAATGAGAATTACTTTATATTTTTCTTTTAGATATTCAAATTGTTCTGCCATATATCCAGTGATTATAACAATCTCTTCAATTCCAGCTTCTCGAAGTTGGCGGATCTGTCGTTCGATTAAGATTTCTCCCCGGACTTCGATTAATGCTTTGGGTCTTTCAAATGATAACGGTGCAAAACGACTTGATGTTCCTGCTGCCATAATAATTGCATTATCTACCTTCATTTGTCTCCTCCATAAAAATTTTATAGTAATCTTTAGCATATCGATACTGGCGTAAAGAATATTCTCCAAAATCTACACCAAGGTTGCGTTTGTATTCACACCAGTTGCTCCAAAGAAGTCCACCAGCAGCGATGTAACAATAGATTTTAATTCTTGTTTCTTTGTTACAGCCTTCAGTAAAGTACATTCCGATTAATTCGTCAATCTGTTCTTTGTTATAAAGCGAATAGATAGCAAACATTGCGATATCAACATGAGGATCTTGCATTCCGGCATATTCCCAATCAATAAGCCGGATATCTTCCTGACCTTGGTCATCTGTGACAAACAGGAAGTTGTCAGGAACTGCATCAATATGAGTTAATACTTTTTCTGCAATATGTGCATCAATATAAGATTTCAAAGACAATACATTGTCTTTTGTTTTCTGATAATCTCTATAGATAGAAGGTTTCCCATTCCAGAGATTTTCATAAAAATTAATTTGACCAAAGATATCGAAATCATGGTCAACTGATAAATGCATTTCATGAAATTGACGGAGTCGATTCATACATTTTTGTACATCATTTTGATCATTTGGATTACAAACTCTTGCGTGGTTAAAAAATTTTGTGATCTTATAACCATTTTCCGGATTAATATATTCAATGTCATCACAGAGATGCTTATCTTGGATAACATGATAAACTTGTGCTTCTTCACGTCTGTTAATCAGTTGATCGGTTCCTTCACCGGGAATACGCATAATGTGTTTAAAACCTCCACATTCAAACAGGAAAGAACGATTTGTCATGCCTTTTTTCAGGACGGTAATGTTTGTAATCTGTTCAGTCTCTGTATGGAGCGCATCAGCAGCAATTTGCAAAACATCAGATTGCAAGTGATTAGAATTGCTGTCTAATTCACGCAACTGCTCGAAAGTATTGATTTCTACAATATTAGAAGAGAGTACCTCCCTTGCCATAACAATCATCTTATCGTGGTCGTATAAGGTCTCTTCCCAAAAACTTCCATCGTAGCGGGAATCTTTATCTAATTCTTGTAGTCGTTTCTGTACAATGGAAGCTTTATCTTTGAGCAAGTAACTGATACCAATCATGGAGTTTCCACCAGAAGAAGGAGAAATAGTTGTTAATTCCATCTTGCGATTGATACGTACAGAACTGTCATTGTCTATTAAGTCACTGACCATGTACCAGGAATAAAGTTCATGCTTAGAAAATGGATTCTGATCACACCAAATATCACAAGGAACAATATATGAATTGGATAAATAATCAGATGCCAGTTTCAAAGAATGAAGATTGTTCTTCGAGGCATATTCTGAATTTACAACTAACTCTACATTATATTCATCTATCAAGTATTCGTATTGTTCTTTCATAAAACCTACAACAACATAGATATTGTGAATATTCACTTCATGGAGTTGTTTGATGAGACGTTCAATTAATGGCTCTCCATGTACTTCTAAGAGTCCTTTAGGAACTTCTGTATTGATTGGAACCATACGCATTCCAAAACCCGCTGCCAGAATAATTGCGTTTTTAGGCGCGGATGCATTTATCATATCCAAAGCTTTTTTGGTTGGCTGTATTTCTTCATCTATATACCCTTCCTGGAGTAAATTTTTAATAGAACGATTAACAACTCCGAGAGAGTGACCGGATGTTTCAGCCAGTTTTCTTTGGTTTGTATAAGTAAAAGATATAATGCTGTTCAAAATATCACATTCCTGAATGTTCATGTACTAGCCTCCTTTATACAATATGAACAAAACTGATTTTACTATAAAAAAATGAGGATGTCAATAAATAATATGGTCGGAACTGCAGAAACACAGAAGGAAAACACAGAAGTTGTTGTATGAAAGTAGGTTAATCTTGAAAAGCATAAAAGTGTAGGATATAATGTATATAATTAAATAAAATGAACGGAAGATGAGAGGGAGGTAAGTGAATGAAAAGAAAGTCGATAATATATTTAGGAGTAGCGTTGATATCTTTTGTGCTGTTGAATGGAAATGTACGAGCAGAAGAAAACATTCAGCTGACAGATACAGATATCGAATCTATAGGAGATAACGATGCTGTGAAATCTGAAATGCACTTCGGTTGGTTATTAGTTGATTCGAAATGGTATTATTTTGAAGAGCCGAATATGGAACATCCAGGTGAAATGGTAAAAGATTGTGTGATGACAATTGGGGATGGTACATATTTTTTTAATTCTAATGGATGTATGTTAACAGGTTGGATAAGAAAACCGGAAGGTTGGTATTATGCAGATGAAAGCGGTCGAATGGTTAAAGGGTGGAAATATATAAATGGAGCATATTATTATTTCGATGCAGCTAATGAAGAACATCCAGGATTGATGTTATGTGATGGAAAGTATGAAATAGAAGGAGACACATATTTCTTCGAAGGCGGCGGCTGCATGTTGAGAGGTTGGATAAGAGAACCAGAAGGATGGTATTATGCAGATGACAGTGGTCGGATGGCAAAAGGCTGGAGATATATAAATGGAGCATATTACTATCTCAATGGAGAGAATGCAGAATATCCAGGACTAATGTTATGTAACGGAAGATATGACATAGATGGAGACTCCTATTTCTTTGAAGGTGGAGGTTGCATGCTGACAGGATGGCAAAGGAAACCGGAAGGCTGGTATTATGCGGATGCGAGTGGACGAATAGCAAAAGGCTGGAGATATATAAATGGCGCATATTACTATCTTAATGGAGAGAATGCAGAATATCCAGGACTGATGTTATGTGACGGAAGATATGACATAGATGGAGATTCCTATTTCTTTGAAGGCGGAGGTTGCATGCTGACAGGATGGCAGAGGAAACCGGAAGGTTGGTATTATGCAGATGCGAGTGGACGAATAGCAAAAGGCTGGAGATATATAAATGGTGCATATTACTATCTCAATGGAGAGAATGCAGAATATCCAGGACTGATGTTATGCAACGGAAGATATGACATAGATGGAGATTCCTATTTCTTTGAAGGCGGAGGCTGTATGCTGACAGGATGGCAGAGAAAACCAGAAGGCTGGTATTATGCAGATGCGAGTGGACGAATAGCAAAAGGCTGGAGATATATAAATGGTGCATATTACTATCTTGATGGAGAAAATGCAGAACACCCAGGGTTAATGATTTCTCAATGCAAACGAAAAATTGGTGACTATGAATATGTTTTTGAAGCTGATGGAAGAATGAAAACTGGGTGGTCAAAAGAAAATGGAGCATGGTACTATTATGATCAATCAGGGTTACTGGCTACTGGTTGGAGAAGTGTAAATGGAGCATGGTATTACCTTGACCCTGAAAACAATAAAATGGTGGAGGGATGTTGGAAAAAAATAAATGATTCTTGGTATTTTTTACAATCTGGCGGTGCAATGGCTCAAAACTGGCTTGAATTAAATGGTAATTGGTATTATATGGCAACAGATGGAGCTATGAAAACGGGGTGGCAGCTAGTTGGTGGCACTTGGTATTATTTATATACCTTAAATGATTCGCATGGCGGAAGTGAAGGTGTTATGGCTCGGAATACATATATTGATGGATATTACTTAAGTAGCAGTGGAGCTATGATGACTCGGGAACAGTCGCTTATGGCAAGCAGAGCACAAATGTATTCCAGCAATACAGAATGGTTGGTGTTAGTAGATCGTGCAAGTTGTAAGGTTGGAGTATTTCGTGGTGCTAAAGGGATGTGGAATCTGGTAAATTATTGGGATTGCTCACCAGGAAAAGATTCAACTCCAACGGTATCAGGAGTATTTCGTGTAGGAATCAGAGGGTACTACTTTGATTCAGGTAATGCAAGATGCTATTGGTACACTCAATTTTATGGTAATTATTTGTTCCATAGTGTATTGTATAGTAAGTATAATGGAAGCTTGATAGATGGCAGGCTGGGAATGCATTTGTCGCATGGTTGTGTAAGAATGGATATTAATAATGCAAAATGGATATATGATACAATACCGAGTGGAAGTACTGTGGTTGTATATTAATTTATAAGTGAAAACAAAAGTGGTCTGGTGAAAAATACAGGTCACTTTTGGCGTTGTAAGAAAAAAGGAGAGTGTATGGTTAAAGTTAGTGTAATAATACCGATATATAATGTTGAAAAATATTTGAAAAGATGTTTACAAAGTGTAGTTCGACAGACATATGTAGATTATGAAGTTATTTGCGTTAATGACTGTAGTCCGGATAATAGTCAGTTTATAATTGATGAGTACGAAAAAAGATATCCTCAACTTATCAAAAGTTATATTAATGAAGAAAATTTAGGACTGGGAAAAACACGTGAGGTGGGAATAAACAATTCAAATGGACAATATTTGATGTTTATAGATAGTGATGATTATATAGCACCTGATTATATAGAAACATATTATAACGCTATGCAAAAAGGCAAGTACGATGTAGTTATAGGTGGATATACCAGGGACTTAGAAGGAAAGTTAAAAAAACATTTTGCCAAACATAGTATATGGAGTTTAGCTACATATCCTATTGCGTGTGCAAAAATGTATAGAAAAGAGTTTTTATTAAAAAATCAGGTAAAATTTTCAACAATTCGTTGTGGAGAAGATATATATTTTAGTATGGCACTATATTGTGCAAACCCTCAATATAAAGTGATAGATTATTGTGGATATCATTATTATTATAATAGGGAATCTATTACAGGTTCAATGAATTATGAAAAAAATCATGAAAAATTCATAGTGAGTATCTTTAATGAATTTATGGAAAATTATGACATATATAATTTGAAAATGAAAGATAGAAAAGTGATAGAATATGTATATATTGCTAATATGGTAAATGCTTTGATTACATATGGCCATGGTGGTGGAATACGAAGAATGAAGGAGAAGTATGAGTATTGGATAAAAGACATGAAAAAGCGGTTTCCACAATATAGAAAGAACCCATATGTAGGAATATTAAAACCAAAAGGACAGACTTGGAAAATAAAATTGGGCGTTGGTTTGATTGGTGATTTGGAAAAAATTCATTGTGCAAAACCGTTACTATATATAATTTCGTTGGTATAAAAAGGAGATAAGATTGGAAACTTGTAAAGTAACAGTGATTGTTGCGGTGTATAATGCAGCAAGATACCTGGAAAGATGCGTAAATAGCATATGTTTGCAAACATATAAGAATTTGGAAATCATTTTGGTGAATGATGGGTCAACAGACAATTCTGGAGAAATATGCGATGATTTTGCAAAAAATGATAAACGAGTATTAGTGATTCATCAATCAAATAAAGGAGTCTCCGCAGCGCGTAACATAGGAATTAATAGAGCGCATGGAGAATATATGATGTTTGTTGATGCAGATGACTTCTTAGAGAGAAGAATGATAAGTTTATTAATAAAGCATGTTGAAGACAACTACTTAACTATCTGCGGATATTACATAGACATCGAAAAAAATGAAATTGAAAGTTCAAAGAAAATGTTATATGAACAAGTAAATGTATCAAAAGTTAATAAAGAAAAAGTGGTGGATGTATATAAAAAAGGTTTGCTAAGTTCTGTGTGGAATAAAATGTATTTGACAAGAATAATAAGAAATAGTGGATTATTCTTTTTGGATAATTTGAGTTTGGGGGAAGATGCACTATTTAATTTGAAGTATATAACAGTTTCAAATTGTGATTTTATTATACTAAATGAACCTTTGTATCATTATGTTAAGAGAAAAAATGAAAGCTTAAATCAGAAGTATCGTTCGGATTTCTTTGAAATACAAATAAAATTATTTGAAAGTATAATTGATTTTGGAAATAATGTTCGTATTAGTAAAGATGATATGAATGAATTAAATTGTCTTTATTTTAATGCGTTGGTGGTAGCAATAGACAATTTGTATTGTAATCGTAAAAAGATGACATCTGCAGAGTATAATGCTAAAATGAATTGTTTGAAGAATGAAAAAATATATAAAAGATTAATCAAAGGGATAAATGGGAAAGATAAAGTGATATGTTTTATTCGTTATCAACTGATAAAAAGTGGAGCATTTGTTGTAGATTGGAAAATTAGAGAGGTAATAAAAAGAAAACTTGGAGTGGAATGATATATAATATATAAGAAAGTAGATAACCAGTTAAGATGAATAAATATAGAGAGTATTGTATTAAATGTGATATAGGAGATAGATAGGAAACAGATAGAGTTGTTGTCCAAGAATGGAAGGAGTCATAAGTGAAAACGGATTGCTGTGAAAACAAATTAATTATACCAACAGGATATATGGGGTCGGGTTCATCAGCTATTACAGATTTAATATGTGAATTTGATGGATATGAAGCCGATAATGGAACTTTTGAATATGTGTTTTTACATTGCCCTGATGGATTGTTTGATCTTGAGGATAAGCTTTTGATAGGAAATAATTCGATGAGAAGTGACGAGGCAATTAGAAGTTTTGAAAAAAGAATGTATGAACTGTATAGTAACAAATATTGGTGGGTAGCAAATTATAAAAAAAGAATAGGAAGGGAATTTTGGAAATATACAAAAGATTTTACTGAATCATTAGTCCAATATGAATCAGAGGCATATTGGTATATGCAGGAAAGAATTGATTTTTTGAAATTTTTGAAATTAGGATTCAGAGCATTGATACGAAATGTTTCAAGGGGAAAGATAGTGATAAAAAAACCGTTGGAATATAAAATTATGCGTACGTCTTTTGTGACACCAGAAGAATTTTATGAAAAAGCTCAAAAGTATATAAATAATATATTGAAATGTATGGAAATCGAAAAAAAAAATATAATACTTGATCAGATGTTATTGCCACATAACGTTTATAGAGCGGAAAAGTATTTTGATGATAATATGGAATGCTTTGTTGTGAACAGAGATCCAAGAGATGTTTTTATTCTTAACAAATATGTATGGACAAGGAATGGAAATCCTGTTCCATTTCCAACAGATGTAAAAGAATTTTGTGGATATTATAAAAGATTGCGAGCAATAGAAAAACGGTGTGATAATATACATGTGCATATAATACAATTTGAGGATTTAATATATAAGTATGATGAAAAAGTAAATCAGATAATTGATATCTTACGATTAGATGAAACTGCACATTCAAAAAAGAAAACAATGTTTAATCCTCAAAAGAGTATCAATAACACACAATTGTTTATGTTGAATAAATATAGAGAAGAAGCTAAGATAATAGAAAGGGAACTTCCTGAATTTTTGTATGATTTTCCTTATATAAACAGTACGGATGTTGAAAAGAGCTTTTAGGCGTAAGTTATTCTATAAACTGTGCTGAATATTTTGCAAAATAGAGCATTAAAAATTAGAAATTGAACATTTAGAAAATTTGTGAGAAGAGGTAAATATGGAACAGCAGAATGATAATACACAAACGGCCAAAACCGCAATATTAAATACAGTTGCTAATTGTATCTCACTTGTTGTGGGTATGATAATGATACCGATTGTAACAAGAGTTTTGTCAACTGAACAGATGGGAATTGCTAATACATTTATATCTACAAGAAACACGGTTGTTATAATTATTACATGTTCCGTATATGCATATGTTCATAAAGCAATGATAGAATTTAAAGATGAGAAAAAGAGCTACATATTTAGTATAATTGTTTTCTCGATTCTTGCAGTTGTGATTAGCTTTTGTATAAGTCTTATTTTTAAAGAGAAGTTAATGAAGCTATTATCTTTAGATAATTTTTTATATTATTGGTTGTTCATAAGTTGCCTTGGCTTTGCATTATATAGTATAGCGGATTATTATTGTATTTTTCAAAATAAGTATTATATAGTTGCCATGATAGTGTTGAGTGTTGGACCAATTTCGCAGTTCTTATCAGTGGGACTATCCTATGTATTGGAAAATGATAAATACATTGGACGAGTTATCGGTTTGGATTTTGTATATCTGTTGGTTGCGGTCTGTTTGATTGTTTGGATGTTTGTTGGAAGAAGACCGAAATTTAAAACAAAATATGTAAAAACTACATTGGCATTTACAATTCCGATAATACCACATCTGTTATCGCAGATGGTATTGACCCAATGTGATTTAGTTATGATTTCATATTTTTGTGGTAGTAGTAAATCGGGAATTTATAGTATGGGTCATACGGTGGGCTTTTTGGCACTTACTGTGATGTCCCAGATAATGGCATCATGGTCACCATGGGTATACAGGAGAATGGAAGATAAAGAATTTAAAACGATTTTTGATAATTCGAAGTTGATAGTTTTAGTTGGAGCTTTTATTTCAATAGGGCTTTTGACGATATCAACAGAGCTTATAAAGATTTTTTTGACAGACGTGTACTCTCCGTGTATTTATATAGTTCCAACGCTTGTGGTGGCAATGTTTTTCCAGTTTATTTATATATTTGTATATGATTTTCAGTTTTTTAATAAGAAAGCAAAATCAATCGCAGCTTCATCTATAGTGGCAGCAATTTTTAATCTTATAACAAATTATATATTTATTCCGAAATTTGGATTTTTAGCTGCAGGGTTTACTACATTAGCAAGCTATTTTGTTTTACTTATGATAAATTATTTTTTTACTGTGAGAATAGGGATAAATAAAGTTTATGATATCAAACAATTGTTTGCATGGACAATTGTTGTTGGAGTATATGCATTAATATGTGTTAAATTAAAAAATGAATTTATTGTAAGATACATTATGTTTATAGGTTTTTCATTGGTATTGTTAAAAATAAAATCAAGGGATTTAATAAGACTGCTGAAAAATTTCAAATAGGACTTAGAGGTGAAAACTGATGATATTAGAAGAAAACTTAAAAGAAGTGAAAGAAAGAGATTTTTTGAAAATCTGTAATCATTACGATGATTTGGTACAGATTGAAACAAAACTTATATTTGGGAAACATTATGACGATAAAGTTTTTCTTACAATTATTCTTCCTGTGTATGATCATCCAGAGGAATTTATAAAAAGGGCTTTAGACAGTGCATTAAATCAAAATTGTAATTATAAGTATCAAATAATAGTCATAGATGATTATGCTATAGAAGAACAGACAGTTACTGAAAAATATGTAAGAAAATTAAATGATTCGAGAGTAATATATTACAAAAATATGAAAAATATGGGAGTGTTTGGAAATTGGAATAGAGCAATTTTACTTGCAAAATCTGAGTGGATATGTTTTTTACATAGTGATGATTTTTTAAAGGATAATTATTTACAGAATATGTATGATATTGTAAGAAGTCATCCGGATATAGATCAATTAGCGTGCAATTATAAAAAACTTGATTTTTTAAATGGAGAGGTTGATGTACAAAGTGAAATACACGGTACTTCAGGCAAAAGAAAACTTAGAAAGGTAAAGTATACAGAGTATTTATATGAAATGAAAACATCTGTAAAAGGATCGTTTTATAAAAGAGATAAGTTGATAGAGATAGGTGGATTTAGAAGTCAAGGAGATGGAATTGGACTTGATGATTATCCACTTATGATGAAATTCGCTTATTACTTCAATACTTATTTACTTGAAGAAGAACTATATTTAAATTCATGGGCATGCAATGACAGTTTAAATACTAAGCATTGGTACCCAGAGCTCGTTGAAAACTATTATATGTGGTTATATTTTGCAAAAAAAGAAAAAAATATAAAAAGATTTTTTTATGAAAAAGCTGCGAAATATCTATTATTGGAACGTGCTAGAATTTACAAATCTGGAAAAAGTTGGGTAGGAGTTCCGATTAAAGTTGATTATGGAGAATTAAAACATGATTGTGAGTTAACCAATATAGACATAAATCGCCTTTTGGAAGCTATTTCATTTGTCATGGTTTATATATTTCAAAAACAAAAAAATAGAATTGGAATTGAAGAGTTAGTTAACATAGAAGAAATGAAAACTGGTGATAGTGAGTAAAAAATAGCATTTCAGAGATTATATGCTATCTGAAAGATTTAGAAATAAGATAGTGTAAATATAGATGAAAAAATTATCACACATTTATAATATAGACATAATAATGGAGGAAAGTGGATTTTGAAAAGACTAAAAAAAATTAATAAGAGAATATGTGCAGCCGTGATGATTATCGCTATGGGATTATCAATGATATCAGGAACGAGAGTATTGGCGGCAGAAGAAATGAATACTGATACAAAGCGAGAAGATGAATCGGAGATTATTACACAACCAGAAGAAACAGAGGTAACAAATCCAGAGACAGAAACAAAAGAAGAGACTATTAATGAAAATATAGATAAAAACATTTCGAATGATGATAAAATAACAGAAGATATTGCACTGGAAGTACAGAAACCTATGATACAGTATGTTTATGTTGAAAAGCCTAATTTACAAGTAGGAGAAAAACAGAAAATCGTAGTTTCATTTTCAGAAAATATAGATGCTGATGAAGTGGTTCTGTTATATCAAAAAGAAAATTCATTAGATGTCTTGGAAACAAATGTGACTAATGAAGAGGATGGGGCAAAAGAATTTGATATTTTATTTCCAAATGAATCAGATATGGGAACATATTATATTCAAGGAGTAAAAATATATAATGGAAGTGAAGAGATAGTATACAATTTTAAAGAAATAGGAATCGATGCTAAATTTGGAGTAGAAGAATATTGTGAAACAGAACCAGATGCAATAGTGGAGAATGCTGATAATTCAACAGCAGTCTCCGATGAGGTGGGAATTTCAGTAATGTCTTTAGATGATGAAGGCAATATTGAGGATAATACAGAAGTAGAAGAAAGTGTAAATAAAGAAATAAACAGCGAAAATGATATTGCAGTTTATTCTGAGAATACAGAAAAAACTGCAAAGCCGTATGTCATTGTTTTGGATCCAGGACATGGAGGGTACGATGGAGGTGCAAACGGTAATGGAGTAAATGAAAAAGATTTAACATTAAAAATAGCTAAATACTGTAAAAAATATTTAGAGCAACAAGGAAACGCTAAAGTATATATGACTAGGAACGATGATACATATGTTAGTTTGGCAGGGAGAGTAGACTATGCAGCTAGTGTTAATGCGAATCTTTTTGTAAGTATTCATTTGAATTCAGGAGGGGGACATGGAGCGGAAGTATATTATCCTAATAGTAATTATCGCTCAGATATTGGAAGTGAAGGAAAAACATTGGCACAAAGTGTACAAGATGAGTTAATTGCACTTGGAATTTATAGTAGGGGGATAAAAATAAGAAATAGTCAAGATTCAAAGTATCCGGATGGTTCGACACAAGATTACTATGCTGTAATTCAGCGGAGCAAACGTGCAGGATTTCCGGGGATTATAATTGAGCATGCGTTTATTGATAGCACTAATGATTTTTCAGCTTTTTTGAATTCAGACGAAAAACTGGAACGATTGGGAAAAGCTGATGCAACGGGAATATTAAAATATCTTGGAATTGGTAAAGGAGAGTGGAAACAAGAAAACAACGGTTGGAGATATCAGTATACATCAGGGGAATTTGCGATTAATAAATGGGAGTACATAGATGGATTTTGGTATTTTTTTGATGGAAACGGGTATAGACAAACGGGGTTTGTAGAAATTGCAGGAATCATTTATCATTTTGATAGTGATGGTAAAATGTCAATTGGTTGGGAAAAAATAAATGGCAAATATTATTATTTTAGCTCATCTGGTGCAAAACAAACTGGTTGGGTGAAACCATATGATACCTGGTATTATCTGAATCAGGATGGAGTGATGCAGACGGGGTGGCTGAGATTTACAGATGTAACATATTATCTAGATGAGTCAGGAGCATTAGTAGAAGGCTGGAGATGGATAGACGGGAAATGCTATTACTTTAAATCCGGAGGTTCCATGGCAAGAGATACATGGATTGGTGACAGCTATGTAGATAAAGATGGAGTATGGATAAAAGGCAAAGTAAAAGAAAATGAATGGGTACAAGTAGGAAATGAGAAATGGTATCGTCATGCAGATGGAAGTTATACGAGGTCAAACTGGGAAAAGATAGATGGAAAGTGGTACTTTTTTGATCAGAATGGCTGGCTAAAGAGAAGCTGCTGGGTAAAGCCATATGATACATGGTATTATGTGGATTCCGAAGGGGTGATGCAGACGGGCTGGTTAAAGTTAACAGAAGGAACGTATTATCTGGATGAATCCGGAGCATTAGTAGAAGGCTGGAGATGGATAGACGGGAAATGCTATTACTTTAAATCCGGAGGTTCCATGGCAAGAGATACATGGATTGGTGACAGCTATGTAGATAAAGATGGAGTATGGATAAAAGGCAAAGTAAAAGAAAATGAATGGGTACAAGTAGGAAATGAGAAATGGTATCGTCATGCAGATGGAAGTTATACGAGGTCAAACTGGGAAAAGATAGATGGAAAGTGGTACTTTTTTGATCAGAATGGCTGGCTAAAGAGAAGCTGCTGGGTAAAGCCATATGATACATGGTATTATGTGGATTCCGACGGGGTGATGCAGACGGGGTGGCTGAGATTTACAGATGTAACATATTATCTAGATGAGTCAGGGGCATTAGTAGAAGGCTGGAGATGGATAGACGGGAAATGCTATTACTTTAAATCCGGAGGTTCCATGGCAAGAGATACATGGATTGGTGACAGCTATGTAGACAAAGATGGAATATGGATAGAAGGAAAAACGAAAAATCAGGCTCAGTGGATAAAAGTAGGAAATGAGAAATGGTATCGTCATGCAGATGGAAGTTATACAAGGTCAAACTGGGAAAAGATAGATGGAAAGTGGTACTTTTTTGATCAGAATGGCTGGCTGAAAAGAAGCTGCTGGGTAAAACCATATGATACATGGTACTATGTGGATGCAGAAGGAGTGATGCAGACAGGCTGGTTAAAATTAACAGAAGGAACGTATTATCTGGATGAATCTGGAGCATTAGTAGAAGGTTGGAGAGTTATTGATGACACAATGTATTATTTCCGTTCTGGAGGCTCTTTACGTTACAGTGGTGTGACGACAATTATGGGAACTAGTAGATTGGGATCTACTAAAAATACTGTTGTGGACAAACTGGAAAAAATGTATTTAAAGAGTGGCAGAATATATCCTGCATATTATTCACAATATGGTGGAGCGACTACAATTAGAGAATTTTGTGAAATAATATATGAAGAAGCTACAGATGAAAATATAAAACCTGAAGTAGTATTTGGACAAGCCATGAAAGAGACAGGTTATTTACAATTTGGAGGAGATGTTCAGATAGAGCAGTTTAATTTTGCCGGATTAGGGGCAACTGGAAATGGTGTACATGGAAACAGTTTTGCTAATATTAGAGAGGGAATACGTGCTCAGGTACAACATTTGAAAGCATACGCATCTAAAGATTCTTTGAATCATGATTGTGTAGATGTGCGCTTTGGATATGTGAATAGGGGGAGTGCGCCATATGTAGAGTGGCTTGGAATAAAGGAAAATCCTAATAAAGCAGGCTGGGCTGCAAGTAGTGAATATGGAATAGATTTAGTTGAAAAATATATTAGCCCAATGTATAAACTATAGGAGAGGAGTTTTAGTTAGCGAATAATTAACTAATTGTATGGAATATGAAGCATGTATTTGTAATTTGCGCATATAAGGAAAGCCCGTATTTAGAGGAATGTATAAATTCATTGATAAGACAAACGAAAAAGAGTAATATTATTATTGTTACATCTACACCTAATCCATATATACATAATATGGCTAATAAGTATGAAATAGATTATTATGTAAATGAGGGACAAGGTGGAATTACACAGGATTGGAATTTTGGATATAAATGTGCTTTAGAAAAATATCATAGTGAATATATTACGATAGCACATCAAGATGATTTTTATGAAACGAATTATTTATCTACTGTACTAAAAGAGGCTGAAAAAGCGTCCCATCCATTAATTATATTTGGCGACTATTATGAAATTAGAAATGGCTGTAAAGTATATAAGAATCGATTACTGAAAATTAAGCGTTTGATGTTATTACCGCTTCGAATTAAAATATTACAAAAATCGAAATGGGTTAGACGAAGAATATTATCTTTAGGATCACCAATATGTTGTCCTTCAGTTACTTTTACTACCCATAATTTACCTGATGTAATATTTGAAAATCATTACCGCGCATGCGAAGATTGGGAAGCCTGGGAAAAAATTTCAAAATTGAATGGAGAATTTATATATATTTCTCGACCTGTAATGGGACATAGAATACATGAAGATTCAGAAACTACAGCAGCTATAGGTGATAATAAACGTACGAAAGAAGAATATGAGATGTTTTGCAAATTTTGGCCAAAGATGTTTGCGAGACTTTTATTAAAACAATATTCGAAAGGACAGCAATCGAACCAGTTAAATGTCGATAAGCTGAAGAAAAAATAAATGAAGAAATTAATTATTATTCCAGCATACAATGAAGAAAGCAATATTGTTAAGACAGTTACTGCAATTCAAAAAGATGCAAAAGATTTTGATTATGTGATTATTAATGATTGTTCAACAGATAGGACAAGGCAAATATGTGAGGAAAAAAAATATAATATAGTAAATCTTCCGATTAATCTTGGAATTGGAGGAGCTGTTCAAACGGGATATAAATATGCATTGGAGCATTCTTATGATGTGGCAGTTCAAGTAGACGGAGATGGACAACATGATCCGGAGTTCTTAAATAAAATGGCAGATTATTTAATAGAACATAATTTGGATATGGTAATTGGGTCTAGATTTATTGAATGTGAAGGATTTCAATCGTCTAAATTAAGAAGAATTGGAATTATTTTCTTTTCGAAGTTGATAAAATTTCTTACACGAGTAGAAATAACAGATCCGACATCTGGATTAAGAATGGTTGGAAAAAATGTAATATCACTTTTTGCATTTGATTATCCAAGGGATTATCCAGAACCAGAAAGTGTTGTTGCTGTAATACGAAGAAACATGAGAGTGGAAGAAATTCCAGTTGTTATGAAAGAGCGAGAAGGTGGAGTTTCTTCAATCTCTATGAAAAAATCTGTATATTATATGATTAAAGTAACTTTGGCGATATTAATAGAACGGATTAGAAAGTATTAGAGGTGTAAAAATGAGCGTACGACTTCAGATTATTATAGCAGTATTTATTATTGTTGCCTTAGTAGTAATCGTAAATATGATTAGAAAAAAAAGATTAGAACTTAGATATGCGTTGGCGTGGCTGCTTGTCGGTATAGGAGTATTAATATTAGATTGTTTTCCGAGTTTAATTGATTGGATAGCACAAAAATTAGGAATTGTTAATCCTGTTAATATGTTGTTTTTCTTAGGTTTTTGCTTTTCATTAATAATAATTTTTGTGTTGACGATATCAGTTTCAAGAACTTCTATTAGAATAAAACAATTGACACAGGAATTAGCTTTATTTGAAAAGCAGGAAGATGTAAAAAAGAAAAATGAATATTAGGCTTTAAAATTATGAAGTTAAATATCAACGATTAGGAATTGTTAATAGAGAAAGGTAGCTAGATGAAGAAGAGATGGAAATGCTATGTAAATAAAAAGAGCATAAAAAAATGGGGCTTGTGTATTGTTTTAGCAATAATACTGGGCTGTATGTGCTCTGGTGGGTATTCAGGAATACAGTATATCCGTGAAGGAAATAATCATTCTGTGAAAAAAATTAGTGAAAAAAATTTTCAACTAGATAATAATATTGAAGTGAATCAAGGCAATGCCGTATACCGCATAAGTGCTGATCAATCTAAAATTATAATTTCGTTTCCTGAAAAAGAATATATATCAAAGTTAAAATATGCATATACTACTTTGCAAAATACAGAAGCAAAAGTGAGGATATATGCAGAGAATTTGTATGGAAATGAAGAAGTACAGGAGAAAATCGACTATTATAATACGACACTGGCACATTCTATTGTTAATATACATTCAAAAGTGAGTAAAATAGAAATAGATTTTGAAAATATCGGAACGATTATGGAAGTATCGGATTTTGAAATATATAACGGTTTCCAATGGAATATATTTTTAACAATTTTTTTAATAATGGTTGTTTTTTTTATTACATATATGATATTTTTTAGGAATGAAAATGCTAGATATCCAGAGATTGCATTACTTATGACAATTTTAATGTTGTCAGGTTGCATATTGGTACTGCAACCTGTGACATGTACAGGGATGGATGAACAGATACATTTTATGAATGCATTTCAATTAGGAATAAAAAAAGCGCAACTTATCTCGAATGCTGCGATAGATAATGTAGTAGGAAATGCAGACTGGTTAAATTGGCATCCAATGTCAAGCTATGAAGAACATTTAGAAGAAATTCATAGTATGATTAGTTTGGGAAAAATGCCTACAGAGAATGTTGGCAGTGGATATTGGAGCATAGCGAGTGTTGGGTATATTTTTCAGACATTTTTTTTGAAAATAGGACTATTATTACATTTGCCGTTTTATATTTGTTGGCTTATGGGAAAAATGGGAAATTTGCTTTTATATGCGATAGGTATGTCTATAGCAATGTATCTATTACCGTGTGGAAAAAGAGTGTTTGCAGTTATTGCGATTGCTCCAGTTTCTTTGTTTATTTGTACAACATACACTTATGACGTGACGGTTACTGTATTTATTACTATTGGAATTAGTGTATTATTAAAGATGCTGCTAACGGAAACCAAGTTTAACAGAAAATGGCAAGTAATATATATATTATGTATGGTTATAGGGTGCTTACCTAAAGCAGTTTATGCTCCGTTAGTATTACTTGCTTGGATTGTACCAAAAGAAAAGTATAATTCAAAGAAAGAGTGCTATGTTTTTAGGGGGCTTATAATAGCATCAATGTTACTTTTAATAGCAAGTTTTGCATTACCAGTGTTGTTCCCGAGTGGAGGAAATGAAGTGGCAGGTGATTCGCGAGGTGGGAATACTAGTATAAGCGGACAAATGTCTTATGTATTAGGACAACCAGTAGCTTATGCAGTTGTTTTGGTTAGAAATATATGGAATAGCTTAGTTGATTATGTAATAGGTAGATCTATTTTTGGAATTATGGGATATGTAGGCGCAGTGACGCAACCTATCTTATTTGCTTTATTAGTTTTTGGAGTTGCATTAACAGATAATTACAAAAATAAAGATGTTAGAGATATTAAAAGTAAACATCGAATTTCGATACTTTTTTGTATTGCAATCGTACTTGCATTTATTTGGACAGCATTATATCTTTCATATACAGAAGTGGGGAATATGGTGATTGCAGGAGTACAAGCAAGGTATTATCTACCATTTATTTTCTTAATTTATTTGTGTTTTCAGAATAATAAAATAAGATGTAATGTAAAAGTAGAAAATTACCAAATGGTCGTAATGACAACATCGGGTTGTTTTGCACTATGGCAAGTCTTTTTGAATTTTATATGTACACGTATGTTATAGTAGAGTTTGGTTGGAGTATAAAAAATATAAAAAGTAGGGATATGAAAATGTCAGTAAAAAAATATATAAAAGAACAAATCGGTGCTCGTCGCTTTGATTTACATTTGTTAAAGAACTATGGTGTCTATTCAGTAAAAAAGAATTGGGAAAATCGGAGATATCATAAATGTCCATCTAAGGAGTTAATGGATGAGCTACATATACTCGATGAGCAAGAATTAAATAAGCAAAGAAGTGTGAATTTTAATAAAGAAATAAAATTTAGTATTATTACACCATTATACAATACGCCTAAAAAATTTTTGATTGAATTAATAGAATCTGTGGAAAATCAAACATATGCTAACTGGGAATTATGCTTGGCAGATGGAAGTGATAAAGAACATTCTTATGTAGGTGAATTCTGCAAAAAAAAGATGTCTAATGATGATAGAATTCAGTATCATGCGTTAGAAAAGAATGAAGGAATTTCGGATAATACAAATGAATGTATAAAACTTGCAACGGGAAATTATTATGCACTTTTAGATCATGATGACTTACTTCATCCGTCAGCTTTGTATGAAGTGTCAAAAGTAATCGAGGCAAAAGGTGCAGATTTTATTTATACAGATGAAGTGAAATTCAGAAAGAATATATATAGTATTGATAATCCGTATTATTTTAATTTAAAACCTGGATTTAGTAAATATGATTTAAGATCTCATAATTATATTTGTCATCTAACAGTTTTTAGTAAGCAATTGCTGGAATCTGAACCAGTCTTTTATAGACATGAATTTGATGGGAGTCAGGATCACGATATGGTCTTGCGTATGACGGAAAAAGCAAAAAAAATAGTGCATATTCCAAAGGTGTTATATTATTGGAGAATTCATGAGAATTCTGTTTCCATGAATTTGGAAGTGAAATCATATGCAGTAGATTCAGCATTTAGAGCAGTACAGGCGCAATTAGAGCGTAGTGGTGAAAAAGGCAAAATCAGTAATACAAAGAGTTTCCAAACGTTATATCGCATACGTTATGAAATGGCTAAGTCTCCTTTTATTTCGATTGTATTACATGGTAATTTTAGCGAGAAAAGAGTGAAAAGAGTAATTGAGAAAATTGTAGAACAAACAGATTATCCACGATACGAGGTAGTGTATTGTACAGAAAAGCCATTAAGTGACGCGGAATATAAAGGAGTTCCTCTTATTCATGTGAAAATAGATAGAACAATTGAACATAATAATGCTCAAAAGTGGAATCAGGCTATTTCAGAAGCTTCTGGAGAACATATTGTACTTTTGGATACAGATGTTTATCCGATAAATAAATATTGGCTTCAAGAAATGGTTATGTATTCTATGAAAAAGGATGTAGCAGTAGTTGGACCGAAGATACTTTATGAGGATGATAGAATTGCATATGCGGGGATTGCATTAAAAGATGATTATCCAGATAAATTATACTATTTGTGTGGTCATGATTCTATTAGAGAAATTGGTTATGAGGCTATGTTACTTCATGTGAGAAGAACTGGAATTGTTACATCTGCATGCATGATGTTTGAAAAAGAAATTTGGCATGATTTAGGTGGGTTTGATGCTCAGATGTTAGAGTATGAGGATGCAGATTTTTGCCTAAGAGCAATGAATAATATAAAAGGTGTAAATATATGGACTTGTTTTGCAAAATTATGTTCTAAAAGAGAAAATTTGTATCAGACTAAAAGTTCAAATGCAATTTCCGCGTTTGTAAAGAA